>CAZFYM010000015.1:37585-54402 GCA_964523755.1 uncultured Wenzhouxiangella sp. | reverse complement strand
TCCCCTTCTCCCCTTCTCCCCTTCTCCCCTTCTCCCCTTCTCCCCTTCTCCCCTTCTCCCTTTCTCCCTTTCGCCGACCTCTGTCCTCTGTCCTCTGTCCTCTTCTCCCCTTCGTTTTTTCTGCGCCTCCGCCCGCTCTGCGAGAAACCCATTTTCCGCCTTCGTATGTGATTAGTCGGGGGTGGTAGTTTCGCGGCGGAGGCGGTCTTCGCGGTTGGTCCATTCCGATTCGGCCTGGGTGCCGGCTTCGAGGACCCAGGCCAGGAGTTCGGGCAGCAAATTGTTCAGCGCCTGTTCGAACGCGGCAACCAGCGCATCGACATCCGAACCCTTCACGGGTGAGGTTTGCGCGAATGTCATTGCAGCTACCGAGCGACCAGTCCGCTGATGGACCAGACTGGCCAGCAGTGAGATCTCCACTCGCAGCACACCATCAATATCGACCGCCTCGAATTGCCGGATTTCGGTCGACAGTCCATAGCGGGTGCGGATTCCGCCGCTGCGACCGACCCCCGAAAATCGCTGGCTGTCAGCAAATGCTTGGATGATCAGCGACTGCAACATTTCCGGCGCACTGTCCAGCCAGGCGGCACCGGGAAAGACCTGCAGCCGCGAGGCGCTGCGGCGAACCAGTACCCGGTCCGATTCACGCATCCGATCAGCGACCGGCCGCTGAATCTGAACCGACCAGTCGACGGCCTCCAATCCGCTGGCATCAATCCCTGTCAGGCTCGGGGCAAGAATATTGAGCGGAGCCGATGTTCCAACCAGGGCACAGCCGGGCAACAAGAACAGCAGCATCAACGGCAGCAGTAAGCGGGTCAGATGATTCGTTGTCATTAGGGTTGATACTCCTCGGGCTGATCGCCACCGAGCAGGAACTGGACAGGATGACGCTCAAAGCGGTTACTCAAACGCGTAAGCTCTCGCAGCAGGAGGCGAAACTCCTGCAAAGCCGGACCGAACTGCCCCAGACCTTCGGTGCCAAACTCCGACAGAGCCTGCTCATTGTCGGCGATTACCCTGTCCAGACGCCGCGACAGTGAAGCAAACTGATTGAGGGTCTCGCTCAAGTCTTCGCTCAGTTCGGGCAGAAGATCGATCAGGTGGGTTTCAATACCCTCCATGACGGCCACCACATCGCCAACGGCACGATCGGCATTGCTCAGCACATCCACCAGCGCCTGCGAACTCTGGTGCGCGTTGCGAATCATCGCGCCAATCAGATCCTCTTCCTGGGTCAACGCCTGGGCAAAGGCATCCAGGTTGTCGAGCGTATTGGAAATGCGATCCGCGTTGTCCTGACTCAGAATATCCAGCAAGCGCAACAAGACATCGCTGGCAGTGCTGGCAATATCCTCGGAAGCATCGATCAATCGCTGCAGTGCCGATTCCTCGGCCAGAATGACCGGCAGTCCCCCGCTTTCCGGTGCCCTGAGAACCGGGCTATCAGGACTGCCCCCTCGCAGCTGGATAAAGGCCACGCCGGTCAAACCGGAAATGCTCAGTCGGGCCACGGTATCAGTGCGCACCGGTGCCTCGGCACGAAGGCGCGCGATGGCGACCACCTGACGCGGATCATCCGGGTTGAGATACAGATCAACGACCCGACCCATGTTGATGCCGTTATATTGCACGGTCGATCCGACGGACAGCCCGGAAACCGCCTGCTCGAAACGAATTTCATAATCCTGCCAGGCCTCATCAGACTGGTAGTTTGCGCTCCACAGGCCGAAACCAACCAGCAACATCAAGCCCAGCAGGGTAAAGGCACCGATCAATACATAGTGAGCTTTGGTTTCCATTTCCTTGTTCCTTCAGCGCCGAGCGGCACGAGCTCTTGGTCCGTGAAAATACGCCTGGACCCAGTCATGATCAAATGCTTCAACCTCGGCCAGCGGTCCAACAACCAGAATTCGGCGCTCGCCAACCACCGCAACACGATCACAGATACTGTAGAGCGTATCGAGGTCATGCGTAATCAGAAACACGGTCAGTCCCAGGGCGTTTTTCAATGTCAGCAGCAGCTCATCAAACGCGGCCGCACCGATCGGGTCCAGGCCGGCAGTGGGCTCGTCCAGAAACAGCAACTCCGGATCCACAGCCAGCGCCCGGGCCAGTCCGGCGCGCTTGCGCATCCCGCCTGACAACTCCGAAGGCAGTTTGTCGGCGGCGTCAGCCGACAAACCTGCCATACGAATCTTGAGCTCTGCCAGGTCACGTCGCAAGGCCCGCGGCAAGCTGGGGCAATGGGTTTTTAGCGGCACTTCCACGTTTTCAACAACGCTCAGAGAGGAAAACAGTGCGCCATCCTGGTAAAGCACGCCAGTGCGCCGGCGCAGCTGATCCTGATGTCCGGTCTGATGATCCACTCTTTGGCCCAGCACTTCAATGCTGCCACCCTGGGGTGGCCGCAGCCCGAGAATCGCGCGCATCAGCACGGATTTGCCCGTACCCGAACCACCCACCACACCCACGATTTCGCCGCGCAAGACGTCCAGATCCAGCTTGTCGTGAATCACCTGGTCACCGAACTGGTTTCTCAGGCCGCGTATGATGATCACCCGGTCGTTCACCAGCCAATCTCCATGAAAAACACGGCGGCCACGGCATCGATCACAATCACCAGCGAGATGCTCTGAACCACGGCAGAAGTGGTTCTTTCACCGACCGACTGCGCGGTGCCGGCCACCTTGAAACCTTCGAGACAGCCGACCAGGGCAATAACCATGGCAAACAGGGGTGCCTTGACCAGGCCGACCAGGTAGTGACGAAGTTCAATGCTCTCGGCCACTCGGCTGGTAAACAGTTCAAACGGAATATCCAGCGACAGGACACCAACGGTCAGGCCGCCGGCCAGCCCGGCAACCATGGCACAGACGGCCAGAATCGGCATGACCACCAGCAAGGCGAGCAGCCGCGGCAATACCAGCAGAACAATGGGGTCAAGTCCTAAGGTCCGAATGGCGTCGGTCTCTTCACGACTCTTCATGGTTCCAAGCTGGGCGGTAAACGCACTGGCCGTGCGACCGGCCAGCAGAATGGCCGTCAGCAGTACGCCGAACTCGCGCAGAAAGGCATACGTGGTCAAATCCACCACGAACAGCTCGGCACCAAAATCGCGCAGTACCGTGGCACCGAGAAATGCCACCACGGCACCGACCAGGTAGCTGAGCAGACAGACCAGCGGCAACGCATTCAGACCGGTCTGCTGCATGTGATGCACGGTTGAGGTCACGCGCCAGCGCGAAGGTCGAAACACGCTGCCGGCAGCGGTCACCATGACAAGACCGAGGAATCCCAGCAGCATGATCAGACTGTTACCAAAACCGCTTACACCACGGCCAAGACTCTCCAGAAATCGCTGCCAGGCCGGATCACGAGCAGACGCCGGCTGCGGGTCGGCATCGGCCTCGACCACGGCCTCGAACAGCGCCCGATGGGCCTTGTTGAAGCTCAGCCGGTCCGGGGAGATACCCATTCGTTGTGCAAACCGCGCCAGGACCAGCGCGCCGGCCGAATCCAGACGGTCGATGGCACTGGCATCAACGACATCGGCCGGCCGGCGAAGGTCGACCAGCCGATCGCTCAGAGTACCCAGATGCTCAATCGTCCAGTCACCGGCCGCAACCAGCCGGTCGGAACGATCCGTCGCCATCTCGAGCGTGGGAGGATTTGCCACCAGCTTCGCCAATCACCGACCGCAAAGGAAACAGTCCTAAACTTATCAGAAAGCAACAAGCCCGGCAGCGGTTTTGATCCTCTGGAGCAGATCAACCGGACGGACGAGCAGGCGGCACCACTCTCCGCCTGCCGCCGAACACTCACTACCGGCTAGCAGCCTGTCGGACTTAACGCTGATCTACTGCGGAAACGCCGGATTGGGCCAGATTTCCCGCTCTTTTTCGTTAAATAGGTCCACTATTCGCCTCAAAAGATCGAAAAATCTGACTCCAACCGGCGTTCCCTCGCTACGATCGGTCAAGTCCGACAGGCTGCTAGAAGGCGTAAATCGTCGAGAATTGCAGTCGGTTCATATTGCCAGAGTCGCCAGCCTCAATTTCGCGACGCGAATGCTGGTACTCCATGCCAAAGCGCAGCTGCGGGGTGGCCTGGTAAAGCAGATTGACGATACCGCTGTAGACCTCTTTGGTCACACCGGTGCCGGTCAGATCAGTTTCATTGTCAGCGTAAAAGGTTGAAAAGGTGAAATTCGAACGCCACTGATCGGACCACAGGTGCCGGTAGGAAACAAATCCGCCGTAGGCATCAATGGTTTCCAGATCACCCTCGGCGTCGAACACGGCATCGTTGGCCGTATTCAGACCAAGATAGCGCCCGATACCGGGACCGCCCGAGACCATCCATCGCAAATCATTGCGGCCCAGATTGAATTTACCGCTGATGCTCAAGGCCACACCGGTCGTACGTTCAGTGCCGGTATCGGTGTCAATGGACAGCTGTCGACCCAAACCGGCGAAGACGAGATTGCCCCAGTCACCACTGTGGGTATAACGGGTGACAATGTCCGGGATAAAGGCGGTATCGGTCACGATTCGTCCGCCACCGCCGAATGGCGTGATCGTGGTTTCGGGATTTTCCATCGCCAACTCCCACGATCCGCTGGTGTAGCGAATCTGGGGCTGGCGGGCAAAAATCGTGCCTTCGGTCGGTCCGACAAAGTCAAGATTCTCGGGCAGCGCTCCGACATTGAAAAACGTCGACCAGGTCTGTCCGACCAGAAGCTTGTTGTAACGAATGAAGGCGTGCCTAATTCGCGGATTAAAAGAATTGGTAATACGCTCGTCGCCACCCGGTCCGGTCAGAAAATCCAGCTCGATAAATCCTGAAACTTCATTGCCGCCGTCCGTGTCGTGGGCAAAACCGAAGTTGAAGCGGGTTTCCTTGGCGTGGAAATCGACATCCGTGGTCGATGAATCACCACCTACCGGTATAAGGGCTGGAACCCGAAAATCGCGAATCAGGCTCTGGGAAGGTACCGAACCACCGCTGTAGCGGGATACCATGGTATCGGCCTTGATATAGCCACCGAAATTGAACCGGGTTGCCCCGCGCACGATGTCGACCGGCTGTCGCTGCTCGACTGCCGCAACCCGCTGGTTGACCTCGGTGACTTCACGCCTGACCTCGGCGACTTCCTGTCCGACCTCCTCGCTTTGTCGCTCCATCAGCAGCTGGTTGACCAAGCGCTCCAGTTCTGCAACCCGCTGCTCCAGAGCGCGCTCCCGTTCACCCGGATCCGCATCCGCCAGCGCCGGAGAACTCAGTAAAAGTACCAGCAGTACCAGCAGCACTTGTCTTATCCCTCGATTTGAAAACATAGCCCAATCTCCTTGGATCTTGATAAACCGTCTTGGTAATCCGTCTTGATAGTCCTTGTCATTCGGCCACATCAGACATTGTGGCCAGCGAACTCGGACTATGCTGCGTGCTTCATGCAGACTGCCATTACCGATTGGTCTATACGACCAAAGTCGCACGGGTGCTCACGAGGAGGCAGGCGCGACTAATGTCGAATACGATATTCAGGGCGTACCTTGTTAAGATCATGGGCTGACCATCCAACGCAGCGGAAGTAGCCAGGACAATGACAGAGTCGAGGATTTATCCAGTTCCCGGGTCGATGAGCGAGGCGCATGTCGATTCCGACCAGTACGAAGCGATCTATCGGGCTTCGATCAACGATCCGGAAGCCTTCTGGGGCGAGCAGGCTCGCCAGCGGCTGGACTGGTCCAGGCCGTTCAGCAGGGTCAAGGATGTCTCGTTTGCCCGCGATGATTTGCATATTCGCTGGTTCGAGGATGGCGAGCTCAATGTTGCCTACAACTGTATTGACCGCCATCTGGCCGATCACGCCGATGAAACCGCCATCATCTGGGAAGGCGATGATCCCGAACAGAGTCGGCACATCAGCTATCGAGAGCTGCACCAACAGGTCTGCCGGCTGGCCAATGCCCTGAAAGCCCAGGGCGTAAGCAAGGGTGACCGGGTCACTCTATACATGCCGATGATTCCCGAGGCAGCCTACGCGATGCTGGCCTGCGCCCGGATCGGGGCCATTCACTCGGTGGTTTTTGGCGGGTTCTCGCCCGGCGCGCTGGCCAACCGCATCGTCGACTGCCGGTCCAGCATTGTCATTACCGCCGATGAAAGCGTGCGCGGGGGCAAGTCCGTGCCGCTGAAAAGCAACGTCGACAAGGCCCTGGCGTCCGATGAAGTCACCACGGTCGAGCATGTCATCGTCGTCCGCCGTACCGGTGGCGAGGTGGCCTTCGAGGAGGGGCGCGATCTCTGGTATCACGAGATTATCGCAGCCGCCGACCCGGATTGTCCGCCCGAGCCGATGAACGCCGAAGACCCCCTGTTCATTCTCTACACCTCCGGTTCGACCGGCAAACCCAAGGGCGTGCTGCATACCACCGGCGGTTATCTGTTGTATGCCGCCATGACCCATGAACTGGTGTTCGATTACCGCCCCGGTGACATCTACTGGTGCACGGCCGACGTCGGCTGGGTGACCGGTCACAGTTATATCGTCTATGGACCGCTCGCCAACCGGGCAACCACGCTGATGTTCGAAGGCGTTCCCAGCTACCCCGACAACGCACGCTTCTGGGCCGTGATCGACAAGCATCAGGTCAACAGCTTCTACACCGCTCCAACGGCCATCCGGGCATTGATGCGCGACGGTGACGAGCCGGTCAAAAAACACTCTCGAAAAAGCCTGCGTATCCTGGGCAGCGTTGGTGAGCCAATCAATCCGCAGGCCTGGGAGTGGTATTTCCATGTGGTTGGCGATGGACGTTGCCCAATCGTCGATACCTGGTGGCAGACCGAAACCGGCGGTATCCTGATTTCACCCCTGCCGGGCGCCACCGCCCTGAAACCCGGCTCAGCCACCAAACCCTTGTTCGGCATTCAGCCGGCGCTGGTCGATTCCGACGGCAACGAGCTTGAAGGCGCAACCAACGGCGCACTGATCATCAAGGATTCCTGGCCCGGCCAGATGCGCACGCTTTACGGTGATCACGACCGCTTCTACCAGACCTACTTTGCCACGTTCGAAAACGTCTACTTTACCGGCGACGGCGCGCGCCGCGACGAGGACGGCTACTGGTGGATTACCGGGCGCATGGACGATGTACTCAACGTCTCCGGCCACCGCATGGGCACGGCGGAAATCGAGTCGGCCCTGGTCGCTCACCCGTCCGTCTCGGAAGCCGCCGTGGTCGGCTTTCCGCATGAAGTCAAAGGCCAGGGTATTTATGCCTACGTCACCCTGACAAGCGGCTTCGATGCCAGCGATGAACTGATCGGTGAATTATCCCAATGGGTCAGAACTGAAATCGGACCAATTGCCAAGCCCGACTACATCCAGTTCGCGCCGGGTCTGCCAAAAACCCGCTCAGGCAAGATCATGCGTCGGATTCTTCGGAAAATTGCCGAGAACGATTACGCCAACCTGGGTGACACTTCAACGCTGGCCGAACCGGCCGTAGTTGATGACTTGATTGACAAGCGGAAGAACAAGTGAAAATTCAGGGGAGAAGGGTAGAGGGAGAGAAGGAACAGGGAATGAATCCTCTACCCCTCTACCCCTTTGCGCGCCTACCCGAATCACCCGAATCCCGGGGCCACCCAAACATGACCAGCCACATCGCGTCCAGAACCGTCATCGTCGCCGACGACCATCCGCTGTTTCGCGAAGCCCTCGGCCTGACTCTGGACAAGGCGCTGGGCGGAGTCGCTGTTATCGAGGCCGGCAATATGGACGAACTGGAGCAGGCTGCACGCGAGCATGAGCATACCGACCTGGTGCTACTGGATCTGCACATGCCCGGCGTCCAGGGATTTTCTGCGCTGATCTATCTGCGCGCTCATCATCCGGCATTGCCGGTATGTATCATCTCAGCCAACAGCAATCCGGTGGTGATTCGGCGGGCAATGGACCATGGTGCCGCTGCCTTTATTCACAAATCAGCCTCGATCGATGCCATTCGCGACGCGCTGAACGCCGTTCTTTCCGGCGACATCTGGCAGCCGGGTAACGCTAACGAAAATGGTCTCACTCACCCCGATGAACTGGCCATCGCTGAGCGCATCGGCGAACTCACGCCGCAGCAATTCCGGGTCTTGATGATGGTGGCCGAAGGCAGGCTGAACAAACAGATTGCCTACGATCTGAAAATTTCAGAGGCCACGGTCAAGGCCCATATGACCGCCATTTTCCGCAAACTGGGCGTCACCAACCGAACCCAGGCCGTGCTGATGGCCCAGCGACTCGCGGTAGAACCGCCCGAGGGCGGGAGTGGAGGGTTTGATTGAAGAAGAAGGGGAGACGGGGAGAAAGGAAAGCGCTGCCCACTCATCTAGCGGCCTGAGCTAAGCTATCGATCTCCCGATCACATAGCTGGATCATCATCATGGTTCGATCAAACTGCTTGCACGCCTTCTTCGCTGCCCTCTGGATGTCGGGCGCGCCGGTTTATGGCGCTGATTTTTTGCCGGATACCCGATATAACCCGCAGATTCCGGACCTTGAGACCGTGCTCGGTCATGCCGCCGGAGAACGGATCAGTTCGCCGGCCCAGATCCGTGACTACTTTGAGGCGCTGGCCGAAGCCGCTCCGGATCGCATCCGCCTGGTTCCTTATGCCGAAAGCTGGCAGGGCCGTGAACTGTTTTATGCCATTATCGGAACGCCGGAGCGACTGGCCGATCTGGACCGGATCCGATCCGACATTCAGACCATTGCCCGCCCCGACCGGCATGACCCGGGCACTGTCGACCAGGCCATCTCACGCGTTCCGGCCACAGCCTGGCTGGCCTACTCGGTGCACGGTAACGAAATTTCGCCGGCCGATGCCGCCCTGGTCACCGCCTGGCACCTGCTGGCCGCTCAGGATGATGCACTGGTTAAGCAGATACTGGGCAATACGCTGGTTTTCATCAACCCACTGCAGAATCCCGACGGGCGCGAGCGATTTGTTCACCAGTTTGAAATGGCCGAGGGTCTGGAACCCTCAGCCAGCCGCCTGGCCGCCGAGCATGATGAGCCCTGGCCCTCCGGCCGGGTCAATCATTACCTGTTCGATCTCAATCGCGACTGGCTGGCCATTACCCAGCCCGAAACCCGCGGTCACGTTGATGCGCTGCTGGACTGGTATCCGCTGGCCTTTGTTGATGCTCACGAAATGGGTTCGGACTCAAGCTTCTTCTTTGCCCCGGAGGCCATTCCCTACAACCCGTTACTGGCCTCGGCCCAGCGCGATAATCTGGCTCTGTTCGGCCAGAACAATGCACGCTGGTTCGACCGCTTCGGATTTGCCTATTTCACGCGCGAGATTTTTGACGCCTTTTACCCGGGCTATGGTGCCAGCTGGCCGTCTTATTATGGCGGCATCGCCATGACTTACGAGCAAAGTTCGGCTCGTGGCCTGGTCATGCGGCGGCAGGACGGGCGCGAGATGACCTATGCCGAAACCGTTCGCGAATATGTGGTGGCTTCGCTGGCGACACTGGAAACGGTCTCGGTGCATCGTGACAAGTTGTGGCAGGATTTTCGCGAATATCGCCAGAGTGCGCTTGACCTGGCCCGGCGCGAGGGGCCGGCAGGCTGGGTGATTCCGGCCCAGGCGGATCAAGGTGGTGCCGACCGACTGGGCGGCCTGCTGGCTCGACACGGGATCGACGTCTATCGCAGTGAGCAGACGATCAACGCCTGTGGTCGAGAGTTGTCAGCTGACAGTCTGATCATACCGGCCGCTCAGCCCGAATACCGCAAATTGCGCGTTCTGCTCGATACCCGCATTGACATGGAAGAGGATTTTCTGGCCGAGCAGGAGCGCCGCCGCGCCCGTGGCTTGCCTGACGAAATCTATGACGTCACCGCCTGGTCGCTACCGCTGATGTTCAATATCGATACCCTGGAATGCCGGCGCGCGGTCGCAACAGATGGCATGAAGCCAGTGCAGCCCGACGAGCAGCCGCCCGGCCTGCTCAGCCAACCCCTTGCATCCGTTGCTTTTCTGGCGGCCGGCCAGTCGAAGACAACGGCCCGACTTCTGGCCGCTTCGCTGCGTGCCGGGCTAACCGTCCAGATCAATGAACGGGCATTTGTTCATGATGGCACTCGCTACCCGAGTGGCACCCTGATCTTTCCGGTTACCGGCAACGACGATCAGCTTTCCGAGCAACTGCGGATCCTGGCCAGCGAGACCGGAGCCAGAATCACCGGGGTCAACTCGAGCTGGATCAGCGACGGTCCCAATTTCGGCAGCCATCGAGTACGAACACTTTATGCTCCACGCATCGCGCTGGCCTGGGACCAGCCTACCGACAGCTACTCTCCCGGCGCGCTGCGCTTTGTTCTTGAGCGCCAGATCGGCTATCCGATCACACCGATTCGAGCCGCAACCCTGGCTCGCGCCGACCTCGGTCGCTTCGATGTAGTCATCCTGCCCGATGATTCACGGCGCTGGGGCGGCGGCTATACCAATATGCTCGGGGACAGCGGTCGGGAAAACCTGGCTGGCTGGGTTCGCGACGGCGGCACTCTGGTCACCCTCGCCGGTGCCACAGAGTGGGCCGCCCATCCCGATGTCGACCTGCTCGCCTTTCGTCTTGAAAATCTGGCCATCGAAGCCTCTTCTTCGGAAACGGAAAAAGAGAAATCTGCACGAGTTCCTGGAATCATCATCGAAACGCCGGACGAACTGGAAGCTCTAAGCCAAGCGACCGACACCCCTCCGGATAATGTCTCCGGAGTGCTGGTCAAGGCTGAGGTTGATTCCGAGCACTGGCTGGCTGCCGGGGTTGCCGAGCGCGTCAACGTGCTGCTGAGGGGTAACCGGATCTTTCAGCCGCTCAAACGCGACCAGGGCGACACCGTTGCCCGTTACGCCGGTCCGGACGACATTCTGTCCAGCGGTTATCTGTGGGATGAAAACCGCCAGCAGTTGGCCTACAAACCCTATGTCGTCATCCAGACACTGGGCCGCGGTCAGGTCATCGGATTCACCGAAGACCCGGCCATCCGCGCTTACCTCGACGGCCTCAACCAACTTCTGGTTAACGCCACCCTGGTGGCCCCTGCCTACAGCCGCAAACTGCGGTAAAAGCAAGACAATCTTTTGGACGCGAAGCAGCGAATCAACCAAGAAGCAAAGTTAATGAGCCTTTGTTTTTCTTTGCTTCTTTGCTGCTTTGCGTCATAAGGATTTATTCGTTCGGGATGCGCAGGACCTGGCCGGGATAGATCTTGTTCGGGTCGGTGAGCATTGGGCGGTTGGCTTCGAAGATCACCGGGTACTTGCCGGCACTGCCGTAAAAGCGCTTGGCAATCGCACCCAGCGTGTCGCCAGACTGAACGGTATAGAACTGCGAAGTCGGTGATTCCTCGGCACCGGGTTCGGACGGGTCCTCGGCATCATCGGCCTGCGGCAGGTCGGCTGATGCGTCTGGCACCGGGCCAGAGGATTCCGCGCCAACCAGTTTCAGGCGATCATCGACTTTTTCCACACCACTGAGATTGCCCGCAGCGATGATCAGCTTTTCCTTGTCTTCCAGCGAATCCACCTTGCCGACCAGCGACACCATCTTTTTTTCCTGGTGAGCAATCACCGACAGCGCACGGACCTTCAGGCCCAGTGTCAGTAAATGCTCGCGCACGGCATTCTCGTCAATGCTTCCACCGCCAAACAGCTTCTTGCCCGCGTTACCGACAAAATCAAACAATCCCATCACATACTCCTTGACTACCTGTCGCCAACAAGTCCGGCAGAGACGAAATCATAGCAGAGCCTTCAAAAAGGTTCCTGATTATGCGTAGACCTCAGCCATGCTTTCAGGGGCCGGGATGGCCTTACACTTGGAGCGACAAGATGGGGAAAGGGGAGAGGTAAGAAGGAAGCCTTTACTTCGCCCTTTCGCCATCCTCTGTCCTTTGTCCTCTGTCCTCTTCCCCTTCTCCCCTTGTCGCGCTTGCGACTACTTCGCTTCGAAGCGGTCGTTGAAGAGGGTGTCGATATCGCGGCCGGGTTCCAGGATGACAACCAGGCCGTCGTGGTCGGAGGAACGAGCCACGCTGGCTTCATCGTTTTCGAAGCCGAGCCAATAGTCGGCATTGCCGCGCATGTAGCCAAAATCGCTTAAGTAACGATTGGCCGACTGGCTGAGCAGGGCATGGTCGAGCACCTGGGATACGCTCTGAAATATGAACGAGTAGCGTTGTTCTTCCGGCAAGCTGTCCAGCGGGCTGATCAGCGCCGGGGATACCAGGTTGTCGGAGTTGAAGCCCGGGACGCCATCATTTTCAATATTGACGAAGTTTTCATCCGGGTTGGCATTGCCGCTGATCAGACCCACGACATCGACGTAACCGTCGGAGAACTGGAAGGCATTCTTGTCGCCGACCAGCACAATGGGCAGCAACGGATCGCTGGCCTGAAGAGCCTGAACCTTGGCGGCAATTGACTGTGCCTGCTCGTGGCGCTTGAGACGGGTCCTGGCACTGGTATCGATGCTACCGAGCGAACGCAGGTGGTTGTTCATCACCACGAATGACCAGTCGGCCCCATCGGCAACAAAGCGTGCCTCCAGTTGCAGCGGCGGACGATCATGCAGCGGTGTGTTGTCGGTTGACAGACACTCATTGGCACCCAGTTGAGTCACCGCATCGACCGCCACACGAGCAGTGTTGACCAGAAAGCCGTTGTTGATATTGCCGCGGTCGTTGCCGAACTCCAGGTACGGGCTATAAACCACCCCATCATCGGTCAACACGGCAATCCTGTCGGACAGGTCCTGCAGCGTCGTCACACTTTCCACTTCCTGCATGGCCAGCACATCCGGCAGCAGCAAGCCCTGGATAATGGTCTGGGCCAGCTTGGTCAATTTCAGATCGTATTCGGCTGGCGACGGTACCTGACGATCAATGGCAATAAAGCCGGCATCGCAGGCCGGGATGGGTCGCGGACCATTCTGCACGGTGTCGAACAAATCGAGGGCATTGAGTGAACCGATGGTCAGCTCATCGGGCAAGCTGGCCGGAACGGCAATCGGCAGCTCGGGAATATCGATCAAGGTGTACTCGGTCGGCCACAACTCATAGTCTCCGAATTCGAAGCCGATGACACCCGTGGCGGTGAAACGCGTTCCTGCTGCAACGGTGGGATTGGTCAAGCCGAGTCGATCGAGGTCAATCTCGAAAACCTCTGGCGCGCCCGACCAGACCGGACAACTCGGGCAGTCCTCTCCAAGCCCTGGAAACTCGACTCCGGGACCACGTAAAGCACGTTGACCATTGGTGGTAATGTTCGGCTCGGCAATCGGATCCGAACCGAAGCGCTGATTGGGTGCGGTAATAAAACCGTCGGCAACCGAGACCAGCATGCCTTCGAAGCACTCGAAGTTGTTGATACCGCAGCTTGGCGTCTCGGGATCGGGCGATGGCGTTAGAGCATCGAAAATAACCGGTGCCGGCAGCGCATTGTCGCCGGACAGGATTTCGATCGCATCCGGGTTGCCAATCTGGGTGAAATCGAAAAACTCGACCACTGGGCCGTTGACATTGACCCGATCGCCAACCATGACTGTTGGCTCGGAGCCAGTGAAGATGAACAGTCCGCGCGAGGCCAGCGGCAAATTGCTGGAGTCACGCTCATCCGGCATTTGAATAAAAAAGCCATTGCTTGCCAGTGCAGTGACGATATTGTCTTCGGTGCGCACCACCTGGCCCGGATCGTTGCCGCTTGCCGGGGCGAACGGCGAACGCAGACCCTCACCCTGGATTTCTGAAATTTCAAAAACCTCTGGCACAAAATCGATATCCGCATTGTTGCGCGGCTGTAGCTTATAGTTGCTGAACGAGAACCAGCCGATGCCGCGGATAAAGGCATATTCGTCTCCCACGGCAGGCTCGATCGAGATACTGCCTTCATCGTCGCCACGGGCCAGGCCCGATCCATCGTCAAATTGCCATTCGCCAAAGCTCAGCTCGGCGGTCACTTCCACGTCCCGGAATTCAATCAGAACGCCTTCCCACTGTTCCGAAACGGCCGGCGACTGCTCGGCCAGATCAGCCGTGGTCAGGATTTCCGCATCCGGTACGCCGGGCGAGCCCACAAGCTCCACCGAACTGGCATTCAGACGGGTCAGGCCGAACGACTCGACAACCTCGCCCAGTACGCGAATTTCGTCGCCACGCGCCAGGGTCAGCGAGGAAAAATCGGCGTCAACGACCAGTCCACTGAACGGGCCACCCTGCGCGTTCTGAATCACGGCCACACCCGGCCCGGAAATTTCGCCGGGTGCTGCGGTAAGGATGCCGGCGGTAAATACCGTCTGGCCCAGCAGTGGCGAGGCATCGCTGGTCTCCGGGTCGGCAACAGTCTGAATGTCCTGAATGGTGACCAGCTCAAACACGCCGGTGATCCACTCGGCCTGATCGGAAACCGGTTTGCCGTTCAGATCGGCACTGACCTCGGCCTGGTTGACCAGATCAATGGGGGCGACATTGTTATTAACCGTGACGGTGACTTCGAAGCCGATGCTTTCACCGGCATCAAGATCCCCCAGTACCCATTCGTAGGTGCCTGCCACCGGTACCGTTGGAGTCACGCCGCTGGTATCGGCAACAAAGGTTACTCCGGCCGGCAAGATGTCGGTCAGAACCACGTTGGTCAGTGTCTGTTCATCGGTCAGGTTTGACACCAGCAAGTCATAAACCAGCGTGTCGTTTTCCATGGCCGTCAGCGGTCCGGTCTTGTCCAGCACCAAACTGGGTGGTGGCACGATGTCTATCTGGATATCGCCGATACCCAGTTCGTCGCGCGACCCGCTACCGCTGACATCATCGCTTAGGAAACGTAGGTAGAAAAACTCGCCCGCAGCCAGACCAAGACCGGTCAAGGTCACTGCGCGATCAACGCTGAACCAGGAAACCGGTGAGGGGCTGGCAGCCTCTGGTGTAACGTAATCCAGTTCGGGTACCGGCGTATAGGTCACATCATCGAAGGAAAAGGCCAGATTCAGCGAATTGGCCCTGCCCTGATCGTTGAACACCCAGATCAGGTAGCTGATATCGATGGCCTGGATGGTTTCACCGCTGTTGTTCTCAAGGCGCAGATCGAAACTGCCGGGCGTGAAATCCGAACCGCCGGGCTGCACGCCGAGAATCGTGGATACCCCGGTATTGAATGCGTAGGTTCCGCCGGTTGTAACAGCGCCGGTCGAGCTGCCGCGAGCAAAATCGCCGCCAACGTGCTCACCGCCAAAGCTGCCATTACCGTCGGAAAAACCCAGCGCGCGCCAGCGGTTGGAATCAAGCTGTCCGGCTGCTGGCATGGCGGAAAATCCACTGCCGGTAAAGGTGCTGAAATCTTCTGAAAACCAGGTCGTGAGCGTTCCGGCCATAACCGGGTAATAAGCCAGCGACAGGAAAAGCGTGAACAGCACCGCGCGAAAACCGTTTGAAAACATCATGAAAATCCCGTAATGAAAGAATAAACCCCTCAGGCAGTTGGCATTTTAACGGCTGGATATGACATTGGGGTTTCTCTGGCAACCCTTGCTGTTATTCTTTGGATCTGAAAAGCCACCGACCCTTAGCATGAATCGACTTGGCGAACTGGATCTGAGCCAGAATCTGGACAGTGACGAATACAAGCGGGCGCTGCAAGCCTGGCAGTTCGATCTGCTCAGTCTGCAGCAGAGTGTTTTGCGTGATGGTGCCCGCATGATCGTCAATATTGAGGGCATGGACGCCGCTGGCAAGGGCGGTGCCATTCGCCGGCTGCTCAAGCGACTGGATCCACGCGGCTACAAGGTCTACCGCATCGGCGTACCTGATCTGCGGGAGCAGGAAAAGCACTACCTGTACCGGTTCTGGAGCAAAATCCCGGCACCCGGGGAGCTGGTGATTTTTGATCGATCCTGGTATGGCCGGGTTCTGGTCGAGCGTGTGGAAGGCTTTGCCGAGCCGCAGCGCTGGCGGCAAGCCTACGAGGAAATCAACGCGTTCGAACGCATGCTGGTCGACGATGGCGTGATTCTGTGCTCATTGTGGTTCCAGATTGACCCGGATGAACAGTTGAAACGCTTCGAAGCCCGCCTGGCCGACCCGTACAAAGCCTGGAAAATGACCGACGAGGACTGGCGCAACCGGGCCAAGTGGGATGACTATATCCAGGCCGCCGAGGACATGTTCGCCCACACCGACACCGACTACGCCCCGTGGACCATCATCCCCGCCAATTCCAAGCGCTACGCGCGCCTGTGCGCCCTGAAAACCGTCGGCGAAGCACTGGCCGACGAGGCTCGACGCCGCGAACTTGAGACCCATCCGCTGAAGATGATGAAGTTTTGAAAACAAGGCTCAAGGTTCAAGGAGCAGGGAGCAGGGTTCACGGAGATTGAAAAATATTTATGTCACGAAGCAACGAAGCAGCAAAGAAACAAAGATAAGAGAAAAATTATTTGATTTCTTTTCTTGGCTGCTTTGCTGCTTTGCGACATAAGGATTTTGCGGTTTCTTACTCCAGGATGGCGAGGTAGGCGACGCCCCGTCGCCGGATTTCCAGCGCCAGTTCGCGTTCGCTGTTGATCGGGAACTGGCCTCGCAACTCACTCAGGGAGCGCACGGTCTGGCGATTGATGGCGACGATGACATCACCTGGCCGCAAGCCGGCTTCCCAGGCGCTGCTATTACGGCGTACTTCTTCGATCAATGCACCCAGCGCCCGGGTTCCTGCCGGCAGGCGGACCAGAACGACCCCGTCAAGCCGCTCATCCAGGCG
>CAZFYM010000015.1:0-37575 GCA_964523755.1 uncultured Wenzhouxiangella sp. | reverse complement strand
TTCAATCCGGACCCGAACCTGGCGCTCGCGACCGTCGCGCAGGTAGTCGACCTCGACCTCGGCACCAACGCTGAGAAGGCCCTCGATGTTGCGCAGCCCCTGGGAATTGCCGACTTGGCGACGATCAATCGCCACGATCACGTCACCGGGACGCAGACCCGCTTTGGCCAGTGCCGAATTATCGAGCACACGGGTAATGACGGCACCTGCCTGAATGTTCACTTCCAGGGCATCGCGCAACTCAGCACTGAGATCCTGAACCTCGATGCCGAGACTGCCGCGTCGGACTTCACCGTACTCAACCAATTGAGCCATAACGTGATGAGCCGTGCTGGCCGGAATGGCAAAACCAATACCGACATTACCACCAGATGGGGTGAAGATCGCTGTGTTGATACCGATCAAGCGGCCCGCCAGATCAATCAACGCACCGCCGGAGTTACCCGGATTGATCGAGGCATCGGTCTGGATGAAGTTCTGATATTCAAGGCCACGCAAGCCGGAACGGCCCAGCGCCGAGACGATGCCGGAAGTCACCGTCTGACCCAGCCCGAACGGATTGCCCACGGCCACCACAAAATCGCCAACCCGCAACTGGTCAGAATTGGCCAAGGGCAATTCAGCCAGATTCTGCGCGTCAATCCGAATCACCGCCAGATCGGTATCGCGATCCGAGCCAATATACTCGGCGACAAACTCACGACCGTCCTGCAGGGTCACGGCAATATCGTCCGCTCCATCAATCACATGGTTGTTGGTCACGATAAACCCGTTCTCGGCATCCACAACCACGCCAGAGCCCAGGGACTGCTGAATACGTTCGCGCGGCATGCTGGGAAAATCAAAAAAGCGGCGAAAAAACGGATCATTGGAAAATGGACTACTGCGAACCTGCACTCGCGTTCGGGTCGAAATATTGACCACCGCCGGAGTCACCTGATCAAGCACCGGGGCCAGCGAGGGCAGTGGACGACCATCCACTTCAGCCGGCAGCGCTGCCAGGCACAACGAACTCGATAGCAGCACAAGAAACACAGCAGAACAGCGCAATATCATCAATGATTCCTTGGAGGTGGACTGGATCAGACCTGACCTATGACAACGCTTGCCACAGGTCGGTTTCGCCCGATTTTTGACCACAGGTCATGGATATTTCAGATTACTGTAGCAAGACCGACTTGCAATTGGTCCAAAACGATGGTCATATGCAGCCATAAGTAAGGCTTGCGACTGAAACACAAACCCAATATCTTGGGTAGAAAAAAGTCACGGAGCACAAAATGTTGACGCTGGATCAACAAGTTCTCAGGACCGATGCCACCGGCATGCCGCTGGAATGGATCGGCTATCAGGATGCGGTCAAGCTGATCGTGCTCGACCAGGTCTGTTACTCGCTGGGTCGGGTCCTCTATCATCTGCATGGCGGGATCAACGCCCGATCCGGCCGACGCACGGAGATTCCGATCAACGCCATCGTGGCCACCCACGGGTCGCATCCCAACGCGCACCGATTTTACGACCGCTATACCCCACCACTGTCAAACCGGGCCCTGTTTCGGCGCGATGAAAACCTGTGCCTGTACTGCGGCAATCGGTTTATGGAGCGTGATCTGTCACGCGATCATGTTCAGCCGCTCGCCCAGGGTGGAGTCGACAGCTGGGAGAATGTGGTCACTTCCTGCAAGCGTTGCAACAATCACAAGGCAGCGCGCACGCCTGAGCAGGCCGGGATGCAGCTGCTGGCTATCCCGTTTGCGCCCACCCATGCCGAATACATCTACCTGCAGGGCCGCAAGATCCTGGCTGACCAGATGGAATTCCTGGTGGCCCACTTTCCCCGCCACTCGATCCTGCGCCAACGCCTGGGCAAAACCGTTTCGGCTTGACGTGAATCAATCGCAAGCACCTGTCTTGCTGGTCGATGCCAGCGTCTACATTTTTCGTGCCTGGTTTTCAATGCCGGACCGGTTTGCCGACCATGCCGGGCAGCCCACCAATGCGGTTTATGGCTTTGCCCGGTTCTTGTGCGAACTGATCGAAGAAACCGATGCCAGACAAATCGCCGTGGCATTCGACGAGTCACTGACCAGCTCCTTTCGTAACGAAATTTATTCCGACTACAAGGCCAATCGTGAACCGGCACCCAAGGAACTCCAGCGCCAGTTTGCCTGGTGCAAGGACCTGGCCCGGCACACCGGCCTGCCGGTTTACTCGGATCATCGCTTTGAAGCCGATGATTTGATCGCCACCCTGGCTGCCTGCTGTCGGCGCTCGGAAAAGAGTTATTGTGTGGTGACCGGCGACAAGGACTTGGCGCAACTGGTCGGAGACCGTGATCACTGGTGGGACTTTGCCCGCCGCCGTCGCCTTGATGCCGCTGGCGTTCACCAGCACTTCGGCGTTCACCCGCATCAAATCGCCGACTTTCTGGCTTTGACCGGTGACGCGGTCGACAACATACCAGGTGTCCCTGGCGTGGGCCCGAAAACTGCCATTGCCCTGCTGGCCCATTTCGGTGATCTGGACCAGCTGTACAGCCGCCTGGATGAGATCGCCTGGTTACATATTCGAGGGGCCAAAACTCTGGCTGCCAAGCTGCGCCAACACGAAGGTACCGCCCGGCTGGCCCGTCAGCTCACTGGCCTGGAGGCGGCGATCGAAACACTGGGGAAAAATCCGGCGATCGAGCGCACCAATGGCAACGCCGACCTGCTTGATGCCTTGCTCGACAGCCTGGGGTTTGGAAAACCCTTGCGCGAACGGCTCCATCGCCACCGCTCAGCGATCAGCTGACTCAGCCGTTGTCGTTCGTGGCATCATTGCGCCCCTGCTCGGATCGGCGCAGCAATTCCTCCAGCATTTCCTGCCCCACGCCAAGCACTTTTGCCGAATCAACCTCGGTGCGCATGATGCTGACATCGGGTAACCGGGTACCGGTGCGCTGTCCACGCGCGTTGACGTGATGCCAGTGACTGCCGGACAGAAAGTAGAGTTCATCGTCAACCATGGTGCCGAAAGTCGGGGTATCAAACTCGGGTAATGCTGCCACCAGCGGGGCCACTTCAATCACGCCAAGGCCATCATCGCCCAGCCTCAGACGCAGGATTCGCTGCGGGCTGATACCGTTTTGAATCCCAACCAGATACTCACCCCAGCGATACAGTCCGTCAATGCCACCTTCGTTGAGGTTTTCCGGCACCGCCAGCTTCCAGGCCCGGGTCGGGTCGTCGGTATTGACGACAAAGATTCCCACCTCATAGTCGGACATGTAAAGCTTGCTGGCATCTTCAGAAAGGACGATTCCGCGAATACTGGCAAAGTTGGGATGACCAAAAAATGGCTGGGGATTGGTTTCGTTCTGCTCGAGTTTGTAAATCATCGGTGTTGCGGAATCGGCGGCAAACACGGTGCCGGAGGGACTGATGGCCAGCGCCCCGAATGCATGCGGATTGCGATCCGGGATAATGCGATGGGTGGACAACAGTTCACCGCTTTCCAGATCCAGTCTCAGCAGCGCCGTACGGCCCTTGTCGGCCTGCCGATATCGGCGAAACTGGGTCAAAGCCGCCGTGGCAACCCAAAGGTGACCTCGTTGCTGATCGACCTTGATATCCATGACAGCCTTCAGATCTTCATGCGTGTCGGGGCTGGCAAAAACCTCCCAGGCCTGGCCGTCGGTCGACGTCAGGATCTGCCCCTCACGAACGGTTCCGAGAAAAAACCGGCCGCTTTCTGGATCATGCGCCAGTGCCTCGGGCATGACAACATCTTCAATGGCCGAAAAGACCGCTGCCTCTCCAAACGACTCAAACGCCTTTTGCATCAACTCAGCCAGATGCTGGTACAGGCGATGTCCTCGCATGGGTTCCAGTTCGGCGTATTGCGACCAGTCCTCGGCGAGTCCCTGCTGCTGCATCATCAGCATCATGTTGTAAGCTTCACTGAACTGCTCTTGATGCGCATAGGCGCGCACCAGGTGGGTCATGAAATCCTGGTTGTAGGGGCGCAGAGCGTGTAACTTTTCCGTCGCACGGGCCCAGTCCTCGTAATCCTGATCATCGAAGGCCAGTGCCGCCTGATTCAGCCAGAAGGCGATCTGGAACGAGTGCGGCATCTCATTCAATGGTGGCCGTTCCGGGCTGTCTGTTGACTCGTCCTGCGCCTGGGCAGTCGCAGCCATCATCAGCAAAGCAGCAGCCAGCCATTGACCAAAACACTTGAGTATCATTGTTTGTCCTGTATTCTTCGGAGTTGACGGGGATTCGGACTATCCGGATACCGATTCGTTCCCAATCAGCACCGAGTGGAGCCCACGCATGCTACCAGAAGCCAGCCCCGAATCGCTTTACCAAGGCCGATATCTGACCATGTGCTCGCGCAACGGCTGGGAATATATTCATCGGCGTCATCCGGTTGTTGTGATGGTGGCCTGGACACCGAGCCGCGAGTTGTTGCTGGTCGAGCAGCACCGCGAGCCCATCGGCGGTCGAACCATCGAGCTGCCCGCCGGTCTGGTTGGCGATGAAAGCGGCAGCGAAGACGAAGACCTGATGAACGCCGCCGGACGCGAACTGGAGGAGGAAACCGGTTGGCGGGCAAGCCGGTTAAGTGAAATCATGCGCTGCCCCACTTCGGCCGGCATGAGCGACGAAAATGCCGTGTTTGTGCTTGCCGAAGATCTCAAGCAGGTCGGACCCGGTGGCGGCACTGCCAGCGAAAATATTATCGTACATGCCATTGATCAGGATCGAATGGATTCCTGGCTGGATCAGCAGCGCGAGGCGGGACTGGCTCTGGACCCCAAGATTTATGCCGCCTTGTACTGGTCAAAACGCGCCAATTCTGACTGATCTGCAATCCTGTCAATTCAGCGTATAGAACCAGCGACCCAGGGCCATACCAATCGCCAGCAGCGCGCTTGAGGCAATCATCAGCCAGGTCAATAGCGTACCGATAATCCGCCCCTGTGATGAACCGGCCGATCGGTTCAGGCCAAAAAAGCCGTGCAGCAGCCGACCAACCACCAGGGCAACCCCCAGAACGTGAAGAATGGTCGCAGGAAGCGCGGCCGAGGCCTCCAGCGCCAACAGCAAAACGACGCCAAGCGGTACGTATTCGCAGAAATTGCCATGAGCACGCACAGCCAGCTCCAGCGTCTGGTTGCCGCCGGCACCTATGCCAACCTGATGCTTTCGCCTTAGCGACACTACGCGCAACGACAATGCGATCAGAATCAGGCCAAGCAGGCCCGTGTAAAACAGTGAAATCGTGAACGCCATCGACCTTCTCCAGTGCAGACAACAGACGGTAGTATAACCCCGTGCTAAACTTCGCCCATATGCCTGCAAAGACGAGATTCTCTACTCATGATCAAGCAAACCCTGTTGCTCGCGGCACTGCTTTTTTTTACCCCACACGCCATGACTGAAAGCCCGATAGCCATTGCCATTCATGGCGGTGCCGGCACCATCACGCCCGACCAGATGACACCGGAGCGTGAGCAGGCGATCCGTGCCGCACTCAAGCAGGCCGTCGAAGCCGGTCATGCCGTATTGAGTGACGGGGGTACCAGCCTCGATGCCGTCACGGCAGCGATCCGGATTATGGAGGATACACCGGAATTCAACGCCGGCCGAGGTGCCGTTCTGACTGAAGCCGGCCGGGTCGAGATGGATGCGGCCATCATGGACGGTGCTACGCTGGCAGCCGGTGCCGTGGCCAGCGTTACCGGGCTGCGCCACCCCATCGACGCGGCCCGGCGGGTCATGACCGACTCGCCTCACGTGATGTTGATGGGTGAAGGGGCCGAAGTGTTTGCCCGGCAGTTTGATCTGGAAATCAAACCCGACGCGTGGTTTATTACCGATTTTCGCAGCGATCAACTGCGCGCCATCCAGTCCGAATCCGAAGCATCGACCCAATTGTCCGAGGATTGGTATTCAACCGTCGGCGCCGTCGCCATTGACCGCAGTGGAAATCTTGCGGCAGCCACCTCGACCGGCGGCATGGCCAACAAGCGCTGGGGCCGGGTGGGTGATTCTCCGATCATTGGTGCCGGTACTTACGCCAACAATCAGACTTGTGCGGTTTCGGCCACTGGCCACGGCGAATTCTTTATCCGCTACGTAGTCGCCTACGACATTTGCGCCCGCATGGCCTACACCGCAAGACCGCTGGCGCAAACTTCTGATGAGGTAGTCAACATCGTGCTTAAAAACGCCGGCGCCAGCGGCGGCGTAATCGCCATTGATCGCCACGGCCGGATCAGCACGCCGTTCAATACCACCGGCATGTACCGCGCCGCCATTCACCGCGACGGTCGCCAGGAAATCGGAATCTACCGCGACGAAGCATCGGATAGCGACCACAACACGCACTGATGCTGCTTGAGTCCCATCAGTTTCCCTGCCCGTGGTGTGGTGACATCAATCACGTGGATCTCGAACCCGAAGAAGCCGGTCAGACCGTTGTGCAGGACTGCAGAACCTGCTGCGCCCCGATCGAAATCCGCCTGCCCGCCGACCCACACCAGCCGCCGATGATTTCCAGGGAAGGCGATTAGTCCCAGCCGCCCGGCAGTACCCGATGCGCGATGTCCGCTACTCTTCAAGCCTCGCGGACGGAACGGGTGGATTGTTCGGTCTGTTCTCCAAGTCCGAGGTTCTTGCACAGGGCGAGCGTGGATTTGGAACGATTCAGGGTGTAGAAATGAAGGCCGGGAGCGCCACCGTCCAGCAGCTTGCGGCACAAGTCGGTGACCACTTCTTCACCGAACTGGAGCAGTGACTGCTCATCGCCCGCTTCTTCCCAGGCCTGGATGCGCTTTTTGATCCAGAGCGGAATTTCCGCGCCGCACATTTTGGAAAAGCGGGCCAGCCGTGAATAATTGGTAATCGGCATGATTCCCGGCACGATCGGAATCTCGACCCCGCGTTGGCGTGCCTCGTCAACAAAGCGGAAGTAACTGTCCGGATTGAAGAAATACTGGGTAATCGCACTATCGGCCCCAGCATCGACCTTGGCTTTGAAATGATCGATATCGGAACTTGGAGAGCGCGACTCCGGATGATGCTCCGGGTAGCAGGCGACTTCCAGGAGGAACTGGTCGCCGTAATGCTGGCGAATAAACGAAACCAGATCAACGGCGTAATCCAGCGCCCCGGAACCACCTCCCGACGGCCGGTCACCGCGCAGCGCGACCAGACGCTGGATACCCGCCTCACGATAGGCATCCAGGAGCTCTCGAATGCTGTCGATATCTTCCGACATACAGGAGATATGGGGTGCCGCAGGTACGTCTGTCTCGCGCTGGATATTGAATACGGTCTGGCGCGTACGCGAACGCGTGGAACCTCCAGCGCCGAACGTCACCGACATGTATTCCGGCTTCAATCGCGCCAGCCGGTCACGTGCGCGCGCAAAAGCTTCCACCATGTCATCGTTCTTCGGTGGAAAAAACTCGAAGCTGAGTTGGGGGGTGGAGTTTGTCATGGAGTAAGGTCCTTGACGGAATTGCCGCAGGAGGATTGAGAGGAGTTGGGCAAAGAAGACTAATGGGCCAAAGGGCTAAGAGGAAAAGCTTTTAACCTCTTGACCCTTTTACTTCTTGGCCCCTTAACCCGTCACCTGTCAGTAGCGGTAATGATCCGGCTTGTAGGGCCCCTCGACCGGAACCCCGATGTAGTCGGCTTGCTCGGCCTTGAGCTCGGTCAGGCGAGCGCCGATGCGATCAAGGTGCAGACGAGCGACTTTCTCATCCAGGTGCTTGGGCAACACATAGACCTCATTGCCATAACGGTCGCCGTTCTTCCACAGCTCGATCTGGGCCAGGGTCTGGTTGGTGAAGGAATTGGACATCACGAAGCTCGGATGGCCGGTCGCACAGCCCAGATTGACCAGACGTCCACGTGCCAGCAGCGTGATTTTCTTGCCGTCCGGGAACGTAATGTGGTCAACCTGCGGCTTGATCTCGTCCCACTCGTACTGCTCAAGGCTGGCGACATCGATTTCATTGTCGAAATGGCCAATATTACAAACGATGGCTTCGTTTTTCAGGCGCAGCAAGTGATCGTGATTGAGTACGTTGTAGTTGCCGGTCGCGGTCACAATGATATCAGCCGCCTCGACAATGCCCTTATCTTCCAGATTGACGACACGATACCCTTCCATGGCTGCCTGCAAAGCGCAAATCGGATCAACTTCGGTCACCCAGACATTGGCCGACAAAGCACGCAGCGACTGTGCCGAGCCTTTGCCCACATCACCGTAGCCACACACGATGGCGGTCTTGCCGGCAATCATGACGTCGGTGGCGCGCTTGATGGCGTCGACCAGCGACTCACGACAGCCATACAGATTGTCGAACTTGGACTTGGTCACCGAGTCATTGACGTTGATGGCCGGGAACTTGAGCGAACCCTCTTTCTGCATGCGATACAGGCGATTGACACCGGTGGTGGTTTCCTCGGTAACACCCTGAATATTCTTCAATGCCTCGGTGTACCAGCCGGGGTTGGATGCCAGACGCTTCTTGATCGCGGCAAACAGGGCGCGTTCTTCTTCGCTGCCCGGATGATCCAGTACCGAAGGATCTTCCTCAGCCCGGGAACCCAGATTCAGCAGCATGGTGGCATCGCCACCATCGTCCAGGATCATGTTGGCGGTACCGCCGTCCGGCCACTGGAAAATGCGGTGAGTGAATTCCCAGTATTCGACCAGGCTTTCGCCCTTGAAGGCAAAGACCGGGATACCGCGCTCGACCATCGCCGCTGCGGCATGATCCTGGGTCGAGTAGATATTGCAGGATGCCCAGCGGACTTCAGCGCCCAGTTCAATCAATGTCTCGATCAAAACCGCAGTCTGAATGGTCATGTGCAGGCTGCCGGCAATACGGGCACCTTTGAGCGGTTGATCCTTGGCAAATTCTTCTCGGGTCTGCACCAGACCAGGCATTTCGGTTTCGGCAATCTCGATTTCCTTGCGACCATAGGCCGCCTGGCTGAGATCGGCAACGAAATAGTCGTTTTCGGTCGAGGCAATGCTGTCGTCGAACAGCACACCCTTGGTCACGTCTGAAGCATTGGCACTCATAATCATTTCCTTAAATTAGTTTCGGTTCAAGTCTGAATTCAGTGTGGTAGTGGCGAGGCCTGATTGCCTCCCGAGGATGTCAGAGTCCGGCAGCCTGGCGCAAGGCCGCAGCCTTGTCGGTGCGCTCCCAGCTAAAGGTGTTGTAGTGATCCTCGAATTGCTTGCCATCTCGCACGACCCGTGTCATGGTCGGTTCGGAATGACGGCCAAAGTGGCCGTGCGTGGCGGTCTGGCGATACATCGGATGGAGCAAATCCAGCGCTTTCAAGATACCGTAGGGACGCAGGTCGAAATGCTCGCGAATCAGATTCTCGATCTGCTCTTCGGGAATCTTGTTGGTGCCGAAGGTGGTGACTGAAATCGAGGTCGGCTCAGCCACACCAATCGCATAGCTGACCTGTAGCTCACACTTGTCTGCCAGCCCGGCGGCAACCACATTCTTGGCCACATAACGCGCCGCATACGTCGCTGAGCGGTCAACCTTGGACGGGTCCTTGCCGGAGAAAGCCCCGCCGCCGTGGCGGGCCATGCCGCCATAGGTGTCCACAATAATCTTGCGCCCGGTCAAGCCGGCATCACCGACCGGACCGCCAATCACGAACTTGCCGGTCGGGTTAATGTGGAACAGGGTCTTGTCGTGCAGCCATTCGCTCGGCAGCACTGGATCGATGATGTGCTTGCGCACACCTTCGCGGATCTCTTCCAGGCTGATGCCCTCGTCGTGCTGGGTTGACAGGACCACAGCATCAATCGCCTGGGGTTCGCCATCCACGTAACGCAGGGTCACCTGACTTTTGGCATCCGGCCGCAGCCAGGGCAGTGGATTGTCGGCCAGCTTTCTCAGGCGAGCCTGCTGTTCGACCAGGCGATGGGCATAGTAAATCGGGGCCGGCATCAATTCCGGCGTTTCGTTTGAGGCGTATCCAAACATCAGGCCCTGATCGCCAGCCCCCTGATTCTCGGCAATATCCCGGTCGACACCCTGGGCGATATCCGGCGATTGTTTGCCGATCATATTGATGACCGAGCAGGTATGGCCATCAAACCCAACTCGGGAGGAGTCGTAACCGACGTCCACCACCACCTGGCGGATCAGGTCCTCAAGGTCGACCCAGGCCGAGGTGGTGATTTCGCCACCGACTACAACGGCACCAGTCTTGATAAAGGTCTCGCAGGCGACTCGAGCATGCTGGTCCTGGGTCAGGATAGCGTCGAGAACGGCATCGGAAATCTGGTCGGCCAGCTTGTCCGGATGGCCTTCGGAGACGGATTCGGAGGTAAACAGGTATGCGCTCATGGTCAGTACTTATCTTTTGATCAGGATAGAAAGATAAATAGTGTAACGCAGGTCGGTGACACTTTCATCACCCAAGCCCGATTCCGCGCAAATTGCCCGGAAGCCATGGAGTCCGGCAAACTTTGAAAATCGGTTGATACATAAACCTCCGCCATCGCGCAAGAGGATGATAGGTTTGGTGGCAGGCGGCAAGCGGCGTCACTTGCTGGCAGTTGGGTGCAAGGGGTGGGGTTTTCCCGCCCTCCAGACCCTCGGTCTGCTGCATCGGGGGGGGGTCGGGTGCTTCGGGCCGGGCGAGGCGCGGCAGCCTCCTCAGAACCATCAGCATCTTTGCCGGCCACGGAATTATCAGGAAACCCTGATAACGACCGTTTTTTACAGCCGGTATTCGTGGGCAGCCAGAACCGGGCATATCTACCGTGCCGATCGCCCTGGCCGGCCCGAAGCACCCGGCACCACCGGATGCTCGAAAGGCTCTATAAGCGCCAAAACCTAGATCAGCACGATTGTAGCCATCTGTAGAATAGCTGAGAAACGTGCGTAATCAGGTAGAGATTGATCCCCGGCCCGGCTAAATAATCAGCTCGGACTAGAACTGATCTACTTCAATACCACGGTCACGTGCGCGGAATTTTCTTAGTTCGTCGGCACTGGCTTGGCGATCCAGAGCCAACTGCTCGCGAGTACGGCAATCGGTGACCGTTATGTTCGTTCCCGTACGTCGGTTTCGGGTGCAATAGAGTTGATCGGTTTTTCTCGTATCGCCCAGCAGCACGGCCAGATCCTCCTGCAGATTGTAGAGCCTCACCCGGTCATCCACCGATAACTCATCAATACTGCTGACATTGGCCAGAGCCCGTTCCAACCCCTGCTGGATACGGTTAAATTCAGTCCATTCACTGTCGTTGAGTTGCCCCTGCTCACCGGCCCTCAGATCAGCCTGCAACTGGCGCATCTCGGCGCGAAATTCTTCGACGCTGACGGCAAGCGGCTCATCTGGAGAGATACGTTGCTGCGATGTATTGGCGCAGCCAGACAGCATGGCGGCAGCGAAGATCAGGCTCAGAAGTGTCGATTTCAGCATGGCGAGTTCGTCAGGAAGTTGAAGTATGAACTGCATCGTACGTTAGCATTCATAATTTGTCAACCACCTTTTCCACACAGCTTCCAGCGGAGTTTCATGGCGGCGCAGACGCGCGGCAAATCAGGTCAGGCCGGCACGGTACGGTTGGCTGCCCAGGCGCGTAGCTTGGCGACCGGCTCGGCCATAACAACCGACAACGGGCGGGTGCGGTCAATCTCGGCGATCAGGTGATCAGTATTGAGCGTCTCGCCTTCGGCATGTGCGGCATACAGCGCACCAACCACCAGATGCTCCAGCTCGGCACCCGAAAACCCGTCGGTCGCGGCGGCAATCTGGTTCAGCGGATAAAGCTGAGGCTTGATCTCACGCCGCTTGAGATGAATATTCAATATCTGTTTGCGGGTCTGCTCATCGGGCAGATCAACGAAGAAGATTTCATCAAATCGTCCCTTGCGCATCAGCTCCGGCGGTAATGCGGAAATATCATTGGCCGTGGCCGCAACAAATACGCGCGACCGATGTTCGGCCAGCCAGGTCAGAAAGGTGCCCAGCATGCGCCTGGATGTCCCACCATCGCTGTCGGACGATGACAAGCCCTTTTCGATTTCATCGATCCACATCACACAGGGTGCCATCAGCTCGGCGGCCTTGAGTGAATCGCGCAGATTGCGCTCGCTCTGGCCATGATAGCGATTGAACAATGCGCCAAAATCCAGATGCAGCAGCGGCACACCGAACAAACCGGCTGCAGCACGGGCTGCCAGCGACTTGCCACAGCCCTGAATACCGAGCAACAGCATGCCGCGCGGTGGATCCAGGCCTGGCGGTGAATCGGCGGTTGCAAACACACCGGCCCGAAGCTCCAGCCAGCGCTTGAGATGGGGCATACCCGCGACCTGGCTGAAGCGGGCCGTTTCCAGCTCGTAGTTCAGAATTCCGCCGGGATTAAGCAACTCGAACTTGGCCTTCATGACCGTTTCAAGGTCGCTGTGGTCGAGCACGCCATCATCAAAAATGGCATTACGGGCCAGTCGTCGTGCGTCCTTCATGGTCAGCCCCGCCAGATTATTGACCAGCTTTTCAAGCGTCTTTTCACAGACCGGGGCTGGCTTGGCACCGCGCTGGTTACCCCAACGCACCGCCTCGGATCGAACCATATCGACCAGCGTGGAATGATCCGGCGGGTGCAGCTCGAACCGGCGCGCCAGGGCGTCAAGTTCGGGTGGCAGCTTCAGTTCAGGGCTGACCAGAACCAGCGTCGGCCCGCCGGAGGAGGCATCGACCCGGCTCATTTCCCGCAGTCGACGAACGGTCACCGGGTCGTTCAGAAACGGATAAAAATCCATCAACAGGTAAAGGCCCCGATCGCTGCGTTGCGCAATATGAATCAGGGCCTTTTCGGCATCCTTGAAGTCGGCTGCCATGACCAGTTCCCGGTCCAGCCGGGTCAAACCCTGCGCTGCTGTCCATTGAAACAGTGGTCGATGCATCTGTCGATGCAAGGCCTCGAACAAATGAACAGCATGCGGCTCATCATGCGTTTCAATCACGATCAGAGGTGAGCCTGCACGAATGATTGCAGCCAGTTCAGACAGTTCGGCAGGATTGACGGCAACGTCAGGCGTCAGGTTGGGGAAAGTCACTCTGGACAGGAACGGCTAGTGTCAGCTTCCTATTGTCCGACAAACGCAGCCCTTTGTCATGCCGACTTTAACCTGTCCCCCTGATGTACGCGGACCGTGCAACGAAAGTTCGCGACCGTCATGTCGGTCTTGTTAGAATCCGGAGCATGATGCGTTATGTCCTGTCATTGTCACTGGTACTGATCGCCCTCTGGCTGGCGATTTCCGGGGTTTACAAACCACCGATCCTGCTGTTGGGCCTGGCCTCGGTCGGTTTGGTTGCCTGGTTGTCGCTGCGAATGGAGGTGGTCGGCGTCGAGCACAATCCGATTCTGTACTCGTGGCGGCTGCCGATTTACTGGACCTGGCTGGTCTGGCAAATTCTGCTGGCCAACTTCAATGTGGCGCGATTGGCACTGAACCCGGCGTCCATCCGCCCACAGATCATCAAGGTGTCGGTGCCGCAGCATTCGGCCGTTGCAAAAGTGACCTATGCCAATTCCTGCACACTCACGCCGGGTACAGTCGCGCTGTATTTGAGCGACCAGCAGCTGACGGCTCACGCTCTGGATCAGAAATCCGCCGATGAGCTACGCTCAGGCAGCATGGCACGCAAGATTCTCTGGCTGGAAAACCGGTCAAAACGAGAAGCCCGGCCATGACCACCGTTTTGGTCCTGACCACCATGGCGATCTTCTCCACCATGGCCCTGGCTCTGATTCGCGCCCTGAATGGCCCCACCATTTATGATCGTATCGTGGCGGTCAACGTGTTCGGTACCAAGACCGTTCTGGTCGTCGCCCTGATCACCTATGTCACCGGCCACGCCGACCTGATCGACGTGGCCCTGGTCTACGCGCTGATCAATTTCATTGCCATAGTGGCGGTACTGAAGCTGGTCAAATTGCGCGATCTGGGGCGGGCCGGCAAGGGGGACATTACCGATGGCTGACCTGATGCTTGATATCTTGTCCGGAATTCTGCTGCTGACCGGCGGACTTTTCGGCATGCTGGGCGGCCTGGGGCTGCTGCGATTCCCGGATTTTTACACGCGCCTGCACGCGGCCGGGGTGACCGATACGCTGTGTGCCCTGCTCATTGTTGGCGGTCTGACGCTGCAGTCCGGCCTGAGCCTGCTGACAGTCAAGCTTTTGCTGATTCTGCTCTTTCTGCTGTTTACCGCACCGACGGCAAGTCATGCACTGGCCAGAGCGGCACTGATAGATGGGGTCGAACCTGAATTGCAAGACGGCAGCGAAGGAGAGACGTCATCGAATACTTGATCGACATTGGTTTGCTTGTGTTTCTGGTGGTCGTGGCGATTGCCATCGTTCGTACCAGGGATCTGTTTGCGGCCGCCATGCTGTTTGCCATTTACTCGCTGCTGTCGGCCGCGTTATTTACCGTGCTTGATGCCGGTGATGTCGCGCTGACCGAAGCAGCCGTGGGTGCGGGCATCAGTACCTTGCTACTGCTTGCCGTGCTCGCGCTGACCCGGCGCCACGAGCATCCCAACACCGGCCACAACGGCCTGGCGCTGGCCGTGGTGCTGGTAACCGGTGCGGCATTGATCTACGCCACGCTGGACATGCCGGAGTTCGGGGCTTCGGATAACCCGGCGCAACGTCATGTAGGTCCGTACTATATCGAGCAGAGTTACCCCGATATGGGTGTGCCCAATATGGTGGCTGCGGTGCTGGCCAGCTATCGATCGATTGATACGCTGGGTGAAGGCTTTGTCATTCTGACGGCCGGACTGGCCGTATTCGCCCTGCTCTCGGTCAGGCCCCGGCGCCGGCGACCAAGCTCAACCGAAGATGCCGGAGAACCGCCAGCATGAGAGAAAACGGCATTCTGCGGGTTGTCGCCCGTTTCCTGATTCCGCTGATCATGCTGTTCGGGCTCTACATCCAGTTTCACGGTGAGTATTCGCCGGGTGGCGGATTTCAGGCCGGCGTGGTGTTCGCCGCTGCCTGGATTCTGTTTTCACTGATCTATGGCCTGGATGCCGCACTAACGGTGATTCCTGAGCGGGCCATGTTCGTTCTCATGCTGCTCGGCGTGCTTTTGTACTGTGCCGTCGGCGTCGCCGGTGTTGTTCTTGGCGGGCATTTCCTGGACTTCTACCCGTTGCTGGACAGTCCGCATGCTGCTCAGCAGTTGGGAATCATCACCGTGGAATTCGGCATTGGCGTGACCGTGGCGACCGTCGTGATGCTGATCTACACCCTGTTCGTGCGTCGCAAGCGCGAATGGGATGAAGCGGTAACAGAGGATCAGTCCTGATGGCCTGGCTGGGTTTTTTCAATTACTGGATTGTCGTTGCGTTGATGATGATCGGATTTTACTGCGTGATTGCGCACGGAAACATGGCCAAGAAAATCATGGGTCTGAACCTGTTTCAGACCTCGGTCTTTATCCTGTTCGTCTCCAGCGGTAAAATCGTCGGAGGCTCGACCCCGATTCTGCGCGAAGGGATCGAGGTCTATTCCAATCCGCTGCCCCATGTCCTTATTCTGACGGCAATCGTTGTCGGTGTTGCCACCACAGCCCTTGGTCTGGCACTGGCGGTGCGTATCAACGAAGCCTACGGGTCCATCGAAGACGATCACCTGAGTGATGAAGAGCCTCCATACTCAGAGCACGACAGACAATGACCCTCACTGAGCTTATGCCGTTCAGCGTGCTCCTGCCGCTGATTGCTTCGGCAATTTGCGCCCTGCTGCCCGGACGATTCTGGCCCTGGGCGCTGACCTTGTTGGTTGCCATCGCCAGCGCAGCCATCTGCGCCCTGGTGTTGCCGGTCGCGATTGATCAACCTTTGTCGTATGCGTTTGGCAACTGGCCGGCCCCGATCGGTATCGAGTATCGGGTTGATGCGGCCAATGCCTTTGTCGCGCTACTGGTTTCATCGATGGCAGCGTTGACCCTGATCTGGGCACGAGTCAGCGTCAACCGGGAAGTGCCCGAGCGTCAGGGTGTTTTCTATGCCCTGTTCCTGCTCGCCTTTGCCGGCCTGATGGGCATTACCATGACCGGCGATGCCTTCAACGTGTTCGTGTTTCTGGAGATCTCATCGCTGGCAACCTACGCGCTGATTGCCCACGGTCAGGACCGTCGAGCGCTCCTGGCCTCGTTTCGTTACCTCATCATGGGCACGGTCGGCGCAACCTTTCTGCTGATTGGTATCGGGTTTCTCTACATGATGACCGGAACCCTGAATATGGCCGATCTGTCCGAGCGGATTCCGGAAGTTCAGGACACACGCACGGTGCGCGCAGCGCTGGCTTTCATCATCGTCGGCATGGGACTGAAGCTGGCGTTGCTGCCGCTGCATCTGTGGCTGCCCAATGCCTATACTTACGCACCAGGTTTTGTCACTATTTTTCTGGCTAGCACGGCGACCAAGGTTGCCCTGTATGTCATGTTGCGCTTTGTGTTCACCGTCTTTGCCCCCGACTACAGCTTTATTGCCCTGCCGCTGGCTACCGTGTTGATGGTACTGGCGATCGCCAGCATGTTTGCCGGCTCGTGGGTTGCGATGTTCCAGGGAAACCTGAAACGCATGCTGGCTTACTCGTCGGTTGCCCAGGTCGGCTACATGGTGCTTGGCCTTTCCCTGGTCAGCCTGACTGGCCTGACCGCAACCTTTTTGCATTTATTCAACCATGCCCTGATGAAAGCGGCACTTTTCATGGCCGTCGGTACCGTGATTTACCAGGTGGGCTCACCTCGCATCGAGGCATTTCGTGGCCTTGGCAGACAGATGCCATGGACGCTGACCGCCTTTGCTCTTGCCGGGCTGTCGATCATTGGCGTTCCAGCCACGGCCGGGTTTGTCAGCAAGTGGTACCTGATTCTTGCTGCCATGCAGAGTGGTCATTGGTGGCTGGTCATCCTCATCCTGGTGACCTCGCTGATGGCGGTTTACTACATCTGGCGAGTGGTCGAGGCAGCCTGGTTCATGGATCGCCCCAAGGGAGCAGCCGTCGTGAAGGAAGCTCCCCTGAGTCTGCTCTTGCCCGTCTGGCTGCTGGTGATGCTGAACTTCTATTTTGGCATTGACACTCGCCTGACCGTGAGTGCGGCCACAGCGGCGGCCGAAGCGCTGATTGGGTCTGTCGCGGTAGTCGCTCCATGAGCCCGATCAGCGTCATTCTGATCCCTTTTGTCGGCGCGCTGGCGATTGCCTTCGCCCATCGACGGCCACTATTGCGGGACACGTTTGGCTGGCTGGCCGCTGGCGCATTTTTTATCGGCGTGATGCAACAGGTCGGGCCCGTCCTGGCCGGCGAAGGTCGCGCGCAGGTTGTGTGGGAAATCCTTCCTGGCCTGGATATCGCTTTTCGGATCGAGCCGTTGGGTCTGTTATTCGCCCTGGTCGCCTCCAGCTTGTGGCTGGTTGCCACACTGTATGCCCAAAGCTACATGAAGGCGCTCAAGTATCCGCACCTGGCGCGCTTTTTTTCCTGCTACGCTCTCGCCCTGGGGGCGGCGGCCGGCATCGCCTTCAGCGACAACTTGCTGACGCTGTTCATTTTCTACGAGATCCTGACCCTCTCAACCTACCCGCTGGTAACCCATTCAGGCACCGAGAATGCGCGCAGGGGCGGACGCATTTACCTGTTCTATCTGCTGGCATCCTCGATTGGCCTGCTGTTGCCGGCCATCATCTGGACTTACGCGGCCACCGGCACACTGACCTTCGCCAAGGGTGGCATTCTGGCCGGTCACATCGACCCGGTCTGGGTGCCGGTGCTGGCCGGATTGTTCATGTTCGGTATCGGCAAAGCGGCGCTGATGCCAATGCATCGCTGGCTACCGGCAGCCATGGTTGCCCCGGCACCCGTCAGCGCTTTGCTGCACGCGGTCGCCGTGGTCAAGGCCGGAGTTTTTACCGTATTAAAGGTCTCGATCTTCGTCTTCGGTACGGATTTTCTGGTCTCCACCGGAGGCGGCATCTGGGTCGCCTGGGTGGCCGCCTTTACCATTGTCGCTGCATCCCTGGTTGCCCTGACGCTCAAGGATCTCAAGGCCAGACTGGCCTATTCCACAGTCGCCCAGCTCAGCTATGTTGTCGTCGGCGCCATGGTCGCCTCACCGCTGGCCATCGTCGGCGCTACCATGCAGCTGGCACTGCATGCGGTTGCGAAGATCACCCTGTTCTTCGGTGCCGGTGCCATTCAGTGCGCACATGACCGCAAAACCATTCCGGAACTCGATGGCCTGGGGCGGGTGATGCCGTGGACTTTTGGTGCCTTTACCATAGGCGTGCTCAGCATTATCGGACTACCATTATTTGGCGGCATGTGGGCCAAGTGGTACCTGGTACTTGCAAGCCTGCAGGCCGAGCAACGGATTCTGGTGGGCGCGCTGATATTGAGCTCCCTGCTCAATATCCTGTATCTGCTGGTCATCCCGATTCGCGGCTTTTTTGCGCCAGCCGCCGAGGGCGTTCCCCGACAGGGAGTCCATGAAGCGCCACTGCCTCAGCGTATTGCGATGGTGACTTGCGCCGCCGCTTGCGTGGTGCTGTTCTTTTATCCCGACCCCCTTTTCAGACTTGCCGAGATGCTGGTGACATGATGGCATTCCTGTCGCGCAACGCTTTTCCCATCCTGCTTGGCGCATGTCTGGCCCTGGCCCTGGGCGGGTTGTTTTTCCGCCCGGATTCAGGTCCTGAGACCTTTCCTCTGATGCATCCGCTGCTGGCCGTGGTCACCACTACCGCGTTGGTCATTGCAGTCCGTCTGCTGGCTCCACTATTGAGAATCGATACGGGAGATGATCATGCCGATTGAGCTGTTGCCAACCGGCCTGTTCCTGCTCGGAGCCCTGGTTGCCTCGCTGCTCGGCGGTCGCCTGGCCGCGATCACAGCCCTGGTCACACCGGTGCTTGCCGCTGTGGTGAGTTTGAACGTACTGCATCCAGGCGCGACGGCCAGTGGGTCCATCATGGACTACTCACTGGAGCTGGTGCGGGTCGATCACTTCAACCTCGTCCTGGTCGGCCTGTTCCATCTGGCAGCATTGATCGCCGCGATTTACGCGCTGGGAATCCGTGACCGCCTGCAGCACGCCGCCATGCTGATTTATATCGCCGGAGGCATTGGCGCGGTGCTGGCAGGTGACCTGATCACCCTGTTCGTTTTTTTCGAGATCATCGGCCTGGGTGGAACACTGCTGATTCTTGCCGCTCGCGATGAGAAATCTTTGGGTGCGGGAATTCGCTACCTGGTCTTTCAGGTTGCCGCCGGTGTCACTCTGCTGGCCGGCATTCTCAGCTACAGCCTTGCGACCGGTAATTGGCAATTCGGCCCGATTGATCTGGACCAGTCTGGAGGCTGGCTGATTCTGGCGGCTTTCGGCATCAAATCGGGTTTTCCGCTGCTGCACGGCTGGATTGTCGATGCTTACCCGAAAGCCTCGCTGACCGGTCTGGCAGTACTGGCCGCAGTGACAACCAAGGTCGGCATCTACGGACTGGCGCGTGGATTTGCCGGGGAAGATATTCTCGTCCCTGTTGGCGTCGTGATGGCTATCTGGCCACTGTTCTTTGCCCTGGTTGAGAATGATCTTCGCCGAGTACTGGCTTATTCCATGATGGTCCAATTGGGCTTGATGGTCACGGTCGTGGGCATCGGTTCCGAGCTTGCCCTGGACGGTGTGGCGATGCATATCGTCATGGATGTACTGTTCAAGATGACCCTGTTCATGGCACTGGGCGTGTTGCTCTATCGTCTCGGAACCACTCGCGCCGACCAGCTTGGTGGCCTGTGGCGCCAAATGCCATTGACGGCGGGCTGCGTTGTCGTGGCAGTCGCCGCCAATTCAGCCATGCCAATGACCGGCGGCTTTGTCAGCAAAAAACTGCTGCTGGGCGCAATTGAATATTCGGACTACTCCACCGGTTTATGGCTGTTCATGTCCAGCCTGTCCGGCTTCGGCGTTTTGTATCTGGGCGTGAGGATTCTGTGGGAAGGTTTCTTCAGGGCTTCACAAGCCAATCGCGGGCCAGTCAAGGATGCCCCCTGGCCGATGGCGCTGGCCATGCTGATTCCAGTCACCGCCCTGCTTGTGACCGGACTGTTTCCCGGCCTGACGGAAAGTCTGCGCCCGGCCGGCAGTGACTATTGGCCATTGACCAGCGCGAAAATCTTCGGTCAACTTCAACCGATTGCTTTCACCATTCTGACCTACGTCGTACTGGCACGAATTGGATTTCGCCTGCCGCAATCCCGACCGTCCATCTGGCCAGATATCGAACTGGTTTACCGGAAATTTTTGCCCTGGATTGGCCTCCAGGCAAGAAACGGTCTGACCGCCCTGGGTCATACGCTTACCGGCCTGGCATCTTCCCTGTTCGCCAATACCCTGGGTTATGATCGGCTCTCTTCCACGCTGGGTCGCACCTGGCCAACCGGGTCCATGGCATTGTGGGTTGCCATTTTGCTGGCGGTCTTTCTGCTGTTCGGAATCCGATAGCCGGAAAAATTCCGGCTCAGTCATCTCGATCTCGTCGAATGACACGATACTCCACGTCAAGGGTGTCATCGCTTTGCCGCGAACCCCGGCTCAGGCCAAGCCAACGCCTGACCGACAGGTACAATGCTCCGAGAATCGCCAGCCCGGCGGCAATCGCCAGGATGACCAGGCCGAACAAAAACAGCAGCGCGAGCGTGCCAAGCCCGAGCAGTGCCAGGCCCAATCGTGCCAGCGGACTGCCGGGGGGCTGATAGTATCGTTGCCATTGATCAGTCATACCTAAGGCAGACTGCATGAGTACACGCAAGTTCCTTTGCCCATCCGATAGCCTGCGAGAGGGTCATTACATCGAACTCCAGGAAATTAGCAGCAGAGGCCCACTATTTCTGGTTGGAACGCGCTATCAGGGAGCAGCGCGGGTATGGCTGAACTGTTGTCCGCACCAGGGCAGAGCGCTGAACTGGGCGCCCAACCAGTTTCTGGTCGATCCGTCCGGGCAGCTGGTCTGTGCTGCACACGGAGCGGTGTTTGAACCATCGGATGGTCGTTGCATCTCCGGACCTTGCCTGAAGGCGTCACTGACCCCGGTCGAGGTCAGCGAACAGGACGGTCAGGTTTATCTCGTTTCAGGCTAATGACCTGATGAGAATATCGTCCCCTAAAAAACCAGATTGACCATGGCCAGCATAACAACCATGAAAACGATGCTCATGATGCCGCCAACGCGAACGAAATCCTTCACCTGATAGCCGCCAGGCCCCATGATCAAGGCATTGACCGGATGGGTTGGCAGGATAAAGGCATTTGACGTTGCCAAACCGATAATCAGCGCGTACATCGCCGGACTGGCGCTCGTTGCCAGTGCCACATTGATGGCAATGGGAACCAGCAGCACTGTCGCACCAACATTCGACATGACCAGAGTGAACAGGGTGGCCAGGAGCACCAGCAAGATCTGCACGACCAGGTCCGGCACATCACCGATCAGGCTCAATGCCTGCTCGGCAATCCAGGCGGCTGTCGCCGTCACTTCCATGGCAAACCCCAGCGGGATGAGACTGGCCATCAGAAACACGGTTTTCCAGCTGACCGACTGGTAGGCCTCATCCATGCTGAGAACCCCGGTCAGAATCATGCCGATGGCACCGGTCAGCAGGGCAATCGAAAGCTGAAAGTCGGTAAACAGAATCATGAACATCGACAACAGAAAGAATCCCAGGGCGTAACTGACCTTCTGCGGACGTTGCTCTTCTTTCGGGATATCGGTGGCAACGATAAGATCCTTGTCGCGAGCGACACTGGCCAGATCCCTCCAGGTCGAGTGACTGACCAGGCAATCCCCTGGCTGCAGCGGCTGCTCACGCAGACCATCGACGATAATATCGTTACGCCGATTGATGGCCAGCACCGAGATTCCCAGACGTGAACGCAGACGGGCCTCGCCAATCGACTGCCCGATCAGCCGGGAACCCGGCGGGATGACGACCTCGGAAATACCGGCACGGGTCGGATTGAACAAATGGCCAAAAGTTCTCAATCGAGGCTGGAGACGCAGCTTGTTGTCCAGTGCAAACTGACCGACTTGTTCGCGCGTTCCCATGACACCGAGCACCGTTCCTACCCAGATCATCTCGTCTGCCGGAGGTGCCAGGCGCGGTTTGTCAGTACTTTGGATGGCCAACATCAATGGTGCACCATCAAGCTTTTCAGCCTCAGCGATGCGCATACCAACCAAAGGAGAATCCACGGTCACCAGCATTTCGTAAACATCACCGGCAATCCCGTAGACCTCGGCAAAATAGTTCTTGGTTCTTCCGGGTGAAGCCGGGCGCTTGGCGCCGCTCTTGGGCAGCAATCGCGACCCGAGCAGCAGAAAATACGCCAGGCTGGCCAGCAACAGGGCCAGGCCGATCGGCGTAACGTCAAACAGATCGAACGGCTTGAGCGACTCGGCACCAGGCGGCAGGGATCGGTTGGATGTCAAAATCAGATCATTGAGCAAAATCAGCGGGGATGAGCCCACCATGGTGATGGTCCCGCCGACAATCGCGCAAAAACCCATTGGCATCAGCAGGCGCGGCAACGGCAGATCCAGGCGAGAAGAAATTCGACTGACCACGGGCAGGAACAAGGCTGTGGCACCGGTGTTCTGCATGAAGCCTGAACTCAAGCCCACGGTTGAAGAAACCATGGACATGATGCGCGATTCGGAACGTCCACCGACTTTTACGATACCGTTGGCCACCACGTTCATGACCCCGGTCCGATCCAGACCAGCCCCAATTATCATGACAGCGATGATCGAGATCACCGCGTTCGAAGCGAATCCATTGAACAACTGATCAGCCGGAACCAGACCAAACAACCCGATCAACACCATGATGCAGATCGCGGCAATATCAATCCGGACAATCTCGAAGACAAACAGAAAAACCGTCAGCCCCAGCAACATGAGCACCAGGATCATGTCACCGCTGAGAGTCAGTCCACCTTCCATCGCTATTGATGAGCCCGCTTGCTTGTTGTTCTGGTTTGGCAGCCTCTACCTTAACCGATTGGTTGTGAGTTGGGCAGAGGATTTTGGTCGTTTGGTCGTTTGGTCGTTTGGTCGTTTGGTCGTTTGGTCGTTTGGTCGTTTGGTTGGTGGGTAAGTCGGTCAAGGTTGTTTTTGGCAGAGGATGTCGACAATGGTATGACCCCTGCATTGGCCACGCTGTTCGAAATGGGTTTGCGGGCGCCAATCGGGGCGATCGATACCGGGCCTTCCAACCAGTCTCAGTGCGGGCACCTGCGCCAATGCCTCGAGCATCCACTCGGTATAAGGTGCCCAATCCGTGGCCAGGTGCAACAGACCGTCGGGGCGCAACCTCGATTCGACCAGCTCAAGAAACGGGGGCTGGATTAATCGACGTTTGTGGTGACGCTTCTTTGGCCAGGGATCAGGGAAATAGATCCTGACCTCATCCAGACTCCCGGACACGGCCTGTTGCGTGAGAACTTCAACCGCATCCCGCATGACAACCCGGACGTTGTTAACGGCTCCATCCTCAAGGCTTCGAAGCAGCCGGCCAACACCCGGCTCATGGACTTCGATTCCGATAAAATTCTTGTCCGGCTCATTGCCAGCCATCCATGCCAGCGCCTGGCCATTGCCAAAGCCGATCTCCACCACCAGCGGCGCTGTCCGATCGAAAGCCTGGCGCAGGTCCGGCAGATTGTCCGGGACGGCATAGCACGGTAACAGATCAACCAGTGCCCGATGCTGGGCCGGTGTCAATCGGCCGGGGCGACGAACAAAGCTGCGCACCCGCCGCAAACTGGTCGAATCGGTCATGTCCCGACAATCCACTCGAAAATAGCCATCCGGGCAAACACCCCCATGCGCACTTGTTCGAGAATCAGCGACCGGGCACCATCGGCGACGGCGGAGTCGATTTCCATGCCACGATTGATCGGCCCGGGATGAAGCACCCGACAATCGGTACGTGCCAGTGCCAGCCGTTCAGGAGTCAGGCTCCAGTGGCGAGCATAATCGAGACGATTCGGCCAGGCCGTCTGATCCATGCGCTCATGCTGAACCCTCAGCATCATGATCACATCGGCGTCCTTGATCGCCGCATCCAGCGAGTCGAACACCTCGATAGACGTATCATGTATGTTGTCGGGCAACAGTTCATCAGGCCCGGCAATTCTCAACTGCCCCGCGCCCAGACGACGAAACAATTTCAGACCGGAACGAGCCACGCGTGAATGGCGCAAATCGCCGACCACGACAATGGTCGCATTGGGCCAGTCCAGTCCAACAAGATTCAGCGTCGCCGCATCCAGAAGAGCCTGGCTGGGATGTTCCCCACTGCCGTCTCCAGCGTTGATGATGGTCAGCGGCAGGTCTGCCGCCAGCCTTGCCGGGCAGCCGGTCTCCGGATGACGCAGCACCAGCACATCCATACCCATGGCTTTCAGGGTTGAAGCCGTGTCGGCCAGGCTCTCACCCTTGGACGTTGACGAGTGTGCGAGCTCGACATTGACCAGCTCGGCACCCACTCGCCGGGCTGCCAGCTCGAACGAGACCCGGGTACGGGTACTGGGCTCGAAAAACAGGTTGGTAACGCTCAGGTCCAGGCGCTTGAGAGCCGCTCCTCGTGCCAGCTCGACGCTTCGGGAAAGCAGGGTTTCGACGGATGCCTGATCAAGACCATCAATGGCCAGCAGGTGCCGGCGCCGTTTGTCAGGTGATGCCATGATCGCGCATCCAGGAATCGAGAATCAGTGCCGCTGCCATGCTGTCCAGGCGAGCAGCGTCACGTCGCCGGGCTCGCCCCTGTCGGCGGCGCTCGGCAAACTGGCTGGCTGCTGTCTCCGAACTCATTCGCTCATCGTGCAACTGAACATCGACCGGCTCGAAACGCTGCTCCAGCCAGGAGGCAAACGAGCGAACGCGGCGACTCATCGCCGTCTCCGAGCCATCGCCAGCCAGCGGCAGGCCAACCACGATGCGCTCGGGGCGCCAGTCTGCAACGATCTTGTCAAACGCCGGTTCCAGTCCGGCCCGGCCGGTATTGCTGATGGGTTTCAGAGGGCGGGCCGAGCCGGTCATGGGATGGGCCATGGCCAGGCCCACCAGACGTTCTCCATAGTCAATTCCCAGCCAGTTGCCGGCATGCTGCTCAAGCATGTCCGCCGGCCGGCTGCAGGCTGTCAACCTGAATACCCAGACTGGCCACGGCTTGCTCCCAGCGCTGGTCCGGCGGGAAATCGAACACGATATCGACCTTGGCCATCACGTTCAGCCAGGCGTTGTCGCGCATCTCGTCTTCCAGCTGTCCGGCACCCCAGCCGGCGTAGCCCAGTGCCAGCAGGTATTTGGACGGGCCGCGACCCTGGGCAATCTCTTCAAGAATATCGCGCGAGGTAGTCACCGAAATGCCAGGACCAACCGGCATGCTCGAATCCCAGGTCGGCGCTCCGGTATGCAGCACGAATCCGCGCTCGGGATGCACCGGTCCACCCTCGAATACCGGTACCGAGTCTAGGCTGGCATCTGCACAATCGATACCGATTTGCTTCAACACATCGAGAAGGCTGAAAGCAGACGGTCGATTAATGATAATGCCCAGCGCACCGTCGTCGTTGTGCTGGCACATCAGCGTGACGCCGCGGTTGAAATTGGGGTCGTCCATGCTCGGCATGGCGATCAAAAATTGTTGTTCCAGATAGCTCACACGCACATTCTACCAGTCTGACGCTGATTCAGTAGAGCCCGGAACGGGCCGAAAATTGCCAGGTTCGGGTAATGGTGAGCACATCGACTTCGGCGGTGATTTCGGCCGGCAGTGGTGAAAATGGTGAGGATAATCGCACAATGCGCACCGCCGCCTCGTCAAGAATGTCATAGCCGGACGAACGCAGCACACGGATTTGTTCGACACTGCCATCGGCCAGCAGGTCGACGCTCAAAACCAGGGCACCGTCCAGATTCATCCGTCGGGCCTGCTCGGGATAGTTCAGATTGCCGACCCGCTCAACCTTGGCGACCCAGGATCGCATGTAGCCCGCATACAGGTGTTCACGGGTGTTTGCTGAAACAAATTTGCGACGCTTGCGTTGCGGAAAATCCTGAGCCTCGGCAAAACGATCCGGCGAGGCGCGCGCCACAGCCAGCGACTGCCGTATCAGCTCGCGCGAATCGATCAGATCAGTGCGCGCCGCTTCCTGATTGTCACTGCTGGGCATTGGTTCCGGACCCTCGATTGCGATCAGCTCGGCCGGTGATTGCTCAACCACGGTCTCGGCAGCCTCCTGCTGCACGGGCTCGAGTTCGGCATCCGGCTGAATCTCGCCGCTGAGCATGGGCTCGGCCGGGCGCTTCAGATCGGGGCTGTCCCCCCCGCCAACCTGGCTGGCCTGAGCCAGAAAATCGGCTTCCTCGGGCGGTGTTTCAGTCGCCCACTGGACCAGGATCACGTCCAGCGCCGAGGGCACGTTGTCCGGACGGCCGGTCAATACATCAAAATGAATCAGGCCAATGGCAGCCACATGCACCGTAATGGCGACGGCCAGGGCCATGGTCAGCGAATCGGCTCGGCTATTGAGTTGCCAGGTATCGCTCATGGATCAATGGCGGCGAATAAATCACTGATGATATTGATTTCAAACTGGGCGTCCAGTTCCCTGACGCAAGTCGGGCTGGTGACGTTGATCTCGGTCAGGCGATCTCCAATCACGTCCAGCCCGGCAAATGCAATACCATTTTCGACCAGAACCGGACCCACCGCTTCAGCGATCACACGATCGCTGTCACCGAGTTCGCGGCCCTCGCCGCGTCCGCCGCGGGCCAGGTTGCCGCGAAAATCATCGCCGACCGGGATGCGCGCAAGCATATAGGGTACCGGTCGACCCTGAACCATAAGAATTCGCTTGTCGCCATCAACGATTTCCGGCAGGAACTGCTGGGCCATGGCGAGGTGACGGCCGCTATCGGTCAGGGTCTCGACAATCACATTCAGATTGCGATCATCACCGTCAGCAAGAAAGATGCCACGTCCGCCCATGCCATCCAGAGGCTTGAGCACCGCCTTGCCGCGCTTTCTGACAAACTGCTTGATCCGGGCAGCGTCGGAACTAACCAGTGTTTCGGGCATCAGGTCGGGAAATCGGGCAATCGCAAGCTTTTCATTGAAATCACGCAGAGCACGCGGGCGGTTGACAACCCTGGCCCCGGCCCGTTCGGCCTGTTCCAGCAGGAAAGTCGCAAACAGATAGTCGGCATCGACCGGGGGATCTGAGCGCATGAGCACCAGATCGTCCGGACCCAGGGCACGATCAACTGCCGATCCGAGCTCAAACCAGTCGCTGGCATCATCGCGTACCCGAACCGGCTGCATCGCCGCCCGGGTTGATGCACCGTCGAGATAGAGTCGATCCTCGTTCAGATAGAAAACCTCGTAGTCGCGCCGTTGGCCTTCCAGCAACATCGCAAAAGTCGTATCCTTGGCGATCTTGATCGCCGCTATATCGTCCATCACCACGACGAGATTCTTGCGCATACTTACTCCCGAGAGCCGTCCCGGGATGCAACCGGGAAAAAAATCAGGCAGAATGCAGTGGAAAACTCCTTTTCTGCCATAAACTTGAGATAACCTATTCTACCGGATTGGTAAATTCGGCAAAGATAGACTAACCTACACGTCAACCAACGGATCGCACCACAGTCCATCAACAGTCTACGGATATGAGCGCAGATCAAGATCAAGCACAGAAAAATGACAGCAGCGATCTCAGCGGTCTGAAGATCATGCTGATTGACGATAGCCGGACCATCCGGCGGTCGGCCGAAACCATGCTCAGTCGCGAAGGCTGTGAAGTCATCACGGCCAATGATGGTTTCGAAGCACTCGCATTGATCCACAAGCATGAGCCGAATCTGATTTTTGTCGATATCATGATGCCGCGCCTGGATGGTTACCAGACCTGCGCGATCATCAAGAACAATTCGCGTTTCCAGAAAGTACCGGTCATCATGCTGACCAGCAAGGACGGCCTGTTTGACAAGGCTCGCGGACGCATCGTGGGGTCGGACCAATATTTGACCAAGCCGTTTACCCGGGATGAATTACTGGCGGCGGTGCGAGATCAGATCAATCCCGGCGAGTCAGCCTGACCGGCTGGCTTCGAAACCAGCAACTGTACGAGGGATCATGAAAGGGGAGCACTCAATCGAATCAGGATCAGCCGCTCAAGGCGCGTTGCTTCACCTGCTTGGTGATTACGAAAGGCGCAGCCTCGGGCATGACGTCGGCGAAGCTGGCCGTCAACAACAAATCAGCAACTGGGACGGCGTGGTCTTCAGGCTGGGCGATTATCACCTGACCTGCCGCATTGACCAGATCGAGGAAATCATCGCTTTTCCTCCCTATTACCCGGTTCCCGGCACCAAGGAATGGCTGCTGGGCCTGTCAAATGTTCGCGGTAACCTGGCACCGGTCTCTGACCTGGGCTGGTATCTGTTTGGCAGCCGAACACCGGTGACTGCCAGAACCCGTTTGATCCTGACCAAGTTCCAGAGTCGGCTTGCCGGACTGGTAGTCGACGAAGTATTCGGCCAGCGTCACTTCCATACCGATGATCTGGAACCGGATGACAGTTGGGCCGATACCGAGCTCAAAGGCCTGGTCAGCCACAATTTTCCGACCAGTGAACACAATTGGGGTGTCTTTCGGATCGAAGAACTTCAACGCCGTCTGGACTTCATGGATGGTGCCCGGGAACAGTAGTATGAAAATGGCGTGGCCGGCTGCACGGAGCCGACCGTTGAACGTCAAGATTTCGGATTGGCAAGACCGTGCGCAACAACACGCGCTTGATGATCAGGCAACGAACATGCCCGGTTCTCTCCTGGAAATCATTCAGGAGCGATCAGGGGCCAGGAAAACGAATGAGAATACATGAGGTGAAGGCATGAGTAGTGTGGTCACGCAATCAACCGAGCAGAGACTATCTCCCGCACAGGCACTCCTGTTCGTGCTGCTGGTCGCCCTCCTGGGCCTGGTGGCCTACAACTTTTTCTTGCTTAACCAGCGCAACGTGCAGCAGAACCAGTACCTGGCACTGACGACCGACATTCAGGTGCGCGCCCAGCAATTGGCCAAGGCGGCCGGTGAGTCGGCAGTTGGCAACTTTGACGCCTTCGATGAGCTGCGAGAAACGCGTGACATCATTGATAGTGCTGTCTCGATCCTGCGCAACGGCGATCCAGCGGTTGACCTGCCGCCATCACCGGATCAGGTCAATGATGAACTGGCCACACTGGAGGGCACCTGGAGCACGATCAACGCATTTGCTGCCCAGATTCTGGATCGAACCGACCTGGTTATTGAGCTGGCCGACAGTGCGGTCGAATTTTCGGACAACATCCCCCAGTTGCAAGCCCAGTCCGACGAGGTTGTTCGCCGCATGATTGAAACCGGCGCGCCAACCATTCAGATCTATGTGGCTGGCCGACAATTGGTTCTGGCCGACCGCATGTTGCGTCGTGTCGGTGACATCATGGCCGGCGGTACCGGTGCAATCACCGCCGCCGACGCGTTCAGTCGCGACGCCGGCTTGTTTGACCGCGTACTGCAGGGTTTGATCAACGGTGACAGCGAACTGAATCTCAGTGCGGTGCGCAATAGTCAGGTGCTGGAGGCATTGGCAGACGTCATGCCGATCTTCGAATCAATACGGCTGGACGTGGATACCATTCTGACCGCATCCACTGACCTGTTCGAAGTGCGCGAAGCGGCCGACCAGATTTTCCTCGATGCCGAAGACCTGACCGAAGAAGCACGCCGCCTGGCCCTGGCCTACGGTCAACTCGGTCAAGACACGCTATGGCCCTCTTTGCTGATTGGCCTGGTGCTGGCCGGCGGCGCATTGTTCATTCTATTCCTGATCGGATTCAGCGCTTATATTGCCCAGCGCAAACGCGCCCGAGCAACCGCCGATATCAACCAGCGTAACCAGGACGCCATTTTGCGTCTGCTCGACGAAATGAGCTCGCTGGCCGACGGTGACCTGACAGTGCAGGCTACCGTGACAGAGGATGTCACAGGTGCCATTGCCGACTCGGTCAACTATGCCGTTGAGGCCCTGCGTGACCTGGTTGCCGGGGTCAATAACACAGCCCAACAGGTGGCAGCACAGGCTCAGGAAACCCGGGCGACTACGATGCAGTTGGCCGAAGCCTCGGAACACCAGGCCAAGGAAATTCGCCAGGCAACCACGACCATCAACGAAATGGCCCAGTCGTTTGACGACATGGCCAAGCGTTCCAGTGAGTCAGCGGATGTTGCACAGAACTCGGTTGAAATCGCCAACCGCGGTGCCGACATGGTGCGCCAGACAATTTCAGGCATGGACAGCATTCGCGACCAGATTCAGGAAACCTCAAAACGAATCAAACGTCTGGGTGAATCGTCCCAGGAAATTGGTGACATCGTCGAACTGATCAACGGCATTTCAGAGCAAACCAACGTGCTCGCCCTGAACGCCGCCATTCAAGCCGCCTCGGCCGGCGGGGCCGGACGCGGATTCGCGGTGGTTGCTGATGAAGTCCAGCGCCTGGCCGAACGCGCTACTAATGCTACTCGTCGAATCGAAGCACTGGTGCAGACCATTCAGGCCGATACGGCGGAGGCCGTCAACTCCATGGAGCAGACGACCACACAGGTGGTATCGGGAGCCCGCTTGGCCGAGGATGCCGGTGAAGCACTGGAATCAATCGAGAAAGTGTCCAACGATCTGGCCGGACTGATTCAGAATATCTCGCGCCAGGCCCAGGACGAATCTCGCAACGCGACAAAAATTGCTCAGTTGATGAACAGTATTCGTGACATCTCGGTCCAGACCACCGAAGGTACCAGCAAGACGGCCAAGTCCGTGGCCAACCTGGCCGAGCTGGTTCGCGATCTGCGCGATTCGGTGTCCGACTTCACCCTGCCGGAAGACGAAGCCTGAAAATTCGTGGACTCTAACCATTACAACCACGGAATACACACGGCTTAGCCAGAGAGGTCAGTGACGCATGCGTTGTCATGAATACATCAAGCCAGCCGGAATGCTGATATGAGCAGTGATCGCATCAGTAATCAGTCGCTGCAGTGGACTCGTCCACTGCTGGACGAACTGTTCGAAGAGGTTCGTCAGGCGGTTGAGCGTTTCGGCGATGAGGAAATCGAGCATCAGGGAAGTGATCTTGATCAGGCTATCGAGGCCTGCGCCAAGGTCGCCGGATCCCTGGCTGTCATGGAGTTCAATAGTGGACAGCTGATTGCCGAAGCCATGGGAGTGGCTCTGGAAGCCCTTAAACGCGGCGAGACCCGCGACGAGCCGGATGCGATCGCCAAGGTGCTGGAGGCTACCGCCATTCTTCCGGATTACCTGGATTATCTTGAAAGCACCCGGGTTGACGCCCCGGTTATTGTATTGCCCACCATCAACGACCTGCGCGCTATCGCCGGTCAGCAGCCACTGGAAGAATCGACCTTTTTCCGTCCCGACATTGACCATGCGGCTCTTCCGGAGCCCAGCAACAACGTCGACGCTGCCGGGCTCAGACGTGATTATCAACACGCCCTGCGCGGCTTCCTGGTTAATCATCAGGATGCCGAGGCGCTGGATACGCTGGGAGCCGTCGCCCTGAAGATGCGCGATGCCGGCAACCTTAGCGTCGCCGCACGCCGGACCGGCTGGGCCGCTGCCGCCGTCTGCGAAGCCATGAAGCTGCATCAGATTGCGGGCGGTCCGAGCATTACCCGCCTGTTTGCCCGCACCGACGTGATGTTGAAAGAGTGCGCCGAAAGGCCCAACGACGAGGCGGTGCACAACAAGGCTGATGACCTGACTCGCGGCTTCCTGTTTCAGATCGTTCTGGCTCGGGCTGAAACACCCGAAGCACAGGCGGTCCACAAGGCTTTTGACCTGAACGCGCACGCACCGGATCAGCTGGCTCAAGCCAAGGTGTTTCTGGCCGGCCGAAACCGGGCACTTTTCGTGGCGGTCACCAAGGCAGCGCGCGAAGACCTGGCAAAAATCAAGGAAGTACTGGGTTCGCAGCTCGAGCAGAACAGTGACCCCGAAGTCCTGCAACAGCAAACCGCTCTGCTCGACTCGGTCGGTGAAAGCCTGTCCATGCTGGGACTGGAGCACTTGGCGGCAAGAGTCAAGGCCCAGGCCGGCAAGCTGGCTGATCTCGGCAGTGATCCGGATGATCCAACCTTGCTGATGGTTGCGCGCGAATTGCTGGTGGTCGAGTCCCAGCTCGAAGAGAGTTTTGGCCTGGCTGCCGAACTGGGTGCTGCAGACGACGATGCGGGAGACCCGGATACATCACTGATGCCGCCTTCAGAGCGGCGCCGAATCGTCAAGCAGTTAATCAAGGAGGCGCTGGAAGACCTGGCCCATGCCAAGCATCTGCTCGACGCGGTCAACCGACAAAAAGCCGATGCCGATGCGGTCGGCGAAGCACAATTCATTCTGGCCCGGATCGCTGGCGCGTTGTTTGTCGCCAATCTTGACCAGGCGGCTGAAATGATCGATGCAGCCGCTCGCCTGGCTGGTGATCATATGTCAGACGGTCCAGATAAGAGCTCGTCTGAAGCCCTGGAAGCACTGGCTGAAACCCTGACGGTAACCGAGTTTTATCTGGAAAGCCTGACCACGCTGGACGAGCGCGGTGAACGCTATCTGCAGTCTGCCCGCGAGCGCCTGGAAAAGCTCGGCTACCTGGGTGAGCAAGCCGAGACGGGTCGCGACGATGCGAGCTTTGAGGAAGCCCAGGCCGCCGATGAACTGGACGAACTTTCCGACCTCGAGGCCTTGCAAACCGACGAACCCGGCAGCACCGAAGCTGTCGAGCGGGAAGAGTACGGCGCAGATGGCGACGATGAACTGATACTCGATGAAGATGAGCTGGAATTTGACGAGTTCGACGACAGCAGTATCACTGCCGAGCAATCCGGGTCGGACAGCGATGATGTAACACTGAGCGCCGACGACGAAGCCGAGGATTCGGAATTTGAGACCAGCGAAGTTAGTGCTGGAAGCGACGATTTTGACAGTACATCAGCCTTTGATGATTTCGATATTGTCGAAATTTTCCTCGAAGAATTCGATCAGGAGCTCGAGGCCTTGCGCGAGATCGTTCCGCAGTGGCAGGACAACCCGTCCGACGAAGAGAGTACCGTCACTATCCGGCGGGCATTTCACTCGCTGAAAGGTTCAGGTCGGATGGCGGGTGCGACCGAGATCGGCGAATTCGCCTGGAACATCGAAAGCCTGCTCAACCGGATTATCGACGGCCAGGTTCAGTCAACACCGGAAATCACCGGCCTGATAGCCCATGCCGTCGAAGCGCTGCCCAGCATGCGCGCGCGCCTGAGTGGTGAGGGCGGGCAGGACATGGACGAGCAAAGCTGTGCCGAATTGGCCAATAAGGCCGCACAGGTCGCTGAAGGCAAGCTCGAGCCAGCCGGTGAGACACCATCAACAACCAGCGAAGCTTCCGAGCTGGAAGGGCTGGACCCGACTCTGATCGATCTGATGATCAAGGAACTGTCGGAAAACCTGGATACTCTGGAACGCTGGCTGGGCGAGAGCAACGAGTCCGGTCACACGCCGAATATCAACGAAAGCATGGTGCGAGTGGTGCACACCATGAAAGGGACCATGCGTTTGGCCCCAATAGGTGATGAGGCAGAAACCGCCCAAATACTTGAAGCCTATCTCGAAGAGTTGTCATTGTGCAGTGCGCCGCCGACCAGCGAGGGCTTGAGCGTGATGAGTCGCTGCGCTCAGTTGTTCCGGCACCGCCTGAACCGGCTGTGCGGGGAACCTGTTGATCAGGCCCTGTTTGATTCGTCCGAATTGGCCGGTGAACTACGCGATCTTCACAATCAGGCCCATCGTGAACGCACCGGCGAGCATGCCCCGCATTCACTCCCGCCCAGCGATCTGGAAACCTTGTCGGGCATTGATGAGCCGGCCTTCAGTTCCGAGGCTGATGCTGAAACCGAGCCCACCGATAGTGATTTCGATTTCTTCGATGTCGAAGATGACCAGGTCGTCGCTGACTCGGACATTCCTGCTGAAAAGTCCGAGGGTGACGAGGCTGCCGAGAAAGAGGGAGGTCTCGATCAAGGCAGCCATGTCGAGCTAGACCAGGAGGCCAGGGAAATCGAAGAAGAGATCGAAGAACAGACCAAGGCTGGCGATTCTTACGAGGAAAGCGACGAGGAACTGGCAGAAGTCGAGGCTGAGGCAAGCGCTGAGAGCAATACAAATGCCGAGGACGACCTGATGCCGGGCGAGGTGGACGAAGACGAAGTCCAGCTTGAATCATCCGATCAGGACGAGGCCGCCGAGGTCGCACCGGAACAAGAAAGCACCGATGTTCCAGTCTCAACCTTTGTGCCCGATCGCCCCGCACCGGAGGAATCCGTTCCGAGCGTTAAGGTCGATGACAACCTGATCGACATTGACTACAGCGAGGTCAACGAGGACCTGCTGGAAGCCTTCCTAGAGGAAGGCCAGGAACTGCTGGAGCACTCGGACGAAGTGCTGCAGAAATGGCGTGAAACCCCGGATGACAAGAGCCTGGTGACCGCCCTGCAACGAGACCTGCACACTATCAAGGGCAGTTCCCGCATGGTTGGCCTCAATCCAATCGGCCAGGTCGCCCATGTGATGGAGGAATTACTGGAAGGCATTGCCGCCGGCCTGAAGGACCCGACGACAGAGCGTATCGATGCACTGGAAACCGGCTGTGATCATCTGCACTTGATGATCGACGCGGTCAATGAACGCAAGCCGGTACCCATGCGACCGGTCGAGGATCTGTTTGCCGACCAGGCCGATGAATTGGACGACGAGGTCGTCCTGCCGGAGCTGAGCACCGAACTGGAACAGGATCGGGCCGGTGCCGAAGACACTCGGGAGGCACGAACGGAAAACCTTCGCGTACCGTCTACACTGATTGACGAACTGGTTAACTATGCTGGCGAAATCTCGATCTTCCGCTCCCGACTGGAGCAGCAGATCAGTGTCTTCCGTAATAACGTCGGCGAAGTGGACGAAACGGTTATTCGTTTGCGTGACCAACTGCGCAAGCTCGAAATCGAGACCGAAGCGCAGATTCTGGCACGTTTCGAACGCGAACACGGACCGACCGACGAAGCCTTTGATCCGCTGGAGCTGGATCGCTATTCCACCATTCAGCAGCTCTCACGAGCCCTGGCCGAGTCGGTCAATGACTTGACCAGTCTGACCGGCATCCTGGATGATGCCACGCGCCAGTCTGAAACCCTTCTGATGCAGCAGTCGCGAGTCAACACCGAACTGCAGGAAGGTTTGATGCAGGCGCGCATGGTGTCCTTCAACACCTTGTTGCCCCGATTCCGCCGGGTTATCAGAAATGCCTCACGCGAAGTCGGCAAGAAGGCCCAATTAAGGGTCGACCTGGCTGGCGAGAACGAGCTGGACCGGAATGTGTTGGAACGCATCACGGCACCACTGGAGCACTTGCTCAGAAACGCCATCAGTCATGGTATTGAAGCACCTGACCAGCGCCGTCAGCTGGGCAAACCGGAAACCGGAACAATCAGTATCGACGTCAGTCGCGAAGCTACGGAACTGGTCATGCGGATTGCCGACGATGGTGCCGGCATTGATATCGATGCCATTCGCCAGCGCGGTATCGAACGTGGATTGATTGACAAATCAGCCAACCCCAATGACGCTGAACTGATCCAGATGATTTTTCGGTCGGGCTTCTCGACGGCCAAGCAAGTCAGCGAACTCGCCGGCCGCGGTATCGGTATGGACGTCGTGGCCAATGAGGTCCGCCAGATTGGTGGCAGCGTCAGCGCTCATGCAGAGCGCGGCAAGGGCACCGAGTTCGTTATCCGCATCCCGCTGTCCCTGACCGTCATGCAGGCGATCATGGTACGGGCCTCGGACCGACAGTTTGCCATTCCGCTGCAGTCTGTGCGCGGCGTGACGAGAATTCTCGCTGATGAATGGCTGCGGGAAATCGAAAGCACCGAGCCGGTCCAGGAGTATGCCGGGGACCAGTATCCATTGCTGGAACTCGAACCCCAACTGGATTTTGCGGCGGAAGAGGTCGGCAGCGGCACATTGTCACTGCTGATGGTCGAAGCCGGTCAGCAGCGTGCCGCCCTCAGGGTCAGCGAGCTACTGGGGCATCGGGAAATCGTGATCAAACCGGTCGGACCCCAGATCAGCTCGATTCCGGGCATTCTGGGTGGCACCATTACCGGCGATGGCCAGGTCGTATCCATTCTGGATATCGGACCATTGATCCGCAACGCTTTTGCTCGCGACCTGCTGCCGGGCCGCGGCGATATTCTCGAGGCCGACCGCGGTCAGGAAGTCAAGCGCACACCTCTGGTTATGGTGGTTGACGACTCGATAACCATGCGCCGCGTCACCTCGCGTGTACTTGAACATCGGGGTCTGGAGGTGGTAACCGCCCGTGACGGGCTGGATGCGGTTGAGGCCATGTTCGATCGTGTACCCGACCTGATCCTGCTGGATATCGAAATGCCACGTATGGACGGTTACGAGCTGGCGACCCATGTGCGTAATGATCCTCGCCTTAAGGCCGTGCCAATGATGATGATCACCTCGCGCAGCGGTGAGAAACATCGTCAGCGTGCGCGCGAAGTCGGCGTCGATGACTACCTGCCCAAACCCTATCAGGAAGCCGAGCTGGTCGAACACGTCTTCGAACTGTTGAAAATGAATGCGCCCGAAGGATAGGACTGATGGCTGATACCGAGATTCGCAGTGTCATGGTGCCGTTGACCGGTACACATATCCTGATCCCCAACGCCACCGTTGCCGAAGTGGTTGGTTATACCGATCCGGAACCTGTTCAGGATGCGCCCGAATGGTTGCTGGGTACGTTTCTCTGGCGCGGCTGGCAGGTACCTTTGGTCAGCTTTTCAGTACTGACCGAAAGTGCCGAGCGCGAACCGGCGACTGGCGGGCGTTTCTGCATCACCAAGACGCTGATTGACAATGACCGTATGCCCTATATCGCCATTCTGGCCCAGGGTTTTCCGCGCCTGACCACGATCACCGAAGACAATCTGACCGAAGTACCGTCGGAGTCCAAACCCATCGCCGTCGCCGGTCGGGTCATCGTCGACAGTACCGAAGCCTACATACCCGACCTCGATCGCCTGGCCCACCTGGTCGCCCACGCCGCCTTCGGCGCCCTCCCCCTGACCAGTTAGCTGAAGCCGGGAAGAGCGCCCCCAGGCAACATCGGCGCATCAAAAGTCAAAATCTTTTTGTCGCAAAGCAGCGAAGCAACCAAGAAGCAAAGAAGAGCTAACGTTTTTCCTGATTACGCATAAACCTCAGCCATCGCCGAGAGGGAGCAGGTTTGGTGGCAGGCGGCAAGTGGCGTCACCTGCTGGCAAGCCGAGGGTCGA
>CAZFYM010000014.1:0-55694 GCA_964523755.1 uncultured Wenzhouxiangella sp. | reverse complement strand
GTGGTCGCGCATTATAAGCGCGGCGTTTGCATTTGTCAGCATTCTGACAAAAAAATCGGCCGGATTCTCGAGAATCCGGCCGATTCGCTATTAGGTGTGGCCGAGGCAAGGGGGGAACCTCGGCCACGAACCGGATAGGGGAAGGGGGGAACCCCACTCCGGAAGCCCAGATTCTACGGTAACGGCGGCGGGTGTCAAGGGTAAAAATACGATAGTGTGATTAAATTCTCACAAAAAATCATTCCCGAGACAGGGGGCGGGTATCTCAGTACGCTTGAACGGGCACATGATCACGGTACGGCGTTATACTTCGCAGCCCGGTGTTGATCCTGCGGCTGGTAAGCCGAATTTCCGCTTTAACGGAGGTAGATTTCAAGCTTATGGACTTTCGATTAACCGAAGAGCAGCAAATGATCCAATCGGCGGCGCGTGATTTTGCCCGCAACCAGATTGCTCCCATAGCGGCCAAGTTCGACGCCTCGGGCGAGTTTCCGCTGGAGAATATCCGGAAAATGGGTGAGCTGGGCCTGATGGGTATCGAAGTGCCCGAATCCTATGGTGGTGCGGGGCTGGATACGATTGGGTACGTGCTGGCGATGATCGAGATCTGTGCTGCCGATGCGGCGCACGGAACCATTATGTCAGTCAATAACTCATTGTTTTGCAATGGTATTTTGAAATATGGCACAGAAGACCAGAAGCAAAAATATGTGCGTGCTATTGCCTCAGGTGAGCACATCGGTGCGTATGCCCTGACTGAGCCTCAATCCGGGTCGGATGCGTCGAACATGCGTTCCCGTGCCGTGCTGAGTGATGGCGGAAGCCACTACCTGATCAATGGCCGTAAATCCTGGATTACTTCGGGACCATATGCGCGCTATCTGGTGCTGTTTGCTGCTAGCGATCCGGATGCGGGTGCCAAGGGCATCACGGCATTCCTTATCGATACGGAAAAGGAAGGCTTTGCATGTGGCAAAACCGAGCCAAAGCTGGGAATTCGGGCTTCGGCAACCTGCGAAATTGAACTGAATAACTATCAATGCCCGGTTGAGGATCGACTGGGTGAGGAGGGGCAGGGATTCAAGATTGCAATGAGCGTTCTGGATGCCGGTCGCATCGGTATTGCTGCACAAGCAGTAGGCATTGCCCAGGCGGCTTACGATGCCAGCATTGACTACGCGCGTGAGCGCAGGGCGTTCGGGCGGGAGATCGGCACGTTTCAGATGATCCAGCAGAAAATTGCCGACATGAAGTGTAAGCTTGAAGCCTCGCGTTTGCTGACCCTGCGAGCAGCCTGGGCGAAAATACAATCGGCCGAGACAGGCGCACGGATCACGCTTGACGGTTCAATGGCCAAACTGGTGGCCTCGGAAGCGGCCATGTGGATCAGTCATCAGGCCGTTCAGCTTCATGGCGGGATGGGCTACAGCAAGGAAATGCCGGTCGAGCGATATTTTCGTGATGCCAAGATCACCGAAATCTACGAGGGTACAAGCGAAATTCAACGCATGGTCATTGCACGGACTGAGACCGGACTGCGCTGAGTGCAGATTTTTAACCGTACGATTCGGGTAAACCCAATCGTTCAAACATAGTTAGTCAGGAGTCGGGACCTGGAGTTGATGAGCACCACCGAAGAACAAAACAAGAAGAAGTACCTGGCCGATTTGGCCATTGAGGTTCGTGCCGGAAGTGGTGGCGAGCAGGCGGCCGAGTTTTCGGCTGAGTTGTTTCGACGAGCTCCCGCTGGTGAGATCCGTGCTGGTGATCTGTCGAGTCATGCCGCCTTGGCAGCCAACTTTTTCGAATTCGCCCGACAGCGGATGCCCGACCAGGTCAAGCTTCGTTTGTTCAATCCGGAATCCAACAAGCAGGGCTGGTCGACCAGTCATACCGTGCTAGAGATTGTCAACGACGACATGCCTTTTCTGGTCGATTCCGTGGTGCTTGCTTTGTCAGAGCTGGGTCTGTCGGCACATTTGATCGTACACCCGGTCATGCGGGTGCGTCGCGATCAGGGCGGGCACTGGCTTGGACTGTCTCACGATGACGATGACAACTCGATTGTCGAGTCGTTCATGCACGTACAGGTCGACCGGCAAACCTATCCAGAAAGTCTGGCCAGGATCGAGCGGCGAGTCAAGCGGGCCTTGACTGATGTTCGGCGGGCCGTCACCGACTGGCGGAACATGGTCGACAAAGCTCATCAGATTTCTGATGAAATGGCTGAAACACACGCTGCCATGTCTGCCAGCGCCATTCAGGAAGCACGCGACTTTTTTGACTGGCTGGCCAATGATCACTTTACGTTTCTCGGATATCGAGAGTATTTCATTGAAGATACTGATCAAGGGCGGGTTCTCAAGCCAGTGGCTGATAGCGGGTTGGGCATCATGCATCTTGATCATCGTGAAGCACCGGTGCGCAGGCTTGAGGATCTCGCTCGCGGGTCAGATCAACCGTCGATTCACGACCCGATTATCATTACCAAGACCAATGCACAATCCATCGTCCACCGCGGCGGCTACATGGATTACATCTCTGTCCTTTACTTTGACGAGGATGGTCGAGTTCGCGGAGAAAAGCGTCTGATTGGCTTGTTTACCTCCGGTGCCTACATTCGCCGCTGTGTCGATACGCCGCTGGTTCGAATGAAGGTCGCCGAAGTCATGGAGCAAAGTGGCTTGCGGCGCAGCAGCCATGCGGGCAAGGCACTATTGCACATTCTTGAAACGCTGCCTCGCGACGAGTTGTTTCAGGCCTCGGCGGCCGAGCTGCTGGAGCTTGGCGTCGGCATTCTGGACTTGCAGGAGCGCAGTCAGACTCGACTTTTCATACGTCGTGAGCGGTTTGGTCGTTTCTTTTCCTGCCTGGTGTTCATTCCCCGAGATCGGTTCAATACCGAGAACCGTGAAAAGATTCAGCAGATTCTCAAGCGATCGCTCAAGGGTGACAAGCTGGATTTTGCTATCCAGGTGGGCGAGTCAAAGCTGGCGCGGGTTCAGGTCGTGGTGCGACCACGGGGTAGTGAGAAGATTGATTTCGACATCGCCGAGATTGAAAAGAAGATCAAGCAGGCCATTCGCGCATGGTCGGATGAGCTGGGTGAAATTCTGGTTCGTGATCATGGTGAGGAACTGGGCCTTGAGCTCAGTCGTCGCTACAGCCAGGCGTTTCCAGCCTCTTATACCGAAGAGGTCTCACCCAGTGTGGCGGCCTACGATGTTGTCAATATTTCAACATTGCGCGATCTGGATGATCTGCAGATGAGCTTGTACAAGCCGCGCCAGCGTGGGCGTGGCATTGTCCGGTTCAAACTGTTCAAGCATGGCGACCCAATCCCGCTAAGCGATGTCTTGCCCATGCTCGAGAATCTGGGCATGCGTATCGTTTCCGAGCGACCTTACGAGCTGCGCCTTGGCGAGGGGCATCGGGTCTGGATTCAGGACTTTGATATGCGACCGCCGGAAGGTGATCAGATTCGCCTGGACCTGATTCGACAAAACTTCCAGGAGGCTTTCGAGCAGACCTGGCGTCGACACTGTGAGAATGATGGATTCAATCGCCTGATTCTGCGTGCTCATTTGAACTGGCGCCAGGTTGTGTTGTTGCGTGCCTGTTGCAAGTATCTGCTGCAAACTGGTATTCCATATTCCCAGGCTTATATGGAAAAGACCCTGGCGGCCTGGCCGCTGGTTGCTCGTTTGCTGGTGGAGTATTTCGAGACACGCTTCGATCCTGAGCGTGCGAACTGGGCAAAAAATCGATCAAGTTCCGCCGCCAGACGTCTGGAAAGTCAGTGTCGGGCGCTGTACGAAGATTATGCTGACGAAGTGCTCAAGGAGCTGCTGGATGAGCTTCTGCACAATATTGAAGAAAAGCCTTCGGACGACAATGCCTTGCCGGTTCGCAAGACGATACTGCGTGCAATTGACAGCGTCAGCTCAGCAGACCAGGACCGAATTCTGCGCGGTTTCTATGACCTGGTTCGTTCCATGCTTCGGACCAATTTCTATCAGGATGATATGCGCGGGGAGCGCCATGAGTATCTGAGTTTCAAACTGGATTCAGCGCTGGTCCCGGATCTTCCGCGTCCACGGCCGTTTCGGGAAATCTGGGTCTACTCGCCGCGTGTCGAAGGCATACATTTGCGCGGCGGAATGGTTGCCCGAGGTGGTCTGCGCTGGTCGGACCGACGCGAGGATTTCCGAACTGAAGTGCTTGGTCTGATGCGGGCGCAAAGCGTCAAGAATACGATGATCGTTCCGGTGGGTGCCAAGGGTGGCTTCGTGGTCAAGCAGCCACCGGAAGGAGATGATCGCGATGCCCTGATGGCGGAAGTGGTTTATTGCTACCGCAGTTTTATTCACGGTCTGCTGGATATTACCGATAATCTGGATGGCGAGTCGGTGATTCCTCCCCGCCGAGTGATCTGTCATGATGATCCCGACCCCTATCTGGTGGTAGCGGCCGACAAGGGAACGGCAACCTTTTCCGATATTGCCAATGCCATTTCCGCCGAGCATGGTTTCTGGATGGACGATGCCTTTGCGTCGGGGGGGTCCAATGGCTATGACCACAAAAAGATGGGCATTACCGCCAAGGGGGCGTGGGAATCGGTCAAACGCCATTTTCGCGAACTGGGAACCAACATCCAGGCCGAGCCCTTTTCCGTGGTTGGAATCGGGGATATGGCCGGCGACGTTTTTGGCAATGGGATGCTTTTGTCACCACACATTTGTCTCAAGGCGGCATTCAACCACATGCATATTTTTCTGGATCCGGATCCGGATCCGGAAACGAGCTTTGCTGAACGCAAGCGTTTGTTCGAACTGCCTCGTTCGACCTGGTCTGATTACGACACCAGTCTGATATCCAAAGGTGGTGGCGTATTTTCCCGCCAAGCCAAGTCTATTGCATTGACACCGGAATTGCGCGATTGGCTGGACGTAGACAGGGACTCACTTTCACCTCATGAACTGATACGATCCTTGCTGAAAGCACCGGTTGATCTGCTGTGGAATGGTGGTATCGGGACTTACGTCAAGTCCAGCACTGAAAGTCATTCCGATGTCGGTGATTTGGCCAACAACCTGGTTCGTGTCAATGGAAATGAGCTTCGTTGCCGAGTCATCGGCGAGGGCGGAAACCTCGGCATGACCCAACTTGGGAGAATTGAATATGCCCTGGCCGGTGGTCGAGTCAATACCGATTTCATTGATAACTCGGCCGGTGTTGACTGCTCCGATCATGAAGTCAATATCAAGATACTGCTGAACCTGGCGCTGGACCGTGGCCTGGTGGATGTTGCCGAGCGCAATGAGCTATTGAAATCCATGACCGATGATGTCTCGCGTCTGGTGCTCCGCAGCAACTATCTGCAAACCCAGGCCCTGAGCATGATGGAAAGCCTGACCGGTGATCGACTGGGTGCCGAGGAGCATTTTATCGCCATGCTGGATCGCCAGGGCGTTATCGATCGTGACCTGGAACAACTTCCTGATGAAGATGCGTTGCGCGAACGGGTGGCCCGCGGCCGAGGATTGACACGGCCGGAGTTGTCGCTGTTGCTGTCGTACGGAAAGATCACCTTGTACAAAGATCTGATTGCTTCCGACGTGCCTGAAGATCCGTACCTGTCGCGTGAACTGGAAGATTACTTCCCTGCTGTTTTGCGTGAAAAATTCAGCGATTTGATGCATGAGCACCGTCTGTGGCGAGAAATCATTGCTACCAAGGTGACCAACTCGATAGTCAATCGTATGGGCGCGCATTTTGCGATGCGCTTGCAGGAAGATACCGGCGCTGATTCGGCCGCCATCGCCAAGGCCTATACCGTTGCCAGGGAGATTTTCAAGGCCCGGGATTACTGGGCTGCTGTCGAGGCGCTGGACAATGAGGTACCTGCCGAGCAGCAGACTCGAGCCAATCTCGAGATGTGGAATCTGCTGCGCCAGATGACCCGGCGTCTGATCGCACTTCCTGGCGGCTATACCATTGATATTTCCAGCAAGGTTGATCGCTTTGCCCCAGGGATTGAGGAGTTTTCCAATAGCCTGGATGACTTGCTGATTGATGATTTGCGGTCGCAACTGAAAGAACGGCGCAGCCAACTGCAGTCGGACGGATTTCCTGATCATTTGGCTGAGCGCATTGCCGGCCTGCGCTTTCTGCATTCATCGCTGGATGTCGTTGATGAGGCGCGCAACCAGAATATTGCCGTAAAGCAGGTGGGGCGGATCTATTTTAGCCTGCTGGAGCGGTTGAGTCTTAAATGGTTGCGCACTCAAGTCGAGACATTGCCGGTTGAGCGTCAATGGCATGCGCATGCGCGTGGCAATCTGCGCGATGAATTATACGATTATCATCGTCAGTTGGCGCAGCGTGTTCTGGCCGAAGCCGGTGATCAGGAGGACCCGGTTGAGGCCTGGTTCCAGCGCTACCAGGCCGAAGCCTCTCGAGTTTCGGCCATGTTTGAGGAAATGCACAACACCGGAGCTGCCGATTATCCGTCCATGCAGGTGGCCATCAAGGGTCTTGGGCAGTTGTTGAACTCCACGTCTGGATGAGCGATACGCCGGCCATCGCTTTTTTGATCAGTGAACACCCCGGCTCCCGGGAAGCTGCGGCACGCTTGAGGGAACGTTATGGCAGTGTCGCACCGCAACAGGCCGACGTGTTGGTGGTGCTGGGTGGTGATGGTTTCATGCTGCACACTTTGCATGAGCACGTGGACCTGGCTTTGCCAGTATTCGGCATGCGCCTGGGTGAGGTCGGGTTCCTGATGAACCGTTACGCCCTGGATGACTTGCCTGAACGCATCAAGGCGGCGCGCCAGGTCGAGTTGACACCGCTGCTGATGACGGCCGGCAGGGTGGGTGGCAGCACTTACTCCGCGGTAGCCATCAACGAGGTGTCGCTGCTGCGCCAGATCAATCAGGCGGCGCATCTTCGCATTCTGGTCAACGGACGCGAACGGGTCAGCAAGCTGGTTGCCGACGGTGCTCTGGTGGCCACGGCAGCCGGGTCGACGGCCTACAATCTGTCGGCGCATGGTCCCATACTGCCACTGGGTACTGATGCTATCGTACTGACGCCGATCAGCCCGTTTCGACCCCGTCGCTGGCAAGGTGCGATTCTGCCGGCCTCGGCAGTGGTAAGATTCGAGATTGAAAACCCTCAACGCCGACCGGTCAGTGCAACCGCTGACTATGACGAATGCCGCGACGTTGATTGGGTGGAAATCAGCCAGAGCAAGAACATCCGCCACCGGCTGCTGTTCGATCCGGAGCATTCGCTCGAAGAGCGGATCCTCAATGAACAATTTCTGAGCTGAGCAGGTCCGAGCATCTTTTCAAAAACTGATTTCATGTCAAACGATACGACGACCGACAAAGGATTGCCCGGACCGCTGACGGTCGGTATTTCGTCGCGCGCCCTGTTCGATCTTGACGCAAGCCACAAAGTCTATGAGGACGGTGGCCTTGAGGCTTACATGGCCTATCAGCGAGACCGTGAGGATGAAATCCTCCAGCCCGGAGTTGCATTCAATCTGGTTCAGAAGTTGCTGGCGCTGAACACTGACGGAATGGATCACCCGGGAGTTGAAGTCATTTTGCTCTCGCGCAACAGTGCCGATACCGGCCTGCGGATCTTCAACTCCATCGAACACTACGAGCTGGATATTCAGCGGGCCGTGTTTACCAACGGAGCCAGTCCGTCCCAATACATTGAACCTTCCGGTGTGCAGTTGTTTCTGTCAGCCAATGATGATGATGTCCGCCGGGTACTGATGGCCGGCTACGCCGCGGCCACGATATTGCCGACGGCGACGCGTGAAAATCGTTCCGGTCAATTACGGCTTGCCTTCGACGGTGATGCGGTGATTTTCTCCGACGAGGCAGAGCGGGTCTACAAGGAGCAGGGCCTGGCGGCATTCTCCGATTCTGAACGACTGGCGGCCTCTCGACCCCTCGCGGCGGGTCCGTTCAAGCGAGTGCTGGAAGGTATACAGCGAATTCAGTCGGCCTATCCGGTCGAAGAAAATCCCATTCGAACCGCTTTGATTACTGCGCGGTCGGCACCGGCTCATAAACGGGTTATCTTGACGCTGCGTGCCTGGGGCATCCGGGTTGACGAGGCGCTGTTTCTTGGTGGGCGGGAGAAAGCGCCTTTTCTGCGTGCTTTTGGGGCCGATATCTTTTTTGATGATCAGCAAATGCATTGCTCCATCGCCAGCAAGGATATTGCGACAGGGCATGTGCCGCATGGGGTGGCGAACGAGATGCCGCCTTCTTCGAATGACTGAATTCCGGCTTATCAAATTCTTTAAACGCAAAGACGCATAGACGCTGAGAGTATTCATGAATATAAAACAACTAACGGTAATTTCGGGAGTGGTTCTGGCGCTTTTGCTGGCTTTTCCGGTGACGGCCGATGAGCCAGTCGATGACAGCGACGGCACCGTGGCCGAGCAGAACAATGGTCAGAATGGAGGTGACAAGGATGAGTGGTCGGTTACCGGGCCGCCAGGTGAGTGGCAGACGATCTCCATCGATACCCGCTCGGTAACCTGGTCGGACGTGGATATCAGTCCGGATGGGCAGATGCTGGTATTCCATGCCTTGGGTGACATTTACCGGGTAGGCATTGACGGTGGCTCTGCCGAGGCATTGACCGACGACATCGCCTGGAATTTCCAGCCCCGTTACAGCCCGGATGGCCATTCCATTGCCTTTGTGTCTGACCGGGGTGGTGCCGAGAATATCTGGGTCATGGATGCCGATGGCGACAGCCTGGTACAGGTGACCGATGAAAGCGAGCACCTGCTGCATAACCCGGCCTGGTCGGCTGATGGCAACTACATTGCTGCGCGGAAAGGTTATGTTTCTCAACGCTCGATTCCGGCTGGCTCGATCTGGATGTACCATCGTTCTGGAGGCAGCGGGGTCGAGCTGGTGGAACGTCTGCACGGGGACCAGTCGCAGAAGAATATCGCCGAACCGTTTTTTTCCCCTGACGGTGAACATGTGTACTTCAGTCAGGACATTACCGGTGGCCGGGTCTGGGAATACAATCGCGACGCGATCAAGGGCATTTTTGCTGTGCGCCGATTGAACCTGGAAACCGGCGAAACCGAGACAGTGACCGGTGGTCCGGGTGGAGCGGTTCGACCCGTGGTGTCGCCGGATGGCAGTCATTTGGCGTTTGTCCGCCGCAATCCCACCGAGTTGTCTTCGCGCCTGATGGTGCGCGACCTGCGTTCCGGTATCGAACGGACGCTGTTTGCAAACCTCGATCGTGACAAGCAGGAAACCTCGGGCGACATGGGCAACTACCCCGGTTTTGCCTGGCATCCCGATGGCGAGTCGCTGGTTATCTGGGCTGACGGAGGATTCCATCGAATTGGTGTCGACGGATCTCATCAGCGTATTGATATTCACATCCAGGTCGACAAGCAGATTCATCCGGCCCTGCAACGAACGGTTGAGGTTTCGCCCGACCAGTTTCCGGTACGCATGGCGCGCTGGACCCAGACCAGTCCGAATGGGCAACTGGCAATTTATCAGGCGCTTGGCTATTTGTGGTTGCATGATCTGGAGCGAGACTCACATCGTCGCCTGACCAGTCAAAGCGATCATTGGGAGTTTTATCCGGCGTTTTCTCCGGACTCTCGCCAAGTCGTTTACACCACTTTTGATGATGACGATCTAGGCACTGTCCGCGTCCATCCGGTCGGTCGTGGCCGCGGTCGGGTTCTGACCAGCGAGCCTGGGCACTATGTCGAACCGTCGTTTTCGCCTGATGGCACTCTGGTTGTCTTTCGCCGCACCAGCGGTGGTTATCTGACTTCTGCCGCCTGGTCCGAGCGTACCGGCATCTATCGCGTGGCAATCGATGGTGGTGAACCGGTTCTGGTGCTCGACAATGGATCGGATCCGCAGTTTTCCACTGACGGCAGCCGCATCCTGTTTTCTGAACGCGTGGATGCTTCCAAGCTGGCACTGAGTAGTGTCGATTTGAACGGTCAGGATCGTCGGGAACACCTGATCGGTGACTGGATTACCGAATACCAGGTTTCGCCGGATGGTCGCTGGGTCGCTTTTGCCGAGCACTACAAGGCCTACGTCGCCCCCTTCTTTGCGGCCGGAAAACGGGTCTCGCTCAGTGCCGGAACGAAAGCCTTTCCGGTTCGCCAGGTGTCAGCGCGGGCCGGCGATAACCTGCATTTTGTCAACGACAGTCAGGTTCTGGCCTGGTCGCATGGGGCCACACTCTACACGCGGGCGCTGAGCGATGCATTCGCTTTTCTCTCCGATGCGGCGGATGAATTGCCGGAGCCGGAAACCGAGGGACGGGATCTGTCGATCATGGTCGATAGTGATCGTCACGACGGAAAAATCGCCCTGATCGGGGGGCGGATCGTTACCATGCGCAACGCCGGCGAAGAGCAGGAGGTGATCGACAATGGTGTCATTCTGATTGAAGGTCACCGTATCGCTGCCGTGGGTCGTGCCGCTGAAATCGATATCCCGGCTGATTATGAGCAAATTGATCTGGGTGGCAAGACCGTGATTCCCGGCTTGTTCGATGCCCATGCCCATGGACCGATGAGCAATCAGCAACTCACGCCGCAGCAGAACTGGACCCAGCTGGCCAATCTGGCCTTTGGCGTGACCGCCATCCATGATCCGTCCAATGACAATGCGGCGATCTTCTCCATGGCCGAGCTGCAGCGCGCCGGTGATGTATTGGCACCCCGTATCTATTCCACCGGGCGGATTCTGTATGGCGCGATCTTCCCCGGCGTGACCGCCCGAATCAAAAGCTATGAAGACGCCGAGTTTCACGTTCGCCGGCAGAAGGAACTGGGCGCGATTTCGGTCAAAAGCTACAACTATCTGCGCCGGGATCAACGCCAGCAAGTGCTCCAGGCCGGTCGTGAACTCGACATCATGGTGGTACCGGAAGGCGGGATGCGCTTCGAGCAGAATATGAGCCAGATTGTCGATGGCCACACCGGCATCGAGCACAGTCTGTCGATTCATACTGCCTATGACGATCTGAAGCAGCTCTGGAGCCAGACCCAGGTAGTCTGGTCGCCCACATTTGGAGTGGCCTACGGCGGCATGATGGGTGAAGAGTACTGGTATGACCGCACCGAGGTGTGGAAAAACGAGCGCCTGCTCAACTTCGTGCCCAAATCAGTCGTTTACCCACGTTCGATTCGCCGCCCGACCGCGCCGGAAGCGCTGTATAACCATATTGCCGTGGCCGAAATGACCAAGCAGATGAATGAACTGGGCGTGCCGGTGGTGATCGGTGCCCACGGCCAGCTCGCCGGTCTGGCCGCCCACTGGGAGATGTGGATGATGGTGCAGGGCGGTTTCAGCCCCTGGGAAGCACTGCGCGGAGCCACGATCGATGGTGCCAGGTATTTTGGGATGGATGCCGATATCGGCTCGATCGAGGTAGGCAAGCTGGCCGATCTGGTCGTGATTGATGGTGATGTGCTGGACAATATCCGGGTCAGCGAAAACGTTGCCTACACCATGCTGAACGGACGTCTTTACGACGCTTCAACCATGAATCAGATTGCTCCGGACAGCGTTGAACGTGGCCCGTTGTTCTTCGAGCGCGAAGGTGGCGATGCCTGGCAGCCGGCAACCATGGAATATTTCCACGAACTCGGACATGTGCTGGGCTGGTATTGTCGTCATTAAAAGTCACAATCTTTTTGTAGCAAAGCAGCAAAGCAGCGAAGACGCAAAGAAGAGAAAAATGTTTTTTTGAATTTTTCCTTTGCTGCTTGGCTGCTTCGCGTTCAAAAGATTGTCTTTTGGTCGATGTCCAAGGGTTCGGGGTTTTGAGTAGGTCGGGGTGACGTCGCAGAAATCTGCGGATGTCCGACCATGCGACGATGGATCAAAGAACCCGCTCAGCAAACAGGTCGTAGTCATCGGCGCCGGTCATTCGGACGTCGATAAAGTCGCCAACCTCGACTGATCCCGCCTGTTCGATGATGACATTGCCGTCAATTTCGGGAGCGTCACCATAGCTGCGGGCGATGGCGGTAGTGCCTTCGAGACGGTCGATAATGACTGGTTCGATCTGACCCAATCGACGCTGCAGGCGTTCGGCGCTGATGCTGGCCTGGTGTTCCATAAAGCGCTGCCAGCGCTCTTCCTTGAGTGATTCGGGAACGGCGTCGGGCAGGGTGTTGGCCGCTGCACCTTCGACCGGTGAAAACTTGAAGCAGCCAACCCGGTCCAGCCGCGCTTCGCTCAACCAATCCAGGAGCTCCTGGAATTCGGTCTCGGTTTCGCCCGGAAAACCGACGATAAATGTGCTGCGAATGACAAGATCGGGGCATTCCGTGCGCCAGTTTGCTACTCGCTGCAAGGTGTTTTCGGCTGCGGCCGGTCGCTTCATCGCCTTGAGAACGCGCTGGCTGGCGTGCTGGAACGGGATGTCCAGGTAGGGCAGGACCAGGCCTTCGTTCATCAGCGGGATGATGTGATCGACATGCGGATAAGGATAGACGTAGTGCAGGCGAACCCAGACGTCAAGCTGTCCCAGCGCCCGGGCCAGGTCATACAGGCGGGTTTCGTACTCCTCGTTCTGCCAGTAGTCGGTCTGGTAACGCAGATCAACGCCATAGGCGCTGGTATCCTGAGAAATCACCAGTAACTCGCCGACGCCGCGCTCGACCAGATTCTCTGCCTCACGCATCACCATGCCCAGCGGACGAGACTTCAGTTTCCCGCGCATATCCGGGATAATGCAAAAACTGCATTTGTGATTGCAACCTTCGGAAATCTTTAGATAAGCATAGTGGTCCGGGGTCAGTTTCAGGCCACCTGGCGGCACCAGATCAATGCGCGGATCGTGAGGTCTTGGCAGGTACTGATGCACCGATTTCATCACGGCGTCGGCTTGGTGCGGACCCGAAACCCCAAGCACCCTGGGATGGATGGCGGTTATTTCGTCGGGCTTGGCTCCCATGCAGCCGGTGACCAGCACCTTGCCGTTTTCGGTCAGCGCCTCGCCGATCGTTTCCAGTGACTCGGCCTTGGCTGAGTCAATAAAGCCGCAAGTATTGACCACCACCAGGTCCGCCTGGGCATAGTCCGGCACCAGGCGATAGCCTTCCGCCCTCAGACGCGAAACGATCTGCTCCGAGTCAACCAGCGCCTTCGGACACCCCAGTGACACCAGCCCGACCGACGGTGCATTGCTTTCAATTGCTTTCATTTTGCCATTTTACTCGTCAACTGAGATTCAGGTAGAAGCAACGTCGCCAAAACAAGAAAATCTCTTGGACGCAAAGCAGCGAAGCAGCAAAGAATGAAAAAGACTTTCTAACTTTTGTTGCTTTGCTGCTTTGCGACAGAAAGATTTTTTCCTGTAGCCCTCACTATGGGCGAACTGTATGCGTAGCTAGGACGACTTCACGCAGCTTTTCGATGCCTTCTAACAGGCGCGGGCCTGGTCGTCCCAGCCAGGCTTCACTGATAGGTACAATGCGGTTGCGGCGGATGGCAGGAATCTGTTCCCAGCCCAGGCGTCGACTGACTATATGGGGGCGATATTTGTCTTCTTTCACACCGCACCAGCTCATCACGATAGCTTCCGGGGCCGCCCGAACCGCAGCTTCAGTCGAGATCTCCAGGCTTTCACGGTCCTGATCGGCAAAGGGATTGATGGCACCGGCCAGAGTCAACATTTCATTGACCCAGGACCGCTTGCCAGGGACGATGACCGGCTTGGGCCACCATTCAATCAATAACGGAATGGGTGTGCCGGACGGCGGTGTCTGGTTCAGTTTCCGGTCAAATTGTTGCGCGAGTCTGTCGGCGATCAGTGGTGCCTGAATCGCCTGACCAATGCGCCGAATATCGTCGGCCACATCCGCCAGGCTGTGGGGCTGAGTTACCAGGCAGGGCAGGCCGGCTTTTTCAAGCCGTTTCAGGCAGTGCTCGTGGCCCGGGACAGTCAGGGACGTAATGACCAGATCCGGCTGCAGGGCGATGACTTTTTCCACATCGATATCCAGGTCGGGCCCGATACGTTCGACTCGATTGACGACATCAACCGGGTAGTCGGAGTGATCATCGACGCCGACCAGCCATTCGCCGCGTCCCAGCGCACAAACGATCTCGGTGTTCGAGCAGGTGTGGGTAACCAAGCGCATGGAATCAAACGCTCTCCCGCCACTGCTCAGCGGCGATGCTGCCCCTTGCCTCATCAACCCGCCATGCTGCCGCAATGGCAGCGGCAAACAGTAGCAGGCAGAAGACAATTGCGGTTTCCAGACCCAGCCAGAGCTGAAGCAGGCCCACCCCGAGAATGCCAAACACGGCGGCCAGTTTGGAGGCGGTGCCCCAAAACCCGAAAAACTCGGCGGCCTTGCTGTTGGGCGTGAGGATCCCGACCAGCGCTCGCCCGGCCGATTGGGAGGATCCCAGGCTAAGCCCGGCCAGCACGCCGGCGAACAGGAAGACGTCCTGGGTCTGCCAGTCCAGTCCGAAGCGGGATTGGGCGATTGAGGCCAGTTCGGGAGTCTGCCAGATCGCCACAATGGCCCCAATCCACAGGGAAAGGGTGAACAGGTAAGTATGCAAGGCTCCAATCGATGATTGCAGAAAGCCAAACCCCAGTGCCCCGATGGCGGCGGTGATCTGGACCAATACAAACATCAATACTCGAACACGTTCGTCCCAGCCAATAACCTGGGCACCATAGATAAACGCGAAGCTGATGATGATGTAGATTCCGGCCATGGCGAAGAAAATCGACAGCATCAGCCAGCTCAAGTCGTGGAAGTATGCCAGACGGCCCAGGGTTGTCCGAATTCGCTGGCGGGCAATGCCAGCGTAGGACTGGCCGGCTGCCAACGGCCGTCGTCGACCCCGTTCGCGCATCCAGATAAAGGTCGGCAGCGCGGCCAGAAAAAAGAAGATGGCGGCAAAGGGCCCGACCCAACGGACCTGATCGTAGTTGGCCAGGCTGACCTCACCCAGAAAGACCAGTGCGAAGGCGGTCGAAACCAGGCCACCAATGTAGCCCAGGCTCCAGCCAAGGCCGGAAATCCAGCCCAAATCACGACGTGGGCCAAGGCCGGTCAGAAAACTGGCGATAAACGACTCTCCGATGGCATAGGCGAAATTGGAGACAATGATCAGCACCATTGCGATCACAATCCAGCCGGGTTCCACCAACCAGAGCAGTGCGGTACTGGCGACGGTCAACAGGTAGCTGGCCAGCAGGAAGCGCTTGCGCAGTCGCGAATGGTCCATGATCGCACCGCATAGCGGATTGATGATCACAACCATCAGATAGCTGATGGCCAGTGCCAGGCTCCAGAGTAAATTACCCAGGCGGTAGTCGGGTGCGTCCCCGACAATGACACGAGTGAACAGATCACCAAAGATCACGGTGATGATCAACAAGGTATAGGCCTGGTTGGCAAAATCGAACATGGCCCAGCCAAAAATTTCCCTGACAGGTGCGCGTTTCCTCGAAACCATCGGGATGCTATCGATAGGGTTGAACTGTGATGGTAACTGATGGAACGGGTACACTAAGGATCGAACGAATCAGCAAGAGATATCCATGATTGATTTCCGGGCTTTACTGAAGGGCCGAATCAGCGACCTGAAAAGTCAGCAGGAAGGCAGCCGCGATGCCACCGCCGTGGTCGAGCTGGACCAGACCCGTCAGGGTCGCTTGAGCCGTATGGACGCCATGCAGGGTCAGGCCATGGCTCAGGCGGCTGAGCGTCGGCGTCAGGTCGAATTGAATCGTTTGCAGGCGGCGCTGGCACGATTGGATCGTGATGAATTCGGCTTTTGCATTGACTGCGGCGAAACGATTGCCGAAGGACGACTGACTGCCGATCCCGGCACGGCGCTTTGCCTGAGTTGTGCCAGTGCTCGAGAATCCTCCCCGACTTCCCGCTGATCCGGACCCTGAAATGAAAACAGAATCAACTCACAACAAGACCGTGCTGATTACCGGTGGTGGTGCCGGGCTGGGCGAGGCCATGGCGCGTCGTTTTGCCGGTGCCGGATACAAAGTGCTGGTCGCAGACCTGGACGAGGAGCGCGCCCGGAACGTGGCCGACTCACTCGGTGCCGGTGGCAGCTATCTGGCAATGAACGTGACCGATCAGCTTGGTTGGCAGCAGGCCGTAGAGCGGGTTCAGCAGGACTTCGGTCGGCTGGACGTGCTGGTTAACAATGCCGGCGTTGCTGCCGGTGGCACGCTGGAAGAAACCTCGATGGAGGACTGGCGCTGGGTCCTGGATATTGACCTGATGGGGGTGGTGGCCGGGTGCAAGGCTTTTGCTCCGATCATGCGCCGTCAGGGCCAGGGGCATATCGTCAACGTCGCCTCGTTTGCCGGTTTTGCCGCCGCGCCCGGGATCAATGCTTATGGCACCGCCAAGGCCGCCGTGATTGCCATGTCGGAGATGCTGCGCGCCGAGCTGGCCGATGCCGGTGTTGCCGTGTCGGTGTTGTGTCCGGCTTTTGTAAAAACGCGTCTGACCGAAACCATGCGCGCCCCGGACTCCAGCTACCAGCGCCGGGTAGAGCGCTGGATGCAGAATTCAGGCGTCAGTTCCGAGGATGTGGCGGATGTGGTTTTCAAAGCAGTGCAACGTCCGCGCTTCCTGTTGTTGACGCACAGTAATACGCGCTGGATCTGGCGGCTGAAGCGCTGGTTTCCGGAACGTTATTTCCGGATGTTGATGCGAAGCGTGCGACGGGCAGGTCAGCGCCAACGTGGGTAAATGGCAAGCCTGAACAGGACACTTGCAGCGCAGGCCAATTCTCGGGATACTGAACGGCTGTGGGGTGCGCATCTGATGGAAATCAAGGGATGATCGAGCGGTTTTATCTAGAAAGCTTCAGAGGCCAGGCTCAGCTGCCCAGGCGACTGGAACTCGATTCATTTCCCGCCACAGTGGGCCGTCATCCTGATTGTAATGTCCAGTTGAACGTGGATCGAATCTCGCGCCTCCATGCCCGTTTCGAACTGCGAGACGGACAACTCTGGGTGGAAGATCTGGGTAGCACCAACGGAACCTTTGTCAATCACCAGCTGATCAAGGACCTGACGACGGTCAAAGTGGGCGATGTGGTTCATTTGGCTGACCACGAGTTTCGCCTGATGAAAGAACAGGGCCATACTGGTGCGCGTCGATCCGTATCCTCGGCAGAGACAGTGGTCGGAATGAGCGCCTTGCCGCGCGAATTTCCGTTGCAGATGGCGGCGTTCTTTGATCTTCTGGAAAATGGCCGGGTGGCATCGTTTTACCAGGCAATCCACCGTGCCGATGGATCGTTTTACGGCTATGAATTACTCGGTCGCAGTACGCACGAGGAGTTGACCGAAGGTCCCGGCCAGTTATTTGCGCTGGCCGCGGCGCTGAATGCCGAGGTGCGACTGAGTAGGATGTTGCGACGTCGGTCTTTCGAAGCCGCCAGCAAGGCGGGCCTGAGAGCTCCGTTGTTTTTCAACAATCACCCGACCGAGTGCGAAAATTTTGATGATTTGCTGGCTGAGCTGTCACGTCTGCGCTCGGAGTTTCCTGAATTGAAACTGGTGTTCGAGGTCCATGAAGCGGCGGTGACCGATCAGATTGCCATGGCGTCGGTGCGGCGCGAGCTGTCCAGGATGAATATTGAACTTGCCTACGACGACTTTGGCGCGGGACAAGCGCGCCTGCTTGAGCTGGTCGAGGTGCCGCCTGACTACCTGAAATTTGATATTTCTCTGGTCCGAGGTCTGGAAGATCGGGATTCGGCCAAGTTTCGCTTGCTCGAAACACTGAATGGCATGATCAGCGATATGGGCATCAAGACGCTGGCCGAGGGGATAGAAACCGAGACCACGGCTGGACTGTGCCGACAGATTGGCATTGATTACCTTCAGGGATTTCTGTATTCACGACCGAAACTGATTGCACCGGGCACCTGAATCGGTGCGGTGAGGCAATCACCGGTCATCAAGTTAGCCAACCATTTCGGTCGAGAATGTTATCCAGTAAATTAATGCGCATCGGGTCACATCTCTGATGTTTAAGCGGTTACGGGCACACCGTACCATGATAAGTTCAACGACGTATGGAAAGCCATTGTCCTGCAGGTCCTAGAGCGGTACAGATGCGTAGCGTAGTAAAACTCAAGGGCAGAAAGCGTTGAGGCTGGATAGCAAGTTCCAGGTGCCAGCGGTCACCCGCTATTTTGGTCATGAATAGTCGGGGCCGAAATGAAAGCGGAACGGGTAGTCTGTGGCAGACCGAGCTGATTATCCACCCGGAGGACCTTGAGACAGGTCACTTCGTCATTCGTCTTGATATTCCCTGGATAGATACACCGTTTCCTCTCCAGGGTGTATTGATCAATTCCGAGTCGACCCGGCAATGGTTTATTGAGCATTGTCAATGGGTTGTTGTCGATTTCTCCCGCAGCCCCAATCAACTTCGGCCTGAACCAAGCCAATTGAGTGACGAGGCGGCCCGCAGCGCTCGGCAGACAGATCCCAGGCACCCGATCAACAGTCTGCGCGGTTCACGACTGGATGCAGAGTCAGTCGGGGCGGCACTCAAGGCTTACAGTTTGCTGGATGACCAGGCTCGACGAATGGTCAAATCATTTGCCGACCGCGGGGTGGCTGATGTCAAGACTGCCGAGAAGGTTGTTGGTGAGCTCTCGGAGTATCTGGAGCGAAATCTGGTTGCAATGGTTTGGTTGACTCGCATCAAGGATCGGGATGATTACACCGCCCAGCATGCGATCAACTGCGCGATTTTGGCGTTGGGACTCGCTCATGCTCTGGAGTGGCCAGCGGACCTGATTGAACGGGCCGGGGTTGCCGCCCTGCTGCACGATCTTGGCAATGTGAATCTCGACCTGGCCCTGCTCAACAAGCCCGGTCGTCTGACTACTGCCGAGTACCAGCAGATCAAGACTCACACCACCATTGGTTATGAGCTGCTGAGTAACGAATCCGAAACTCATCCTGACGTAGCGCTTGCCGCACTCGAGCATCATGAGCGCCCCGATGGTTTGGGCTATCCCCACGGTCGCCATGCCGATGAGATCAGTCCGCTGTCGATGCTGGTGTCGGTGGTTGACGTTTACGATGCGGTAACCTCTGAACGGGTTTATCGTCCCGCACGTTCTCACCATGATGCACTGGGCATCCTCTGGCGAGGACGCGGCCGCAAATTCGATCGGGTCATGGTCGAAACCTTCATTCACTTCATGGGCTGGGTGGCACCCGGAACGCTGGTCAGGCTTTCAAACGGTGAGCTGGCGATTGTAGAGGAGACCAATATCGGACACGGTTTCTATCCGGTCGTCAGGCTTCTGATTGCCGGGGCGAGTGGCTATCGTGCCGGGCAACGGCTGGATCTGGCGGAATTGCGCGATGCCGAAGGCAGGCACCCGGTCAGGATTGATGAGGTGCTGCCGGATGGAGCGCAAGGCGTTCGGGTCAAGACATTGCTGGTTTCAGCGATGGAGTAGCCCTGTGCAGACTGGCGAGTAATGAAGTAAAATCGGGGTCTTAATGCCGAGGGAGTTATTGTGAGTCAGCTGGGCCGTTTCCGCAAATTGTTGGGGCTGGGGCGATCCGAGGAACGGCGCCAGGTCCATCGCATGGATGCGCGCAAGGGGATCAAGGTTCTGGTCATCGATGATTCCCGCACGGTGGTGGCGGCTCTCAGCCACATGTTGCGTCAAAGCGGTTACCTGCCACTGGGAGCGAGCAATGCCGAGCGTGGTCTGGAACTGGCGGTGTCGGAACAACCCGATCTGATTTTTCTCGATATTGTTCTGCCCGGGCTGAATGGTTTTGCCGCGCTGAGGCGCCTGCGCAAGGACCAGCGTACGGCAGATATTCCGGTGATCATGATCAGTGGCAATCCTCAGGCTGCCGAGCAGTTCTATCTAGAGCGAATCGGTGCCGATGACTTTATGAAAAAGCCGTTTGGCCGCGCCGAGGTTTTCAGTCGAATTGAAAAACTGGTTCGAGTGGGTAATTTGCCAGGGCGTAGAAAAGCAAGCGAGGAAACGGCCAGCGAATCCATCGATCAGCCTGTGGAGGCAGAGGAGGATCCCCGAATCAGTGATGACATGCCCGAATTTGACCCTTCTGATACAAAAAGGTAAAGCTTATGGGCGACAGCAGCTCGATACCATCCTTTGAAGATCTCATTTCAAGAAGAGATGAGCTGCGTCAACGGCTGAAGGCCATTCGGCGAGATCTGGGCACCGGCCTTGATCGTGACATGGAAGATCAGGCCGTCCAACTGGAAAATCAGGACACCCTGCTGGAAATCGCACGGGTTGCAGAACAAGCCCTGGCCGAAGTTGAAAAAGCCCTTGAGCAAAGCCATCCTGATGCTTCCGGTCGAAAGTCGAATTGACACCAGGCTGACTCCAGTCTTGGTTTAGCAGTCTTGGTGCTTGTAACCCTTCTGATCTATCTGATACTTCTTCTGGGCATTGGTATGTGGGCCCAGAGGCGAGTCGGCAGCTCGGAAGATTTCCACCTGGCCGGGCGTCGTATGGGTCCGCTGGTAGCCGCTCTGAGTGCCTCGGCCAGTTCGTCGTCAGCCTGGACATTGCTCGGCATGAGCGGTGCGGCCTATGCATGGGGTCTGCAGGCGGTCTGGCTGATTCCGGCTGTTGTCTCCGGCTTTTTCATCAATTGGGTGTTTATCGCGCCTCGCCTGCAACCTGCCAGCCATGACAATCAGTCTCTGACGTTAGTGGAATTTCTCGGCAAAGACACCGATCCGGCCAGCGAAACTACCTTGCGCACGGTGGGGGCGGTGATCATTCTTTTTTGCTTTACATTTTACATAGCCTCGCAGTTCCAGGCCGCCGGTACGGCGATCAGCACGGCGTTGCCGGTCCAGGCCAGCCTGGCCATGATCGTTGGTGCCTTGATTGTCATCGCTTATGTGTTTCTCGGCGGCTTCTGGGCTGCCAGCGTGACCGATGCCGTTCAGGGTTTGATGATGCTGGCGGTAGCGCTTGTGTTACCGGTTTTCGCCTTGACGGCTGTTGGTGGGCCCATGGCACTTTGGGCCGGTTTGCAATCACTTGGCGATCCCACCCTGGTTCGCCTGGTCGATCAACCGGGACTGCTGATGGCCATGATTTTTGTCGCCGGGCTTTTTGGCATTGGCCTGGGCTACCCGGGCCAGCCGCATGTGGTAAACCGCTTTATGGCGCTGGAATCGGCCAGCCAGATTCGCTTTGCCCGAAATATCGCATTGACATGGGCCTGCCTGTTGTATGTCGGTATGGTCATTTTGGGCTGGTCCGGAAGGGTTTTGCTGCCTGAACTTGCCGATGGAGAGTCGGTGCTGCTGGTGTTGTCGGTCGATTTGCTGCCAGCGGTTCTGGGTGGCATTGTGACTGGAGGCGTTCTGGCGGCCATTATGTCGACTTCAGACAGCCAGTTGCTGGTCGCCGGCAGTGCGGTCAGTCACGATCTGCGCCGAGGGAATATTTCATTGCGTCTGGATCGAATCGTTATAGTTTTGCTAGGTGTGGCAGCCCTTTTGTTGGCTTTATTGTTTCCAGCTACCATTTTCGAGCGTGTGCTGTTTGCCTGGCAGGTGCTTGGCAATGCCTTTGGTCCGCTTCTTATCGTATTGTTGTTCGCCGGTCCGGTCGCGGGCAGTTATCGATTACTGAGCATGTTGACCGGTGCATTGCTGACCGTAATGCTGAGTTTATTTCCGAATGCGCCCGGCGATGCCGCCGAGCGTCTGATTCCGTTTTTTCTGGCGCTGATTGTGGCGCTGGCAGGTTGGCACCAGGCCGGACGACCGACTAATCGTTTCCGTCAGAGTCGCCTTTCCCCGCCGGTTTCTTCTCAGTGATTTTTTTCGCTGCGGTCTTGGTCGTTCGGGCCATTCGTTGAGAATCATGGTTGGATGATTGCTGGTTGTGGTCATTGTCATCCGCGGCGGTCTTGTCCCGTGATTTTCTACCTGCCTTTTTGCCGTTGACCATGCCACTGAGATCGGCCAGGTCGCCCAGTCCGACTTCATTTAACAGGGAGTCGACCAATGGCCGCTGGGCACGATAACGCAGTGCCTGGTCGACGACTGATCTGGCCAGGTTGCCGTCACCCGAGCCACCGCCATCATCATTGTTGCCGCCCGATCCACTCTGCCCAAGACCACGAACGTCGATAATCTTGATGCCTTCGATCTGCTCCATTGGCTTGACGGATTGCTCGATGATGCTGGGCAGGTTACGCAGCAATTCCAGCCGGATTTCCAGGGCAATCTGATCCGGACTCAGGGCGTTGCGCGCCTCGTTGATCGCGCGCTTGCCCTCGGCATCGACCCGGTAGCGTTCTTCGTCAGCCTGGGCGCGAATGCGAACGGCATCGGCCTCGCCGGTGGCGGCAACCCGCAGGGCTTCGGCGCGATCATCGGAGGCCTGTTTCTCTGCCTCGGCAGAGACCGTGATCGAAATCGCATCGCGTTCGGCTTCCTCGCGAGCCTGGACCAGGCGAACCTGTTTGGACCGCTCGGCCTCGGCGGTTTGGCGTACGGTCTTGACCTCTTCTTCGGCGGAAACTGCCTTGGCCCGGGCCAGGTCAGCTTCTCCGCGGGCTGCCGATTCTTCCTGGGATTTCTGGGAGATCGCAATTTCCCGTTCCTGCTCGGCAATCCGGATCGTGCGCTGGCGCTCGATCTCCCGCTGCTCGACCTGGCGCTCTTTTCCAATCCGCGCCTCTTCAATGGCGCGCTCCGATTCGATCTGGGCCACTTCGGCCTCGCGTCGCCTTTCGGCTTCCTCCCTGGCAACGGTCGCCTCGGTCTCGGCCGCGCGGACCTTGACCTCCTGATTCTGCATCAGTCTGGCGTATTCCTGATCCCGCGCAATCTGCAGCGATTGCTGCTCGGTTTCCAGATCCTTTTGCTCAATCTGGATCTTGGTGTCGCGCTCGATATCATTGCGCTCCTTGCGCCGCCGCTCGATTTCCTGAGTCAGCTTGGTCAGGCCCTGGGCATCGAATGCATTCTGCGGATTAAAGAAGTCTGATGGAGTCTGATCCAGCCCGGTCAACGATACGGATTCGAGTTCCAGTCCGTTTTTGTGCAGATCTTCGGCGACGGCAATCTGGACTTTCTGGGCAAAATCAACTCGATTCTCATGGAGCTGTTCCATGCTCATTCCGGCGGCAACAGCGCGCAGTGCATCGACGAATTTGCCTTCGACGAGTTCCTTGAGTGCGGACGGTTCCATGGTTCTCCGGCCCAGCGTTTGCGCGGCAGTGGAAATGGCCTCAGCATCGGGCTTGACTCGCACGTAGAACTCGGCCTGGACATCGACCCGCATCCTGTCCTGGGTGATGAGTGCCGCCTCGCGCGCGCGCAGAACCTCCAGCTTGAGAGTGTTCATGTTGACCGGGATGGTCTCATGCAGCACCGGCAGTACCAGAGCACCTCCATCACGCACGACCTTTTCGCCGCCCATGCCGGTTCGCACGAATGCGATTTCCTTGCTTGCGCGATGATAGAGTCGAGCCAGAGTCAGGCCCAGTAAAAACAGAGCGAGAAGTATTGCTCCGGCGGGGATCAACAAATTTGTAATATTGAAATCCATATCAGCAAAGAACTCCCATTGGTCTAAGGTTGTAATTCGGATTCAAAGATCACTATCTGCCAGGGCGGCATTCGGATTGGGTATGGCACTGAATCGACCGTTGATCTGGCGCACCAGCAATACGAGGCTGCCCCTGGTCAGAGTCTGGCCTGGATCCTCGGGTTCGACCATGACGTAGTGAGTGGTGCCGAATCGATCCGTCAGCCGCGCCTGGGCCGGCAGATCCTGCCTGGCGTCTGCGCCGATTACTGTTGCCGTTCGGCCAATGAATGTGGCCGTGCTGATCGCACTGGATTCATCCTTTGGCAGAATCCGGGCGAGGCCACTACAACACCAGCGAACCAGTGGCAGGGTGGCGAAAAATACGACCGGGGCGGCAATGATTCCGGGCACGGCGACACCAAAGCTTTCTCGCAGTATGGACTGGGTGACCAGTCCGGTGATGCTGAAAATTGTCAGAAAGATGGTCAGTATCATGAGCACCGGGATTCGGCCAATGTATAGCCAGGCCAGCATGCGCCCCAAAGCGCTGCCGCCGTCGGGCGCGCCGGTTCCTTCAATACCGGTTGAAATATCAGGCGATCCGCCCCAGGGTTCTTCGGGCAGGTCGATATTCGAAATCACGAAATCGTCAATCACCTCATTTGCGCCGAGGCCGATCAGGAGAGCGACGATTTCGAACAGCAGCAGCCCCAGCATCACCAGCAAGGCGATGCTGAAGGGAATGCTGCCGGGTGCCGTGAAATACTCGATCACGATGGGTCGGACTTGAGCCTGGCCAGGCGTTCCTGAATTCGGTTTTTGCGGGTCAGCTCTTCCAGTTCCGCCAGGCGGGCATCGTCACCCGATCGACCGGATGCGCTGCCCACCAGTCCGGTTTCACGCTGAAAGACGCGCTCGAAGGCTGCCGTGGCGCGCTCTGCCCGGTTCTTGCTGGAGCCGCCTGACGAGGCCGCAGCAGAGCTGGAATCGCTACCACCTGCTTGTTGGCGCTGAGCCTGACGATAGCTTTCCAGCGCTTCGTTCATTTCCCGCTTCTTGGCCTTGAGGGCACCGATATAACCTTCAAGCCGTCCCTTCTCGTCGGCCAGATCCGAAAGCCTGGATTCCAGAACCGGAATCTGGGCCTCCAGGTCGATTTGTCGCGAAACGGCGGCTTCAGCCAGATCCTCGCGTTCCTGCTGCAGCGCGAGCTGTGCCTGCTCGGACAACTCATCATGGCGTCTACCATCGTCGGCCAGCCGCTTGGCGGTCAGATGGCGCTGAGCCTCGACCACACCAAGCTCCTTGCGGACTTCACTGATTGCCGTATCAATCTCTCTAACTGCCTGCTCCATGACAGTTTCGGGTGCCGCATTTTCCACGGCGTCGACGAGGGCGTTGAATCCGCCGGCGACCAGGCGTCCGACGCGTTGTCGTAAGGACTCACTCATGATCTTCTCCTTGGAATAGATGATTGTAGCGAACTCGTGCTGAAAAGCTTCCCATGCCCGGATGGCTCTGTGATCAAGATCTTACTTTTACCGCAAATGTGGCCCGGCTGGCCAGTTTCTCGCGTTCCAGGCAGCCGGGGAAATTGGCATCGGCCAGTTGCTGCATGGATTCGGCGAGGCTGAAAACCCTTTCGGCCAGGCCCGTTTCAAGATTCCTTGCGCTTTCGACGGCGGACGCCTGCGCGTCATTGTTGCCGACTGATAAAGCGTAAGCAGTCACTTCAGGCAGCCAGGACAACACCCGATGGGTCAGCTCCGAGCGTATGCCCTGCGACATTTCATTGGTGCTGACATCGCGTTCGATGCGGGCGAACAGTCGACGGGCAAAATCATGGGCTGCGGCGGAATTACGCATGCCATCTCGCTGGGCCCTGGCCTCGGCAAGCAGGGTGCGAATCTTTTCGCTCAAGTTGGCGGCTCCGGATATCTCGACCTGGGACAAATAGGTCAGGTCGTCCTCATCCAGTCTTAGTGTCACTGTCTGCTTGGCCACAGGTTGGTTCCAGTTTTTCTGAGCCCCAGTTTACCACAGACGTAATAAAATGCAATACGATTTATTGCGATACTGGTGGTGATCAACTGCTGAGGTCAGCCAGAAGCTCATTCTGGTAGGCCTCCATTAGGGCATTGAGTACCGGGTCTAGCGCACCTTCCATGATATTGTCCAGGTCGTAAAGCGTCAGGCCGATGCGGTGATCGGTGACCCGCCCCTGGGGAAAGTTGTAGGTTCGGATTCGTTCGGATCGGTCTCCCGAGCCAACCTGCAGCTTTCGGTTTGCGGCGCGCTCGCTGCGCTGGCGATTCTGCTCGGCTTGGAGCAGACGGGCACTGAGCAGGCTGAGTGCGCGGGCCTTGTTCTTGTGTTGTGAGCGCTCATCCTGGCACTCGACGACAATCCCGCTGGGTAAATGGGTGATGCGAATGGCCGAGTCCGTGGTGTTGACGTGCTGTCCTCCGGCTCCCGATGAGCGATAGGTATCGATCCGCAGGTCATTGGGGTTGATGTTGATCTCGTCGATTTCATCAACCTCAGGAAGAATTGCCACCGTGCAGGCGGAAGTATGGATTCGTCCCTGTGATTCGGTTTCCGGCACCCGCTGGACGCGATGTGCACCGGATTCGAATTTCAGTCGGGAATAGGCACCCTGACCAATCACTCGGGCAACAACTTCGCGATAGCCGCCAGCATCGCTTTCGTGCATCGAGAGTATCTCAATTTTCCAGCGGCGTGTTTCTGCATAGCGTGTGTACATGCGCAATAAATCGCCGGCAAACAAGGCCGCCTCCTGGCCACCGGTACCGGCCCGAATTTCCAGAAAAATATTGCGCTGGTCATTGGGATCCCTGGGTAGCAACAATCGCTGCAGTTCGGCTTGCAGGCGGGTGAGCTGCTGCTGGGCCTGAGCGGATTCCTCGGCTGCCATCTGGCGCAGCTCGGGATCACCATCCTGGCGTATTTCTTCGGCCTCGCTGGCGACCTGCTCGGCGGATTCGAGCTGGTGAAGCAGGCCGACCACAGGCTCCAGTTCGCTGTATTCGCGAGACAGGACCTGGAATCGATTGCGATCGCTGATGATTTCGGGATCGGCCAAAAGGTGCTCGATTTCTTCAAAGCGCTCGCTGACCTCGCTCAAGCGCTGTCGTATGCCCGGGTTCATGATTTTTCGTCCAGAAAAAAATAGCGGGCAGCTGCCAGCAACTCGTCATTAGCGCGTTCGGCAGCCTGGCGCAGGCGAATGCTCGGGTTGTGCAGCAGGCGATTGACCAATCGGTGACTCAAGCGTTGCAGCACGGCTTCCGGATCCTGGCCGGCTGCAATCTGGGCTTTTGCCTGGGCCAGCAATTCGTCCCGCTCGGCCTGGGCTCGCGAGCGCATCCGTTTCAGCGTGGCGCTGGATTCATGCAGGTGCAGCCAGCGTTCAAACGCAATGACCTCGGATTCAATTAAATCCAGGGCCTGGCGCAAGGCAGCCTGGCGCTTTTTCTGGTTGCTTTCGATAATGCTGTGCAGGTCATCGATGGTGTAGAGAAACAGATCGCTTAACTCGGTGCTGGTCGGTTCAATATTTCTGGGTACCGACAGGTCCAGTGCAAATATCGGTATATGCCTTCTCTGGGCCAGCGCATCAGCGAGCATGGTTCGAGTAATCACGGCTTTGGGGCTGGCGGTGCAGGCAATCAACAGATCATGGCGCAGCAGCAGGCCCGGGAGCGCCTCAAGCCCATCACTTCGGGCGTTGAAGCTTTCGGCCAGCGCGGCCGCTCGTTGGGGGTTGCGATTGACGATGGTCAGATTGGTCAGCCCGGCATCTCTGAAATGGGCGGCGCAATCCTCGATCATCTCGCCGGCTCCAATCAGCAAGGCATGACGAGTATCGAGTGGCCCGAAGATCTGGCGGGCAAGCCGCAGCGCGGCAAAAGGCAGGGTGACTGGATCGCGGCCTATATCGGTATCGGTTCGTACGCGTTTGGCACCAGCGAAGGCGTGTTGAAACATGCGGTCCAGACGGGTATCCAGCGCGTTGAGCTCGCCGGCCACAGCCCAGGCCTGCTTGACTTGACCGGCCACCTGCGGTTCGCCAATGATCATGGAGTCGGCACCGCTGACGACCTTGATCAAATGAAACAGGCAGGCCGCCTGTTCGAGCTGATACAGGTGTTCCTGGAACTGGCCCGGCACCAGCTTGTGCCACGCATGAAGCCACTCGCTGGCGGCTCGCGTGATAGTCTGTGCTCCGGACAGGTACAATTCGGTTCGATTACAGGTGCTGACAATCGCGCAGCCTTCAACGCCAGGCACGCCAGCCAGGCTCAGAGTGGCCTTGGGCAAGTGTTCAGCAGCAAAAGCCAGACGCTCGCGGATAGCGATCGGAGCGGTCTGATGGCTGATTCCCAAGACGTATAGTGACATGCAGATCAAAATAGCAGACAAACTCCCCATTCTCGTATGGAATCCCCGACAGCGCAAGTCGCTTGTGCTGTTGGCGTTGTTGGCAGTGATCATGACCATGGTAAACGGCTGTGCCAGTCGGGGTGGTCCGGAATCTGATTCCGATCCGATGGTGGACGGCAGGTCGACATCGAGTCCTTCAGCGGATGAACTGGACCCCGATCTGCTGTTCCATGCGCTCGCGGCGGAACGAATGGGGGCGGCTGGCGATCTTGAACAGGCGCTGGAGCACGCTCTCAGCGCCGCCAGAATTTCCGATAGTCCGGATATGGTGCGCCAAGCTGTCAGTCTCGCCATGCGGCTCGAGAATTGGGAAGCGATGATTGAGGCTTCCCAGCGCTGGCTGGAGCTGGATGCGGAGTCCTCAACAGCTCTCCAGTTGCTCGTCTTGAGTGAGATCAACTCCGGTCTGATCGAGTCGGCATCCCGGCGCCTGGCCGATCAGATTGACCTGGCAGAAGATCCGGCGGATGGGTGGCGTGAGGCAACCTTGTTGCTGGCGTCGGTCGCCGAGGAAGCGTCAGCCCTGGCGGCGATGGATGCTTTGGTGGAGCGCATGGGGCCTGGTGAAACCGAACGATCACTGGAAAACCGCAGTCTGTTGCTGTGGCAATTGGGCCGGGCGGATGAGGCGCTGGAGCTGGCTCAGCGATCAGTCGAGATGTCACCGACGCGCGAGCGCCTGGTGTGGGCGGCTCAGCTTGCTTCAGCCAATGACAATTACGCTGATGCCCTGGACTTTTATCGACAGGCACGCCGCCTGAATCCGGCTGATAGCGGGCTGGCTCTGGCTGAAGCCGAAGTCCTGCGGCAACTGGGTCGAAACGTTGAGGCGATTGAGCTGCTGTCCGGTCAAACTGCCGATGCCAGCGTGTTGTATACCCTGGGCTTGTATTACATTGATGCAGGCGAACAGCAACAGGCACGCGAGGTGTGGGCCCGGCTCGCTGCAGTCGACAATCCGGACGATTTCCTGGAGCATGCTTACCTGACCGGATTTCTGGCCGAGCTGGCTGGCTTGGAGGGCGAGGCTCTGGACTGGTATGAGCGGGTTCAATCCGGGCCCAATGTCAATCGCGCTCTGCTGAGGCGAGCCGTGTTGGCCGGTCAGCAGGGCAATCTGACGGAGGCTCGTAACTTGCTGGGAGCCGTGCGGCTGAGCGACGACACCGATTTGATCGAACAATCCTGGCTGACTGAGGCGGACCTTTTGCGTGAGGCCAAACGACCCGGTGAGTGCGTTGATCTGCTCACAGGCGTGCTGCGCGAGCAGCCCAGTAGTATCTGGTTGTTGTATACCCGGGCAATCTGTGCGGTAGATGACGATAATCTCGAACTGGCTGAGCAGGATCTGCGCCGGATTATTCAGATGGATGGTGATAACGCCATGGCCCTGAATGCGCTGGGATATACGCTGACCGACCGAACCAGTCGGCACGGCGAAGCGCTGCGCCTGATCGAGCGAGCACTGGAACTTGAGCCGGACGATCCGGCGATCCTGGATTCCATGGGCTGGGTAAAGTTTCGTCTCGGTCAACCCAAGCAGGCGCTGGAGTACCTGGAAGCCGCATTCGCGCTGGACGAGAACGCGGAAATCGGTGCTCATCTGGCTGAAGTGCTTTGGCATCTTGATCGTCGCGAGGAATCCCGTGAGCTATTGACCGAGTTGCTCCAGGAGCATCCGGATGATCAGATACTGCAGCAAACACGGGATCGCTTGCGGGCTCTGTCGGAGTGAGCAGCCCGCCTTTGCGTCTGATGGTGCTGGCTTGCACGATCATTGTTCTGCTCGGCGCCTGCGCCAGTCGGGAGACGCGTCCGGACGGAAGCTGGCTGGAAGATCGGCAGGCCTTGTTCGATGCTTTCACCCACTGGTCCGTCAGTGGCCGGGTCGGATTATCCGACGGTGAACGAGGAGGCTCGCTGTCATTTAGCTGGGCGGCGGCTGGCGAAGAACACCGAATTTTCCTGCGTACCCTGACCGGAGGTAAACAATGGCGCCTCCATTTCGATCAATTCGGCGCGGTTCTGGAAGGCAGTGATGTCGGTATTATCAAGGGATCCGAGCCAGACCGTCTGGTTGAGAATGCTGTTGGTTGGCCGATTCCGGTGGCTGAACTGGTCTACTGGATTCGTGGACTGATTCCACCGCGAACCGGGATCGACACCGAATTTGCTGCCGATGGAACCCTGGCCAAGGCCGTCTCGCCCCCCTGGGAGATTGAGTTCGGACGCTATGCGAACGAACAGAATGTGTTGCTGCCATCGGGGTTGGAGGCAAGGAGTTCGCCGTATCGGGTAAGAATTGTTCTTCGTCAATGGCAACTTGGGGTTCAACCCTGAAGTAAAACCGCTATAATGCGTTCCCGATTGTTCGTGGTCTTGCCCGCAACTGGTAAAATCCGTTCAGTTACGCTGCTGGGACGTCGCCAAGCTGGTTAAGGCACGGGGTTTTGATCCCCGCATTCGCAGGTTCGAGTCCTGCCGTCCCAGCCAATTTTTCGCAGCGCAGCGATAAGGCAGCAGTCGGGTGATTCCGTGACTCAATCTTCCTTGATGGTCTTTTCCGGAACCGCCAATCCGGTACTCGCTCAATCCATCGCCGAGTGTCTCGGTGTTCCCATGGGCCGGGCCAATGTTGGCCGCTTCAGCGACGGCGAGGTCATGGTCGAGATCATGGAAAATGTGCGCGGTCGCGACACTTACCTGATCCAGCCAACCTGTCAACCGACCGCCGAAAATTTCATGGAACTGGTGGTCATGATCGATGCGCTCAAACGGGCCTCGGCCTCGCGCGTGACGGCGATCATGCCGTACTTTGGCTATGCCCGCCAGGACCGTCGCCCGCGCTCATCGCGAGTCCCGATTACGGCCAAGGTGGCCGCACGCATGATCAGCGTTGTCGGAACGGACCGGGTCGTAACTGTGGATCTCCATGCTGACCAGATTCAGGGGTTTTTCGATGTGCCGGTGGATAATGTCTATGCCTCTCCACTGACCCTGGCCGATATCTGGAAGCATTACACCTCCGATGAGATTATCGTGGTTTCGCCGGATGTGGGTGGTGTCGTTCGCGCGCGTGCGATTGCCAAGCGTCTGGATGCCGATCTGGCCATTATTGACAAACGGCGTCCCCGCGCCAATGAGGCGACCGTAATGAATCTGATCGGTGATGTCGAAGACAAGATCTGCGTTCTGGTCGATGACATGATTGATACGGCGGGCACTTTGTGTGCTGCTGCCGGCGCGCTCAAGGACAAGGGTGCTCGTCGTGTAGTAGCCTATTGTGTTCACCCGGTGCTGTCGGGTAACGCGATCGAGAATATTGAAAATTCCCGCATCGATGAAATCGTGGTTACCAACACGATTCCACTGGGTGAGGCAGCGAGCCGTTGCGATCGCATTCGCCAGCTTTCGGTCGCCCAGATGCTGGCCGAAACCATTCGGCGGATGTCAGAAGGCGAATCGGTTAGTTCGCTGTACGTGGATTAGAGGAAAAGGGGAAAAGGGAAAAACTCTCTCACCCTCTTTCCCTTTTCCTTTTCCCTTTTCCCCGCTCAGCTGTACCCCGTCCACACAGCAATCACCAATGCCAGCGATCCCAGCATCAGCAGCTTGATGATCAGGGGAAAGATAAAGCGAAACCAGCGATCGTAGGGAATTCCGGCCAGTCCGATGATGCCCATCAGTACCGGATTGGTGGGTACGATCATGTTCATGAGGCCATCACCGAACTGAAAGGCCAGCACGCTGACCTGACGGCTGACGCCAACCAGATCGCCAATCGGTGCCATTAATGGCATGGTGACAAAAGCCTGGCCGCTGCCTGAGGGAATAAACAGATTCAGCAGGCTCTGGATGCCAAGCATCCCGACCGCCGAGACTTCGGCTGGCACCATGGCCAGTGGGGATGCCAGTGCGTTGACGATGGTGTGCAACACGATGCCGTCTTCCAGCAGCATGGCAATGGAACGGGCAAAGCCGATCAAAACGGCGGTGCCGGCCAGTTCGGCGGCTCCCTTGCTGAAGGTCGATGCAATATCATCCAGGCGCAGCCCTCCGATAATGCCTGCCAGAATGGTCAGTCCGATGAATACCGCGCCCAGTTCGACCAGGTACCAGCCCTGTTCGGAAATACCGTAAACCAGCACTGCCAGCGCCAGCAGGGTGGCTATCAGTACCCCGGTTCGACGCACGTTCAAGGGTGGCTGTTCGCCGATCTCGGGCGGCTGAGCGCTGGCGATGCCAAATACCAGACTGGACTCCGGATTGGCCCGAACGCGCCTGGCATAAGACCAGACATGATGAAAGCCCACGGCAAAGAAGGGAATCCATAACATCAGCCGGAATTGCATTCCCGAGCCTTGCTGGAGCTCGGCCACTTCCTGGGCAATAAACAGGGTGAACGGATTCAGAATCGCCACGCCATAGCCGATTCCGTAACCGACAACCATGATACCCATTGCTGTCACGGTATCCATGCGCATGGAGACGCACAAGGCGATCAGAATGGCGGCAAAGGGTATGTATTCCTCGGCCATACCCAGCGTGGCCGAGGCAAAACCGAAGGCCAGGATGCCGATCAGAATCAACAGGGCGGGGGCGTTGCCAAAGCGCTCGATAACGTGCGCCAGCAAGGCGTCGATTGCTCCGGTCTCGCGCACCACGGCCAGGGCGCCACCGATGATCAGGACGAAAAAGATAATGCCCTGGGCGTCGGCCAGGGCGCGGGGAATCACGGTAAACAGTGCCAGTGGAGAGAGTACCGGAGGATCTTCCAGTACCTGGTAGGTACCCGGTACAACCACATCGCGCCCGGCCGGGTTCTTTTCGGTCTCGAACTGACCGGAAGGTAACAACCAGGTCATCACCAGCGCGATGGTCATCATCGCGAACATCAAAACCAGGGTATGCGGCACACGCATCGATTTACTCATGACCAATTGCTACTCCCTCAATCTAATCGACCGTAAAATCACCAGCGGCGAGCAGATTGTTCTGCCCGCCATTGCCGGATCTTTGCGATAGCGATGGTCGCGCCAGTCTGCGTTGAAGACTCAGGCGGCCTGCCGTGCCTCAACCGGGTCGTCTTCCCCGGCCATCTGGCGCAACACGTAATGCAGGATGCCCCCGTGACGGTAGTACTCGACTTCCTTGGGCGTATCCAGCCGGACGCGTGCCTTGAATCGGATGGTTTTGCCGTCGCTGTTGGTTGCCGCGACATCGACCTCTCTGGCATTGCCGTCGTCCAGGGCTGTAATGTCAAAGGTCTCGGTGCCGTCCAAACCCAGGCTCTTGGCTGTTTCGCCCTCCTTGAAGTTCAGGGGTAATACGCCCATGCCAATGAGATTGGAGCGGTGAATGCGCTCAAACGACTCGCAGATGACCGCTTTGACGCCGAGCAGTCGGGTACCCTTGGCAGCCCAGTCGCGTGATGAGCCGGAACCGTACTCTTTGCCAGCGACCACAATCAATGGAGTGCCGTCGTCTAGATATTTCATGGCGGCGTCGTAGATCGGCATGACGGCATCATCCGGCAGGTACTTGGTGAACCCGCCTTCGGTGTCCGGAGCTATCTGATTGCGAATCCGCACATTGGCAAAGGTGCCGCGCATCATGACCTGGTGATTGCCGCGTCTTGATCCGTAGGAATTGAAATCGACCGGCTTGACCCCGTGTTCCTGCAGATATTGCCCGGCCGGAGAATCCGCCTGAATGGAGCCGGCCGGGGAGATGTGATCGGTCGTGACCGAGTCGCCCAGTTTTGCCAGCACCCGAGCGCCCTTGATATCAGTGACTTCGGGCAACTCCATACTCATGCCCTCGAAATAAGGCGGGTTCTGGATATAAGTCGATTCATCGGTCCAGTCGAACATTTCACCGGTCGGCGTATCCATGCTGTTCCAGAGCTCATCGCCTTTAAAGACGTCATCATACGACTTGGTAAACATGGTCGATGAGACGTTTTTCTGGATGAATTCGGCCAGTTCCCTGGGGTCTGGCCAGATATCCTTCAGGTAAACCGGGTTGCCGTCGGGATCTTCGCCCAACGGGTCATTGACCAGATCGGCGTCCATTTGGCCGGCAATGGCATACGCCACAACCAGCGGTGGCGAGGCCAGGTAGTTCATCTTGACCTCGGGGTGGATACGACCTTCGAAGTTGCGATTGCCGGACAATACCGAGCAGGCGACCAGTTCATGGTGGCGGATGGCTTTGTCAATCGGTTCCGGCAGTGGCCCGGAGTTGCCGATACAGGTCGTGCAGCCGTAGCCCACGGTGTAAAAGCCCAGCGCCTCCAGATCATCATCGAGACCGGCGGCTTTCAGATAATCGGTGACAACCTTCGAGCCTGGAGCCAGGGAAGTCTTGACCCAGGGCTTGACGGTCAGTCCGAGTTTGCGGGCATTGCGGGCCAGCAAGCCGGCACCCAGCATCACGGCCGGATTTGAGGTGTTGGTGCACGAGGTGATGGCTGCGATCACAACAGCACCGTCTTTGAGAATAAAAGTCTGGTCCTTGTAAGTGACCTCGGCGGCACCAGGCGCTTCTGCAGCACCGACAGCCGTTCCTCCACCTTCACCCTTGAACCGCGAGACATCGCCATCCTTGCCAGTATCGCGGTTTGCCGTCAGCTTGGCGCTGTCGGCCAGGAACTGGTTTTTGGCATTGCTCAGCAATACCCGATCCTGGGGACGCTTGGGTCCGGCCAAGCTGGGTACAACCTCACCCAGATCCAGCTCAACCACATCGGTGAACGACGGGTCGGCGTCACCATCTTCGCGCCACATACCCTGGGCGCGCGCATAGGCTTCGACCAGCGCTATTCGATCTTTACTTCGTCCTGACAGCTTGAGGTAGCGAATGGTCTCGGCATCAATCGGGAAAATAGCGCAGGTGGAGCCGAATTCGGGCGACATGTTGCCGATCGTGGCCCGGTCAGCCAGTGGCAGATGGCTCAGGCCGTCGCCGAAGAATTCCACGAACTTGCTGACCACCCCCTTGTCGCGAAGAATCTCGGTAATCGTCAGGACCAGATCGGTCGCGGTGGTGCCTTCGGGCAGTTTGCCATTGAGCTTGAAGCCGATCACCTGGGGCACCAGCATTGAGATTGGCTGGCCCAGCATGGCCGCTTCGGCCTCGATGCCACCGACACCCCATCCAAGAATGCCCAGGCCATTGATCATGGTGGTGTGGGAGTCGGTTCCAACGACCGTGTCCGGCCAGGCCATCAGCTTGCCGTCGACTTCTTCGCCGAAAATAACTCGCGACAGGTGCTCCAGATTGACCTGGTGAACGATGCCGGTATTGGGGGGTACCACCTTGAAATTGTTGAAAGCGCCCTGGCCCCAGCGCAGGAATCCATAGCGTTCCTTGTTGCGTTGAAATTCGATTCGGTTGTTCAGATCGAGTGCTTCAGCGCGCCCATAATTGTCAACCTGGACAGAATGATCAATGACCAGCTCGGCTGGCGAGAGTGGATTGATCAGGTTGGCCTTGCCGCCCAGCGCTTTCATGGCATCGCGCATGGCGGCCAGGTCGACGATGGCCGGGACACCGGTGAAGTCCTGCAGCACTACTCGAGCAGGTGTAAAGGCAATTTCCTGGTCCGGCTCGGCCTTGGGGTCCCAGTCGATCAGTGAACGAATATCATCTTTGGTGATATTGGTCCCGTCCTCGTGACGCAGCAGATTCTCGAGCAGAATTTTCAGCGAAAAGGGAAGCCGCTGAATCTTGGCATCCTTGTCGGCCAGTTTCTTCAGGCTGTAGAAATGATAGGTTTTACCGTTGGCCTCGAAACGATCAAGGCAGTCGAGCTCATTACGCATACGTGTACTTCCTCCAAAACGTCAAATCAGGACGGCGTGGCCGGAATCAAAGCATCACCGGTCCGAATCGGTGATTTTAACATGGCGGTTTCAACGCCAAGCTGCAGACGTTGGAGAAATTCCTAGAACTCGCGACGGGCTCCAAAAAACAGTGCGTTTTCGGTGCGATCACGATCAAACAGCAGGCCGCTGTAGTGAACAAAAAACTGATTGCCGGAGGCAAAAACCCAAGAGAACCCCAGGTCCAGACGGCCCACATTACGATCCGGGTCATTGATCTCGACCAGCGGGCCCAGGATGTCCGTTCCCGATAAACTCGGTTGGACGGAATAACCATCCAAACCGGCTTCATGCTGCCAGGTCAGGTTGGCAAACGGAAGCATGACGCCGCGTTCCAGGTTAACGGCTTTTGAGGCGCGCAGTCCGGCCGACCATTGCTGGGACTCGAACGACTGATCCGGGAAGGAAAATGAAAAAACACTGCCTGACTCGCCGAATCCATCAATCTCGATGTCGGCGTAAAGGAATCGTCCAAATGGCGTCAGGGTCCAGCCATTTTTGAGCTGCCAGCGGTAGTTGATGGCAAGGCTGGCCGACCATTCATGGGTGTTGGTCGAGCCGGTCGACACCTCGCGGCTGAGTGGTCCGATGCCAGACAGGTCAACAATCCGGGTCTGATCGAATTTCCCCCGCAGGGCGCCCAGGGTCGCATCGACGTAAAAGTTCTCAGCGAAGTCAAAGCTGCCGAAAAGCTGCAACGACCAGTGATCCGAGTTTGTTTTGCCACCGTCCTGATCGAGATCCGAATGGCTTTTGCCATAACCGGCTGCTATACCTGCAACACTGCCGTTGCCGTAGCGGTAGTCGATGCCGCCGGTGATGCCCCAACTGTCGAAGTCCAGGCCAGGCTCTTTTTCGCGACTGTCGCGCTCACCGAAGGCGATATTGCCGTTGATGAAAGTACCCCAGCGCTCACCGAACAGACGGCTGCCTGAGTCACTGTCACTGCTGGTTCCTTGCAAGCTCAGGGGCAAAAAGCGGCTATCGATTTGATGGTCAGCCAGACTCAGTGTCAGTCCTCTGGCGCTGAACCCGCCATTGCCTTGACGTCGATCGGCCAGGCGCTGACTGACGTTGCGATTCTGAATCTTGCCACCCAGTTCGGCGACTCGCGCGATGCTGGCCAGAGCATTGCCATCAAACGCGCTTGCCGCCTGCTGCTGACGACCGGGGGTGGTGGCATTTTCACGAATTCGTGTGCAGACATCTTCCAGTCGTGACCCTGGGGCAGCTCGTCGGCAGGCACGATTCAGCGCGGTCCCGGCGTCGCGCAGACGTCGCAAGTCCCGGCCAGTGAAATCGTCGGGAATGACCACGTTGCCGCGGAAGCTAATCTGGGCCAGTGCGCGCCGGGCCGACGCCTGGCCAAAACTATTTTCGAGCACAAAGGTGATTTGCTCACCGATCAGGCGCCAGCGGCTGGATAGTGCCCGATCCCCCTCCAATTGATAGCTGATTTGCAGACTGCGGCTGGCTCCGGCCTGCAATGGAATGGTTAGCTGGGCTGCGCCGGGGGAAACACTGATGCCGGGGCCAAACCCCGGCAGGCCGACTTCGGATTCATGGAAATAATCGAAACTGGCTGAGCCGGAACCGCAGGTACCGGTAATCGAAAGCACCAGATTGATCAGGCCCTGGCGCTGACCATCAAGATCAAGCACCAGCAGTTCGGGTGAGGCGGTTTCGCTGAACGTAAAGGCAAGATCCGGCTGGTTTTCACAATCCAGTGAACCGTGCAAGGCGCTGCCTGAGCCCAGCGCACGAACTTGTCCTGAGTGGGTCACCATGCCGTGAAACTGGGTACTGACGGGCCGGGCCTGTGCCAATGGGCTGGCGATCCAAATAGCGGTGACCAGGCCCATACATGCCAGAAAAAGTCGGAAAAGCATCGCTCAATCCCCCGGGCTGAAGCTGGTTGAAACGGGTTCCGCATTGGCGGCGTCGACACTGACCTGGAGTTGACCATCCGGTGGTGTTGTCACAGCCACGATCAGCGCCGCGCTGCTATCAGCCGGAAGCTGATCCAGACGGCAGACTCGAGCCTGGCTCTCATCCCGGCACTGCCAGGCGGCTCCGGCCAGATCTCCGCAGCGGACTTCGCCATTATTGGCGGAGCAACCGCTGGCCTGGGACCAGCTGCCGGTCACTGCCAGACCGTTGAAGGCCTCCAGAGCTACCAGCAGGCCGAACGCCGTATGTTCTCCGGTATTTTCGATAGCCAGGCGGGTCAGGTGCTGGTTGCCGATTCGCTGTTCGATGAGTTCGCCCTGAAGGACCAGCTCCGTAAAAGCAGGATTGATGGTTAATTCGAAGCTGGACTGACTCACCCCACCGCCGGGCTGGCGGGCTTCAATGACAATCAATGTGGTGCCTGGTTGACCGAGCGAGGTGTCGATTTCCAGTTCCCAGTCCGGACCATTATTTTCCAGTCTCAGGGCGACATCCGGTAGCACATCCTGGTCGCTTGAGAATACCCGCAATTCCAGATCAGCCGGTTGGCCGTCGGTATTGCGCACAACGAATTCAATCCGCGTGACTTGATCGGGCGGCAGGGTTCGGTCAGGCAAAGGCGCTCCGTCATTGATGATTGGTCCGCCTGGCGTGATGATTTCCAGATTGAAATTGGCCTGGGTGCTCAAGCCGGCGCTGTTGGTCAAGCGCAGTCGGATTGGGGTCATTCCCGATCGCTCAGGCTCGGTAGAAATGCGCAAAATGCGACTGGTACCGGTGCCAAACAGTCCCAGTGCATCATTGGCAACAAGCTCCGGGTTCAACGACTCGGCGGTCAACAACAGGTTGCCGGGAGGATCCACGACATCAGAAACGGTCAGATTGATCTCTATCATCCCACCGGCTATCACGGTTTGATCCGGAATACCCTGGCCGAAATTAATCAGCGGTGGTGTTGCTGCAACCACGGTGACCAGGAACGAGGCCGAACTGCTCAGACCGTCCGGGTTGGCAACTTCAATAGTGATGCCGGCGGTACCGGTCTGCCCCAGCGTGGTCTGAATGCTCAACGCCCGATTCTGGTTGGTGCCCTGGAGAGTGAGATTGGCATTGTCGATCAGCGCAGGATTATCGGATTGAACGGTTACGGTCAGGTCAGCGGGTGCGAAGTTTGGATCGGAAACCGTGAAGCCCAGTGACACGGTACTGCCCGCGACGATCGTGGTATCGGCAATGCCATTGCCATTGTTGATCAGTGGCTCGGCCCCGGCGATTGTCAACAGAAACGTCTCGATGGCGGATTCACCGAGCGAATTGCTTACCTCAAGGTTGATGTTGCTCTGACCTTCCTGGCCCGGCACTGATTGAATAGTAAGGAGACGGTCGGGTCCGTCTCCGTCCAGCACCAGTGCAGTGTCGGGAAGTAAGGTCTGGTTGGATGAGGTGGACTGGTAGATCAATGAGTCAGAATCGAACAGCAGATCAGTGGCCGTAAACGGAATCTCAAGCAGTTCGCCAGGTGTGGCGGTTTGGTCCGCCAATCCAAGTCCGCCATTGATCTCCGGAACGGAGCTGTTCAGGACGAACAATCGAAATGGAGCGCTCGCAGACTGACCCTGCAGGTTGGTGACAATGACTGAGAAATTCTCGCTGCCATCCGGAAAGCCGCTAACGGTCTGCGCGACCAATGTGCGCAACACGCCCGTACCGGTCAGCGCGACCGAAGCGGGGTTGAAAAGGTTGGCCGAGGTATCGAAATCGACAGTGATGTCCAGGCTTTCCGGCGGATCGTTACTGTCTGATACGGCAAAGGTCACTGTCATCTGCTCGCCAGCCAGAACGAATTGATCGGCGATGCCGTCACCAAAGTTGATTTCCGGACCCGTCCCGATCGCTCCAAAAGGGCGAAATTCCAGCGCCAGACCCGTGATTCCGGGGGGGGCTTCAGCCTGCATGATGGTGGCTGCCCGGCCGGCGGCAGGAGCGAGAACACGATACTCCCGACCGTCAGCATGAAAACGCCGGTGCTGACCACCGGCCAGGTCGTTGAGTCGACCAATTGGCTGCACTGGGCTGCTCTGGCTGTCGCCCAGCCAGTATGCGGGTCGATGCGCTGATCCCAATTCCTGAAGCAGGCTGGCCCAGGGCGAGGCCGGCAGAGCGATCGGCAATTCTGACTCAGCGGCCAGGAAAATGAAATCGCCGCCCAGGCCATCCTGGTGCTCACTGGCGAGCAGGCGATAACCCGAATTTCCGTCGAGCCAATCCAGGGAAAGTTCGGTCTGACTGTCAAGCTGGCGAATCACATAGACGCTGCCGCTGCCGCCCAGGCCGTCCGGATTGCGTGCGCCCGGTGCGCCGATCAACAAGTTGGCCTGGGGTCGATCCTGATCATAGCCGTCGATAACCACCTGCACGGCATGGCCCAGTCGATCACCGGGCCACTCGCCCACGAACTCGCCTGCAAGGCCTGCGGGTAAATCGGCCAGATTTATCTGATTGGGCCAAAGGGGAGTGGGTCCGAACAAGACAATTACCCGCCCGCGCTCACGATCATGGCCGGGCAACGCGAGGATCAGCTCCTGATGCCCATCTCCATCCAGGTCGCAAAGCGTCGCGGCCCATTGCTCCGTGGTCTCCAGCCGATTGTCAAAAAGAAAGGTCGCTGAATTTTCCTGCTGCTGAGCCAAGCCCGATGTTGATCCTGTCAGGCTGATCAACGCCAAAATGAGCATCCAGGCCATGGTCAGTTTCATTGTTGGCTACTCCCTAGTTCGCAGCGCTTCGAGGCACAAAAAAGAAGCTGCCAGCCCCATGTCCGGCGGAGCGAATCGGGCGAAGCTCGGGGCGCTGCGTGAACGGTAACGTTGCGCTGATCTGCTCGGCCCGCTGGGTGACAGCGCTGTAGAGCTCCTGCTCGCGCATCAGCGCGCTATTGTTTTCCAGCACATCGATCAGTGCGCGCGCGAACACCGAGTGGTCGCCGCTGCCAATATCCAGGACTGGAAACAGCCCACCAGATGACAGCACGTAGCGGGCAGGGCGAGCCAGGCCCAACTTGACCAGGGCATTGGACAGGGGGGTATTAATGCCAGTCAGCAGCGAGGCGGGATCTGTCGACATCGAGCCGCCATAGCATGAGTCAGCGACAACCAGAACACTACGCGCCTCGATCAACGCCAGGTGATCATTGATGGCTGAATTGGGTACCCAGTAAGTGGTACGATCGGATTCAGCGTTGACCGGCAACCAGTAGCCACGACGCAGATCCCGATCATCGGGACGCAGCAGTTGTCCGTGGCCGGCATAATAGATCAATATATTGTCATCGGGTGTCGACTTTTCTCTCAGGTCGTTGATGGCACTGAGAATTTCGCGGGTCGATGCGTCCAGAAGGATGGTGGTGTCGAAACCATAGCGTTCGTTCAGGACGGCGGCAAGACGGCGTGCATCGTTGTGCGGTGATTGCAGCCGATCCCAGTATTGGTAATGTTCCAGACCAACAATCAGCGCGTAGTATCGGCCAAAGGAATAGTCCCCGAGGCTCAGTACAGGCGGCGGAGAATCGACCGGAGTTGCCGCTGGCAGTTCGGCCTGAGTGCCGCGAATTCGCGCCAGTTGCTGGCTGCGCACATCGACCCGGCTGCTGGCCTCAACCAGCAAACGCTCCAGTGTGGCAATTGTTTCGGAGGCCCCATCTGCCTGCTCGGTGTGTTCTGCCAGCTCGGAGCGCAAGCGCTCAACCTGTTCACGCAGCACCAATTGTTCCTGACGAGCCCGTTCCAGTGCCGCGTTCATTTCGCGCTCCTGGGCCTCCAGTCGCTCGCGGGCGGCTGCGGCAAACATTAGATCATTCGCATTGAGCCCTGAAGCCCGGCGGTAAAGATTGAGCGCTGCAAGCAGGTCTTTTTCCACGCCCAGCCCTTGTTCATGCAAATAGGCCAGATTCATCATGGCCCGGTTGTGTCCTTGTTCGGCCGCCAGCTCATACCAGTGCGCCGCCTGTTTGAAGTCCGGTTCGATACCCAGCCCTTTTTCATGAATTTCGCCCACGATATGCTGGGCATTGGCATCGCCCGACTGGGCTTTTTCGAGCCAGACACTCAGGGCCGAACGATAGTCGGCTCGACTATATGCAGTGTATTCGCCGCCGCGGATACGACAATCCAGTGCGGTGGTGCGGGTGGGGACTCGGGGTGATAGATAGGTCATTCGTCCCATCTGGCGGACTTCGCCGGGAAGCAGGCAGTCGACGACATACAAGTCATCCACAGCCTCAAAGCCTTCCATCTCGGCAGTCGGCCTGTTCGAGTCCGTTTCAGGCAGATCATCTGCCAGACACAGAGGCGACAGAGTGATTGCTGCGGCTAACAAAAGCAGTGCTGCTCGACTTTGCTTCATGATGACCCTCCCGGCTACCGATACGGTGGCTTTACGATAGCGCTGGATTAAAAGGCCTCCCTGCCAGCCAGATTGTTGTCGAAAAGCGGAATAATTGCAATCCTGGGGCAGAGCAGGTGCTCGAAGTGAGCAACGTTCGGAGTCAGCGAGTTCCCTCAATCATTCTGTTCACTCGATCGCGGGCGCGACCGGGCAACGTATCGTATTCGAGCAGTGAGCGAAGCGTGGTTTGCAGCGCATCAGCGTCGATCTGGCCTTCCTGATAAGCGGATCGAAGCCGGGTCAGCGCCAGGTCAACGGCCTGGTTCATGCCCGCAACGGCATCCGGGTTGCCGGCATGCGACCGCAAAACCATCTCGTAGAGTTGGAGCGCGGTATTAATATCTCCCTGGACCAGAAATGCCCCGGCGTCATCAAGATTTCGGGAAATGCGGGCCTGAAGCTCCACTGGAAGCTCCGAGAATGGAACCTCCGGGCCAGGTTCCGGTTGATACAGCCAGCTGTAGGTGACAGCGGACACAATGGCAACTGCCGCCACTACCCAGGCAGTGGCCTTAACTGGCGAAGGAAAGAATCGCTTGAGAAATGCCTCAGCATCGGCGGGTCGCAAATGGCGATCAAACTGAAGCGATGCGTTCAAAGCACGCCATTCCCGACGCTTGAGTCCGGCCGGTTTGAAAGGCCGCATTTTCTGGCGGCTGGCATCGAGGCCAGAGCGCCAGTCATACGGATGCTCACCACTTGCCATTTGGCTGATCACACAAGCCAGCGCATAAACATCATCCGCCGGACTGGGTTGCTTGCGGCTCATGACTTCCGGGCTGGCGTAGGCGGGTGTGCAACCGGCGATGGCCTCCTCGACAAAATCCTTGTGTTCGGATTGCCAGGCGCGTGCAATACCGAAGTCCAGGATCTTGACCCGGCCATCGTCCAGGACAAAGACATTCTCCGGTTTTAGGTCGGAATGAACAATGCCCTGCTTGTGGGCATAGGCCAGCCCCTGGGCAACCTCGCGGGTAATTCGGCGAACTTCTTCCATTGGCATCTTGCCGTCTTCGAGCAGGCACTCCAGGCCACGGCCACGCATGAACTCCATGGTCATAAAGATCACTTTATCGGCACGATCGAAGTCAAACACGGTGACGATGTTGGGGTGAGCCAGTTGCTGGGCGCGCCGGGCTTCGCGCTGAAGGGCCATAAAAGTGATGTCAGCGTCGACAATACCGGGCTTTAATACTTTCAGCGCAATGGTAGTGTCGCGATCATGCGCTTCTTCCTTGAGCAGATCGGTGGCTCGGTAGACCGTGCCCATGCCGCCGCGCCCGAGCACGCCCAGGATCCGGAACCGATCGCGTAGAATCGTTCCTGACGGCAGATCCGGCGCGGCTTGATCCGGACGCTGACCAGGGTCCATCGTCGAGGTGGCCTGGTCGATTCCTGTCTTTTCAGGCGACCCGCTTGAGCCCAGGGCTTCCGTGGCACCATCCAGTTTCTCGGTGGCCGTGGGTGGACGTTTTTCCGGGCCGCTCATGCAGCCAGCAGTTGTTCGGCCTGATTGAGCATTCGACGCCGCTGAAATATCAGGCGCCACTGGCGACCGCCAACTTGTCGCCACAGAATGGCCGAGCGGATGCCGGCCAGGAGCAGGGCACGAATAAAAGCCACCTTGTCCTGCTGTTTCAGGTAATCGGGCTTGCCGTTGATCGACAGGCGGAAATCCATGGTCGAAATATGCCGCTCGTAGGCATCAGCCAACTGGCTCAGCACGCTGTTGTCCAGGCTGTCTTCGCTTTGCTTCCAGGCCGATTCAATCAGGTCGATTTCTCTGCCCAGATCGGATTGGCGCTTGCGATCGTGATCAAGCTTGGCGGCCAGCTTGGCCAGTCCGAGTGCGTAGTTGAGGCTCTGGATATTTTCCTGACTGTTTCTTGCGCTGAACAACTCAACCATGACGCGCAGCCCCATGCGTACACCACCAAGCCCACCGAACACATCTTCGGTGGAATCGGGAGAGCGGTTGAAAATGCTTGCCAGACTGGCCCGAGCTGCCTGCTGGCTGCAGGTGCCCGAGCTTGCCAGTTGGCGCACCAGTTCGCTGACCTGCAGCATTCCGGCAAAGGCAATCGTTGACTCTCTCATTGCTCGCTTCATTCAAGTTGGGGTGTTAATGTCGGTCGGCTGCGGAGCATTACAGCGTTGAATCACGCCGCCACCGAGGCAGACCTCCTGATCGTAGATTACCACCGACTGCCCGGGGGTTACCGCGCGTTGAGGCTGGTCGAATGCCAGCTTGAGCCGGTTGCGATCGCAATCAACCACACGACAGCCCTGATCGGGCTGGCGATAGCGCACTTTGGCCGTCAATCGCTTCCCCACGTGTACCGGCTGCCCGCTGATCCAGTTCATCTCGACCGCCTCCAGCTCGGTCGACATCAGCAAGGGATGGTGCGTGTCCTGGACCGCAACCAGCCGATTGTGCGTCATGTCCTTGAAGGCGACGTACCAGGCAGCCTCCGGAAAGTCTTTCAGGCCGCCAATGTCGAGCCCCTTGCGCTGGCCCAGCGTGTAGTGAATCAGGCCTTTGTGTCGACCAATTCGGTGACCCTCAGCGCTCAGGATATCGCCGGGCGCGGAGCGAAGATAACGATCGACGAAGGTATCGAAGTTGCGCTCGCCGATAAAGCAGATACCGGTCGAATCCTTTTTGGTGGCTACTTCCAGTCCGGCCTGGGCGGCCAGTTTGCGGACTTGCTGTTTGTCCAGTTCGCCGAGCGGGAACCAGGCCCGTTGCAGCTGATCCTGGGTCAGGGCATGCAGGAAGTAGGACTGATCCTTGCCGGCATCAATGCCCTTCAACAACGCCACGCTGCCGTCCGGATTGTCGCGCCGACGGACATAATGCCCGGTCGCAATCCGGCTCGCTCCCAGGTCTTCGGCGTGCTCAACAAAGGCCTTGAACTTGATTTCGCGGTTGCAGAGAATGTCTGGATTGGGCGTCCGACCGGCCTTGAGTTCGGCCAGAAAATGCTCGAAAACGGATTCCCAGTACTCGGTTGCAAAGTTGCGGGCATGGAAAGCGATGCCGAGCTGTTCGGCGACCTGGCGGGCGTCGGTCGCATCTTCCTCGGCAGTGCAGCCGGCAGAAGCATCCTCCTCCTCCCAGTTCTTCATGAACATGCCGGCAATGGCATGACCTTGCTGTTTCAGCAGCCAGGCCGTCACCGACGAATCCACGCCGCCTGACATGGCCACCATGATCTGATTATTCATAACCGACGATATGGGGGCAAAATCGGGCAGAAAAACCTAGGTACTGTTCAGCGGTTCATCAGCCGGTCTCGCTGAACAGTTCCGGGCTCATCAGATCAATGAAGCGCTCGGCCTGTGGCGACAGGTAAGCACCGCGCCGCATCACCACGCCGTAGGAGCGGCGCGGAAAATAGTCGCTCATATCGCGCACCAGCAGTCTTTCGCGGTCGGCTTCGGTGATGCAGATGCTGGTGACGATCGACAGGCCCATGCCCAGGGCGACGTATTTCTTTATCACCTCCCAGCCGCCGACCTCCAGCGTGACGCGAAAGGGCAGGCCGTGCTTCTGAAACACCATGTCGACCATTTGATAGGTGGTCAGCCGGCGCGGTGGCAGAATCAGGCCATGTGGCGAAATATCGGCCAGGCTCAGGCGTCGCTTGCGGCTGAGCGGGTGATCCGGATTCATGATCAGGACCGGATTGAAGTGATAAATCGGCAGATAATCGATATCAGGCGGCACGTCAAGCATGGAGCCGACGGCGAAATCCACTTCATCGGACCGAATCATGCCCAGCCCGTCGGCACCCGTCACATTGTGCAGATGGACGAAGATACCGGGATGCTTGCGGCGAAAGCGCATCAGCAGGGAGGGCAACAAGTGCATGATGGTGGACTCGCCGGCCGCCACCCGGATTTCACCCGACTCCAGCGAGCCGTAGCGTCGCGCGAAGTCATCGGGCAGGGCGTCGAGCCGGTCAACCAGTGGCTTGGCCATTTCCAGCAGGGCCTTGCCGGCGGGCGTCAGGTTCATGCGCGGCCCGTGGCGCTCGAACAACGGCCGGTCAAGCTCATCTTCCAACGCCCGGATCTGCTGGCTGACCGAGGGTTGGCTCAGGAACAATCTTTCACCGGCTGCCGATACGCTGCCGCTGCGAGCGGTCTGGATAAAGGCTCGCAAGTGCTTGATCAGATTGCCTTTGTACACGCTGTCTCCGTTGTTCGAGTTTGCTCATCTGATAGTATTATAAAATCCAATACTAAAAATCGAAAGGTTTAATTTGCCAAATACTGTCCACCCTGAGTAGGCTTGCCTCACCTCCCTACGGTAGCGAACGGTCTGGTCATGAATCTTCCGTCCCAGCAATACCCCGGTGATGATCTGGTGGCTGGCGATGCTCAGCCAGTGTTTACGGCAGGCATCCCGGATACGGCGTTGGCCTTGTTTCCAACGGCACTAAAAAACCTGCTTGGCCATCTGGGCCGGGTTTATCGGCCGCAACTTGACGCACTACTGGCCGATCGTTTCGAACGCCAGCAGGCGCTCAACCAGGGCGAAGTGCCTGATTTCGATGCCGCAACGCAGGAAATCCGCAACAGCCAGTGGACAGTCAACCGTATCCCGGACGATTTGCGTGACCGGCGGGTTGAGATTACCGGCCCGGTCGATCGAAAGATGATCATCAACGCGCTCAATTCCGGCGCGCGCGTCTTTATGGCCGACTTCGAGGACTCATCCAGCCCGACCTGGAAAAACATGATCGATGGTCAGGTCAATCTGTATGATGCCGTGCGTCGCACCATCGAACTGACCGCAGAAAATGGCAAGCAGTACCGATTGCAAGGCGACCCGGCAACCCTGATAGTGCGTCCGCGCGGCTGGCATCTGGACGAAAAGCATGTGCAGATTGATCGCCGAGCCCTGCCGGCCAGCCTCTTTGACGCGGCCGTTTATGTTTTCAACAACGCCAGGAGCCTGCTCAGCAAGGGCAGCGGGCCGTACCTGTACCTACCCAAGTTAGAGCACTGGCGCGAAGCGGCTCTGTGGGAGGCCGTACTGACCGATATCGAGAAGGCGTTGCAACTCAAGCCGGGAACGATCAAGGTGACCGTCCTGATCGAGACCCTGCCGGCGGTCTTCCAGATGGATGAAATCCTGCATGCGTTGCGCAGTCGAATTGTCGGTTTGAACTGCGGTCGCTGGGATTATATTTTCAGTTATATCAAGTGCTTCCAGATGCATCCTGACAAAGTGCTTCCGGACAGGTCCCAGGTCACCATGACCGTCCCCTTTCTGCGCGCCTATTCTCAGCTGCTGATCCGCACCTGCCACCGTCGCGGGGCGTTTGCGATGGGGGGCATGGCAGCCCAGATCCCGATCAAGAATGATCCCGCAGCCAACGAGCAGGCGCTGAAACGAGTGCGTGAAGACAAGGAACGCGAAGCTGGTGACGGCCACGATGGTACCTGGGTCGCCCATCCCGGATTGATTCCTGTGGCAATGGAGATTTTTGATCGGCATCTGGACGGTCGCAACCAGCTCAATCGGCTGCGTGAGGATGTTCAGGTGACGGCGCAAGAGCTGATTCAGCCCTGTCAAGGCACGATTACCGAGACCGGGGTGCGCGGCAATTTGGATGTGGCGATTCGCTACATGGCAGCCTGGCTGAGTGGTCAGGGTTGCGTACCTATTCACAACCTCATGGAAGACGCCGCGACCGCCGAAATTGCCCGGGCGCAGATCTGGCAGTGGATACGCCACCCCGCCGGGCGTCTGGATGATGGCCGTGACATTACTCACGAGTTGCTATCCCGGTGGCAAGACGAGGCGCTTGCAGCGATCCGCGAAGCGCTCGGCGCAGAGGATTTTTCCAGTGGTCGTTTCGAACAGGCCGCTGCTCTTCTGGCCGAGGTGACGGCCAGTGACCGGTTGGTGGAGTTTTTGACGCTGCCGGCTTACGAAGTGCTTGAATGAGACCGGGTCGACCCGCTCACCGTTTTGACTGAACCGATTTTTACCGACATGGAGCAACCCAAATGACAATTGGCAGCAGCATTATCAAAATGCAGAAAGAATGGCTGGAAAATCCGCGCTGGAACGGCGTGGAGCGGCCCTATGATGCCGCAGAAGTGGTGCGTCTGCGCGGCAGTATCACCATCGAGCATACGCTGGCCCGAATGGGAGCTGAAAAGCTCTGGAAGCTGATGCACGAGCAGGATTACGTCAATGCGCTGGGAGCCTTGACCGGCAACCAGGCCATGCAGCAAGTACGTGCGGGTCTCAAGGCGATCTACCTGTCGGGTTGGCAGGTCGCGGCCGACGCCAATCTGGCCGGCCAGATGTATCCTGACCAGTCGCTGTATCCGGCTGACTCGGTACCGTCCGTGGTTCGCAGCATCAACAATACGCTGCTTCGGGCCGATCAGATCCAGAGCTCGGAAGGCAAGGGTGATATTGACTGGTTTGCACCGATTGTTGCGGATGCTGAAGCCGGTTTCGGGGGCGTGCTCAACGCGCATGAACTAATGAAGGACATGATTGCTGCCGGTGCCGCCGGCGTGCACTTCGAAGACCAGCTTGCCTCGGCCAAGAAATGTGGCCATATGGGCGGGAAAGTGCTGGTTCCTACCCAGGAAGCGGTACAGAAGTTGATTGCCGCGCGCCTGGCCGCTGATATCTGTAATGTGCCGACCATTATCGTGGCCCGCACCGATGCCATGGGGGCCAGCTTGATTACCTCCGATATCGATGAGCGTGATCAGGCGTTCTCGACCGGCGAACGGACCAGTGAGGGTTTTTATCGGACCACCGCCGGACTGGATTCAGCGATCGCTCGCGGTCTGGCCTACGCCCCGTATGCCGATCTGATCTGGTGTGAAACCTCGACGCCCAGCCTGGAGCAAGCCCGGGCCTTCAGCGAAGCCATACGCGCCGAGCACCCGGAAAAAATGCTGGCCTACAACTGCTCGCCGAGCTTCAACTGGAAAAAGAACCTGTCAGACACCGATATTGCCCGCTTTCAGCGCGAACTCGGTGCCATGGGTTACAAGTTCCAGTTCATCACCTTGGCTGGCTTTCACGCCCTCAATCACTCAATGTTCCAGCTGGCCAAGGGTTACCGGGCACGTCAGATGCCTGCCTACGTGGAACTGCAGCAGGCCGAGTTTGCGGCGGAATCGGAGGGATATACGGCAACCCGGCATCAAAGAGAGGTTGGCACCGGATACTTCGATCAGCTTGCCCAGGCGATCAGTGCCGGACAATCCTCCTTGAGTGCATTGAGTGGGTCGACCGAAGAGGAACAGTTCGACAAGGCTGCGTCTGCCTGAACCGCGCTTGAAAAGCATCCTCGGGTGCCGCAGTATGGTGTCTACTTCTAACGGCGCTGTCTGCGGTCATTCATGAGCGAACACGAAAACCCGTCTGATGTCGAACGCGGCGACGGCCTGGCGCTCCAGGAGGCCAGGCCGCAGGTGCGCAAGCCGCCCCTGTACAAGGTCGTACTGCTCAATGACGACTACACCCCGATGGAATTTGTCGTCAAGGTGCTGAAGCGCTTTTTTGGTCTTTCGCATGACAAAGCCACCACGATCATGCTTCATGTACACACGCGGGGTCGCGGTGTGGCCGGTGTTTATACCTATGAAATTGCCGAAACCAAGGTTGTCATGGTCAATGACTATGCCCGGGAACACGAGCATCCCTTGCAGTCGACGCTGGAAGAAGCAGGTAATGACTGAGGCGAACTGAGTGGTTCATCACAACAACTTTCGGAATCATCTTCTAGCATAATGGTCTCATGACGGGCGACGCAGCGAGGTAGCGCAGATCATGTTCAGCAAGGACCTGGAACTTTCGATTTCTCAGGCCTATCACACGGCCCGCAGCAAGCGCCATGAGTTTTTGACCGTGGAGCATCTGCTGTTGGCATTGCTGGACAATCCGTCAGCACGTGAGGTTCTGGATTCCTGTGGCGTCGATATCCGGATGTTGGGTCACGAGCTGGGTCAAATTCTCGATGAGACCATTCCGGTGCTTTCGGCCGGTGATCAGCGCGATACCCAGCCCACGGTCGGATTTCAGCGCGTGCTTCAGCGCGCGCTCTACCATGTGCAGTCTGCCGAGCGCAAGGAGGTGCTGGGTGCCAACGTGCTGGTGGCGATGTTTGGCGAGAAGGATTCTCATGCGGTCTACTTGCTGGGCAAGCAGGACCTGGCCAGACTGGATGTGGTCAACTTCATTTCCCACGGCATTGCCAAGAGGGTTGAAGGTGCCGAGCCCCCGGCTGCTGCCGTGCAGAAGTCCGACCCGGATGGTTCAGAAGAGCAGAAATCGGCGCTGTCGGCTTACGCCATTAATCTGAACGACCGCGCGCGCGCTGACCGGATCGATCCGCTGATCGGCAGGGCGATGGAAGTCGAGCGAACTATTCAAATCCTGTGCCGCCGCCGCAAGAACAATCCACTCTATGTGGGCGAGTCGGGGGTTGGAAAAACCGCATTGGCCGAGGGATTGGCCCGACGCATCGTCGAGGGCGAGGTCCCCGATGTGTTACTGGACGCCGAAATCTGGTCACTGGACCTGGGTGCACTGTTGGCCGGCACGAAGTATCGGGGCGATTTCGAAAAGCGCTTGAAAGCCGTGCTGGCCGAATTGCGTGATCGCGACAAGTCGGTCTTGTTTATTGATGAGATTCACACCATTATCGGTGCCGGTGCGGCCTCGGGTGGCGTGATGGATGCATCCAACCTGATCAAGCCGGTGCTTGCCAACGGCGAGCTTCGCTGCATTGGCTCAACCACCTTTGACGAGTATCGCGGGGTGTTCGAAAAAGACCGGGCGCTGGCCCGGCGTTTTCAGAAAATCGACATTGTCGAGCCCACTATCGGCGAGACGATTGAGATTCTCAATGGTCTCAAGCACCGATTTGAAGAACATCATGGCGTGTCCTATACACCGGAAGGCCTGGAGGCGGCCGCCACGCTTTCGGCCCGCCACATCAATGATCGTCACTTGCCGGATAAGGCCATTGACGTGATCGATGAAGCGGGCGCGCGCGAACGCCTGAGACCGGAAAAGGAGCGTACTGAAACGATCGGCGTGCATGAAATTGAAGAAGTCGTGGCCCGCATGGCGCGCATTCCGCCGCGCCAGGTGTCACGCTCGGATCGCGATGCACTCAAGACCCTGGAGCGCGACCTGAATATGGTCGTCTTCGGTCAGGATGCCGCAATTACCACGTTGGCGGCGGCTATCAAGATGTCTCGATCCGGGTTGGGCGACGCCGACCGGCCAATCGGCAGTTTTCTGTTTGCCGGGCCGACCGGTGTTGGCAAGACTGAGATCACTCGCCAAATGGCGCTGACCCTGGGCATCGAACTGATTCGCTTCGACATGTCCGAGTACATGGAAGCGCATACCGTGTCACGCCTGGTTGGCGCGCCGCCGGGCTATGTCGGATTCGATCGTGGTGGGCTGCTGACCGAAGCGATCACGCAAACGCCCCATGCTGTGCTGTTGCTCGACGAGATCGAAAAAGCGCATCCGGATGTCTACAACCTGCTACTGCAGATCATGGACCACGGCAAGCTGACCGATGCCAATGGTCGCTCAGCTGACTTCCGCAATGTCGTTCTGGTGATGACAACCAATGCCGGGGCCGCGCTAATGAATCGGCGCAATATCGGCTTTACCCAGGCTGATAACAGCCCGGATGGCATGGAGGCGATTCGGCGCCAGTTCACACCTGAATTCCGCAACCGGCTGGATGCGATTATCCAGTTCCAGTCGCTGCCGTTCGAGGTCATTCTCAAGGTTGTCGACAAGTTCCTGATGGACCTGGAGAACCAGCTGGCCGACAAGGGTGTTGTGCTGGATGTCTCCAGCGATGCCAGGCACTGGCTGGTCGAGCACGGATTTGATGAGCAGATGGGCGCTCGGCCGATGAAGCGGGTAATCCAGGATGCAATCAAGCGACCACTGGCCGACGAGCTGTTGTTTGGCCGTCTGTCCGAAGGGGGCGGGAAAGTGGCTGTGCGGCTCGCCGATGATGGGCGGTCGCTGGATCTGTCGATTTTGGCAGATGAGCCCAGCAAGCACGTGGCTCCGGCAGCACCGGAGGCTTGAAGCTTGCTTATTTCATGCGGTAGGTGATTCGACCCTTACTGAGATCGTAAGGCGTCATTTCTACTTTGACCCGGTCGCCGGTCAGAATGCGGATGTAATTTTTGCGCATGCGTCCGGAGATATGCGCGGTAATGACATGTCCGTTATCGAGTTCGACTCGAAACATGGTGTTTGGCAGGGTATCAAGTACCTTGCCTTCCATTTCTATGTGATCGTCTTTCGGCATAACCTTCCATTGTGAATCAACAAAACCGGGTTATTGTGCCAGCTTTTGGGCTCGACGCAAGAGTAAATCACTCCGGAATGCGATCCGGATAGCGAACCTGCTGGGGTTTGAAACCGTTTCCGATGCGGTAAAAAAGCTTGCCGACCGGCTCGCCGTTGCGTTGAATATCAACAAACAGCAGCGGTCCCAGGTCAACCAGAGCCAGCGCCAGCCAGTCCTCATCAATCAGCTTGGATGAGCGATTGATCAACAGCACCGGTCGGGAAGGATCCGTTTGGCGGTCGAACCAGTACTCCCACATCGAACCACTCATGCCAATCAGGTTCTGGCCGGTAATATGGCCAAAATCGTCCGGGCGGTAATGCCAGGCCAGGGCGGCTGCACCACTCCATTTATCGGTTGAGGCAATGATGGGCTGTTGGCCGGTTTCGCGGATGATTTGATCTTCCAGTTGACGAACCGCCTCAGTGGTCTGCTCCCAGCCCAGATAGCCGCTGCCGAAATCGCTCGTTTTCAGTCCGGGCAAGCCCAGCGTCAGATAATGAAGCAATACGCCGTAGCCAATGAGCAGAGCGACCACGCTGGGCACCCAGGCCCGCATGATCAGGACGTGCAGCCGATTCAGTGGTCGCGTACCTGGCCAGATATGACGGACCAGCGCGGTCATGATCATGGGCAGCAGGGCGATCCAGGCCGGCAGCGTCCAGTGAAACTTGATCAGCGTAAACATTCCGTAGACCAGAAATATTCCCAATGGAACAACCGTCATGATCAGCATGAAGCGGCGTTTGCGGTCATCCGGACACAGCTCGAGTCGAGACCGCCCCAGCACCATAAACCCGGCCAGTGCGACGATTGGCGACAACAGCAGCAGGGCATAGACAATAACCATGTGGCTGGCAAATTCCGGGTTCTCCAGCAAACGTCGGGTACTCTGGAAGGCCAGCGAGGCCCAGTTGTTCTCCGCATTCCAGACCAGCACCGGCGAGACGATCAGCGTGGCCAGAAGAAGCGACAGGTAGGGCTCGGGCCGGCCGAACCAGTGCCAGCAGCGACGATCTACCAGCATGAAAATAAGGGCCGCTGGCGCAAGCAGGGCAATGGTGTACTTGGCCAGCAAACCGACACCCATGGCCAGGCCCAGCCCGAAAAAGGCACCGGCCTGGTCGTCAATCAGCGCACGTTTGAAAAAGTAAAGCGCCGCTGCCCAGGCGACCAGCATCGGTGCATCCGGCGTCATCAGCAACCCGGATACGGCAAAAAATGGCAGCACGGTGACCGCCAGCACACACATCAGGCCGGCGGTGCGCCCACCCATGGTCGCCCCGTAACGATAAACGAACCAAAGGCCGAACAGGGTCAGGGGTATCAACATCAAGCGTACGCCGAAAATGGTATCTCCGGCAATCCGAGTGCCGACAGCGATCAGCCAACCCACCAGCGGCGGGTGATCGAGGTAGGCCAGGTCCAGCTTCTGGCTGTAAACCCAGTAATACATTTCATCCGGGATCAGCTCGATATGTCCCATGTAAAGCAGGCGAAGAATCAGCACATAAACGAGCAGGCCGATCGCGGCCAGATGCCAGCGTACTCGCGGAATCACGCCGGATGCGGTCGATGCAAATACATAGAAGGCCGAGCCCAGGTAGTTGACTCCGGCGGTCACGACAATGGCCGGAATGATGGCCGCCATGGGGGCCAGACCGAAGACTTCGACCAGCAGCACCAGCACGCCACCGCGGATCATCAGCGCCATCACTGCAACAACGAAAAATCGCAGATAACGCGTACTGATCGTCAGGTCGGTGTGAGCTGTGCCACGAAATGTCCAGCGGTAATTGAGAACGAAATTGGTGAGGGTGGCAACAAAGAAACTTGCCACATGCGCTGACCCCAATCGCGACTGGCCACTGATCAGAATCTGAAAAATGATCAGGTCGACCAGCATGCCGCTGAGCCCGACCAGGATGAACTTCGAGGCACTGCCCAGCGATACGCGTCCTCCCGCCAGATAGGTCAGGCGCTTGAGGTAGGTGATCTGCTGGGTCAGACCGAGCTTGGACTGGCCGCGCCGGCGGTCTTCGAAATCGATTGGAATTTCGATGGTTCGTATGCCGTCACCTCCCTGGACCAGCATTTCGAGCAGAATCTTGTAACCGGCCGTGTGGTTGGGCAGGGCGAGCAGACGCTCTCGGGAGGTGGCGAAAAATCCGGCCATTGGGTCACGGACATCGGTAAATGGCCAAGCCAACGCCGTGGCCAGCCACGAGGCCAGGTGACGGTGCCAGGGCCAGCCGTGCGTGCTGCCCCCGACAGCATGACGAGAACCAACGCTCAGCTCGCACTGATCGCTGACCAGAGGAGCAATCAGGTCATTGATCCGTTCCGGTGGATGCGAGCCATCGGCATCCATGATCACTACCCATTGACCACGTGCGGCGCGGGCTCCGTCCAGCACCGCGCCGGACAAATCCGGTTTTCCGCGACGTTGGATCACGCGCACCGGGTGAGTCTGGCTCCAGCGCTGGGCCTGAGCGACGGTGTCATCGGTCGAGCTGTCGTCAACCACCACCACTTCGGTCGCGCAAGGGCTTGGCAAGGCGGAAAACAATCGCTCAAGCAACGGCCCGATATTTTCGCCCTCATTGAGGGTCGGCACGACCACGGAAAACAAGGGTGTGCTTTCCCTTGCGGGGCTGGTCGGCTCGGTCGGGTTCATGGAATCACTTAAAAATGGGTGCGCGGAGATGGTCAATCAGGGCCGGTATTGTGACCGATTTGAACGGCTGAGGGGAAACCGCCAGGGATCTTGCCCACGTGGGTCATGAATTTTACTCAGCCTCGCGCCGGTCTGGCATCCGGTGCGCCAGAACGCGAATTGCTTGACATGTTCGTCAATACAGCTAAAATGTGCGGCCTTGAGTGCGGGAATAGCTCAGTTGGTAGAGCACAACCTTGCCAAGGTTGGGGTCGCGAGT
>CAZFYM010000013.1:24345-56683 GCA_964523755.1 uncultured Wenzhouxiangella sp. | reverse complement strand
CTCCATCGGGAACGCGAGCGTGACATGCAGGATCAACTGCACCAGCCCGAGCAGCCGTTTGGCGTTGCCGTGCAGGAAGCCATAGTCACGAACGCGCCGAAAGCCCTTGGGAAGAATATGCTGCAGGATCAGCCAGAGGAAGTCGGCACCGGCGAGTGTTCGGGTTCGGATTTCCTTGGTTTCGGAATCGACATAGCGGAAGGTAATCTTGCCACGTCGATTGGCCAGGATGTCCCGCTCGCCGATCACGCCTCGATAGCAGCCGATCCGGACAGCCATCGATCCAGGCCGAAAGCGGTTGAACGGCACGAGAATAGGCATCAATGGTCTTGTCACTCATGCCCTGCAACTTCCGGGCTCGAAGGTGCGTGCGGTACAGCTCGTCGCCGCGATTTTGTTCGGATTTGTTCATGGTAAACTCCTCGAAAACGCGCCCCGATTGGGCGCTCATCAAGGGTTACACAGGATGCATGGGGCTTTCTGCCGCGTAGTGGCTTCGTTCAACAAGCCGCCCAAGCCAATGACGGTTAACAATCGGGCCGGCTTGCCCTCTAACCATTTCCCGTTTTCCCTCTTCCAAACTTTTCAATAGCGCCATCCCGGTCCCTGAAAGCGTGGCTGTGCCTCATACGTACTCAAGAAATCCTATGCGCGAATAACAACCTGCTCGATAAACTCGCGAATTCAAAAATAATTTTCGGTAGAATTTGGCCATGCGTATCACTATCGCCCTGATTATGCTCGCCGGACCGACATTATTTTTGCTTCCATGGCACCTTCGAGAATATGGTGTCTCATTTGGAAGGGGGAATCGTTCAAGCTTTTTTCCGCTGCTCGCTTTGGTGTTACTGCTGGTGGCCATAGCGATCATGCTGAACCCGGGAATGAGTCATATTCTGAGAGCTGAATTTTTCCCGGTCAAAGCCTACTTGCCTTTTCTGGTCTCGGGCGTAGCTTTTGCCTTGGCTATTTTCCCCAACTCTGAAGCAGAGTCCAGTGCTTTCGAAAATAACAAGAGGCCGAATTTGGCTCCAGCAATGGCGCTATTAGCCTGGATTTGGATTCTATTACTTATGAGTTACGTAGCTGTCCAGTATGCTAGGGGTTGACATTGATTTTTAATCTACTGGCAATGACCTTCCTATTATTTGTGTTTGCTCGACTACTCCAAACAGGGCCGCTTGGAATTAGTGAGTGGATAACCACCGTTCTTTTGAGCTCTGCTTCGTCATTCGTTTTGGTTGTAATACTTGGCCCCCTGATTATAGCGGCAAGCAATTGAAATCAGAGAGGAAAATCATGACAATGTTCACAAATCTCAACGCTTTATTCATCAACACGTCTCTTCAAAGAAGGCCTGAAGACAGTCATACCCGATTGCTGCTGAATGCTTCTTCGTTAATCATGGAGAAGAACGGCATTGCGGTTGAAAACGTGCACCTGAGCGCACATAACATTCCACCGGGCGTCTACCCGGATATGACTGAGCACGGATGGAAGAAAGACGAATGGCCGAGGATCTGGGAGAAAGTAAAGAAGGCCAATATCCTGGTTGTTGGAACGCCGATCTGGCTTGGAGAGGAAAGTTCGATTTGTCGCATTCTGATCGAGCGGCTTTATGCGATGTCCGGTGAACTCAACGCTAAAGGACAGTCAATCTACTACGGCAAAGTCGGAGGCTGCGTGATAACCGGCAATGAAGATGGCATTAAACATACCGCGATGAGTATTGGATATGCGCTGAATCATCTGGGTTATACGACACCGCCACAAGCTGATTGTGGGTGGATCGGCGAGGCAGGTCCCGGTCTCTCCTATGGTGATGTGAAGGATGACGGTGGACGTGCCGGTTTCGATAATGACTTCACCCAGCGCAATACTACGATCATGACCTGGAATTGCATGCATCTGGCACGGATACTTCAGGAGTCCGGTGGGATCCCGAACGAGGGCAACGATCGAAGAGCCTGGGAAGCCGGAGAACGGTTCGGATTTCAAAATCCGGCTGGACAAGCCCAATAGCGAGCCGCTCTCCAAATCCTGAAGGCTCTCCGACGTCTTCAATCGGCTGCCGTGAAAATCATCCGCTCGCCACATGAACGTGGCCCAGCTTGTGCCAGTGTTAGTAACCGGAACATTTCATGAAACGTTCGGGTTAATATGCGGGGCCATGATGAATCTTCAAAGAATGGTACCTTTCTGAAATGACGACTCCGTATCAAGTTTCCTCTGATTTTGTGCGTATCGGTTTGCTTTGGCTGGCGCTGCTTGCAAGCGCCCTGGTTATGGCCCAGGCACCCATTGTCCAGCCGGGTAAACCCGGTCAACCCAGCCAGGTGATTACCGCCGCGCAAGCGATTGAACTGGCCGGGATTCGGCATTCGGCGGCTGACGTCAAATTCATGCGCGACATGATCGCCCATCACCAGCAAGCGCTGGATATGTCGGTGCTGGTAGCCGAACGCACCAGCCGCAATGCAATGATTGAATTGGCGCGTCGCATCGAGGCATCGCAGAATGACGAAATCGAGTTCATGCAGGCGTGGCTGCGTGAACGCGGAGAGGCACCGGCCGATGTCAACTGGCATCATCATGCCGAGGAAGATCATGCCATGGAGGGTATGGCCACGATGGAGCAGATGACCGAACTTGAAGCGTCAAGTGGCCCGGCATTTGATTCGCTGTTTCTCAGATTGATGATTGTCCATCATGAAGGTGCCTTGACCATGGTTGAGGGGTTGCTGGAACAGTCGGGTACCGTTCAGGATCCGATGCTGTTCGAGTTTATCAGAGATATCGAGAATGACCAGGAGGCAGAAATCGAGCGCATGGGGGCAATGATGCGAAGCTACTCGCCGGACCCCAGGGTTGATCTGGCTGCAGGTTTCCGGGATGCCGGAAAAGCCATTTCAAACATGGTTCTGGTGGCTTCGCTGCCCAAGCCGGACGGATTCTTTGACCCGGAAAACCCCAGTGGTCGCGCCAGAGATCGTGGATTGGCCGAGAGTGATGACGACGATAAGGCCGATGAAAAAGACGAAGATGACGAAGACGAGCTGCGTCCCGCCCTGCTGGATTTTGCCAATACCGACATGGCGTTTTTCGATGATGTCCTTGTAGTCGGCAACTATCACGGCTTTCAGATTTATCGACTGAGCGATGATGGCATGCCTGAGCTGCTCAGCGCGGTCGTTTGCCCCGGCGGCCAGGGTGATGTTTCGGTGGTGGATGACTTGCTGATCATGTCTGTCGAGCAGAATCGTGGCCGACTGGATTGCGGGTTAATGGGTATAGCTGACGAGGTCAGTGACGAACGGTTTCGCGGCTTGCGCATCTTTGACATCAGTGATCTGACCCTGCCGAAGCAGGTCGGAGCCGTTCAGACCTGCCGGGGCTCGCACACTCATTCGGTGGTTTCCGGTCCGGACCCGGATGGACGAATCATCGTCTACAACTCCGGCACCGCCCCGGTGCGCGAAGAAGACGAGATGGAAGGCTGCATTGATGAAGATCCCTGGCGTGATGAGCGCACGGCACTGTTTCGGATTGATGTGATCGAAATTCCGGTGGATCGACCCGATCAGGCCCGGATCATCCATAGCCCGGCGGTGTTTGCCGACCCGGAAAGCGGCAATCTGGCCGGCCTGTGGGAGCGCGGCGATCATGGACCGCGCACCCAGACAACGTCTGAGACTAACCACTGCCACGACATCACGGTATTTCCAGAGCTGGGCATCGCGGCGGGTGCCTGCTCGGGCAACGGCATCCTGTTCGACATTTCCGATCCGATCAACCCGACCCGGATCGACGAGGTCATTGACACCGGTTTCGCTTACTGGCATTCGGCCACGTTCAACAATGATGGAACCAAGGTCATTTTTACCGATGAATGGGGCGGCGGTTCACGGCCTCGTTGCCGGCCTTCGGACCCGCTCAACTGGGGTGCCAATGCGATCTACGACATTGTTGATGGTCAGCTTGAATTCGCCAGCTATTTCAAGATGCCGGCACCGCAGACCGACGTGGAGAATTGCGTTGCTCACAACGGCTCGCTGGTCCCTGTGCCGGGTCGCGATATTATGGTCCAGGCGTGGTACCAGGGCGGGATTTCCGTGTTTGATTTCACCGATTCCAACCGCCCGGTCGAAATCGCGTTTTTTGATCGCGGGCCAATTCATGCCGATGACCTGCTCACGGGGGGCTTCTGGTCATCCTATTGGTACCGGGGCTTTGTTTACGGCAGCGAGATCATTCGTGGCCTGGATGTGCTGACCTTGACCGAAAGCGAATACCTGAGCACCAACGAAATTGCTGCTGCCGGCCTGGCTGATGTGGGCGGTGCCTTCAATCCCCAGCAGCAGCTCAGCGTGAGTTGGCCGGCCGAGCCGGTTGTCGCCCGCGCTTGGCGTGATCAATTGTTGCGCGGTGGGCATATGACGGGTGATCAACAGCAGGCGCTGGACTCGGTATTGGAGCGCACCGAGACGGTGCTGGCCAATGGCCAAACGAAACCTTCCCTGGCCACCGAGCTTGATCAACTGGCCAAGCGCCTGGCCGATGATGCAGCAGCACGCAGCGGCCTGATTCGCAAACGCCTCCTGGGCTTGCACGATTTGCTCCTCGCCCTGGCCGACCGCCTGCGATAACGTCAAAGCCAAAATCCTTCTGTCGCGAAGCAGCCAAGCAGCAAAGCAAACAAGGAATAAGATTCAGAAATTCTTTGTTGTTCTTGGCTGCTTGGCTGCTTTGCGTCCAAAAGATTTTTGTGTTTTTTCTATTCTTGTTGATCGCCAAGCCACCGATGCAGGGTGCTGTAAACCTCGGGGTGGTTGATCAGTTCGATATGACCGGTATTGGTCAATATTTTCTGGTTTGATTCGGGGATGTTGAAGTGCCGTTGGACGTCGTCATGGTGGCCGAGTGCGCTGGCCACCGGAACCAGCCCGTCGCCGACCAGGCAGGATCGAAGTGAGTCGGGGTGCTTGTCGCTGGTGGCAGCAATCGCGTGACATTCGATATGCGGCGGTATCAGAGCGGGCTGACGTGAATCTGATGTCGCTTCGAAACGATCTGCCGACTGCCAATCGCCGTCAAGCAGGTTGCCGTGGCGCAGATCGGTGATGCCGGCTGAACGCACCTTGCCCAGGCGCGTAAATGGAGCGCTGAAGGGGCTGATGGCCAACAGATGATCGACTTTGTTGCCAATGCGCTCGAGCGGCGCACCATGATGTGGTGCACCCAGCGTGATCAGTGTACTGACCTGGTCCAGCCAGTCCCGCTTGTCAATCAGGCCGTAATGACAAGCGCTTCTGGCGATCAGGCCGCCCATGCTGTGACCCAGCAATACCATGTCGTCGATCGGCTGTGGCCACTGACTGACCAGTTGCTCGAGCTGTTCGGCCAACTCGCGAGCGTTGCTGGAAATATGGCGTCCGGAGTTGTAATGCAGGTATAACGGGGTGTAGCCCAGTTTTGCCGCCAGGTCTTCAGGTACCGAACGGTCCTCCTCGTGCCAGCACAAGTCATTCATGCACAAGCCATGCAGACAGATCAGCAAGCGCCGGCGTGGGCGTTCGATCACATTGCTCAGGGCTTCGGACGTCAAGGCAATGGCCTGGCCATTGTGACGAAAGGCCATGGGAATGCTCAGCGGATTGCTACTGGCTTCCAGATGGTCGCCCAGCACCCCATTCAACACAGCCAGAAAGCGTTCCCGCCGGGGCGAGGACGGCTCAGGTGCCAATCGCGGCACAACCTGATCAAACGCGAGATTGACGGTGTTGCCAACCAGGCCGGTAACCCCGTGAATTGAGCGATAAACGAGCCCGGTGATGCCCCGGGTTCGCCCGTCACCGGCCCGCCCGATCGGAACAACGGTCCGGGCGATGGTCGCATGCAATTCCTCAACCAGACGGCTGGTGCCAATAACGCCATCCACGGCCAGTCGGCTGAGCCCGTGCAGGTCGGACGGGTGAAGATGGCCTAGCTGGGACACGATGATCTCCGTCAGAGTTGCCTTATTGTGACCCTAAAAGCCTCACGATGGTTCTTTTCAGATCAAACTCGCGCCCTGGATTGAACCATCCCGACTGACAAGCCCCACTTAGCGCTGCTCAACTTCAATCAAACGCCGTTCCAACGCTTTCACCCCAAGATCTGCTGGATACTCCATCAGTAGCGCGTCCAGCAACCGTCGCGCCAGCCCAAGATCGGTCTCATCAATCGCTGCGGCAACGGCCTCCAACCGTTCCGGATCCGGCACCCCACTGGGTCTTGACCCGTCTTCCAAGGCATCGCGACTGCGTCGAAGCCGGGAGCCGGTAGCAACGACCCGAGACAAATCCTCTTCGAGCACTCCATTGGTCTGCCCAGCTTCCGCGGGCATCGATTCGCCTATGCCTTGGGCAGCTTCGGCCCTCTCTCGATCAGCGCTCGGGGCCGCGCTGAATTGCTCCACCTGCCGGCTTTCCATCGCCGGTACTGGTACCGGCGAAGACTGGGGCCGAACTGACTCCCGGGCCGGCTCCGACAGGAACTGCGAATCGGTTTCCGGCTGAAACGGTGGCGCAACCGGTGGTTCGATCTGGTAGAAAATGCCAACGACCAGGACGAGCACTGCCGCCATCGCAATCCCGCCCATCCAGGGCAAAGACCGAGACTGGGCCGGTTGACTCACAGCCTCATTGGCCCGCGCCCGGATCATCCGATCCAGACCGGCATCCGGTTCAATCTGGCTGTGGCGTTCGTACAGCGCCTTCAATTCGGCCCGGTCCGGCGAGTTCGATTTGTCGGTCGGGTTGTTCATGGTCGACTACCTTCAGCCTCGGGTCCCATCAGCGTCCGTAATTTGTTCACGGCATAGCGCAGACGGCTTTTGACGGTTTCGCGGCCCACACCACTGTGACCGGCAATATCAGCCAGGGACAACCCCGCCTCCTGCTGCAGCAAAAACGCCTCGCGCTGATCCGGCGACAGATGCATCAGCGCCGCGCGCAGCTGGTGCCTCAGCTCGAACTGCTCGGCGTGACGGTCAGGGCTGCCACGCTCATCGGCTGGCAACACGTCGAGATCGTCTGTCGGATCGGTGGCCTGACGCTCAAGCTGGCGCCAATGATCAACCAGCCGATTGTGAGCAATTCGAAACGCCCAGCGCTTGAAGCCGTTGGCGCGCCGAAAGTGCATCCGCGCATCGATAATCCGCGACCAGACATCCTGGTAAAGATCATCGGCGGTCGAACGCTCACCAACGGCGTGGAAAACATAGCGATACAGCGGTTGTCGATAGCGTGCATACAACACCTCAAAGGCATCCGAATCGCCCCGCCCGTAGGCCAGCATCAAGTCATCATCGCTGCGCACATCGTTCATGGGGGCTCAAGATACCGGTTTCAGGGTTCCGGGAAAAATCAATTACTAACCGCGAAGACGCGAAGGACGCCAAGTTAAAACCTGATCAGTTCCTTGCTTTGCGCTCTTGGCGTCTTCGCGGTTAGTTGGTCTTTTTGCTATTTGGAATTCTGCGCCAGGCCCAGGCTTTGCGTCAATCGGATCAGTTGGAGGAGTTCGGCGCGGTAGCCGAACGGGTCGTTACCGCGGGACTGGTCGGCCAGGGCCAGGATTTCGTCAAGCCCGTAGCCATTGAGGTACTGGCTGCCGGCCAGATGCTGACCAAAGGCGGCGACGGCGGTGGCGAAGGCCAGGCGTTGGGACATTTCATCCTCAACGATCTTGATCGGCTGCTCGATCAACTGGCTGGTGTCGGCATTCGGCTGCTTGTAGCGCAGGCGCAGGAAGGCCAGTTCACGCGATGAGCCATCGGCGGTTGTCGCGCGCTGGTCAGACGGCTGCTCGGACTGATAGCGCAGCGGATCGACGCGTTCGCCACCCGATCCCGCCAGGGCCACCTCGTAAAGTGCGGTCACCGTATGACCGGCACCGATATCGCCGGCGTCCACCTGATCATTGTTGAAGTCTTCGCGCTTTAGCATCCGGTTTTCGTAGCCGATCAGACGGTATTCGGCGACCACGGCCGGGTTGAATTCGATCTGGATCTTGACGTCCTTGGCAATCATCATCAGGGTGGCGTTCAGTTCGTCAACCAGCACCTTGCGCGCTTCGTTCAGGCTGTCGATATAGGCATGATTGCCGTTGCCGGCATTGGCGAGTTGTTCCATCAGGTGGTCGTTGTAGTTTCCGGTTCCAAAACCAAGCGTGGTCAGGGCAATGCCCGAGTCACGCTGACGCCCGACCAGATCGATCAACAAGTCAAAACTGACCATACCGACATTGAAATCACCATCGGTGGCCAGGATCACGCGGTTGACGCCACCGTCGACAAAGCCCTGACGAGCCTGGGTATAAGCCAGCTCGATGCCGGCACCACCGTTGGTGCTGCCACCGGCCGCCAAGCGGTCCAATGCCGCCTTGATCGTCGCTTTCTGGTCGCCCGGCGTGGATTCCAGCACCAACCCGCTGGAGCCGGCATAAACAACAATGGCCACACGGTCATCACCATCCAGCTCGTTGACCAGCATCTTCAGGGAATTGACCAGCAGAGGCAGCTTGTCCGGTGAATTCATCGAGCCCGACACATCGAGAAGAAACACCAGGTTGGATGCCGGAATCGATTCGGGATCGGGACGGTAGCCTTGCAATCCAATCTGCAGCAGACGAGTGTTCGGATTCCACGGCGTGGTGGCCTGTTCAACGGTCACACTGAACGGCGCACCGCCAGCCTCGGGCACGGGGTAGTCATAGTTGAAATAGTTGATCATCTCTTCCACCCGCACGGCATTGGTCGGCGGTAGTCGCCCCTCACGCAGAATGCGCCGAAGATTGGAATAACTACCGGTATCGATATCGATACTGAAAGTCGACACCGGGTGCTCACTGACCCGCATCACCGGATTGGAATCGGTGCTGGCATAGTTCTCCCGATCAACCGGTTGATAAGCCGAATGGAAAGCCGGCAGGCTCTGGCCAAGCGGGGATGGCGAAAAATGAGGACTGCGGGATTCGGCGGCCATATCAGCAACCTCAGCGCGATCTCGAATACGCTGACCGGTGACCTCGACCTGATCAAGCGTCTGACTAGACTGCTCGACCGGCCGAACCGGCTCAGCCACAGAGTCGAATTCAACTTCCGGCTCGGCACGCGGCCCATCGTCCAGCTGCACCGGCGGCGCACAAGCCGCTCCAAGCACGGCAAGAAAAGCAACGGAAAAGACAATAATCAAATGGCGAAAAATACGGGTCATGAGGCGCTCCTTGAAAGCAGTGGAAACAAGTCGTTCAACCCGAATAACGACTGAGCAAGCAGAAAGGGGTTAAAAACGAGGCTCAAGGCTTAAGGCGCAAGGATTTCGGCTGCGCTCCTTGATCCACGGGCGTCGATGATGACGCTTTTGGTAATCATGGGACGAGCGCCTTTCGGGATCAGAGCTTACTCAGGTTAGTGCAATCCCCTCGTAAACCGGTCCACCCTGGTTCCTTTCTCATGGGCTCTCCCGCATCACCCTTGTGAGCGATTGTTTGATCGATCATGCTAATCTCACTACTGCAAAAAGCTACCACCTGGAATTGCATGATGTCTCGCTCGATTTACCTTCTCACGACAATGTTGCTGCCACTTTCATTGCTGGCCGAGGTGACCGATGCTTCGGCTGTCCTGTTTGACCAGGTCCGCGTGTTTGACGGGACGTCCAGTGAGCTCACGGCACCGACCCGGGTATTGGTGCGTGGCAATCGAATTGTTGCCATCGGTGACGACATTGAAGCCGGTGAAGGCGCACGAGTCATCGAGGCCCCGGGCCACACCCTGATGCCGGGCCTGATTGATGTGCATGTGCATCTGACCTTCAGTGCGCTGTCCATGGCGGATCTGATGTCCCCGGAACTGAGCCCGCAAGTGGCCGAGCAGGCCGCCGCGCGTGAGGCCGAAGCCATGCTGCTGCGTGGATTTACTGCTGTGCGCGACCTGGGCGGGCCCATCTGGGAGGTCAAGGCCGGCATTGATCGAGGACGTTATCCCGGTCCGCGAGTCTGGCCCTCCGGCGCCACTGTCAGCCAGACCGCCGGGCACGGTGATTTCCGCATGCCCCACGAACGGTCACGGCGTTTCTTCGGCCAGCCCTCACGTGCCGAACTGCTCGGCGCGACCTTTATTGCTGACGGGCGTGCTGAGGTATTGACTGCCGTGCGCGAAAACCTGCGGTTCGGGGCCAGCCAGATCAAGTTGATGGCCGGTGGAGGCACCTCATCAGCCTACGATCCCATCGATGTCACCCAATACACCTTCGACGAGATGCGCGCGGCGGTCGAGGCCGCGGAAGACTGGGGTACTTATGTGACGGTACATGCCTACACGCCGCGCGCGGTGCGCCGTGCCATCGAGGCCGGTGTGCGGGTTGTCGATCACGGCCAGTTGCTCGACGAAGACACGCTGCGACTAATGGCCGAACGCGACGTCTGGCTGTCGTTGCAGGTTCTGCGGGCAAATACGCCGGATATGGACCCGCTGCGCCGGGCCAAGCGCCAACCCATCATCGACAACCAGCCGCGGGTCTGGACCATGGCCCGTGATCTTGGCGTCAAACTGGCCTGGGGAACGGATTTTCTGTTTGAGCCCGACATGAACGCCGAGCAAAACCAGTATATTGTGTTGCTCGAGGAATGGTTCAGCCCAGCCGAAATTCTCAAACTGGTTACACACGACAACGCCCAGCTTCTGGCGCTGTCCGGCCTGCGTAGCCCTTACACTGGCCGCATCGGTGTGGTAGAGGAAGGTGCGCTGGCCGATCTGTTGCTGGTAAGCGGCAACCCCATGGATGACATTGAATTGATCAGCGATCCGGCGCGTAACTTCGTGGTCATCATGAAAGACGGTTACCTGGTGAAGGATCAGACGACCGGTGGAAACGGCGACTGAAGCCGCATCGCAGATCGAAGTTCTTCCCGGAGAAATTGTCGTTGTCGCAGAAAAACATCCGACGCACACAAGGAGTGACGACATGGAAGAATCCGGATTCGTCTGGGGCGGCGATCTGGCTGCGTGGTTAAGTCATGGAGCCAGTTTCGCAAAGCATCCAGCCAGCCGGAATAGGGAAAGTGCCTGGATTTGGGCGGAGTTTGTAATTGGCTTGGTGGGTGTGCCGGGAATACGCATCGAGAGAAATTAGGAAAGCACCTCGACATCAGGCAGGATTTCAACCCGACTGCAAGGGTCTACCGATTTGGCCTATCTGGCCAAGCGTATAGGCGAAGACGTCAGTTTTTGCGGAAGCTGGAATCACCGAACATGGTAAACCCGCTCGGGGTACACTAGTGTATCGTGCGAGAATCCTTTGGCCCTCAACAGTTACAGCGAGAAAGATATAAAAAGTATATTTCATTTTATCGGAGTTGGGCTGTTTTGCGGTAGCCTTCTGACCGCGCAGGAAGGTAATGCGCAATTGAGCGCAAGCATAGTCCCGGAAACTCCTAGTTCAACTCAGATCATTCAGATACGGGTTATCACGGGTTTTGCTGAGTGCCAGAGAGAGTTGGAATCTCACTCGATCGAGCGAGAGGGAATGGATATTCATTTGAACTTCGACGTCATCGACCCCCCACCCCAAGTATGTCCGGGAACTCCCCCTCCACTGATTTATTATGAGGAAATAGGTCCACTACCTTCCGGCGAGTACAACCTCTACGTTCAAGGGCGTGTGAATGGAACTGATTTACCGTTGTTCAACACGACGTTCGGCGTGTTACTGGATCCAATAGCCGTGCGACTACAAGTTGGTTGGGCGCTTATTTGTGTGCTGCTAATGACGGGACTACTAGCCCTGGCCTTCCGGCAGCGTTTAACATAGGTTGGTTGTACGCAAGCACTGTACCCCAACGTTGCATGACTTCGGGCTGGAATCGCTACGCTGCCCGGTATAGCAGCATTTCCGCAGCCTGTACTCGCGTTGCCAATCCTCACGTAGGGTGAAGCTACGCTCCGGGTGGCAACACTCCGTGCAGCCCACGGAAACACTACTCTCCGGGCTTCCAGCTCCGAAAATATATGCAACGTTGGGGTTTATCATGAAAATCCGCAATCTTTTGCTGGCCGGGTTGGCCGTTGTTGTTCTGGATGGGTCGGCTGTGACGGCTGATCTGCGTGCGGTGGTCGAGCAGCGCATTGCCGGTGATCGTTCGGGTGTGTGCCTGGTGGCTACGCGTATCGGTCCATCGATCCAACATGCTTCCGCTTGTGCTGATGCCGATTCGGCACGTGGGCTGGATGCTGATTCGCGTTTCGAAATTGGTTCGATTTCCAAGGCGCTGCAGGGTTTGCTGGTGGCATCGCTGGTTGAGGACGGCACAATCGAGCTTGATCAGCCCTTGTCCGAGTTGCTGCCTGAGGGGCAGAAGATTCCGGCTTTTGCGGGAGAGGTGATTCGACTTCGCCATTTGCTGACCCATACTGCGGGCTTGCCGCGTCTGCCGCCTGATTTTGCGCCTGAAGATATGAACAATCCCTATGCCGAGTTGGGTCCAGCCGATCTGCTTGCGTCGTTGGCACACAGCGAGCTTGAATCGGCACCCGGAGAGCGCTTTGCTTATTCCAATTTTGGTGCCACGGTGTTGTCGCTTGCACTTGTTGAGCACACGGGAAAGCCATTGTCGGATCTGTTCCAGCAGCATGTATTCGATCCGTTGGGCATGGACCGGAGCTCTATGGATGGACCGACGGTCACCGGGCATGACGCCAATGGCAGCGCGGTGTCGAACTGGGATTTTCATTCTGATCTGGGTGGTGTCGGTGCAATTCGCTCAACACCGGCCGACATGGCGCGTTGGCTGGCGGGCTTGCTTGATCCTGAGTCAACGACTATTGGCCTGGTTCTGAACCGGTCACGTGAGGTTCTGATCGAGGTCAATGGACAGAAATTGGGCTATGGTTGGTTGCATTTGCCGGTCAATGATGGTTTCGTGCTGGCTCATGACGGTGGTACCGGCGGATTTTCCAGCTTTGCGGCGGCCGATCCGGAATCCCGACGCGCATCACTGGTGCTGATGGATACCAGCATGCTGATGCAGGGAAGCCTGGGTGATCTTGCCTACCATTTGATCGACGAGACTTACCCGCTGGGTTCGCCGAGGCAACCATCGGCCGCCGCGCCGGGTGAGCGGCTGGAAGACTATGCAGGTCGATTTGCCCTGTACGATGAGGACGAGCCGTTTATGGGCGATTTCACCCTGGATATCACGGTTGTCAACAATGAGCTGATGATTCAGGGCAGCGTTGGTGGGCAACAACAGCCGCGTTTTCCGCTGGACTCGGAGGGCGATGGTCGATTCGTCGAGAAAACACTGGATGTGACGATTCAATTCACCCGCGATGACGACGGCCAGGTCGACGGACTGGACTTTACGCAAGGTCCTTTCAACCTGCGCGGTCGACCACTGTGATCCATGCGTGATTCGTCCCTGCCAACAGATCTGAATCTGAACCAGCCACTGCCGACCGATGTTGCCGCCGGCAGCCCACGCTGGTTGCTGGCCTATCGCAGCTATCCGGTGTTTTCCGCGCCCTGGGTGTTGCGGCGTGCGCTGTTGTTCGGCTTGTTTATTGTCGCCTGGGGTGGGCTATCCAGCGTCGCCCATTACGCCCAGGGCGGCAGTGGGCGGGATGCCCTGGCGTTGTTTGGCTGGTTTGTGCTGGGGTTTGGAACGATCGTGAATGCAGGCCACGCTGGAGCAACGCCTGGGCAAGCCGTCATGCGACAACCTGAAGTGGATCACCGCCACACAGGGCGACATGGTACGGCTGCTGGCGATCGATGATGTGTTGTTTTTCCGCGCAAGTGAAAAGTACGTGCGTGTGGTGACCCGCGATGAGGAAGCCTTGGTTCGTATGAGCCTTAAGGAACCTCTGAACAAGTCTACACGGAGCGCGTTTCAGTCGTAGACGCCGCAGATCGTGCGGTGCGACACGAGTGACAGTAGCCATAGCTACGGCCGAGTGGCGCAACGTGCGAGATGCGGCGTCCCCCGGCGAAACCCATACGGGACGGGCCTTTGCGGGCCATTCGGCGCGTTTCGGCTCGCTTATTTGGAATGACCAAACTGCGCTCGCCGAAGCCACGCCGGCTGATCCCGCAAAGACCCGGCGCGCCCGTGTAGACTTGTTCAGAGGTTCCTTAAAGAGCTCGAAGACCGACTCGACCCGGAATGCTTCTGGCGCATTCATCGTTCGGTACTGGTGTCCGCAGCCGCCATCGCACGGATTGCAAAAGACGAGCTGGGCCGCTGGCATGCGCATCTTCGCGAGCATCAAGAGCGGTTACCCCTCAGCGACAGCGCGCGGTCGCGGTTTCGGGGGATGTAGATTCTTGACTGACCGTGAAGACGCACAGAACGCAAAGATTGAATAGTGGATGGCCCTTAGACAGGATTTTCGGTCATGTTCCACAGAATGTATTGGCAACTACTTCGTCAGGCTTGGGTGGTTGCTGATAATGAGCGTACTCCGGTTGTTCTTCATAGGGTCTGGAAAACAGCTTGAGCATTTCGTGCAGCGGTCCGAAGTCCAAGTCGTTTACGGCCGCATCGGCGACGCGCTGGGCCAGGTGATTGCGCAGTACGAATGCCGGATTGATAGATTGCATGGCGCGCTGACGTAATTGATCATCCTGGCTTTGGGTGGCGAGCGCGGTGCGCCAATGTTCTGACCACTGATCGAAACTTTTCGGTTGATTGAACAGCCTTCGAGCGGCCATGTCTTTTTCCGAAGGACTGGCGTCCAGGTGACTGAGCGCGCGGAACAACAGGGTCATATCGACCCGGTTCTCGGCCATGCGATCCAGCAGATCGGTGGCCAGTTCGATGTGGGTGGGCGTCGGTTCGATCAGCCCAATCTTGGCGACCAGGCGGGCGTGAAACGCGTCTTCGAAGGCGGGCTGGAAGCCGGTCAACAGGCCATTGGCCGTTTCCAGGGCGGTGTTCGGGTCGTCGTCCAGCAGCGGCAGCAGGCATTCGGCCAGACGGGCCAGGTTCCAGTTGGCAATCCTGGGCTGGCGGCTCCAGGCGTAGCGGCCGCGGCGGTCGATATAGCTGAAGGCCGTGTCCGGCGCGAAGGTATCGAGAAAGCCAAACGGACCGTAGTCCAGCGTTTCGCCGGAAATCGCGAGGTTGTCGGTGTTCATCACGCCGTGGACAAAACCCGTCGACATCCAGGCGGCTACCAGGCTGGCGGTTCGCTGCAAGATCTGCTCCAGCAGCGCGGCATAGGGCTGGTCACTGCCAGCACAGACCGGATAGTGGCGCTGGACGACGTAGTCGGCCAGCGTGCGCACATCCTCACTGCGGCCGTTTCGGGCAAAGAATTCAAATGTGCCGATCCGCACATGACTGGCCGCCACCCGGCACAGAATGCCACCCGGTTCGGCTTGTTCGCGCTGCACGGTTTCGCCTGTGGATACGGCAGCCAGTGCCCGGGTCGTCGGAATACCGAGCGCCGCCATGGCTTCCGAGCCCAGATACTCACGCACCACCGGACCAATCGATGAGCGACCGTCGCCGCCACGCGAAAACGGGGTGGGACCCGAGCCTTTCAACTGGATATCGCGCCGCTGACCGGCCCGGTCCCTGACCTCGCCAAGCAGCAGCGCCCGACCATCCCCCAATTGCGGCACCCATCGACCGAACTGATGCCCGGCATAGGCCTGGGCAATCGGCTCAGCCGCTTCAGGCAGTTGATTGCCGGCCAGCATGGCCAGGCCGTCCGCACTGCTGAGCCATTCGGCATCCAGCCCGAGCTCTTCTGCCAGGGCTGAGTTGACTGCAATCAGACCGGGCTTGGCGACGGGCATCGGATTCAGACGGGCGTAAAAATGCGCTGGCAGCCGCGCATAGGTGTTGTCGAAGGCTGGAATCATTACTATCACTTTAGCAGTCTGTCGAACTGGTTGCCTGGCGGAAATGGTTGTTAAGATAAAAAGCCAAAGTCCAAAGGCGTTTCGCCCACGTACGACGGCTTCAGTGACGCGCTTCTTGCGCCGCAGGCGCATGAAGCCCTGAAGTGGAGACGTCAGCGCGTGCGAGCGAAACGCCTTTGATTTAGAGGATAGAGTTCCAACGGACCCAAAAAAAAACAGCCCACCGAAGTGGGCCGTTTCCTGAAACTCTATCAAACAAACAAATTACGGAGTGATCACGGTATCAATGACGTGAATCACACCGTTGCTGGCTTCGATATCCGTAGCCACCACGTTGGCACCATCGACGGTAACGCCACCGTCAGTGACGGTGATTTCAACATCCGAACCCTGAACGGTCGTGGCGGAATCCAGCGTGACCACATCAGCGGCCAGCACTTTGCCGCTGACTACGTGATAGGTCAGGATGGCGGTCAGGGTTTCAGAGTCCTGTAACAGTGCCTGAAGGTCTGCGGCAGGAATCTTGGCAAAGGCTTCATCGGTCGGGGCAAAGACCGTAAATGGACCGGCACCGGACAGCGTTTCGGTCAGACCGGCGGCTTCGACGGCGGCCAGCAAGGTGCTGAACTGCCCGGCCCCTTCGGCGGTTTCGATAATGTTTTTCGCCCCGGACTTGCCATGATGATCGGCCATGGTGCTCAGGCTCAAGCCCAACAGCACGACGGCGGCAAGTGAAAGGATGACTTTTCGGTTCAACATCTGATTCTCTCCAATTTGAATTAAGCGCCGTAATGGCGCGGAGACGAATCATGAGGCAGTCGGCATGCAGGAAAAGTCAATTAAAAATCAAGACTTTGTGCACGTTCAGTCGGTAATGTGTGAAGGGCTGATGCCGCCAGACCTCATTGTCAGCGCACTTCGGTGCTGACCCGGCGGCCATCGATGATGCTTCCGACGACGTGACTGGTATATTCAAATGGATCGCCGTCAAACAGCGCCACATCGCCGTCCTTGCCCACTTCCAGGCTGCCGACCCGGTCAGCAATGCCAAGCATTTGCGCCGGTGCCATGGTTACCAGTGAAAGCGCCTGATCGAAAGTGGTACCGTAAGGAATGGTCATGGCCGCTTCAAACAGCACCACCCGCGTCTTGGGAACGTAGCTTTCAAAGCCGCTTTGCAGGGCGACCGGGATGCCGGCCTCCAGCAGTTGAGCGGCCGTGGTGAACGAGAAGTTTTCCACCTCCGGCCCGCGTGCACGCATCATGGTGGGATGCAGTAGCACTGATACGCCAGCGGCGCGAATTTCATCGATCAACAGGTGAGCGTCGCTGACGCCGGACAGGATCAGCCGGAAGTCGAATTCATCAGCCAGTCGCAGTGCGGTCATGATGTCGGAATGTTTGTGAACCTCCACGATCAGTGGGTGATTGCCCGCCAAAACCTCGGCCAGCATGTCCAGGCCGAGATCGCGGCTGCCGGGTTCATCGTCATCCTGCTTGGCTGTGTATTCACGGGCCTTGATCAATTGCTGGCGCAGCAGGGCGACCGACTTTGATCGGCTGCCCGGGGTCTGGCGAGTGTGGCCGCGGGTTGATTCATCGCCCAGCGTGGCCGCCAGCCCGAAGACGGGCTCGATCACCACCTCGTCGAGCGTGTCGCCGCTGGTCTTGGCAATCATGGTCTGGCCGGAAATCACCTCACCGGGCGCGTGGCCGGTATGTACTGTAGTAATGCCATGTTCGCGCAGCCAACTGACCAGCTTTTCGCGCGGGTTGTAGGCATCGATGGCGCGCAGTTCCGGCTGGATGGCCGCCGAACGTTCCAGCTGGTCCTGATCGTGCGGCTGGTTCATGGCACCGGCCAGTCCAACCACCGAGCGCCCGTCAATCAGGCCGGGTGTGGCAACGGCCACCGAGATGATCTCGACATCGTCGGGAACCCGCACCGAATCGGCCGGACCCACTGCCTGGATTTTACCGTCGGCAATAACGACCAGGCCGGGCGAAAACTGTTCGCCGGTGCCGGTGTAAAGCGTGCCGGCGCGGACTGCAATATCCTGGGCCAGCAGGGTTCCGGTCAGCGCGCTCAGCAGCAGTGCGGCTGCCAGTTTGACAATACTCATTCGTCACCTCCGAAGTGACCGTGCCCATGGCCACCGTCGTTATCATCCACCAGTGCGCCAAAACCGCCTTCGGCGACCAGGCGATCCTTTTCATTGGCCAGGTCAAAGCGCTTGCTGCCTTCGACCCAGGTTTGCTCGATTCGGGTGTAAACACTGAATGGATCACCGGACAGAATCACGAAATCTGCGTCCTTTCCAGGCTCCAGCGAGCCGACCCGGTCGCCCATATCGAGCATGCGCGCGCCCTCGATGGTCATGGCCGCCAGCGCGGCCTGTCGCGACATGCCAGCGCGAATACCGAATGCGGCCATCCGCAGAAAGTAACGCGAATCGGTTATCCAGTCGTCGGTGTGGAAGGCAAGCTGGGCACCCGCCTGCTCCAGCGCGGGCGCGCTTCGGTCAAGCAGATTCAACGCTTCAAGTTTGCCGCCGGGGCTGTCGAGCATAATCAGGGATACCGGTACATTGGCCGCGGCGATCTCGTCAGCCACGCGCCAGGCCTCGCTGGTGTGATGAAGCACCATGCGAAAGCCGAATTCGTCACGCAGGCGAATGGCGGTCATCAGGTCATCGTGGCGATGGCTGTGAAAATGCACGATGCGTGATCCGTCGAGTACTTCGACCAGAGTCTCCAGGTCCAGGTCGCGATCAGGTGCCGGCTTGTCATCCGCATCGGCTCGGGCAATGCGATCACGATATTCCTGTGCGCGAATGTAGTGCTGGCGAACCAGCGCGGCGGATTTGGCCCGGGTACCAGGGAACGGCGCATCGCGCATGGAATTGGTGCCGTTGGCCATTTTCAGCCCGCCGGCTGGCTGGCCGTTGCCGTCCAGAATGAGCAAGTCGCCAATGGTATTGGCCTCGCGCAGCTTCAGATAAATGGTCTGGCCGCTGATCAGGTGGCCCGAGCCTGGCATGACGTTGACTGTTGTGATACCGCCGGCCAGGGCCCGCTTGAAGCCGGAGCTTCTTACATTGATCGAGTCCACCACGCGCACGCCCGGCTGAATCGGTCCGGACCGGTCGGCTCCGGCAATCTCGCCGATATGGCTGTGCGTATCGACAATGCCCGGCATCACGACCTGGTCTGCCGACAGTTCGATAAGCTCGGCATCGCGAGGAATGCGAGTGGCTTCGCGAGAACCCACCGCGATAATCTCGCCGTCATTGATAATGAGGACGCCATCGGTCAGCTCGGGCCCGCTGACCGGTATGATGCGGGCACCAACAAAAGCCACGGGAGCTGCCTGAGCGGCAACCGCCAGCGTCAGACCCAGCACCGCCGTGGCAATACACAACCGGTTCATCATCCAGAAATCCTTGTTTATCATCGACTCGCCTGATGGTACACCATCATTCTGCCGGCGGTGTCAGCGCTTTCAATCGGGGTTTAAAACGGAATAACGCGCAATATTGCTTGCCACAAGTGGCATGATTCTGGTATAAAGGTGGGCTAGCTTTGAGTAACTTCAGGAATTTTCAGTCATGTCTCGAGTGTGTCAGGTGACCGGCAAACGCCCGCTGGTCGGAAATAACGTCTCTCATGCCAACAACCGCACCAGGAAGCGCTCGCTGCCGAATCTGCACAGCCATCGTTTCTGGGTCGAAAGCGAGAATCGTTGGGTTAAGTTGCGCGTGTCGACCAAGGGTCTGCGCATCATCGACAAGAACGGCATTGACCAGGTTCTGACCGACCTGCGTGCCCGCGGCGAGAAGTTTTAAGGAGAATCATCATGGCAGGTAGCGCACGAGACAAGATCAAGCTGGTATCCACCGCCGGAACCGGCCACTACTACACGACCAACAAGAACAAGAAGAACACCCCGCACAAGCTGGAGTTCAAAAAATACGACCCGGTCGTGCGCAAGCATGTGGCTTACAAGGAAGCGAAGATCAAGTAGGGGACGGGCTTCGGCCACCTTTTCTGGATTGACCAAACGCCGGGGATTCCTCGGCGTTTTGCGTTTTGGGGGAAGAGGGAAGAGGGGAAAGGGGTTAGTCGGTCTCTCGCTTTGATCGGATCAAGGCGCTGATCATGGCGTTCAGGGAACGAATTTCTTCGAGGATTGTAGTATTCGAGTTAATTAGGTCAACGTGGATGGCAATACGTGCTTGTGTATCGAGTTCCATCAGAGATCCGCGAGCGATACAAAGAAATCTGGCGTATTCCGCAAGTGTTCCTCGGGCTGCTCCTTCGGCAATATTGCTGGGAACGCTAATCGCTGTCTTTTGCATATGCTAGCCAAGAACATACTGATCACGAGTCGGAAAGCCTCGCGTCACTTCAAACACGTGCTTCACAAGCGAAATCGAGTCTTGCCAGACGATCAGCCCGTAGTGAGCGGGTCTCCCTCGACCGGCTTGCCCTTTTCCCTTTCCCCTTTCCCAGCCATCAAACCAACCCCCTTTCCGCCAGACTCACTACCTCGGCATCACCAACGATAAAGTGATCCAGTAGCCGGATATCGACCAGGCCCAGGGCGTCGCGCAGGCGGCGGGTGATGGCCAGGTCGGCCTGGCTGGGTTCGGCGATACCCGAGGGGTGATTGTGGGCGACGATCAGGGCGGCCGCTTTGCGGTTCAGAGCCTTTTCAACCACCACTCGCGGATGGACGTGGGCCGAGTCGATGGTGCCGGTGAACAGTTCATCGAAGGCAATGACCCGATGACGGGTATCCAGCATCAGAGCACAGAAGACTTCGTGTGGACGGTCACGCAGCGCGGCGCGCAGATACTCGCGGGTTGCCTGCGGGCTGGTCAGCGGTTTTCCCCGACTCAGGGACTCGCGCAAGTGCCGGCGCGCCAGCTCCATTGCGGCGTGGATCTGGGCGTACTTGGCCGGCCCCAGCCCGGGCATTTGGCACAGCTCGTCGCATTCGGATTCGAGCAGGCCGCGCAAGCCTCCAAACTGGTTGATCAATGTGCGGGCCATGTCCAGTGCAGAGCGGCCCTGGGTCCCGGTGCGCAGCAGAATAGCCAGCAGTTCGGCGTCGCTGAGCGTTCGTGCTCCTTGGGCCAGCAGCCGTTCCCTGGGACGCTCGGTCTGTGGCCAGTCGGCGATTCGCATACAATTCATTCCTGTTGTTCAAGCACCAGCCAAGGATTTTCGCGCCTGACGATTGGCAGGCGATAGAGAACAATCACCCTGGCTGGCCTAGGAAATCGACTCGATGGACCGTAAATGAGCACGTTGGCAGGAAAAAAGTGGCTGGTCGGAATCAGCGGCGGTGTGGCGGCCTACAAGACGCCGGCCCTGATTCGACGGCTGCGGGATGCGGGTGCCGACGTCCGCGTCGTCATGACCGCTGGCGCCGAGACCTTTATTACCCCGCTGACACTGCAGGCGGTCAGCGGGCATCGCGTGCACTCTGATCTGCTGGATGCCGATGCTGAGGCGGGCATGGGCCACATTGAACTGGCGCGTTGGGCCGACGGCATCATCATCGCCCCGGCCACGGCACATCTGATTGCCCGGCTGGCGCATGGCTTTGCCGATGATCTGCTGGCTACCCTGGTGCTGGCCAGCGAAGCCCCGGTATGGCTGGCTCCAGCCATGAACCGGGTGATGTGGGCGCATCCGGCCGTTCAGGCCAACTGCCATATCCTGATTGAACGCGGAGTGAGAATGCTGGGTCCGGATGCCGGCAGTCAGGCTTGTGGAGAAACCGGTGCCGGCCGAATGATGGAGCCGGAGCAACTATTGGAATGCCTGGCATCAAGCGAGAAACAGCGGCTGGCTGGCCGTCGCTTTGTTGTCACCGCCGGACCAACCCACGAAGCGCTGGACCCGGTTCGATTTCTTGGCAACCGCTCATCCGGGCGCATGGGTTTCTCCCTGGCCGCTGCCCTGGCCGAAGCCGGTGCCGAAGTGACGCTGGTCACCGGCCCGGTTCAGCTTGAGACGCCACGCGGCGTGGCGCGAATCAACATCGACACGGCCGAGCAGATGATGTCGGCGGTACATGAATGCATCGACGATGCGGATGGTTTTATCGGCGTGGCCGCTGTGGCTGATTTTCGGCCGGAAGCGGTATCTGCCCACAAGATAAAAAAATCCGAGGGGAATCTTGAACTGCGACTTGTGCCCAATCCTGATATTCTGGCCAGTGTTGCCGCGCATGACCGGCGTCCATCGCTGGTGATGGGCTTTGCGGCCGAAACGCAGCGCCTGGAAACAGCGGCGCGCGGCAAGCTGCAGGCCAAGGGCCTGGACCTGATTGCGGCCAATCAGGTGGGTGACGGCCTGGCTTTTGATTGTGCCGATAATGCGCTGGAGGTGTATTCGATCAATGATCACTGGTCACTGTCGCGCCAGTCTAAAATGCAACTGGCCCGGCAACTGGTCGAGATCATTGCCGACGTGTTGGCTGCGCAGGGAGCGCGGCGCAAAGATACAGGGAGTTCATGAAAGAGCTGCAAGTTCGTCTAATCGATCCCCGACTTGGTCGGGAGTGGCAATTGCCGGACTATGCCACCGAAGGCTCGGCTGGCATGGACCTGCGTGCCTGCCTGGACCAGAGCCTGGAACTGGTGCCGGGACAGACGGCGCTGATTCCGTCCGGCATGGCCATTCACCTGGATGATCCAGGCCTGGCTGCCGTTCTGCTGCCACGCTCGGGCTTGGGCCACAAGCAGGGACTGGTGCTCGGTAATCTGGTCGGGCTGATCGATAGCGATTATCAGGGCGAGGTCAAGATCTCATGCTGGAATCGGGGCAGCGAGGTGATTGTCATCGAGCCCGGACAGCGAATTGCCCAACTGGTCGTTGTGCCAGTCGTTCAGGTTAAACTCACGCCTGTTGAGTCCTTTCGCCCCAGCCAGCGGGCGGAGGGCGGTATTGGTCACACGGGGACCCATTGATGGCCAGAGCGTTATTCAAGGGGAATGACTCGAAAAGCAGCCTGATTCGCCTGGGCAGCCTGGTGGCTATTGCTTTGGGGATCTTCGGCATCATCATTGGGGCGGCGCTGCTTTACGGCAGTATGCAGAGTCAGCTTGCGACTGAACAAGCCAGCCGTGCCGCTTCCGATATGGCCCGCAATATATCCGATGCCCTGGGTGATATCCAGGCGACCTTGCGCGATCCGACGGTTCAGGACCATGCCCGCGAGGCCCTGAACAATCCGCGCGGCCGCAGTGATGCGATGGAGGCTGCGGTCAGGAGTCGCGGCATTGCCAATATCATTGATTTGCGGGCCTTTCCCAACGCAATCGAAGATATTCCGCTGGGCACCTATCCCGAGCCTGACTTCACTGTCATCGAAATGCTGCTCGAAGCCCGCCGCGGTGGACGGGCAACCATTCAGGTTCACTACCCTGGAACAGGTAATGAGAACCTGGCGTTCGCCCAGGCCATTGTTGATGACAACGACACGACCGGCATTCTGTTTCTGCGCGTTCCGGTCAGCCTGGTAACCAGCTTGTTGCAGGCCTCAGCCTCACTGGATTCCGTCGCACTGGTGCAGGGCTCAGAAGAGCAGAGCGTGACCTTGAAGTCGCTTGGCGTCAGCTCGCGGGGAACGGAGTTTACAGACATTGCACAGTCGCGATTGCAGTTGCGCTGGAGTCGCACGACCATTGTGGGACCATTCAGCACCCGGGCTGCCACTATCGTTGGTTCGCTTGGCATCATCCTGCTGATGGCCGGGTTGCTGGTTCGCCAGCGGACCGGAATTGCCGACAACTATCCGGTGACCCAGAACGAGCAGTACGATATCGCACCCTCGCGCCCGGCTGTCAAGAGTCAGGCCTCAATGCCACCTTCGCCGGCAAAGCGGGCACCAACCAAGTCCCCGCCAAGAAAAGCCCCTGCGCAGGCGCCAATTGAAGACCTGCCCGACTGGCTTCTTGATTCCGACCAGATCGATCAGAATGACAGCCTGTTCGGTGAGCATGAAGCCGCTTCGGATGACCTGCCTGATTTGCCCGATACCTTGGCCGATGAGGATTCAGATTTCGCTGAAGAGTCGGAGACAATCCCTGGTTTTTCAGCCGATAAATCAGCCAATGAAACGGCAACCGATACACTGTTCATAGGTCCGGATGAGCCGGATCTGTTTGAACCCGAGGAGGCACAGCAGGAATCGTTCAAGCCCGATCGCGCTTCCAGCGATGATTTTGAGGATGCGTTGGACCTGTCTCTGGAGGACGCTGCGACGGATCTGGACCGGGCATTGGAAGAAGACTCGGGTTATGACTTTCTGGAAAGCCAAGATAGCGACCCTGAGGCATTTCCCTATTCAGAGTCAGATCCCGAACCCCAACCTGAACCAGAACCAGAACCAGAACCAGAACCAGAACCAGAACCAGAACCAGAACCAGAACCCGACACTCCGGCAGCGCCTGAACGTCCGCCTGTGCTGGATCCCGCGCTGTTCCGCTTGAGTCATATAGGTGGCGTAGTCGAGGACGGTCTGGACGCCCGCAGTGCCACGATGATCGGTGAAGCCATTGGATCGGAGGCTAGAGCACGCGGCATTGAACGAGTTGTTGTCGGTCGGGATGGTCGACTCTATGGTGCGGTGCTGATGTCGGCCCTGAGTCAGGGGTTGCGCGCTGCGGGCATCAACGTGATTGATGTTGGCGCTGTACCCATACCGGTTCTTAATTTCGCTGCTGCGGAACTGGCAGATGGCAGCGGGGTGATGGTGACCGGCTCGCATTATCCACCCGAGTTCAACGGCTTTCACATTCGACTCAATCACGAAGTTCTGCACAACGAGGGCATCCAGGATCTTTTCCGTCGCATTCAGGATCAAGACCTGGTCAGCGGTCAGGGAACAATTGAGGAGCAGAATATTGTTGAGCGCTACGTCGAGCGTATTGGGATCGATATTCAGCTGGAGCGACCGCTCAAGGTGGTCGTCGACTGCGGTAATGGTATTGCCGGAACGGTCGTGCCGGATGCATTGACAGCAATTGGTGCCGATGTCATTCCCCTCTATGCTGACGTCGACGGCAACTTTCCCAACCATCACCCCAACCCGGCCGATCCCGAGAATCTGGAAGATCTGAAGCTGTGTGTTCGAAACTTCCAGGCTGATATCGGGCTGGCCTACGATGGTGATGGTGATCGCCTGGCTGTGCTGTCCGGTGACGGTGAAATCATCTGGCCGGACCGGGTTCTGATGCTGCTGGCCGAGGATATTCTCGGGCGCAATGGCGGTGCTACCGTCGTGATCGACTCCGGCTGCTGCACCGCCTTGAGCAGCAGAATCAGTGAAGCCAGCGGTCGAGTCGTCACCGCACGCAGCGCTGATGCTTTTGTTGGCGAAAAAATGCGAACTGAAAAGGCGATTCTTGCCGGTTTGTTCAGCGGACATATCTTTATTGCCGAGCGCTGGTTCCCCTTCGATGATGCCATCTACGCCAGCGCTCGTCTGCTGGAGCTGCTGGCAGCCGATACCCGGCCGATCAACGAAATACTGGCGGGCTTGTCCCAGACCCAGGCCACCCCGGAAATTCGTGTACCAATGGATGATGAGCAAGCCCATGATCTGGTGACGGCTTTGATTGCCGAAGGTAATTTTGGCGACGGCGAATTGTCCATGGTTGATGGTTTGCGGGTGGATTTTCCGGACGGCTTTGGTCTGGTTCGCGCGTCTCACACCAGCTCTGACCTGGTGTTGCGGTTCGAAGGCGACGACAGCAAGGTGCTTAACCGGATCAAGACCCTGTTCAAAAAGCAGATCAAGGCACAGGACGACAAGCTCAAGCTGCTGTTCTGATAGGGAAGAGGGTGAGAGGTAAGATGGAAGTCACTAGTTCTCCCCGTCTACCCTTCTACCCCTCTCCCCATCCTCAGCTCAATCAAAGCTGACTAATATCGTATACCCGCGAACGTAGCTGAGGCATATGCGTGCTCAGGAAAGTTTTTAGTACGCGTACTCTTCAAAAACCTTTGAGGCATCGCCTTGCCAGCGGCCTTCGTAGGCGGCGAGCTTCAGTTCGGCGGGTGTGGTGCCGCGGTCGATAATCTCTTCCAGGCTGTTGAGGAAGCCGGCTTCATGGTCGCCGGCCCCGTTGAAGCGCTGGCGTTTGACCAGGCCCTGGCGGGCCAGTTCGAGCAACCGGCGGGCAATGTCGCGTACGGTTTGGCCCTGAATTTTGGCTTTCAAACCGAAGCGGGCGACGTCTTCGCGCAGTTGTTGCCGCTCTGCCAGCGTCCAGCTGCGGCTGATTTCCAGGCATTCGGCCAGGCTGTTTTCGTCATACAAAAGCCCGACCCAGAGTGCCGGCAGGGCGCACAGGCGACGCCACGGTCCACCATCGGTGCCACGCATTTCAAGAAAACGCTTCAGACGCACTTCGGGAAATGCGGTGGTCAGGTGATCTTCCCAGTCGGCCAGACGCGGGTAGTCGCCTTCCAGGCCCGGTAATTTACCGGCCATGAAATCACGGAAGGAATTTCCGGCCACGTCGATGTAACGGCCTTCCCGGCGGACAAAGTACATCGGCACGTCCAGCATCCAGTCGACGTAGCGCTCAAAGCCCATGCCGGACTCGAACACCCACGGCAGCATGCCGGTACGATCAGGGTCGGTATCAGTCCAGACCTGGCTGCGGTAACTCAAGAAACCGCTGGGCTTTCCCTCGACAAAGGGTGAGTCGGCAAACAAGGCGGTGGCGATTGGCTGCAGCGCCAGAGAGGCGCGGAACTTGGCGACCATGTCGGATTCACTGGAAAAATCCAGGTTGACCTGGACGGTGCAGGTGCGCTTCATCATGTCATGGCCCATGCTGCCGACTTTGGGCATGTAGTTGCGCATGATCACGTAGCGCGCCTTGGGCATCCAGTCGATGTCCTCGCGCCGGGCGGTAGGGTGAAAGCCCATGCCCAGAAAACCAATTCCCAGTGGCTCGGCGACGGCCCGTACTTCGGCCAGATGGGTATTGACCTCGTTGCAGGTCTCGTGCAGGTTGTCCAGCAGGGCACCGGACAATTCAAGTTGACCGCCCGGTTCCAGGGTAATCGAGCAGCCGTCGGGCTTTTTCAGTGCGATCGGCAGTTCATCTTCATGAATCATTTCCCAGTCGAACTGTCTGGCCAGCCCTTCGAGCACCGCGCGCACGCTGCGCTCGCCGTGATAAGGCAGAGGTCTAAGTGTATCGACGCAATAGCCGAACTTTTCGTGCTCGGTACCCATACGCCATTCAGACTCAGGGCGACTGCCCGATGCCAGCCACGCGACCAGGTCACGCTTGTCGGTTAATGGTTGATCTGGGTGCACGGCGGAACTCGGGGCTAGAATGAAGGCCTGATTATCGCTTTTCTTTGGTCGTGCTGCATGTCAATTCCATGGTTTGAAACTGCCCAGCGTTCCGGAGGTGTTGACACGTTGCTGTCAATGCCCCGGCTGTTGTTGCTGGTTGTACTGGTCAGCCTTGCTGGATTGGCGCGACTCGTATCCGCTGGAACGCTGGAACGCGGCCTGGGGCCGGCACCGGATTCGCTCGATATCCATGTTGCCCAGAGCCTGTCGGCACTCAACGTGCTGCGCGATCTGCACGAGGGCCTGGTGACTGTGGCAGCCGACGGCACTCTGGTTCCGGGCCTGGCCGCGTCGTGGTCGGTCAGTGAAGATGGCCGGACCTGGCAATTCGAGCTGGATCCTGAGGCCAAATGGTCGGATGGTGAACCGATCACGGCGGCTGATGTTATGGCCGGCTGGAAGCGATTGCTTGATCCGGCAACCGCGTCGCCGAATGCCGCCTGGCTGGACAGAGTCGATCAAGCGGCTGCGGTCAGAACGGGGCAGGTAGCGTTCGACCGACTGGGCGTGAGCATGCCGGTGCCGCATCGGCTGACGGTCAGGCTCACTCGACCGACCGCATGGTTCGGCGAACTGCTGACGCATCCGGCAACCTTTCCGTGGCCGGGCGAAAAATCTGCGCGCTACAGTGGCCCGTTCGTGCTGGCCGAGGAGGTGCCTGGTGCGCATTTCCGGCTGGCGCGTAATCCCCGCTATCGTGATGCGGATGGCGTCAGACTGGACTCGGTGGTCTGGCATGTGATCGAAGAGCCGGTGGTGGAGATGAATCGCTATCGCGCCGGACAGCTCCACATCACCGAGACCATTCCACCGGGCCGCCGGGACTGGCTGCGAGAACAGTTTGGCGACGAACTCCGGATTGCACCGTATCTCGGCAGCTTTTTTCTGGCTTTCAATCTGGCGCGCGAGCCATTTGCCGGCCAGCCCGGGCTGCGTCGCGCATTGAGTCTGGTGATTGATCGTGATCTGCTGACCGAACGGGTTCTCGGTGCCGGCGAAATACCGGCCTGGCATCTGATTCCGCCAGGTATACCGGGCTGGGAGGAGCGCGCCGCCAGACCGCGCTCAGAGCGCGCAGCCGATCTGGCCGAAGCGCGCGAATTGTATGCAAAGGCCGGTTACAGCCGCAGCCGACCGCTGACCACCGAGCTCAGATTCAACAGTTCCCTGTCGCATCGGCGCATGGCCGCCGCTGTGGCCGCCATGTGGCGCGAGCAGCTTGGCGTTCGCACCCGCATGATCAACGAAGAATGGAAGGTCTTTGTGGCCAATCGCCGCCACGGACGACTGACTGAGGTGGTGCGCGGCGGCTGGATCGCCGACTGGCGCGATCCGGCCAATTTCCTTCAGTTGTTTGTCGGTGACAGCCCGCTCAACTACAGTTTCTGGAAGGACGTGCATTTTGACCGGCTGATGAACAATGCCGACCAGGCTGCGGGTCAGACGCGGCTGGCGTTGCTGCGCCAGGCCGAAACCCGCCTGATTGAACAACAGGTGATCGTGCCCTTGTACTACTATGTCTCCAGACATTTGATCAAACCCGACGTCAAAGGCTTTGAAGACAATCTGATGGACATTCATCTGTCGCGCTGGCTGAGTCTGGAATGAAGTGGTTTTCCCGTCCGGTTGTTCTGCTCGCCGTTGCCATGCTGGTGGCCTGTGGTACGGCAGATAACGACGACCTGGATCAGCCGGTTCCGCTGCTGCCCCAACCCGTCGACTTTGAACCCGCTGCAGACGGTAGTGTGCCGGCCGAAGCGCTGGCAGAAAGCCAGGTGCTCTATCGTGGCAATGGCGAGGAACCGCAAACCCTGGACCCGCACCTGGCCGAGGGTGTGCCGACTTCGACCATCCTGCGCGATTTGTTCGAGGGGCTGACCACCTCCGAGCCCGATGGCCGGATTGTGCCCGGTACCGCCGCTCACTGGGATATCAGCCGCGACGGATTGACCTATACCTTTTATATCGATCCGGCAGCGGCCTGGAGCAACGGCGAACCGGTCACGGCGCAGGATTTTGTCTGGTCGTGGCAACGCGTGGTCAATCCGAATACCGGTGCGGCCTACGGGCGCATGCTGGCACCGGTGAAGAACGCCGAAGCGATCTTTGCCGGTGAACTTGAACCCGACCAGCTTGGCGTCAGCGCGCTGAATGACTCGACTTTCCAGGTGCTGCTCGATGCGCCAACCCCTTACTTTCTTGGCCTGCTGACCCATCCGACCACTTTCCCGGTGCACCGGGCCAGTCTGGAAACCCACGGCAGCGCGCACGTTCGCCCGGGCAATCTGGTTTCCAATGGTGCCTACGAGCTGGCTGATTGGCGGGTGCGCGCGCAAATTGACCTGGTCAGCAATCCGCACTATCGACTGGCCGACGAGGTCGTGATTGAGCGGGTGGTGTTCTACCCCTTTGAGGATGAAAGCACCGAGTTCAACCGCTTTCGGGCCGGTGATCTGCACTGGACCTACCAGGTGCCAAACAATCAGTTCCGCTGGCTGCAAGAAAACATGGGCGAGGCCTTGATGGTTGCGCCATGGTTCGGCACCTATTTTTTCAGTTACAACCTGCGCCGCGCTCCGTTCGAGGAAAACCTGGCGCTGCGTCGGGCGCTGAGCCTGGCAATTGATCGCACCATTCTGACCGAGCGGGTGACCCGTTTTGGCGAAATTCCGACCTTCGGCCTGGTGCCGCCCGGGCTGCCGGATTACGAGCCACCGGTGCCGGAAGAGGCCGAATGGACCCAGGTCGAGCGCGAAGCCGAAGCACGCCGCTTATACCAGCAGGCAGGTTACTCCGAGGACCAGCCGCTGACCGTGGAGCTGCGCTACAACAGCTCGGAGAATCATCGGAAAATCGCCGTTGCCGTATCAGCCATGTGGAAGCAGGTGCTGGGTGTGCGCACCCGTTTGATCAACGAGGAGTTCCGGGTCTTTCTGCAAAACCGCGCCCAGGGCCGGGTGACCGAAGTGTTTCGGGCCGGCTGGATCGGTGATTATCAGGACGCTTTTACCTTTCTGGAACTGTTTCATTCCGGCCACGGCCGCAACGATGCCGGCTACAACAACCCGCGCTATGATCGCCTGCTGGAGCAGATCGCGGGCGAACGCATCCCGGCTCTGCGTCGCAACCTGATGCGCGAGGCCGAACGTCTACTGATGGCTGACCAGGTCATCCTGCCGACCTTCGTATATGTCTCCAAACGCCTGGTCGACCCGCGCCTGAAAGGCTGGTCCGAAAACGTCATGGACCACCACCTCACCCGCCACATGTACCTGCTACGCGAACGCGGCGTGGAAGAAACTGTCGAGGGTTCTGATGACTGAAGCAAAAGCCTCTCGCAAAGGCGCAGAGGCGCAAAGGACGCAAGGGATAACTGAGAATGCTATTTCTCTTGCCGTAGTTGAGGAAGCGATCGCGCTTCACCGTAGCCTGGGGCCGGGGTTGCTGGAAACGGTTTACGAAACCATACTGTCAAAAAAGTTGGCTGATCGTGGCCTTGATGTAAAAAGGCAGGTACCAATTCCCTTGAATTACGATGGGATGATATTTGATATCGCCTTTCGAGCGGACCTGGTTGTCGAGAATAAAGTGATTCTTGAGATCAAGGCGGTCGAGAAACCAGGTCCTTCGCACAAAAAACAACTTCTCACCTACTTGAAACTGACGAATTTGAAACTTGGCTTGTTAATGAATTTCAGTGAGGAGCTTATGAAAAATGGAATAGTCAGGGTGGTCAATCAACTTCATGACTGATCTTCATTGCGTCCATTGCGCCTTTGCGCCTTTGCGAGAGGCTTTTTAGTCGACATGCTCAGCTACAGTCTCAAGCGGCTGGGTTCGGCGGTGCCGACGTTGTTTCTGTTGATCACGTTTGCATTTTTTCTGATTCGGATCGCACCCGGCGGGCCGTTTGATTCGGAGCGGGCACTGCCGCCAGAAATCGAGGCCAATCTGGCGGCCAAGTACCATCTGGATGAACCGCTGGTGGTTCAGTACGGGCGCTATCTGTGGCAGATTGCACGACTGGATTTCGGGCCGTCGTTTCACTACCTGGACTGGACCATCAACGATCTGATCGCCCAGGGTGCGCCGGTGTCGTTCACCCTCGGTCTTCTGGCCCTGGTGCTGGCCCTTTTGATTGGTGTTCCGATCGGGGCCTGGGCGGCACTGAAACAGAATCGGCCGACCGACTATACCGTCATGTTAGTGGCGATGATCGGGATTTCCGTGCCTACCTTTGTCATGGCCCCGCTGCTGATTTTATTGTTTGCCATCACCCTGGGCTGGCTGCCGGCCGGTGGCTGGGCCTTCGAGTTCGATCGCATGTTGTTGCCGGTGATTACTCTGGCTCTGCCAATGATTGCCTATATTGCGCGCATCACCCGCGGCTCAATGATTGAAGTGCTGCACTCGAGCTTTATCCGCACCGCCCGAGCCAAGGGCATGCCGGAAAAAGAGGTGTTGATCAACCATGCGCTCAAGCCGGCCTTGCTGCCGGTGCTTTCTTATCTGGGGCCGGCAGCTGCGGCCATCCTGACCGGCTCGGTGGTGGTCGAGCGGATCTTTACAGTTCCCGGCATCGGCTCGTATTTTGTCCAGGGTGCGCTGAACCGCGATTACACCCTGGTCATGGGCGTGGTCATTCTTTATGGTGTGCTGATCATCCTGTTCAATTTTCTGGTCGACCTGCTCTATGCCTGGCTCGATCCACGCATTCGTTATGACGAGGGCTGTGAATGATCGAGACCACTCAAGACGCCTTTGACCAGGCCCTGGACCGGCGCACCATTCACGGCCGATCACTGTACGTGGATGCCTGGCATCGGCTGCTGAAAAACAAGGCCGCCGTGACCGGACTGGTGGTGCTGCTGAGCATGATTCTGATGGTGATTTTTGGCCCCATGCTGACTTCCTGGGACCACGAGATACCCGACTGGGACCATTATTCCACGCCGCCATCGCTGGAGACCGGCCACGTGTTCGGTACCGATGCCCTGGGGCGGGATTTGTACGTGCGCACCCTGATTGGCGG
>CAZFYM010000013.1:8155-24335 GCA_964523755.1 uncultured Wenzhouxiangella sp. | reverse complement strand
TTCGTTGCTGGTCGGCATCGTCGCCACGCTGGTGTCGCTGGTCATCGGAATTACCTATGGAGCGATAGCCGGCTATTTTGGCGGCCGCGTTGATAACCTGATGATGCGCTTCGTCGATGGCATTTATGCCATGCCGTTCATGTTTTTCGTTATTGTGTTGATGGTGATATTCGGGCGCAATATTTTTCTTATCTTCGTGGCTATCGGGGCGATCAACTGGCTGGATATGGCGCGCATCGTGCGTGGCCAGACCTTGAGCCTGAAAACCAAGGACTTTGTCGAAGCAGCGCGCGCCTGCGGTGCCACCGAAATGCAGATCATCCGGCGCCACATTATCCCCAATCTGCTGGGTGTGGTGATCGTTTATGTGACCCTGACCATTCCACAGGTAATTCTGGTCGAATCCTTTTTGAGCTTTCTTGGCCTGGGTGTTCAGGAACCGCTGACCTCGTGGGGCGCGCTGGTCAACGAAGGTGCCCAGGAACTGGAGACCGCGCCCTGGTCGCTGCTGCTTCCGGCCAGCTTTCTGGCCGTGACCCTGTTCGCGTTCAATTTTCTCGGTGACGGCCTGCGCGATGCGCTGGATCCTAAGGACAGACTGTAGCTATGGCACTTCTTGAAGTCAGGGATCTGACCGTTTCGTTCGACACCCCCGACGGGGTGGTTCATGCCGTCAACGGCATCAGTTTCGATCTCGAACCGGGCCAGACGCTGGGGCTGGTCGGTGAGTCAGGGTCGGGCAAGACCCAGACTGCGCTGGCGCTGATGGGACTGTTGGCCGAGAATGGCCGGGCCACCGGGTCGGTCAAGTTTCGCGGCCAGGAATTGCTGGGCATGTCGCTGTCGGAGCTGACCCGGATTCGCGGATCCAAAATTTCCATGATCTTCCAGGACCCGGTCAGTTCCCTGAACCCGTACATGACCATCGGCGATCAACTGGTCGAGGTGTTGACTCACCATCGCAACCTCAAGCGCAGGCAGGCGCGCGAGCGGGCCATTGAAATGCTCCGTCAGGTTCGCTTGAGCGATCCGGCCGAACGCATGCGCCAATATCCGCACGAACTGTCGGGCGGCATGTGTCAGCGCGTCATGATTGCCATGGGTTTGTTGTGCCAGCCGGACTTGCTGATTGCCGATGAGCCCACGACCGCGCTGGATGTGACCGTGCAATCGCAGATCAACAGTTTGATGGGCGAGTTGTCAGAGCAGTCATCGACGGCAATTTTGCTGATTACTCACGATCTGGGTGTGGTCGCCGGACTGTGCGACCAGGTGCTGGTGGTCTATGCCGGCCAGGAAATGGAAATGGCCGAAGTCCACGAACTGTTCGCAAACCCGCGTCATCCTTACACCGAAGGCCTGCTCAATTCCGTTCCCCGCCTGGACCAGCTGCGCTCCGGTATTCTCAATGCCATCCCGGGCAATCCGCCGAACTTGCTGGAGGTGCCGTCCGGGTGTCCGTTTGCGCCACGTTGCCTGTACGCGTTCGATCGCTGCAAGGAGCGACCGACCTTCGATGAAGTCACTGAGGGTCGCTACAAGCGCTGCCATCTGGACCAGTTGCCGTCAAGACAGGAGGAGGTGAGCTGATGCGCGCGCCGGTGCTCGAGGTGCGCGACTTGTCGGTGCATTTCCGGATCGACACCGGACGTCTGTTCCGGCACGACTATCACACCATTCGGGCGGTCGATCAGGTCAGTTTCGACGTGATGCCGGCCGAAACACTCGGTATTGTCGGCGAGTCCGGCTGTGGCAAGTCGACGCTGGCCCGCGCCATTCTCGGTCTGGTCCGGCCCAGGGGCGGGTCAGTCACCTGGCTGGGTGAGGATCTGGTCGGCCTGAGTGAAGAGCAAATGCGCGCCAAGCGGCGAGAGATTCAGTTGATATTCCAGGATCCGTCCGGCTCGCTGGACCCGCGCATGACCGTCGGCGATATCGTGGCCGAACCCTTGCGGACCTTCTATCCATCCATGTCACGGCTGCAGGTACGTGAGCGGGTGCAGGGGATGATGAAGCTGGTTGGCCTGCTGCCGGAGCAGATCAACCGCTACCCACACGAATTTTCCGGCGGTCAGTGTCAGCGCATCGGCATTGCCCGGGCGCTGGTGGTCAACCCGCGACTGGTGGTGTGCGACGAGCCGGTCTCAGCGCTGGATGTTTCGATCCAGGCCCAGATCGTCAACCTGCTAAACGACCTGCAAACCAAGCTTCAGCTGTCGCTGATCTTTATTGCCCACGATCTTTCCGTGGTTCGGCATGTTTCCGACCGGGTACTGGTGATGTATTTGGGCCGGGTCATGGAAGTGGCTGATCGCGACAGTATCTATCTCAAACCGCGCCATCCCTATACGCGTGCCTTGATCGAGTCGGTGCCGATCCCCGATCCGGTCAAGGAGCGCGAGCGTGCTCGCCGCTCGCTGGAAGGCGACATGCCCTCGCCGATGAATCCGCCCTCGGGCTGCGTCTTCCGCACCCGCTGCCCGTTCGCCATCGATGCCTGTGCAAAGGAGGTCCCGGCGCTCGAAACCCTCGACAACGGCAACCAGGTCGCCTGCATCCGCCACCGCGAACTGGCCGACGGGAAGCTATTCGACGCGGATCACCAATAAAAAGGAAATTTTTTCTCGCGGAGAGCGCAGAGACGCGAGAGATAAGTGATTTTATTCAGATGCTCCAAAGGAGAACAGCAGGGTGTTTTCGGTTTGGGTCATCCAGCCGCGTTCTTCGAGCGCTTCCAGCCACGCGAGGAGCAGCCTTTGGGCATCGTCGGGGCGCACTTTTGCGCCCAGGGCGACGAGGGGGGTCAGGCTGGCGAGGAAGCTGGAATGATCCGCTTGACCGTGAAAGACGGGTTGGCCGGTATGGGTGTTCCAGCGACCGGAAAAGTGACCCTTTGGGCCCGTACTCAATTCGTCCAGCGAAATGACCAGCCCGGCCTCTGACATCTGTTGCCAGGCACTGGCGATGGTCAGCATTGCGAACTGCTGCGCGGTGCTGTCGGGTGGGGCCTGGTTGAGCTGTTGCAGGCCTTCGATCAATGCGGCCAGGGCGTCGCGCTTTACCGGCTCGGCGGCCAGTTGCAGGCCCAGTTGAGTCGGTTCAGTTGCTTTCAGTCTCACTGCCAAGCGCAAACTTTCATCATCCAGTGCCTGCCAGGACAGCGCGGCAGCCAGGTGATTGGTCGAAAGTGTGTTATTGAGCGAGTCGGTGATCAGCAACTGATCAAGATCAAGCGCCAGTGTGCTGGGCTCATTCAGTTGCTGATCCAGTTGGAGCTGAATAGGCCCGGCGTTTATTTGCGGTTCTCCCGTCACGCGCAAATCCGGACCGCTCAAATCAAGCCGGCTGCGGCCACCAAGCGACAGGTGACCGCGCACCTCGAACGGCTGGTTCGACAAGGGGCTGGTCAATTCTCCGGCCAGATCAATCCAGCGAAATCCCAACGGCGGAAAGTGACGGGCCTGGAGATCAACTGACAACGCGTCGATAAAAGTCAGTTGCGACTGAAACCAGCCCGATTCGAACTGTGATCTCGTCCCCGCACCCAGCTCGTCCAGCCAGTCCGGCACCCAGGCGCGCAGATAAGCGCCGACAGCTAACGGCATGACCAGCAGCCAGAACAGGGCGATCAGAAGTATCAATATAATGGGCGTCTTTTTCATGGAAGTCCGGGAATGTGATGGCAGCAGAATGTGCGCGCTTGCCGCCGGAGATTGCCGCGCTTGACGCGGCTCTGGCCGACGGTCTGGAACGTCTGGGTCTGGCGCTGACAGTTGATCAGCGAGATCGACTTCTGGCCTATCTGGCCCTGCTCAAGCGCTGGAATCAAGCCTACAACTTGACAGCCGTGGATCAGCCGGTCGAAATGGTAGCACGTCATCTGTTGGACAGCCTGGCGATTGCGCCGTGGCTGAGCGGGCAGCGGATCGTCGATTCAGGCACCGGCGCCGGCCTGCCCGGGGTGCCGCTGGCGATCGCCTTTCCCGAACGGCAGTTTGTGCTGATCGACAGCAACGGCAAGAAGATTCGATTTTTGCGCCAGGTCCGGCGCGAACTGGGGCTGGACAATATCGAGCCGCTGCAGGCGCGGCTGGAGTCCCTGCCTGAAATCGCGCGCCCTGACGGGATAACCGCCAGGGCCCTGGCGCCGCTGGAAAAACTGGTGCAATGGCATCAGCCATGGATTGATCAGGGCACCCGGCTGCTGGCGATGAAGGCACGGCTGGAGGAAAACGAGCGTAAGGCAGTGCCGGACGCGTACAATGTCGAAATGTTTGATCTGGAGGTGCCGGGCGAGCGCGCAAAGCGCTGCCTGACCATCGTAACCCGGATCATGGTGACCAAGACACTAGTGACCAAGCAATGAATGATCGCAAAACCCGAATCGTGGCGGTGGCCAACCAGAAAGGTGGGGTTGGCAAGACCACGACCTCGCTGAACCTGGTGGCCGGCCTGGCCGAGCTGAAAAAGCGCGTGCTGTTGATCGATATGGATCCGCAGGGCAATGCCACGACCGGCTCGGGCGTTGAATTGGCCGACGGCCAGGCCACGGTATGCGAGGTGTTGCTGGGCGAAGCCGAAGCTTCACCGAGCGTGGTTCGAGTGGAATCCATGGGCTACGACCTCCTGCCAGCCAATGGCGACCTGACCGCTGCCGAGGTTGCCCTGATGGAACTCGACGACCGGGCCACAGTGCTGAAAGCCGCGTTGGACGGTCTGGCCGAGCACTATCACTATGTCATCATCGATTGCCCGCCGGCGCTGAGCGTGCTGACCCTAAACGCCCTGACGGCTGCCGACAGCGTGTTGATTCCGATGCAGTGCGAATACTATGCGCTGGAAGGGCTGTCTGCCCTGATGAATACCATCGAGCAGATTCAGGACTCAGTCAACCCCGGCCTTGAAATCGAGGGTCTGGTGCGAACCATGTACGACATTCGCAACAACCTGTCCGGTGCCGTTTCGAAGCAGTTGCACGATCACTTCGGCGACAAGCTCTTTGGTACCGTCGTCCCGCGCAATGTGCGCGTGGCCGAAGCCCCGAGCTATGGTCAGTCGGTCATTCATTACGATCGTGATTCGCGCGGGGCGGTTGCCTACATGGGACTGGCCGGTGAATTTCTCCGTCGCAGCGGGGAGCGAGTGTAATGGTCAAGAAGAAGCCGCTGGGCCGCAACCTCAATGCCCTGCTCGGCAAAACCCGGGCAGCGGCGGAAAAAGCGGATCCGGAAGGCGAAGCCTCGGCCCTGAAGGATCTGCCGCTGGACGCCATCCAGCCTGGCCGTTACCAGCCGCGCTCGGCAATGGATCCGGACAAGCTCGAAGAACTGGCCGAATCCATTCGTTCTCAGGGTCTGGTGCAGCCGGTCGTGGTTCGGCCGCTGGCAAAACCCGATACCTATGAACTGATTGCCGGTGAACGGCGCTGGCGTGCGACTCGCATGGCCGGAAAAACCACCATTCCGGCAATCGTGCGTGACATTGCCGACGAGGCCACACTGGCCCTGGCCCTGATCGAGAACATCCAGCGCGAAAATCTCAATCCGCTGGAAGAAGCGACAGCCCTCAAGCGCCTGATCGAGGAATTCGAGCTGACCCATGCCGAAGCCGCCAAAAGCGTCGGGCGATCACGGGTTGCCGTATCCAACCTGCTACGCCTGCTGGAACTGGCTCCGGAAGTGCGTGAAATGGTGGATCAGCGCCTGATCGACATGGGCCACGCCCGCGCACTCCTGACCCTGGAACGAAGTGACCAGGTGCGGGCCGCCCAGCAGGTGATCAACCTCGACCTGTCGGTACGCCAGACCGAAGCACTGGTGCGGCGGATGAAAGAAGGCAAGCCCGAGCCGAAAAAATCACAACCCCGCAAAAGCCCCGACCTGGAACGCCTGGAGCAGGAACTGACCGAAACCCTGTGCGCCCCGGTCACTCTAAAGCACTCGGCCTCCGGCAAGGGCCAGGTCACCATCCGCTACACCAGCCTCGACGAACTCGACGGCCTGCTGGAACGATTCAGAGGTTCCTGAAAAGTAAGCACTGGCTTCTCCTGCTTTCCCCCCAACGTTGCATAAATTTTCGGGCCGGAACCGCTACGCTGCCCGGTGAAGCAGCGTTTCCGCGGTCTGTACTCGCGTTGCCAGTCCTCACGTAGGGTGAAGCTACGCTCCGGGTGGCAACACTCCGTGCAGCCCACGGAAACACTACTCTCCGGGCTTCCAGCTCCGAAAATATATGCAACGTTGGGGTTCAGTCGATCAAGTCGGTGACCAAATTGAAATCGTCTCCTATAAAATCCGTATCGTGTTGCGGTCAGGTAAATTCACCTGCTATAATTAACCGGATTTGCAGGGCGCTGATCCATCGCGCCCTGTATTCGCTTTGCCAGTAGTTTTTTTTTTGCCAGTTGTAGTTAAAGGGCCCGTTTGTGGTCGGATCCGCTGGGCTGGCAGGGACTGGATGATCCAGCGATGATTGAGTGAGTCGACCGTGTCCGAAGCCCACTTTGCCAAGACCGTCGCCTGGCTGCTTCGTGTTCAGGCGCTGTTATCCGGTTTGGCTGGTGTGGTCTTTGCCTTGATCGGCGGGGTTGAACAGGCGCTGGCGGCCGTGATTGGCGGTGCCATCGGCGTCGTGTTGACAGCGGTAACGGCCTTGCGGATTGGTCTGGCGATGGGGCGCGACCCGCAGATCATGGTGGCGGCGTTTTATCGGGCCATGGCCTTCAAGCTGGTGCTGGCGGTGATTTTGTTTGTCATCGTGGCAAAGTGGTTTGCCGGTTATTTTGGACCGGTATTGATTGGATACGTGGCCACCGTGGTGGCTTATTGGCTGGCCATGTGGCGACTGGCACACATGAGTCCAGAAGCCGACAACCAGTAATTTTCAAGGGATTTTGTTAATCGTTATGGCAAGCGGCGCCCCGACACCGACCGAATATGTCCAGCATCACATTACCAACCTGAGCTACGGCGAAGGTCTGTGGACGATCCATGCCGATACCCTGTTCATGTCGTGGGTGCTGGGCCTGTTTTTCCTGTTTTTCTTTGTGCTGGCCGCGCGCCGCGCCACTGCCGGGGTGCCTGGCAAGTTGCAGAACTTTGTCGAGATGCTGGTTGATTTTGTCGACAACTCGGTCAAGGAGAGCTTTCACGGCCCGCGCAATTTCGTCGCTCCGCTGGCACTGACGATCTTTGTCTGGGTGCTGCTGTGGAATTTGATGGACCTGGTGCCGGTGGACTACCTACCGCTGCTGTCCTACAAGTTGTTCGGCCTGGAATATACGCGAATCGTGCCGTCTGCCGATATCAATGCGCCGTTCGGGCTGTCGTTTACTGTGCTTGCACTGATTCTGATCTACAGCGTCAAGGGCAAGGGCCTGGGCGGATTTGGCAAGGAGTTGTTGTTTCACCCCTTTGGCAAGAATCCGCTGCTCTGGCCAGCCAATATTCTGCTTAACCTGGTGGAAATGATCGCCAAACCGGTATCGCTGGCGCTGCGACTGTTTGGCAACCTGTATGCCGCCGAGCTGATTTTCGTTCTTATTGCCATGCTGCCCTGGTGGATCCAGTTCATCCCCGGTGGCGCATGGGCCGTGTTCCATATTCTGGTGGTGCCACTGCAGGCCTTTATCTTCATGACCTTGACCATTGTTTACCTGTCATTGGCCTACGAAGAACACTGATTTGTACCCGACTGCCGGAATATCGACTTTTTTCAATTGACCTTCAATGACGTATTGAACTTTTAGGAGACACTTCGTGGAAACCATTGCTCAGATCGCCCAAATCCAGTCCAGCACCGCCATTGCGGTTGGCCTGATTTTCGCTTTTGCTGCCCTTGGAACCGGTATCGGTTTCGGCCTGCTTGGCGGCAAGTTCCTGGAAGGTGCCAGCCGCCAGCCGGAATTGGCCGGCATGTTGCAAGTCCGCATGTTCATCATCGCCGGCCTGCTTGACGCCCTGTCGATCATCGGTGTGGCTTTTGCTGCCCTGCTGATGTTCGCCAACCCGCTGCTGGGTGCGCTGGGCGGCTGATTGCCGTTCGCTCATATATTTCGATCAACTGCCAAACAAGTAAGGTTCCGATATGGAATTGAGTCTCGGCACAATTATCGGTCAGGCCGGTACATTTCTGCTGTTTATCTGGGTGACCATGAAGTTCGTGTGGCCGCCGATGGTGCAGGCCATGGAAGAGCGTCGGCAAAAGATCGCCGCTGGTCTGGCGCAGTCTGAAGAAGCAGAGCAGGCGCTTGATCGCGCTCGCGCTGATGCGGAAGAGGTGATTCGGGAAGCGCGTCGCAAAGCCGGCGAAATTCTCGAGCAGGCCAGTCAGCGTGGCACCGAAATCGTCGAACAGGCCAAGCAGGACGCCTTGTCCGAGCGCGACCGACAGGTGTCCGCTGCCGAAGCAGAAATCCGTCAGGCAACCAACCAGGCCCGCGAAGCCCTGCGCTCACGCCTGGCAGAGCTGGCGGTGAGCGGTGCCAGTCGCGTGATCGACAAGGAAATCGACGCCGACCGGCATCGCGACATGCTCGATAAGCTGGCTGCAGAACTATGATCAACCGAACCACCCTGGCCCGGCCCTACGCCCGTGCTGTCTTCGAGGTCGGCCGCAAGGCCGCGTCGCTGGACCAGTGGAGCGAGAGCCTGGGTCTGGCCGCCACGGTGGCAGCCAGCCCCGAGTTGCGCCAGTTTGCCGGCGATCCGAGAGTCAGTCGCGAGCAGATGCTCAAGCTGATGACCGATCTTGGCGAAGACCGGTACGACGATCACTTTGTCAATTTTCTCAAGGTGCTGGTGACCTATGGCCGCCTGGAACTGTTGCCCGAAATCGCCGCCCAGTTCGAGCATCTCAAGCGCGAGTCCGAAGCCCGGGTCCGCGTCCAGGTGTCCTCGGCCATGCCGATGAGTGATGATCAGACGGCGGCATTGAGCCAGCGTCTCAAGGCCCGTTTCGGGCGCGAAGTTGATCTCGACGTTGAAGTCGACGATTCACTGATTGGCGGTGCGATCATACGCGCCGGTGATCAGGTGATCGACGGTAGTGTACGCGGGCGTCTCGAACAGCTGGGCCGGCAGTTGGCCCGTTGATCAGTCCCTGCCCAATCAGGCCCCGAATTTTTGTTAAGGATTGCAAGCAATGCAACAGACCCTAAACCCGACTGAAATCTCCGATCTGATCCGCAAGCGCGTCGAGCAGTTCGAAGTCTCCTCCCAGGCCCGTACCGAAGGTACCGTGGTCAGCGTCTCCGATGGTATCTGCCGCCTGCACGGTCTGGCCGATGTCATGCAGGGGGAAATGATCGAATTCCCTGGCGATACCTATGGGCTGGCACTGAACCTGGAGCGCGATTCCGTGGGTGTGGTCATCATTGGTGACTATGAGCATATCCGTGAAGGTGATACCGCCCGCTGCACCGGCAAGATTCTTCAGGTGCCGGTCGGCGAAGGCCTGCTGGGTCGGGTGGTTGACGCCCTGGGTGAGCCGATTGACGGTGCTGGACCGATCGATAGCGCTGGCAGCGAGCCGATCGAAAAAATCGCACCGGGCGTGATCGAGCGCCAGTCGGTCAGTCAGCCGGTTCAGACCGGCCTGAAGTCCATTGATGCCATGGTACCGATCGGTCGCGGGCAGCGCGAGTTGATCATCGGGGACCGTCAGACCGGCAAGACTGCGGTGGCCATTGATGCGATCATCAATCAGAAGGGCACCGGCATCAAGTGCATTTATGTTGCGATTGGCCAGAAAGCCTCTTCCGTGGCCAATGTCGTCAGCAAGCTCGAAGAGCACGGCGCCATGGAACACACCATTGTGGTGGCGGCCAACGCCTCGGATTCGGCCGCGATGCAGTACATTGCGCCATATGCCGGTTGCGCGATGGGCGAGTACTTCCGTGATCGTGGCCAGGACGCCCTGATCATTTATGACGATCTGACCAAGCAGGCCTGGGCTTACCGCCAGGTTTCCTTGTTGCTGCGTCGTCCGCCGGGCCGTGAAGCCTATCCCGGTGATGTGTTCTACCTCCACTCGCGTCTGCTTGAACGCGCTTCGCGCGTCAATGCCAACTATGTCGAGAAGATGACCAACGGCGAAGTCACCGGCAAGACCGGATCACTGACCGCACTGCCGATCATCGAAACCCAGGCCGGCGACGTGTCGGCCTTCGTACCGACCAACGTGATTTCGATCACCGACGGTCAGATCTTTTTGGAAACCGATCTGTTCAATGCCGGTATTCGTCCGGCCATCAATGCCGGTTTGTCGGTCTCGCGTGTCGGCGGTGCGGCCCAGACCAAGATCATCAAAAAGCTCGGCGGCGGTGTACGACTGGCGTTGGCCCAGTACCGTGAACTGGCGGCGTTCTCCCAGTTCGCTTCGGACCTGGATGAAGCTACGCGCAAGCAGCTCGAGCGCGGTCAGCGGATCACCGAACTGATGAAGCAGGCTCAGTACTCGCCGATGTCGGTTGCCGATATGGCCGTCAGCCTGTTTGCGGGTAACGAAGGCTATCTTGACGACATCGAACTGGCCAAGGTCGTACCGTTCGAGAATGCCCTGATCGATCACATGCGCAACTCGCACAAGGGCCTGCTCGACAAGATCAATGACAGCGGTGATTTCAACGATGAAATTGCTGGCGAACTCAAAGCGGCGCTGGATGAGTTCAAGTCAACCGGTAGCTGGTAACAGTGCGGGAAACGGGAAAAAGGAAAACGGAAAAGGACCTTAGACGCTCATGAGTGGATCAAAGGAAATCGTCGGCAAGATCAAGAGTGTTCAGAACACGCGCAAGGTGACGCGTGCGCTGGAAATGGTCTCTGCCAGCAAGATCCGCAAGGCCCAGGACATGATGGAATCATCGCGCCCCTATGCTCGCATGATGAAGCAGGTCATCGGTCACCTGGCCCACGCCAATCCCGAGTACCGTCACCCGTTTACGGTCGAGCGTGACCAGGTCAAGCGCGTCGCCTATGTCATCGTCGCCACGGATCGTGGACTGTGTGGCGGATTGAACAACAACATGTTCCGCCGCCTGTTGGGCGAGTTTCGCCAGTGTCAGGAACAGGGTGTGGAAGTGACTACCGTGATCATCGGTCGCAAGGCCAGCCAGTTCTTCCGCCGGTTGAAAGTCAACGTCTCGGCCGCGACCCAGGATCTGGGTGAGAAGCCGCGCCTGGGTGATCTGATCGGTGTGATGAAAGTGGTGCTGGATGAGTATCGAAGCGGCGGTATTGATCGCCTGTTTGTGTGTTACAACCAGTTCATCAACACCATGACCCAGCGCACGCGATTCGACCAGCTTTTGCCGCTGCCGCCGGCTGAAGACGAGCCGATGCTCAAGTACTGGGATTACCTGTACGAGCCGGATGCCGAGAGCCTGCTGGATGATGTTCTGACGCGTTATATCGAGTCGCTGGTCTACCAGGCGGCACTGGAAAATCTGGCCAGCGAACATGCCGCACGCATGGTCGCAATGAAGAGTGCTTCGGACAACGCCAACAACCTGATTGATGATTTGCGTCTGGCCTACAACAAGGCCCGCCAGGCATCGATCACGCAGGAGATTTCGGAAATCGTCAGCGGCGCTGCGGCGGTGTGACCAAGGAGGGAAAAGGGTAAAAGCAAAAGGGATGTCCGCATCATCGATTTCCCTTTTCCCTTTCCCGGAATGTGCAGAAATTTACCGGCTTACGAGCAGTCTCCGAGATTGATCGCAAGCCACCAAAAACTTGAGGAATAGACCAAATGAGTTCCGGAAAAATTGTTCAGATTATCGGTGCTGTCGTGGATGTCGAGTTTCCGCGCGGTGATGTCCCGCGCGTTTATGACGCCCTGATTATCGACGAAGGCGGCATCATGCTGGAAGTTCAGCAGCAGCTGGGCGATGGCGTGGTGCGGACGATTGCCCTGGGCTCGACCGACGGGCTCAAGCGCGGTATTGCCGTGTCCAACACCGGAGATCCGATCAAGGTTCCAGTGGGTGTTGAAACCCTCGGCCGGATCATGGACGTCATGGGCAATCCCATCGACGAGGCCGGCGAAATCGGCGAGAAAAAGCGCATGCCGATTCACCGCAAGGCACCGAGCTTCGAAGAGCAGGCGGTCAGTAACGAGTTGCTGGAAACCGGCATCAAGGTCATTGATCTGGTCTGTCCGTTCGCCAAGGGCGGCAAGGTCGGTCTGTTCGGCGGCGCCGGCGTTGGCAAGACCGTCAACATGCTCGAGCTGATCCGAAATATCGCCATCGAGCACTCCGGGTACTCGGTGTTTGCCGGTGTTGGTGAGCGCACCCGCGAAGGGAACGATTTTTACCATGAAATGAAGGACTCGAACGTCCTCGACAAGGTGGCTCTGGTATTCGGGCAGATGAACGAGCCGCCGGGTAACCGCCTGCGCGTCGCGCTTTCCGGCCTGACCATGGCCGAAGAATTCCGTGACGAAGGCCGTGACGTTCTGATGTTTATCGACAACATCTACCGCTACACCCTGGCCGGCACCGAAGTCTCCGCCCTGCTCGGCCGTATGCCCTCAGCAGTGGGTTACCAGCCGACGCTGGCCGCTGAAATGGGCGCGCTGCAGGAACGCATCACCTCAACCAAGACCGGCTCAATCACTTCGATCCAGGCGGTTTACGTGCCAGCCGATGACCTGACTGACCCGTCGCCGGCCACCACCTTTGCCCACCTGGACGCTACTGTGGTGCTGTCTCGCCAGATCGCCGAGCTCGGTATCTATCCGGCTGTTGATCCGCTGGACTCCACCTCGCGCCAGCTCGATCCGCTGGTGGTTGGCCAGGAACACTACGACGTGGCTCGCAAAGTTCAGGGCACACTGCAGCGCTACAAGGAATTGAAGGACATCATTGCGATCCTGGGCATGGATGAGCTGTCGGAAGAAGACAAGATGACCGTGGCCCGGGCGCGCAAGGTGGAACGTTTCTTCTCCCAGCCGTTCTTTGTCGCCGAAGTTTTCACCGGCACGCCAGGCGTCTATGTCTCGCTCAAGGAAACCATTCGTGGATTCAAGGGCATCGTCAACGGCGAATACGATCATCTGCCCGAGCAGGCGTTCTATATGGTCGGCACCATTGACCAGGCCGTCGAGAAGGGCGAAAAAATGCTTGAGAAGGCCGCCTGATCATGGCCTCCACCATCCATTGCGACATCGTCAGTGCCGAAGCCGAGATATTCTCCGGTGACGTCAACATGGTGGTTGTCAGCGGTGAAGAGGGCGAGCTGGGTATTGCCCCTCGCCACGCGCCGCTGCTGACCCGCCTGCGCCCCGGCCAGGTTCGGGTGATGTTGCCTGAAGGTGGCGAAGAGTTTTACTACATTTCCGGGGGGCTGCTCGAAATCCAGCCACACGTGGTCACCGTGCTGTCTGATACCGCCCAGCGGGCCAGCGATCTGGATGAAGCCGCCGCGATCAAGGCCAAGGAAGAAGCAGAGCGTGCCATTGCCGATCGCTCTGCCGGCATGGAAGTCGCCCAGGCTCAGGCCCAGCTCGCCCAGGCCATGGCCCAGCTCGCCGCCCTGGAACGCTTCCGCAAACAGCTCAAGCGCTAATGAAGCCGCCTGCACTGAGAACCCGGGTTTGACGGATTTTCAGTGCATGGTTAATTCCATCGCTGATATCCATTACTGACCTCTGACCTCCGACCACTGACATCTGAACTTCTGGGTGCCGCAACTTGCCGGGATAATTGCGGTCTGACCTGTTGCATTAGCAAAATCTGGTATGCTCCATAAAAAAGGAGGAAGAGATTTATGAGACGCTTCGGGGTGGTCTTGTTTGCTCTTCTCATCACGCTGGGGGGTGTGGGGTGTGGTGGTGGAGATGAATTGCCCAGCAATGAAAGGTTGTTGACGGCCTTTTTTGAAGGTCGTACCGGCGTTTGGGTCAGCGGGCATGGCACTGTCATGCGGCCGCTTGGTTCGGATCAGACCAGTCAGCGCTTTCTGGTCCGTGTCAACGAAGATCTTACGCTGGTAATTCGTCATCGAATTGGCCGTGCCGGCCAGGTACCGGCCGATCGGGATGATGTCATCGCCTTCCAGGGCCGTTACGAATTTCACGGCGGTGGCGGAGAAATCATTCTGACCCATGCCGACCCGGCTCAGCCGGGTGGCGGAGGATGGATCGAGTTCAACGGCCAGCGCTACGAATGATGATTGTGCCTGCCGCCGTTTATTCGGGTGCATTTCCGCTGAAAAAACGGGGCTCGGCACCGCGGATTTCCCCGACCCGGGCGCTTTCGTGGATATGCAGTTCAACCTCCCGTTCAAACACCAGTGGGCCTCCAACCGAGGAATTCTCACCGATGACGATTCGGGGTATTTCATCCTGATTACGCGAGCGTCGGGGCTTGGCTACCTTCAATTCTCCTTCGATCGTGCTGCCCGCCAGAATCTCGACAGGCCCACTGACGGTGCCCAGGCTGCCAGCATAGGCACCGTTCAGGACCAGCGCGCCGTTGACGTTTTCCACGCGACCCTCAACCCGGCTTTCAGGAGCCAGCGACATCGTTCCGTTGACGATTGACAAGTCACCCGCGACAATAGCTCGCTGACCAACGTTTACAACACCATTGACTGCGGTTGCCTCACCGTTGATCCGGCTCCCGTCTCCGAGGTTGAGCTTTCCGTTGACGGTTTCAGCGCTGTGGGCAACGCTGTTTTCGCCAAGAATGATCTCGCCGTTGACTGTGCTGACGCCACCGACGGATGAGCCGGCCCCCACATGAATGGCACCGTTGACGTTGCTCAAATCACCATTGACGGTGGCATTCTCCCCCACCCGGATCGAACCATTGACGGTACTTAAATCGTTATCGACGACTGAGCCGCTTTCGATCTCGATGCTTTGGTTGACTGCGCCGCAGGCACTTAAGGCCAGCACCAGAAAGAGACTTGAAAAGACAGAAATCTTCATGCTGATTGCTCCCGGATGGTGAATTTGGATACGGCGAATTCTGAACCACTGCCCATCTGACTGCCAGTGCAGGAAGTCACTGGTCTGAAATGCTGAGACGGGCGAAATCGAACAGTTCCCGGTCGCACAGATGGGACGGAGCCACGTTGCTCAGCGAGCGAAAAATACTCATGGTTCGACCGGGCTGCAGACGTTCCCATTGATGCAGCATCTGCTTGATATTCTGGCGTTCCAGATTGGGCTGGCTGCCGCACAGATCGCACGGAATGATGGGGTAGGCGCGGATTTCGGCCAGGCGTTCCAGGTCCTTTTCCCGACAGTAGGCCAACGGTCGGATGACCACCTGGTGCCCGTCATCGCTGAGCAGTTTGGGGGGCATGGTCTTGAGTGTGCCGCCGTGGAACAGGTTGAGAAAAAAGGTCTCGACAATGTCATCCAGATGATGGCCCAGCGCCATTTTGCTGATCTTATGATCCCGCGCGAATTCGTACAGCGTGCCCCGGCGAAGGCGGGAGCACAGTCCGCAAGTGGTCTTGCCGTCAGGAATCAGCCGTTTGACAACCGAGTAGGTGTCTTTTTCGATCACATGCCACTCGATACCCAGATTGTCCAGGTAATCGGGCAAGATGTGAGCGGGGAAACCGGGCTGTTTCTGGTCGAGATTGACCGCGATCAGCTCAAACCGAATCGGTGCCGAGCGCTTAAGGCTCAGCAGCAGTTCCAGCATGGCATACGAATCCTTGCCGCCGGACAGGCAGACCATGACCCGGTCACCATCCTCGATCATGTGGTAATCCATAATCCCCTGACCGACCTGACGGCGCAGGCGCTTGATCAGCTTGTCGGTGTTATATTTCTGTTTGCGCGAGTCGGTCGTCGCTGTCGACGGCCTGACATGAAGCTTGATCGGTTGGCTGGACATGCGTTTTTCCAGTCGTTGGAAGCGGAGACAAGGACGCCATTCTACCCATGTTGACGAACGGGTCGGAAATTCGCCAGAAACTGCATGATCTTGAACAGGAGCATCGCGATCTGGATGATGCCATTTCTCAACTCGCCGAGAATCCCGCCACCGACCAGCTCAAACTGCGACGCCTTAAGAAGCGCAAGCTGCGATTGCGCGATCAGATTGCTTACTGGCAGTCCAAGTTGATTCCGGATTTGGATGCTTGAAAAGGGGAAAAGGGGAAGAGGGGAAGAGGGGAAGAGGGGAAGAGGGGAAGAGGGGAAGAGGGGAAGAGGGGAA
>CAZFYM010000013.1:0-8055 GCA_964523755.1 uncultured Wenzhouxiangella sp. | reverse complement strand
GAGGGTCTTACCCTTCGAGTTCCAGGACTTCCGGGGCGGTCTGGATGATGGTGTGGCGGATTTCCTTGGTCAGGATCAGCTTGGCGTCGCGGGCGAATTGTTCGAGCTTCTGGCCGAATGTCAGACAACCTTCTTCATCGCGATCAAGAATAGCGCTTTCGTTCAGCGATTCGATGAACTGCTTGAACAAGGTTCGATCATAGAATTCAGGGGCTTCGAATTCATGCAGTAAGGAAATTCGCTGGGCGCACAGGATGCACAGTTGTTCGAGTTGTTGCCGGGTCAGTTTGCCGGAACCGTTTTTGGCCAGCACCGATACGGTGATGAAGTAGCGCTCGAAAGTCTGGATCAATGAGTTGCCCAGCAGGCGCAGGTAATACGCTTGATCGCTGCCGCCGGTCGCCCGCTGCAATGACTGGCCACTGGCTTTGAGCAAACCCAGATCGGTCAGATTCCCCACACACTTGTCGATCACCGCTTCAAGTTCATTATCGTTCCAGGGCAGAAACAGTTCGCGCTTGAGGAATGGATAAACCGTTTGGGTCAATTTGGCAAGACGGCTGCGCCGAACGCTGCGCGCATTCAAAAAACAGCAGGCAATCCAGGTGGTCATGGCCAGCAGGTGAGCGGTGTTGTTGCGGAAGTAGGTCAGCAGAACCGCCTGGGTCGGATCGGTTCGTATGATACTGCCCAGGCGGTGCTCCTGGCGTTCGATTACACCCAGTTCAAGGCCGTATTCGATGACCTGGCCGGCAGTCATGTCGGTGAAGTCGATGCGGTCGCTGTAGTCGGTTCGCCGGACGATCGTGATCAACAGCTCGATCATGCGTTCCAGGTCGTCTTCATCCAAGGCGTGCTTGCGGCTGGCCAGCAGGGCGGTGGCCAGCAGGTTGATTGGATTGACGTGGGCTGCGCTGTTGATATTGACCATGATCCGTTCGGCCAGATCGTTGACCAGGCCAGGCAGCCAGGCAGGTTTGTTGTCGGGTGACAACTGATCGTCTCCCCAGCCGGGGTGATGCTGATCCAGCAACTCATTGAGCAGGACCGGCTCGCCGAAACTCACGGTCGCCTCACCGTAGTTCTTGCGCAGGATATTGATCACGTTTCTGAAATCGGAGAGCGACTCCGGCTTCTTCTGGTGGCCGGACAATTCATGGATATAGGAGCTGCCTTCGGCCAAACGCTCGTAGCCGATATAAACCGGCTGGAACAGCACGGGCCGGCTACGGTAATGAAGAAACGCACGAACCGTGATTGAGAGCATACCGGCACGCGGTGGCAACAACCGGCCGGTGCGAGATCGGGTCCCCTCGACAAAATATTCCAGCGCAACGCCGCGACTGAGAATCATCGATACATATTGGTTGAACACGGCAGCATACAACGGTTGCGACCGAAATGACCGGCGCAGGAAAAACGCACCACCGCGCCGCAGCAGCGGCCCGACCAGCGGCATATTCAGGTTCAGGCCTGCAGCAATATGCGGCGGTACAAAGCCGCGGTGATAAAGCAACCAGGACATCAGCATATAGTCGATATGACTGCGATGGCAGGGCACGTAGACAACTTCATGGCCACCGACCGCGTCGCGGAAACGGCTGAAATGATTGATTCTGACACCCCGATAGATGCGGTTCCAGAACCAGCTCAGCAGCCGGTCGGCAAAGCGAATGAAACTGTAGGAATAGTCGGCCGCGATCTCGCGGGCGTAGGTGCGAGCCGCAAGCTCAGCTTTTTCCAACGGGATATTGTCTCGCCGCGCTTTGGCGGCAATCGCCTGGCGCACGCTGTCGCTGTGAACGACTTTCTCGACCAGCGTGCGCCGATGCGAGCGGTCCGGGCCGATGGCGGCGGTTCGAACCCGCTTGAAGTGAACGCGAAGAATTCGGCTGGCCCGACCAAGTGCCTGGTCGGCTGTCTCAGTTTCAGCCAGCAGTCCCCGAATGTCGAGTGGCTTGCCAAACTGGACCAGGGTGGCCCGACCGTTGATCAGTGTGCTGAACAGCCTTCTCAATCGGCCGCCCACATCCCAGTTCTCGGAGAAAAGGAGTTTGAACAGTGAGTCTTCATTCTCCGGGGCGCGCCCGATCAGCACCGTGACCGGAACGATCTGGGCGTCGCCTTGCCCGCTGGCGGCCGACTGCTTGATCAATCGACCCAGCATGACCGAGTGTCGGCGAAGTTTGGGGCTGCGAATCAGCAGTCCACCAAGGCGTCGGCTCGCGCCATAGGAGCGCGGCAAATCCAGACCGGGAGCGGCTAGTGGTCGCGATGGCCGCGGCCAGTTCAGGTCACGACAGATCTTGTCAACGATCAGCAAAGAGCTCAGGGCGTAGGTATCAAGGACATAAAAGACGGGCCGGTCAGGGTCAAGACCCAGTTCATCGAGTTGTTCGGGCAGGACGGTACTGCGAACCCACCAGTGCAGAATGCGGCGCAGAATGCCCAACCAGAGGATGTGCAGCAGTTGCGGTACGGTTTGTCGATGGCCGGGTTGGCGCATTGCCAGGGGACTGATGGGGGAAAGGCCGCTATTCTATCACTGCGCGGCATTTTTCCCGCCACAGGACTCCACCGACCGTTGCGCATCGCTCATGGAACAACAATCCATAGCCAACACAAAGACACGGAGCGCACAGAGAAAAAAACCGGGCGGAATCCGAAGATTCGCCCGGTACAAGCTTGCTATATCTAACACCCGAGGGCGCGATTGTTGGTTGTTGTGGAGCTTGAAGGTTACATCCGCGTGCAATCCTCGAGCGAAAGGATAGCGCTTTTCTTGCAACTTATCAAGTATTCTGTGATAGTTATGTAACTATTTGAAATACCTCTGAATTTCATCCTGGAAAGACTCGGCGGCTGCGCGTGGACTGGGCGCGTCACGAATCGGTCGGCCGACAACGATGTAATCGGCGCCGGCGGCAAAGGCGTCGGATGCCGACAACGTGCGCTTTTGTTCGTCGGCCGTGTTGTCGACCGGACGAATGCCGGGACAGACCACGGTCAGGGCCGAATCGAGTTCGCGGCGCAGGGCGGTCGCCTCCAGTCCGGAGGAAATGACACCGGCACAGCCCAGTGCCAGAGCCCGTTTTGCCCGCGACAATACCAGGGCTTCGACATCGCAGGAAAAGCCCAGGTCATCCAGGTCGCCGCGGTCCAGGCTGGTCAGGGCGGTGACTGCCAGGATGCCGGTCTGGCCGCGGTTGGCCACGGCGGCCTCGAGCATGCTGTCATTGCCGTGGACGGTCAAAAAATCGACCTCGTGCCGGGCCAATTGGGCAACCGCACGACCCACCGTGGGCGGAATATCAAACAGCTTCAGATCAGCAAAGACGTGCTTGCCCTGATTTTTCAGCTCGGCCGACAATTCGAAATAGGCACCGCTGAGAAACAGTTCCAGCCCGAGTTTGTAAAACTGGACCGAATCGCCCAGCTCATTGACCAGGCGACGGGCCTGCGTCAGATCGGGCACATCGAGGGCAAAGATCAGCCGCTGGTCAGACGGAATGGGTTTGTGATGCTCAGCCGACTTGCTGTTCATGAAAAAACTCCTTGATCACCGGACCAATGGTGTCCGGACGGTGCATATGAAGGTGATGACCACCACGGTCGGCAAACGACCTTGCCCGGCGCAGTGCCGCCAGGCGACGTTCGAGGATCCGCCATGGCACGATGCCGCTGGCCGGTTCGGAATAGATGCTGAGCACTGGTGCTTCAATGGCGGCCAGCAGATCGATGACCTGGGCCTCGGTATAACGTTGGGTCGAGGGCCAAGTCAGTCGCAGATCATGGCCCCAGTGCACACCTTCCGGCGTGCTGACCAGACCGCGTTCGGCGAGCAGTCCGGCGGCTTCCAGGCTCAGGTCAGAGTGGCGGGCCCGGGCGGCGGCGGCCGATTCAGTATCCGGGTGCAATCGACGCGGACGGTCATGACTCAGGCGAATGGCCTGGTGCCAGCCAGTGGCGGTTTTATTGGCCGCTGCGCTGATCGGGCCCAGACCCTCAATCAAGGCGAGGGATACAATTCGATCCGGACAGGCGGCAGCGACCAGCGTCGAGACCGCCCCACCCAGTGAATGCCCGAGCAGATGAAAACGCGCCCAGCCAAGCTGGTCGGCGGCGGCCAGCACATCGAACACATAGTCGTCAAAATGGTAGCGAACACCGAAGGGCCGGGGTTGCGACTGACCGTGTCCGGGAAATTCCAGCGCGACCAGGTCCAGGCCATCCAGGTGAGGTGCCAGCGGCACGAACGATTGGGCATTGTCCAGCCAGCCGTGCAGGGCAAGAACCGGAATGGAGCCAGCGGACTGACGCAACCCGGCCAGGCCCAGCTCAGGCCAGGTGAACGGGGTCAAGCGACCGGCTCCAGTGACGCATAGCCCAGTACCAGCCATTTCGATCCGGCCGCCTCAAAATTGATCTGAACCCGCGCGTTGGGTCCCTGGCCCTCGATATTGACCACGGTGCCCAGACCAAAGCGGGCATGGCGTACCTGACTACCCAATGACAGCCCATCGGCGGCCGGTTCCGGAATGCCACGGGCTGGCTGGACCCGCCCACCCGGACGCAAATTCTCGATCAGTTCCTCGGGAATCTCGGCGAGGAATCGCGATGGTCGGGAAAAGCTGGTCTGACCATGCATCATGCGCGACTCGGCGTAACTGATAACGAGCTGCTGCATCGCCCGGGTCATGCCGACGTAGCACAGGCGGCGCTCCTCGGCCAGGCGGCCGGGCTCTTCTACGGATTTGTGGTGCGGAAACAGACCCTCTTCCATGCCGGCCATGAAAACCAGCGGAAATTCCAGTCCCTTGGCCGAATGCAGGGTCATTAGCTGCACACAGTCCTGCCAGCGCTCGCCCTGGTGTTCGCCGGCTTCCAGCGCGGCCTGTGACAGAAACGAGGCGGTCGGGCTCAAACCCGCCTGTTCGTCTTCGAAAGGTTGACTGAAGCCATCGGCCGCACGAACCAGTTCGGCCAGGTTCTCCTCGCGCGCTTCGGCCCGGTCGGCCGGTTCACGGCTTTGGTACCAGGCGACCAGTTCAGCGCGTTTTATCACCGCATCCATGGCCTCACCCAGAGCGCTTTCAGCGTGCGTCGCGGCCAGTTCGTTGACCAGGGCAAGAAACGCGGCCATCGCGCTGCCGGCCCGGGCGCTGAAGCCGCCGCTCTGGCACAGCGCAGCGGCGGCCTGGTACAGCGATTGACCCTGCTGGCGTGCCTGGTCACGGACCAGGGCCACCGTGCGCTCGCCGATCCCGCGTGCCGGGAGGTTGACCACCCGTTCAAAGGCCGGATCGTCATGCGGATTGTGAACCAGGCGCAGATAGGCCATCGCATCCTTGACTTCGGCCCGCTCGAAGAATCGCAATCCGCCATAGACCCGGTAGGGAATATCTTCGCGCAACAGGGCCTGCTCGAACAGCCTTGACTGGGCATTGGAGCGATACAGGACAGCCACTTCCGAGGCTCGCCCGCCCTGTTCCATCCAGTCCTGGATCCGGGCGATCACGAACTCGGCTTCCTCATCGGCGTTGTAGGCTGAAAAAACTTTCAGGCGCTCACCCTTCTCGCCCTCAGTCCAGAGGTTTTTGCCCATGCGTTCGGCGTTGTGGTCGATGACCCGGTTGGCGGCTTCCAGAATGGTGGCGGTGGATCGATAATTCTGTTCCAGGCGGACCACCAGCGGGCCAAAATCCCGGTCGAAATGGGCGACGTTCTCGACTTTGGCCCCGCGCCAGCCGTAGATCGACTGGTCATCGTCGCCGACCACAAACAACTGGTTGCGATTGCCAGCCAGCAGGCGAACCAGCGCGTATTGCAGGGTGTTGGTGTCCTGGAACTCATCGATCAGGATATTGCTGAAGCGATCCTGGTAGTGGGCGCGGCGCGCCTCGTTGTCGCGCAACAGTTCCAGGGCGCGCAACAACAGCTCGGCAAAGTCGACCAGGCCGGAACGTTCGCAGTAATCCTGGTAGTGACGATAGATCGCGACCTGCCGGGCCTGAAAGGCATGGTCGAAACACTCGATGGTATCCGGCCGACGGCCCTCGTCCTTGTGGTGATTGATAAAGCTCTGCATGGCCCGGGCCGGAAACTCGCCCTCATCAAGTTCCATATCGCGAATAACCCGCCGGATCAGTCGGTACTGATCGTCCGAGTCAAGAATCTGAAAGGTGTCCGGCAGGCCGACTTCGCTGGCATGCATGCGCAGCAGGCGGTGGCAGATGCCGTGAAAGGTGCCGATCCACAGTCCGTCCGGGCGCAGATTCAACAGCCTGCCGATGCGCCCGCGCATTTCCCCGGCAGCCTTGTTGGTAAAGGTGACCGCCAGCAGGCCCATGGGTGAGACATGGTGAACCTGGATCAGCCAGGCGATCCGGTGGACCAGAACCCGGGTCTTGCCGGAACCCGCACCGGCCAGAACCAGCACATGCCCATCAGCGGCCGTGACAGCCTCGCGCTGGGCATCATTGAGCTGATCGAGAAGATGGCTGACATCCATAATTTACCGGACCCCGGCCGGGTAGAACCTGGTCGTCACGGTGACAGGCAGCGACTCCGAAAAAACCGTCATCGGGCCGGGTTGATGGCGCGGTGGCCGATATCGTTGCGATGAAAAGCGTCTTCGAAGCCGATGCGCGCCAGCCATTCCAGCGCTCTGGATTGGGCTTTTGATACGTTCTCGCCCAGGGCGGTCAGGCACAGTACTCGCCCGCCGCTGGTCACCACCTGGCCGTGCTCATCCAGGCGTGTGCCGGCGTGGAAGACCTTGACGGTGTCCGGGAAATCACTATCCAGGCCGGAAATCGGCTTACCCCTGGCGTAGGTGTCGGGATAGCCACCGGCCGCCAGAACAATGCCCAGGGCCGTGCGCTCGTCCCAGTCCAGGTTGACCGATTTGAGTTCGCCACCAAGGGTCTTGAGCAGAACCTCAACCAGGTCCGATTTCAGTCGCATCAGGATGGGCTGGGTTTCCGGATCGCCAAAGCGCACATTGAATTCAAGCACCTTGGGCCCATCGTCGGTCAGCATCACGCCGGCGTACAGAAAGCCGGTAAACGGGTTGCCGTCGGCACGCATGCCGGCCAGAGTGGGGTGGATGATCGTGTCCAGAATCTGATGGTGGAGCGCATCGCTGACCACCGGAGCCGGTGAATAGGCTCCCATACCGCCGGTATTGGGTCCCTGGTCGCCGTTGTCGCGGCGCTTGTGGTCCTGGCTGCTGGCCAGCGGCAGGATGCTGACACCGTCGGCAATCACGATAAAGCTGGCTTCCTCACCAACCAGGAATTCTTCCACCACTATGCGTCGTCCGGCCTGGCCAAAAGCATCGCCGGACAGCATGTCGGTCAGGGTCGATTCGGCCTGGGAAAGATCATCGACGATGACCACGCCTTTGCCGGCCGCCAGTCCGTCGGCCTTGAGAACCAGCGGAAAGCCGATGGATTCGGCAAAGCGCATGCCTTCCTTGATCGTCTCGACCACCGCGTAGCGTGCGGTGGCAATCTTGTGCCGAGCCATGAACTTCTTGGCAAAGATCTTTGATGACTCCAGTTGCGCGGCACTGGCCGAGGGACCGAAGCATTTCAGGCCGGCTGCGGTAAAACGGTCGACGATGCCGGCGGCCAGCGGTGCCTCAGGTCCAACAATGGTCAGTCCGACCGCTTCAGAACGGGCCAGGGCCAACAGGCCATCCAGATCATCTGCCGCCACATCAACATTGCGGCAACCCGGCTCCATCGCCGTTCCGGCATTGCCGGGTGCCACGATGACTTCTTCGACCAGTGAGGATTGAGAGGCTTTCCAGGCCAGCGCATGCTCACGGCCACCGCCGCCGATGACGAGGATTTTCATTGTGGAGGTTCCGGCTGAATTTATGTCAGAGGCATTGTAACGTGGTGGGGGTGGGGAACGGAAAAGGGAACAACCTTGGACCACCTGTCATTGCCCTTTTCCTTTTCCCCTTTCCCCTCCCGCAACTTTAGGGCCCGCGCAACAATAACTTCCGATTTTCGCATCCCATTGGCACGCCGCCTGCGGTCGCTC
>CAZFYM010000012.1:0-57567 GCA_964523755.1 uncultured Wenzhouxiangella sp. | reverse complement strand
AGGGGAAAGGGGAAAGGGGAGAAGGGGAGAAGGGAGAAGGGGAGAAGGGAGAAGGGAGAAGGGCCCCGAGCAGATCAACCAGTCCGGCTTTCAATGATCAGGCGGGCGGGTCGGGCATGGGACGGCGGCGCCAGCGGGCGCGCAGGGTAATCCACAATACACCGGCAATAATCAGACCCCCGCCGATCAGCAAGCGGGGACCCGGTCGATCACCCCAGAATATGACGCCCAGACCGACGGCCAGCAGCGGGACCAGCAATAGATGCGGGGTCACCTTATTGACCTCGTGGCGCTGAATCAACCAGTAGAAACCACCATGGCCCAGGATTGACGCCGCGATTGCCGAGTAGCCTACGGCCAGCCAGGCGGCAGGCGCTTGCAGACTGACAGCGATATTGTCGCTCGGGTTTTCCAGGATCAGCGCCAGGGCCAGCAGCGGCGGAAGCGACAGGGCCGCATTCCAGCCCTGAAAACTCAACACGCCAATGCCGCGAACCCCGCGCATCAGAATCGTGCCGATCGCCAGAAACAGGGCCGAGACCAGGACCAGGGCCAGCACGTCCAACTGACTGAGCACGAGGGGATCCAGCCCCATGACCAGCACACCCGAAAACGCTATGGCGATCCCCAGCGTTGTTCGCCATCCAACTCTCTCACCAATAAATAACACGGCCAGCAGGGTGGACAGTGGGATGTAAATCTGCATCAGCAGCGCAATGGATGATACGTCGGCTGATCGTCCCAGGGCCAGAAATACCAGCCCGAAATGAATTGCACCCATGGTCCAGCAACAGGCGATCAGGCGCGGCCATTGAGCTCTGTCCGGCAAACGCATCAGCGGCAGCAGAAGGATCAGAACCAGACTGAACCGGACCACGGTAAAGGTAACGGGCTCGAAAACTCGTACGGCCCAGGCAGCCGCCAGAAAATTACCGGCCCACAACAGACAGATGCTCAACAGCAGCAGGTAGTGGCGAACGGGCATCGGTGAAAAACTCGGCAGACAGAGCGCTATTGTGCCTGTTGCAACGCCCGAATACTGCGCTGACGCAAATTGCCCAGACAGTCGTCGGAGTGGACAAAAACCGTCACTTTGAACACCCATTGGTCACCAGGGATCAGTTTTGTCGCCTGATGAAGGGGCCGGATTCTTGATTGGCACGGATCCTGCATATTACTTTTCAGACGACAATCGCACACTACACGAGGCGAAAACAGAAAATGGCTGACTTCAACCTGATCATCAACGAAGACCACAACGCTGACCTGATTGCATCCGTCGACGAATCTGCCTTTAACGGCCTGCTTTCCGACGAAGTCGTGATGCAGTGGCTGATGGACCTGGAAGCCGAAGATTCGGCGGCCGATCTGGAAGACAATCGCGATCTTCAGACTGCTCGCCAGCTTCACGCCTGAGTGCAAACGAATACACGGGAAGGGGAACCCTCCAGGGTGACTTAGTCTGATTGGTCACCCGCCCTGAGGCAGGTTTTCAGGGTGCAGACAGCGCAGCGCGCCCACCAGCATGGTGGGTGCGTTTTGCTTTTTAACCCCGAAGCCTGGTCCGCTGTCGAAGCTGACACAAGAAAACCGTGTTAACCGTCCAAGAACCTCTGAACTGGCGTCAATTTTTGATAGTTGATGGACGAAATTCGTCATTAAAGAGCGGTCGTCTTACAGCGAAAGATCCATAACGCATTGTTTATACACGTTTCATTTTAACATGGCACGAATAATGCATTATGTTTTTCAGGATCAACATTGATACCAGACAAAAAGGGAACTAGTCATGGAACAGATCGCTTACAACAACGAAAGCCGGTTCAACGCTCTCCTGTCCGACGAAGTCGTCATGCAGTGGCTGATGGATCTGGAAGCCGAGCACGATGAACAAGCCGTCGACGCGACCAGCGAGCGCGAATTCCACGCCTGAAAAAACTTCGCCGGCCCAGGTGGCCGGCACCCCAAATGGGAAGGGGAACCCTAAAGACGATGCCGACAGGTGAAACGGCATCCGCCCCGGGCCTTGATCTCCGGCCGCAGGGGAGACCTGACAGCAACACCCGCTATCGTCCAGCACGATCGCGGGTGTTTTTTTGGTGTCGTTGATTTGCAAAAATCAAAAGCCACACGCAAAGGCGCAAAGACGCAGAGGAACGCAAAGAAAAGAGGTAACTGATTACGTACGTTTCTCAGCCATTCTGCAGGGACTTCAATCGTGCTGATCCAGGTTCTCGTGCCTATCGATCACTTCGAGCATCCGGTGGTGCCGCCACTTGCCGCCTGCCGCCATACCTATCCCTTTCGGCGATGGCTGAGTTAGATGCGTAATCAGGAAGAGGTCGGTATTTCGAAAACCAACAACTTCTTTTACATTGCCAAAATATCTTCGGACTGAGAAATCTGCAGCCAGCATTTTTACAAAAACCAAAATCCCTTTTTAGTCTTTCTCTGCGTTCCTTTGCGCCTTCGCGCCTTTGCGTGAGGCTTTTTCGCTGTGTTAACCCACCAACACTGGCTACTCCACGGTGACGGATTTGGCCAGGTTGCGGGGTTGGTCGACGTCGGTGCCCTTGAGCACGCCGACGTGGTAGGCCAAAAACTGCAGGGGCAGCACTTGCAGGATGGGTGAAATGATCGAGTGTGGTGCTGGTACCCGGACCAGGCGGATACTGGGGTGGGCCTCCAGGGTCACACCGCGATCGGCAAATACGTAGAGCATGCCGCCGCGTGCACGCACCTCCTGCAGGTTTGACACCAGCTTGTTCAGCAGCCGATTGCTGGATGCCGACACAATGACCGGCAGACTGTCGTCGACCAGCGCCAGCGGGCCGTGCTTGAGTTCCCCTGCTGCGTAGGCTTCTGCGTGGATGTAGGAAATTTCCTTGAGCTTGAGCGCACCTTCCATGGCAATGGGATACTCCGGCCCGCGCCCCAGAAACAGGGCGTGCGGTTTGACGGCGATTTCTTCAGCTACCTCACGAACAGCAGCGTCGGTGGCCAGCACTTCCCGGGCCTGTTGCGAGGCCTGGCCCAGTTGCTCGATCACCTGGCGAACGATCGCCGGATCGGCACCGTGGGTTTCGGCCAGCGCGGCGGCCAGCAACAGCAACGCGGTCAGCTGGGTGGTAAATGCCTTGGTTGAGGCCACGCCGATCTCCAGGCCGGCCCGGGTCATGATGACCTGATCGCACTGCCGGGTCAGCGCACTTTCCGGCACGTTGCAGATGCCAAGCGTTCCGAGGTAGCCGAGCGCTTCGGACTGGACCAGGGCCGCCATCGTATCGGCGGTTTCGCCCGATTGGGAAATGGCAATCAGCAGCGTGTTGTCCGGGATGGCCGGTTCCCGATAGCGGTATTCACTGGCAATTTCAACGCTGACCGGAATCCTGGCCAACTGCTCGATCCAGTAACGCGCGACCAGTCCGGCGTGGTAACTGGTGCCACAGGCGATGATATGGATGGCCTTGACCCGTTTCAGCAGTTCTCGATCCAGGCTCGGACAGATTCGGGTTCCGTCCAGGTGGGCGCTGAGGGTCGTCGCTATGGCATCAGGTTGTTCATGAATCTCTTTTTCCATAAAGTGGCGGTAGCCACCGCGATCGGCGCTGTCGGCCGGCAAGCTGGAGATGCGTACCGGCCGGTCAACAGTTTCTCCGTCCAGCTGAGTGATTGCTGCTCCATCACGCCGGATCTCGACCAGATCCCCATCCTCCAGAAAAATCATCTGCTGGGTAACCGGTACAAGTGCCGCGGCATCGGATGCCAGGAAGTGTTCTCCCACCCCCACGCCGACAACCAGTGGACTGCCCAGGCGCGCGCCAAAAATCCGTTCCGGAAAATCGGCAATCAGCACGGCGATGGCGTAGGCACCGTCGAGCAGCGACAGGGCGCTGCGAAGTGCATCCATCGGATCGTGCCCGGCCGTCAGTTCGCGATCAATCAGATGAGCGATGACTTCAGTATCGGTTTCGGATTGAAAGTCGTAGCCGTCCTGAATCAGTTGCAGTTTGAGCGTTTCGAAATTCTCGATAATGCCGTTGTGGACAACCGCGACGCGTTGTCCGGAAAGATGCGGATGGGCGTTCTCCCGGGTCGGAGCACCATGGGTAGCCCAACGGGTATGGGCGATGCCCAGGTGGCTGTTCAGATCAGGCGGCAGAACGCTGACCAGATCGGCGACCTTGCCAACCTCGGCCTGCTCAAAAAGTCGATTGTTGTCGGCCAGACAGGCCAGGCCAGCCGAATCATAACCGCGGTATTCGAGGCGCCTGAGCCCGTCGATGAGGATCGGGATGATATTTCGTTCCGCGTTCGCCGCGACAATGCCACACATGCCAGATCGGTCCCTTGATCAACTTTGAATTCAACCTCATAGCATAGCGCGAAAAACTCGCCGATCCTCAGACAGGAAAAACATAAAAGCCTCACGCAAAGGCGCAAAGACGCAGAGGGCGCAGAGAAAGACTAATAAACTAATTAAGGTTTTCCGGATTACGCATATACCTCAACCATCGCCGAGAGGAGTTAGGTGTGGTGGCAGGCGGCACCACCGGATGCTCGAAACGATCGATGGGCACGAGGACCGCTGCGAGAGGCTTTTTGGTTTTCATGTGTGGCGAGGTGGGAGGGGGATGAAGGGGGAGGTGGTGCGCTGGTATTCTCGGTAGGCTTCGCCGCGCGATTTCAGCGATTGCTGCTCGGTATAGGGGATGCCGGTCAGACGATACAGAAACAGCAGCATCAGAACCGGCCCCAGCCAGGTGATCCACTGCCAGGGCGCTCCGAGTGCAATCAGCGGATAGCTGAACCAGTGCAGCCACTCAAAAAAGTAGTTGGGGTGGCGTGAATAGCGCCACAGACCGATATTGCAGACTTGTTTGCGGTTATCGGGATTGTTGCGAAAGGCGGCAAGTTGGCGGTCGGCAATCGACTCGCCGGCCAGGCTGATCAGCCAGATCGACACACCCAGAACAACCCCGAGGCTCAGCGTCGGGTCAGGATCATTGGCCACCACCCAGGCGGGCAGTGCAAACAACCCGGCAATCAACGCCTGGCCGATAAAAAAGAGCAGAAAAAAAATGCCGGCGCGGGGGCCGAAGTGCTCACGCATGGACTGATAGCGCCCGTCTTCGTCGTCGTGTCCGGCCAGGCGAACGGCCAGATGACGGGTCAGCCGGAACGACCAGCTTCCCGCCACCAGCGCCACCAGAATGCGCTTTTCGATCGCACCATCGCCAAAAATCGCGTAGCCAATGGCCAGCAGACCAATACTGGCTGCCCAGGCGACATCGACCCAGTCAGCTCGTCGAGACTTGAGCTGCCAGGCCCACAGACCCAGCATGCCCACCAGAACCAAAATCAAACCAATCAGGAGATCCATCCCATCATTGTGGCACCATGGGCGTGATTGCGATAGGAATAATCAAATAGGAACAATCAAAATGAAACTGTATACCTGCGGCGGTGCGCCCAGCCCGCGTCGCGTGACGATTTTTCTGGATCTCAAGAGCATCGAGCTTGAGCAGGTCGAGGTCGACCTGCAAAAGGGCGAGCACTTGTCCGAATCATTTGCTGCCAAATCACCCGACTGCACAGTGCCGGTGCTGGAACTGGATGACGGAACCCGTCTGTGGGAAACCAATGCCATTCGTCGCTTTCTGGAAGAACAGCAGCCCGACCCTGCCCTGTATGGCCGCACGGCGCGCGAACGGGCCGAAATCAACCAGTGGACCGACTGGGTGTTCACTCACGGACTGCTGGCGGTCATGGACGCCTTTCGCAACAGCGCGCCGGGTTTTCGCGATCACGCCCTGACCGGCCGGCGGCCGGTCGCCCAGATTACCGAACTGGCCGAGCGTGGTCGTGAACGCTACCGTTATTTTCTGAACGATCTTGATCAGCGTCTGCAACAAACGGACTGGATCGGCGGCGAATCCCTCAGCGTGGCTGATATCGATGCGTTGGTGACGATTGACTTTGCCGTGCGTGCGACCCGGCTTGAGCCAGAGCAGTCACTGGCCGCCCTGGCTCGCTGGTATCAGGTCATGTCGGATCGGATCAACGCTACAGATTAATCACATTGCCTTCAAATGGGTCAGTGTGGCCGGCAAGCATGTCGGACAGAATTTTTCCGGCAGCCTCCAGCCCCTGGCTTTCGACCAGCTTGATCAATTCCAGGCGCTGGACGTACTCGTGGAATTCTGCCGTGGCCTTGCCGGCCCGCTGATTGAACGTGCTGACGCCCCAGTCCTTGTGGCGTCTGGCGATCCAGGTCGGGGCGAAGAAGAATGCGGGCCTGGGACCGGGCAGTTCGATGGTGGGGTCGGGCGGAGTCAGTGACTGGGCGGAACCGACGCTGGCATCGTGGACCAGTTGATTGCCGAAATTCTCGTGAACTGTCAACTGCAGATCCTGGTTGCCGGCGATATCGACATAGACCGTCGGGACAGATGTGTCCAGCTGGTCAAGCTCATCGTAGCTCAGCACCTGGCTGTACAACCCCAGCCGCTCGACGAATTCCCGATTGCCCGATGAAGTCAGACCGATCATGTGGACCTCGGTCAGTCGGCGAAGACAAAGCGCGGCGGCATAAGCCGTCTTGCTGGAGGCGCTGGAGAAAATGATCTGATCCGCCTGAAACAGCTCATTTTCGACCAGAAAGTCAGCCAGGCAGAACGCGGTGATGAACAGCGGCCGGTAGATCAGGTGCAGCGGTTCGGATGCCGGGTCGTGAAGCGGGTCATCGTCGGTGCGCTGATACCAGTTGTAGATCTCCGGAAGGTCCTTTCGGTGAGCGGCATCGTCGCGAAAGCTGTGGCGACTGACCTTGCCCGGCTGGAGTTTCAGGTAGCGCGCGCAGGGCCAGTAACCGTAATAGCGCTGGCCGGGCAGGATGCCCTCGACACCGGACTCGATCACATCGGCATAACCCCAAACCGGCAGCAAACCCCAGTCGTCCAACCCGCTGGGAAAGAATCGCCAGTAGCCCAGCACATCACCATAAGTTGCATAAGTGACGTTATTGAATGTCAGGCCGAATCGATCAATTCGACAGACCACCTCACCCTGCTGAGCTTCGGCAACCGCGGCCAGCGTGTCAAGACGCAAGTCGGAAAAATTCTGCCGATTGATCAGCAATCGCGAGCGTGAGGTATTGGTGTTCATGACTGGGTGCCTTGATTGGAAGAGAACATTCGTTCAACCTCAGTGAATGCTGCTGCTGGTGGGTCCGCCGGGCTGACCACAGCATTTCTTGTATTTTTTGCCGCTGCCACACGGGCACGGCTCGTTGCGGCCGATCTTGGTTGAGCGCACCGGTGTGCGCGATTGCTCGATCCAGTTTTCTCTGAGTTTTCTGCCGGCGTTGAAGTAATCCTGAAAGGCATGTGGAATCATCTGGTGAGCCGCCGTAATCATCTGCTGCAACGACACTTCGCTGTCGAAAATCTCCCGGTGATAGTTTTCGGCGGTCTGGCGACTGGAAAAACAGGTCAGACACATCAGCGACATGCCGCTGCCCACATCGTCGGGAGCACGCTCAGCCCAGATCTCCTCGGCCCAGCCATGACCCATGCCAAAGCCGCGCACCCAGCGATTGAAGGCCAGATCCTGATCGAAATTGTCATCCGGGTCCGATGCGGGCTCGCAGCCTGGCGGCAGCGGCGATCGTCCCTGTTCAAGTAGCTCGACGATCCAGTTATTCAGCGCCATCAGATCACCGAACACCACCTCTGCCTGAGACTGATCGGCGAATTCGAACTCACCAAGAATCACTTCAAGCCACTGGGACGGCTTCACCGGTTCAGGGCAACAGACCATCGCGAACAGGAACCCGGCGGTTTCGGGAAAACCCAGCATCTGCTCGCTGTTGGCCTCCATCAACGCGCTCAGGCGATGTTGCTGTTCGGCCGAAAAGTGGCGGTCATGGTGGTTGGGTTCTTCGGCCAGCGTCCATTCGTCCTCGAAGGCTTCATCGAGCCTGGCATCTTCCGCACTCAAGGTGCTCAGTGCACGGATATAGTCGTCGTTGAGATTCGCGTTGTCCTGATCGTTGTGCATGGCTTCGAACATCAGCTCAGCGACCTGAGAAGCGATCACGTGCAACGCATCGTGCCGATCCAGGCCGTCATTCATCAGGCGTTCCAGGGTCGGCCGAACGATGGCCGGTTCATTCGTGGCCAACTGGGTTTCAACAACAGCTTGAAGCGTCGAATGCAGATACCAATCGCCAGCATCCGGCAGCGGGTCATTCGAGGCATCGTGCCAGGCCTGAATCAATTCGATGCGCTCGTGTTCATCCAGCGCCAGCCAGGCCTCGGGGTCAGGTGCTCGGTTGGGATCGTAGTCCATTGCAATTTCGCAGAATGTTGCCGGGTTGATGGTTCAGCCTCAAGGCAGTGTATGATCGCGCCCTATGGCCAATGAGCATATACATTCTAACCCCATCGTCACCGTGGATCAGTTGGGCAAGACCTACGCGGGTGGATTTCGGGCGCTGGGAGAGGTTTCGCTTGCCATTCAGCGCGGTGAGCTGTTTGCCCTGCTCGGTCCGAACGGAGCTGGCAAGACGACGCTGATCAGTATCATCTGCGGCATCGTCAACGCGTCGAGCGGGTCAGTTCGGGTTGGGGATTTTGACATCGTTGCCGATTTTCGCAAGGCCCGGCAGATGATCGGGCTGGTGCCGCAGGAACTGCATATCGATATGTTCGAAACGGTGCTGGATACGGTACGTTTCAGCCGCGGCTTGTTCGGACTGCCGCCCAACGAAAAGCATATTGAGAAAGTGCTCAGAGACCTGTCGTTGTGGGATAAACGGTCAAACAAGTTGATGACGCTGTCCGGCGGCATGAAGCGCCGGGTAATGATTGCCAAGGCGCTGGCGCATGAACCCGAACTGTTGTTTCTCGACGAACCGACGGCCGGCGTGGACGTTGAGCTTCGGCGCAACATGTGGGACCAGATTCGGGATTTGCGTGCCCTGGGCGTGACCATCGTGTTGACCACCCATTACATTGAGGAAGCCGAACAGATGGCGGATCGGGTGGGCGTTATCAACCGTGGAGATCTGATTCTGGTTGATGATACCGATGCGCTGATGGCGCGCCTGGGCAAGAAGCAGCTGACCCTTACGCTGGCCCAGCCGCTGGCCGCTATTCCTGAGTCCCTGCAGGGCTGGGACCTGGCGCTGGCGGATGACGGCAGCTCGATCAGTTACAGTTTCGACCGCGAGCATGGGCAACCGCGGCTGCCGGGGCTGATCCGACGGGTGCACGAATCGGGAATCGAATTGAGTGATCTGGATACGCGGCAAAGCTCACTGGAAGAGATTTTTGTCGACCTGGTGAGTGACAGATGATCAGCACCGCCCGCTTCAATCCACGCGGCACCCTGGCCATTTATCGCTTCGAGATGGCCCGGTTTCGGCGCACCCTGTGGCAGAGCGTGGCCACGCCGGTACTGACCACCGTGCTGTATTTCGTGGTGTTCGGATCGGCCATTGGATCTCGCATCGGCGAGATTGACGGCGTCCAGTACGCAGCGTTTATCGTACCCGGTCTGATTCTGCTGACGGTTTTTACCGAAAGCCTGAATAACGCGTCATTCGGCATCTATATGCCGCGATTTACGGGCACAATCTACGAAATTCTCTCTGCTCCGGTATCGGCCATCGAGCTGGTGCTGGCCTACGTCGGTGCCGCCGCCACCAAATCCGTACTGCTGGGACTGATCATCCTGGCCACGGCCAGCCTGTTTATCTCGCTGGAGATCAGCCATCCGGTCGGCATGCTTTGCTATCTGGTACTGGTTGCATTCTCGTTCAGCCTGGCAGGATTCATCATCGGTATTCTGGCCGAGGGGTTCGAAGCGCTGCAGTTTGTCCCGATGCTGGTGGTCACGCCGCTGACCTTTCTTGGCGGCGTGTTCTATTCGATCGAGATGCTGCCCCCGGCCTGGCAGACGGTCAGCCTGTTCAACCCCATTGTTTACATCATTTCCGGCTTCCGTTACTTCTTCTTCGGCGTCGGAGATGTCAGCATCTGGGTCAGTCTGGGAGCACTGGCCGGCTTTATTACTGGCTGCCTGGTACTGATTGGCTGGATCGTGAAAAGCGGTTACAAGCTCAAGACTTAACCCCGACGTTGCATAACATCGGGCCGGAATCGCTACGCTGCCCGGTATAGCAGCGTTTCCGCAGCCTGTACTCGCGTTGCCAATCCTCACCTAGAGCGAAACTACGCTCCGGTTGTCAACACTCCGTGCAGCCTCCGGAAACACTACTCTCCGGGCTTCCAGCTCCGAAAATTTAGGCAACGTCGGGGTTAAAAGCGGGTTGAGAGGGATGCCCGTTTGCGGCATGATGCGCTCAAAGGCCATCGGTTACCTCTACCGATGACCCCGAAACCAGGATTTTGCGGCTTCTGGCCGTGTCCACAAACCCAGGATGGCGCTGATGAACCAGGAAGAGCTGATCGATGCATTATTCAAGGAATTTGATCGCAACGGCGACGGTGAGTTGTCGCGTGGGGAGTTTGTCGAACTGGTTCGCTACATGCTCGGCGAACACGGCATCAAGACCAGCTCACGGATTTTTGACCATTTTGACGAAGATCACGACAACGGAATTTCCCGCGAAGAGCTGGGCAACCTGATCGAAGAGTACGTTCTCTGACCGACAGCTGCCCCGGGCCAGACCCGGAGCAGCAAGCCATAGATCACTTATAGATGGTCAGAACGTAGTTTCCGGTTCCATCAGAAAGGGCCGTGACATAGACGGCATAAGTATCATCTTCAGGCGGCGTGATAACGGCAAGGCTGTTGGTGCTATCACCACCATCATCATCGCGAGCCAGGTTCGTACCATCCGGGTTGGACACGTACAGCACGCTGTCGAAATCATCCGAATCCAGCATCAGCGTCATCGTCTCGCCCGCCTTGCCTTCAATTTCATAGCGATCATATCGGGTACCGTCATGACCTCGTGCATCACCAGCCTCGAGTCTTCCCTCGTGCCGCGCCGAAACCTCGCTGGACAGCGGTGTAACAATCAGCTCATAACGCCCGGTGCTGCCCGAGCCCAGACTGCCCGCGGTAAGGGTTACTGTGCCAGCCTTGCCAAAATGGTAGTACAGGCGGCTGTTGTAGCCCTGGTCTCCACCATCGTCGTCGGTCATTTCATTGCCTTCTGAATCGACCAGGGTGAGGAAGGCGTCGAAGTCATAGGACTTTAGATCAATAGCGACCCGGTCACCTTCATCGCCGCTGAGCTCGTACCGATCTCCGCTGGCAGACCCCTCACCCAGTCGACCCTTCACCGTTTCTCCGATGTCGATCTGTCCGGCCGGCGGCAGGGTGCGTGCAACGATGCGGTAAGTGCCGGTTTGTCCACTTGACAGCGGCGAGGCCGTCACTTCCAGCGCACCGCCGCTTTGCATGGTGCGCAGAAAACCGGCATTGAGCCCCTCGTAGTCATCGTTGTAGAGGGTTTCACCATCGGGCAGGATGGCATTGAGGGTGGTGTCGATGTCATCACCGATTACCACAACTTCGACGGTCATTCCGGCCTCGACCGGAATGATATGGCGATTGGCCGATGTGTCGCCGCTCGCAGTAAACGATCCTTGTTCGGAAAATATTTCAGTTTGCGCGGCAAGGCTGGATGCCAGCAACAATGCCGTTGAGGCAGCAATGATGTGATTGTTTTTCATGAACGTCAAGTGCCCTTAGTGGTTCGGGCCAGATTATAAATCGAAATCTCAACAGTCACATATCCATGGGGTTCACCTGTCAACCATTCTTGCACATCGGCAAGGGCGGTGCTCAAGCCAGGGCTTGCCGACAGTCCAGTCAGTTGGGGCCCTTCAGGATTTGGGGCGATGGGCCGACGGTCAAAACAGCCCGGTTGCGATCGTCGTTCTTGGCCTGATAAAGGGCGTCATCGGCCCGTGCCATCGATGTCAGCCAGTCTTCGTCCGACTTGAGCAAGGTGGCGCCCAGCGAGACAGTGACTGGTCCGCCCGGCCCGCGCAAGTGGGCGGCCAGCTCGGCCTGAATTTTGGCAATTGCGATTGCAAGTCCTTCTGCATCGACATTCTCGAACAACAGCACGAACTCCTCGCCGCCATAGCGATACAGGCGATCGCCGCGACGTGTGGTTCGTTCTATGATCGTCGCCAGACTGGCCAGTACGCGATCGCCGGCTTCGTGACCAAAGCGGTCGTTGACCTGCTTGAAATGGTCAAGATCAAGTATCGCCAGTCCACACGGATTGCCACTGGTTGCGAAATTCTGAACGGCTTGAAGCAGGTCGCTTTTCATGGATCGGCGATTGCCGGCCCCGGTCAACGAATCGGTTTCGGCCAGATGACGGAGGCGGTCAGTCTGGCGCGCACTGCGAGCCGAAAAAATCAGCGCGAAAAGGGTCACCATACCAGCAACGGCGGCAAATGAAAATCGATCTACACTGCTTTGGAACGCCGATTCACAGGCAAATATGGCCAGGATCATCAGCACGCTCAAAAACAAGGCAAAGCGGCGTTCCACAACAATAAAATGACCAAGTATGGTCGAGAAGACCCACATCGGGGTCAAGTCCAGCACCCAGACTACGGTGATGCAACCCGACGTGGTCAGGACAGCCATGAAAATACCGGCAGGACGTGAGTTGTCGGTTATCCAGGCATGAACCGCTGCACCAGCCAGGCCAGCCACAAACAGGCTATCCAGCAGGGCCACCAGAAAATCGCCCTGAATCAGTCGATAAACAGCGAACGGCGCGATGGCCACCATGGCCAACACGCCGAGCAGACACACCATGGCCAAAGCCAGATCGTCGGACAAACGCTCGGTCCAGGTAGGCTGATGTTCACTTTCACGCTCGAATAGCGGTCTGCGCGACCACTCGCGCGCGTCTCGTTGCGATTCAGAAGCTGAAGTTGTGTGATGGATGCTCAATTCAAAGAACTCTTGGTTCACAAGCGATTAGCCGCTGATAAGGGATATGCACTTTCCGTACCAGGCACCCATTTGCCATCACTCGGTCACGCCATCGACATCCAATGCGCCACTCCGTCCCAAGGCACCAACACACGATGGCTTCAATTGATCACCAAAACATGGAAAAACCGTGAAGCCTTAGTACCAGTGATACAGTCCGGGTTTGAAAATTCAAACCAGAGAGTACTGATGACTGATTTTCCGGGGCGTCAACCTAACCGGTTTCTGGCTGGCCAACTGGTTCAGAAAGACGTCAAAAGAGGCCCAGATGACGCTATTTGGCGACCTGATCGAAAAAATTGCCGCCGGCAAGCTGCACGCACCGATCGCCAGAACCTTTCCTGTCGAACAGATCAGTGATGCCGTTCTGGCCGCCAGCCAGGGCGAACGAGACGGCAAGATACTGATTGTTCCGCGTCACTGACGGAACGGCTGAAACTATTCTCTCGGAGCGGCCGGATCGAGCAGATCCGGCTCATTCCGGTTGGCTCGTTCGCGCTCGACGGTCTGACGAGTTGGATCGTCCGGTGACACATCACCCTGGGCTGGAACCGGGGTCGGCTGTTTTGGTGGCTCGGCGCGGTCGGCTTGATCAGGACGCCGAACCTCGACTCGAAATCCGGGATCCGGCATGACGATACCTGCCTGGTCAAACGCTGCCATGACCAGTCGTATCGCCTCACTTCGAACTTTTCTGAATCCGGTCTCGCGCTGGTCGATCCAGGCCGAAAACCCGAACGTCATGCTGGAGTCACCTGCCTCTTCAATCAGAACCGATGGAGCCGGGTCATCAAGCACGCCGGGCATACCGATCAAGGTCTCCAACCCCAAATCGCGAACGGCTGTCAGGTCCTCATCATTGGCGATGCCCAGCCTGAAGCTGAACCGGCGCGTGGGATTACGGGTGTAGTTGAGTATCACGCCCTTGAACACCTGCGCATTGGGCAAGCGCAGATGATTGCCTTCAGACGTCAGCAGGATGGTGGCCCGCGAATTCAGGCTGGCGACACGGCCCTCATGCCCATCGACGACCACATGATCGTTCGGCAGGAACGGTTGACGAATACTGAGTAGTACTCCGGCGATGTAATTTTCAGCAACGTCTCGAAACGCGAAGCCGAACGCAATTCCCAGGATACCGGCAGTGCCCAGCAAAGCGCCCAGCAGAGCGGTCGCATTGAGCAGATCCAGAGCCAGCAGCAACCCGACCAGCAAAGCGCTGATACGGACAGTCTGGCGCAACAATTCGGCCAGGAACGGTTGCGATGCGCCCCGTCGCTGCAACAGCTTGCGTCGCCCCAGCCAGCCACCCAGCCACCAGCTAAGCACCACGATGACTATCGAGGCAACCAGCAGCGGGAGTGCATTCAGGAGCTGGCGGGCCTTGTCTTCTATCAGACGAAGAACGGGTGCCATTCGAACGGCAACATCGGTATTGATCGCAAGCTGATTGTCGACCTTCAGGACGCCGGTGGCATTCGCAGCAACCGATTCAGCCAGCTCCCGGCCCAGGTCATTTTCAACCTGGCCACGCAATCTGACCAGTCCGCCATTGACTTCGACCCGAACCTGGTTCATGCCCTCGATGGCGGCCAGGCGGGTGACAATCACCGACTGGATAGCCGCATCGTGCTGGACGATTTCTTCGAGCAGCGCCGGATCCAGTCCAGGCCGTTCGCTGGACTCGACCTCATCGGCCAACGCAACGGCGGGCAAAGCCAACAGGCAACACATTGCAATCAGAATAGGCCCTGACACGTGTCGACAATTCAAGACTGGCTGCTTCACGATTCCTCCTGAGTCCCGGGTTTTCTGCGAGCCCATTGTAGGCTTTTCGAGCAATTTGGCGACAATTCCGGTGTCAAAGCGAATAATCAGGAATACTAATGAATGAATTCTGAGTGGAGATTGTCATGAGCGACCGTAGCACCCAGGACACGGCGAAGACAGCCGAACTCCATCGCATGGTGACCGACGATCACATCTGCCCGTACGGACTCAAAAGCAGGCATTTGCTGAAACGCCAGGGTTTCGAAGTTGATGATCAATGGCTGACCACCCGGGCCGAAACGGACGCCTTCAAGGAAAAGCACGACGTCAAGACCACGCCCCAGACGTTTATCGACGGTGAGCGCATCGGAGGCTATGACGATCTGCGCCGTTATTTCGGCCTGTCCGTGCCCGACAAGGACTCGACCAGCTACACTCCGGTGATCGCGATATTCGCCACCTCGCTGCTGATGGCGCTGTCGCTGAGCTGGGGCATGTTCGGTACTGTATTGACCATCCGTTTGCCGGAGCTGTTCGTGGCCACGGCGATGTGCATCCTCGGCATCCAGAAACTGCAGGATGTCGAGCAGTTCAGCACCATGTTTCTCAATTACGACCTGCTGGCACGCCGCTGGGTGCCCTATGGCTATGTCTATCCGTTCGGCGAAACCCTGGCCGGCGTGCTGATGCTCTCCGGCGCGCTGATCTGGCTGGCCGCACCGGTCGCGCTGGTTATCGCCACGATGGGCGCGATCTCGGTGTTCAAAGCGGTCTACATCGACCGGCGCGAGATCAAGTGCGCCTGCGTCGGCGGCAACAGCAAGGTCCCGCTGGGTTTTGTATCGCTGACCGAAAACCTGATCATGATCGCGATGGGAATCTGGATGCCAATACGGATGTTCGTATTAGGCTGGTAGGCAGTCAGTCTTTCTTTACCCAGTCGCCATCGTCGTTCTTTTCGTAGACTTCCTTGACGGCCGACCAGGCGACCCGGTGCGCCACTTCCTCACGATCGGCGTCGCCGCGTCGATCTTCCGGGTCCTTGTAGTCATCCCAAGCCGAGTTGTAGGCCTTGCGATAGATGGTCTGAGCATGATCCGGCAAATTGTCGGTGACCTGATGCGGGAGGTCCGCATTACGCTCGTACGGCATTCCGTCGACTCCTTGAAACGAGTGTTCGACCAGTATAGCCAAGGACACTTTTCATGCCGCCTGAATGCGGCCGATCCGGCCGAATGAAGCCAGCGGGGCCGCTGGGTGTTCAGGCTCGAATCAGAATGAAGCCGGCCCAGTAGTAGGGATGGGTAGTGCCCGGCTGCCGCCGCATCCAGTTCTGCGCCCGGCTCAAGGCGCGCGCTGCCGAATCGCCATCGTTAAGTAAGTGCTGATAGAAGCGCTGCATGAATTCAGCCGTGCGGTGGTCGTCGATTTTCCACAACGAGGCCAGGACCTGTTCGGCCCCGGCAATCAGGAACGGCCGTGCCAGGCTGAGCGCGCCCTCGCCGGCCAGAATTTTCCCGGCTCCGGTTTCGCAGCCACTCAAGACGACCAGGTCGGCATCGAGATCCAGCTCGGCGATCTCATGCGGTCGCAGAAAAGCCGGGCCGAGTGTTGACTCACTGGCCAGTAACAGGGCCGAGTACTCCGGGTAGTCCAAATCGACAAGACCATGCGTGGCGAGGTGGATCTGGTCAAAACCGGCCAATCCGCCACTGATCACGAATTCACGGGTTGCTCTGGATCCCAGGCGCATACTGGTATTGTCCAAGCTCGAGCCAAGAGCAGCGATGGCTTCGGCCTCTCGGCGAGTTCCGGGGAGTCGACCCGACGACTGATCACGCGCCAGGCGACCGATCAAACTGTTTTCGGGAAACGGCGGCATGCCACTGCCGTTGTCAGCCCAAAGTGGGTCGGCGACGATCAACTGGCTGGCGACCTTGTCGGGACCGGTGTCCCCAAGCGGCTCTCGCTGCGGGGACATCGACTGCAACAGGTCAGGCCAATCTTCCTCGGAGCCCGACAGGAGCAAAACGAAAGGGAGTGAATGCAACACACCGTCGGGCTGAATAGCTAGTTTCTTCACCTGTCTGGGATCTATCCGCGCGGGTACGATCAACCGCTGACGAAGGCTCTCTATCCGTTGAGAGATCGCGCCCATGGCTTGGCGGGGATGGCGCAGGCGAACCACCAGATCACCAATCATCGACTCAATTTGAGTCGTTTGACCGAGGTCTACCCAATCAACACTATCGACTCCAATGTTCCACAGAATGACCCGATCGTCAGTAAGAAAGTAGCTGAGCAACTTTTCATCGTCCCGCAAACTGGCCTGAACGGCTGCCATCTCTGGTGTCTCGAGAGCCATGGCCGTTTCAGAGTCCAGTTTCTGAAGCTCGACCTCGACCCCATCGAGCTGCAAGGCCAATCGGGAAAGCTCTGTTTCCTTGGCCCGATCCTGTATGTCCTGGTCGGATTGAGTCAGCGTAAAGCGTTGGCCAATCAGACTCGCTCTTTCATCGAGCAGGCTCTGTCGCTGAGGATTGTTCAGTCGCTGCTGCCTTGCCGACCGCAGTTCACGCAGCCCTCGCCCGCGCGCCTGCTCCGCCAGCTTCCACGCGGAAATCACTCGCCCCCGGTCGAGCAGGGCCAGCACTTGGCGATCATAGGTTGACCGACTGATGGCCAGATACTCGGTCCGTCGCATAGGTGGTAGATGCCCCTGCTGCAAGTCTTCGATCAGATCAACAGCACGCTGATTGATTGCAAGCTCGTCTGGATGATCCTGCTCCTGGTAGATTCGCCCAAGTCTCCGAAGCGTTTTGAGTTGTTCGAAATGATCATTGAGTTCAACTTGTGCTGCCAACGCCTGCAACAGCAATCGCTCGGCTTGTTCGCTTCGATTCAGCAGGTAATTCAGCTCCCCCATGCGCGACGCCAGTGCAGGAGCCAGACGATGCCCCTGGTCATTTCTGACCAATTCATAAAGCGCCATCGTTTGTTCCAGGCATGATTCCAGGTGCTGCCGGATGCAGTCCAGTTCGATCAACCGGGCCCTGACTTCTCGTTGACTGCGTACCGCTTGACTGGCAGCGAACAGCGCTTCAGCCTCTTCCAGCTGCTGACGGGCCAGTTGGCGTGAATCGGCCGAAATGTTCAACTGTGCGAGCATGGTCAGGGCTTTGGCCCGAATATTCGTATCGGTTTGGCTCAGACGTTCAGCACGTTCGAATTGATGTGCAGCCATGGCTTGATCACCCATCCACCAGTAAACCTGACCAAGAACGCTGAGAGCATGGGCATTCCAGGTTCGGGCGTCAACCATCTCAAAGACCGCCTGGGCGTTGATCAACAACATCAACGCCTCGTCGATCTGACCATTTTGGAATAACAGATCACCAAGATTGAGCTGGGCCTTGGCCGCTGCCGTCGATTCTGGGAGAAGGTCGCCCAGAGCGATGTAGGTTCGCCAATAACGCTCGGCGATTGCAGTCCGACCGAGACCTCTTTCCGCCCGGGCCAGATTGTTCAGCGTTTGCAGTGCGGCTGGAAGATCAACAGCGGAACTATCAATCTGATTAAATTGATCTATTGCCAGTTCGAGCCTCAAGTCCACGGGACCCTGAAAGTAATCGAGTGCCATCTCCAGGGTCTCAGCCGCTTCTTCGTTGCGTCCGGTCTGCGTTAGCAGCAATCCCATATTGTTGTAAATGGTGGCTATTTCAAAACTGTTATCCACGGACTCCCACAGTCGCAGCGCCTGGTCGAAGTAGTCCCAAGCCTGATCGGTGCGTCCAGCGCGCCAAGCAACCAAACCCCGGCCATTTAGCGCACGCGCATGACCCCAATTCGCAGCCACACTGCCAAACTCTTGGAGCGCCTGGGTGAAATGCAGATCGGCCAGATCCAGTTCGTTCAGGCCACGCTGAAAGGTCGCGAGTTCGTAGTGTGCGATAGCACGCCAGACTGTGGGCAGGTCATCCAGGCTACCAAGCGCTTGATCGAAGTGGGCCTGAATCTCGGCGGTCTCGACCAATTGGCCCTGATAGCGAGCCAGTCGCAGGTTTTGAGCCGCAACCAGTCCGGTTATGGAGGGATGCTCAGCCTCCGCCGGACAAGGGCGAACGGCCAGAGCACCGGCAGCCAGCGGTGCTCCGGTCAGACGGCGCAGGTCAATGCGAATGTCGCTTGAATCAGGTTCAGGCAGCAAGAATCGAGCATCCCGACCCATCCAGCTACCGGCCCGGAGCCTGATTTCTCCGTCAGAACTGCGGTACTCCGCCACCAGGTCAGTCTCGCGATGACTGATATCCAGACAGGATGTACCCTTGGACTGAAATGCCTCTCTATCGAGCGTCAGGCGTTCGGGCGGGGTACTGGCCCATCCGGCCGATACCCCGCACCATGTCAGCCCAAACCAGATCAGGGTCCAGCGGGAGCTGGCCACGATCATCTATCCTGAGCCGGCTGGCATCAATTCGGTGGGCCGCCGGCTCCCTGGCCGTCATCGGGAACTGCTCGTGGACTAATCGGGAAATTCTCGATATCGAGATTCAATGCGAGATCGAACCAATCGCAATTGGACGTCGGGTCCAGTGAACAGATTGACCAGTGGATCGCGTCCACCCCATCGGACGGGCAGGCGGCTTCAAAATCGACTTCTTCGAACGCTCCGCGGTCTAGTTCTTTGAACCGCTCTTTGCAAGCTTCCATATCCGCTCGGTCTACGAGCCTGATTCTCATACGCTTGAGCGGCAGGGTAGTTGTTGTGGACCCCGACGGAACTCTATCTAGGAAGAAAACATCCATGTAATCGAATTGTTGATCCGTTTCATTAACCCTGACCAACGCATCGAAATTCACGTTCCAAGGTCGACGCTCTATGATTAGTTGACCTTTGCCATCACCGTCCGACGAGAGCTTCTCAACCTCGATTCTAAATCGATCGCCTTTTTTTAGACAGGTCTCACGATCACAGTCATATTTTGACAAATTAACTTTGGAAACCGTAACGGACCAACTCTTATTGATCACATCTTCAGGTCCCGCAGCAGCCAGCACCGGAAGAATTAAGAGAATCAGCGCAATACCACTGCAACAGAGACCAGAAGTTTTCACGTAGTATTCCTTCATTACATTTTCTCCCTTGAAAGATACCCGCCGGAAAATTGCCTATTCCGGAATCAGCACGTTGAAACGTTCCGTCGCGTCCGGTTTTTCGGAGACCAGCCGAATCCTGGCCGGCAATTGAAATCCGCTGGAGTAGACGGTTATGTAGCCTCTGTCGTCCGCGCTCAGATTCTCCCAGTGATGGATCTTGCCCCCTGATTGCAGTTCAAGCCGGAACTGCGTGTCCTCGTAAGCCGATACATCCATTTCGATCAGTATCGGGCCTTCGTTCGGAAAGGCTGTCGACTCTTGGGATGGCGCGAGGATGGAGCGCTGATCGTGCAGCGTGATCACCGGAATGCCCGTTTGCGGGGCCTGCAGGTGATCGATCTTCTGTTGGAGTTGTACGATCCAGCCGCCGAGGACGACCACGGCCAGGCCCAGGGTGCCAAGCAGGGCGAAGCCAGGCCAGCGCCAGAATGAGGGTTTTGACTCGGCGATCGGATCAGTTTCGATCAGCGTGGTTTTCAGGCCGCGCTGGAGCAGCGCCTCCTGCTGGACGCGCTCAAACAGTTCGTCGTCATCGAGCATGGCTTCTTCCAGCCGGGCGACATCTTCGGGGTCGGCGGTGCCGCGGATGTAGGCTGAAATCAGTTGGTCCTGTTGTTGGTCGATGCCGGTCACGGACGTTCACCACTGCGGTTTTCCCCTTGGGCTTGCAGCCGATTTTGAACTTTCAAGCCGCCTGCCGGGCTTGGCAGGCGGCGTTGAAAGCGCCTACGCCAACCGGGGCACTCAGCGCTGGCACACCGAAACTGGCCTGACAGCTGACCCGCGATTCTAAGCGATCGAATCGATCGCCTTCTCCGGGTTACTGTCATCATTGCCGAGATTCTCTCACCTGCAAATGGATTCATGGCTTGTCTCCAAACCGCCCGTTGTGGAATGGTCCCAGGCGCGCTTCAATGATCACGCGAAACCGCTGCCGCGCACGATGCAGCACCCGATCGAAATGCTCCGGGGTGACCTCGAGCGAGGCGCAGATGCTGGCTTTGGGTTCTTCGCTGAGATAGAACCGGCGCAGGATCTGGCGGTCACGAGCCTGGCTCAATTCACCGAGCAGTTGACGAATGGCATCGGCCAGCTGTTCCTGCTCGACCAGATCGATCATCAGCGGCGCGCCGTTTGCGGCCAGGTCGACGCGGTCGGAATCTGCGTGGGTGTTGCGACGGTAGTAGGTGCGCGCCTCGCCGATGGCCAGGTTGACGGCGGTCTGGCGCAGGAAGGCGGCCAGCTTGTCAGGCTGTTCCAGCCCCGATCCGCGCAGGCGCTCGATCACCACGATCAGCGCTTCCTGGCACAGATCAGCGGCCAGCGAGGCTTCGCGGACGCGCTGGCGCAGAATGAATTCGATTTTCGGACCATAACGCCGGACCAGCTCAGCCTCGGCGGCGCGGTCTCCCTGTGCGATTCGAGCGACAATATCACCAGGATCGGTTGAGAGATCGTTCACCCTTCGGTCCCCAGCATGTGGCAAATCTTTCGTTCGATTCCAGTCGGTGACGACCAGATTCGCTTTTATGCTTCGGATGCTATCACGCCCACGTGCCCTGAGCCAGACTACAGTCTCCGGGGACGTCGCATTCTGTCCAACAGGGGAAGTTCTCCGTGGAGGTACCAAAGTCACAGGGGGTTGCAGTCATGCCGGAATCGGCCAAAAAGGATGAAAAAGCATTCTTTTAAATTTGAACGTTCGAAGTCTGTGTAAAATCAGTAATTGTTCTAGCAAACCGGCTCTTGTGAATTTTTCAACAGGCTCCGCTTCCAGGTCCACTTGTTCGAGTATTTTCACCGTTCAGGTAGGTACGCGTCCATTACTGTCGACTCCAATTAGCTTCGGCAAAGGTATACGTGGTCGCGCTACTGATGAGACCTGAATTGAATCATGTCGATGTCGCCATTGTTGGGGGTGGCGTTAGTGGACTTTATACAGCATGGCGGTTGGCAGCCTCCGATTCATTCTGTGGGACTATCGCGGTTTATGAGACCAGTTACCGGCTTGGAGGTAAGCTCTGGAGCTACCGGATCGGTGAGGAAGGTGGTCAAATTGCGGAACTTGGGGCCATGTATTTTGGGGACAATCATCGGCTGATCCATGGCCTTTGCTCTGAGGCGCTGGGTCTGACCCTGGAGCCGGTCAGGCCAATGCCGTTTCAGGGGCACATTCAAGGGAGACGCTTTGCAATCGCGGATTTTCCTGATGCTGAATTTCTGCAGTCCGGCTTCGCCAAAGCTGAAAAGGGATTGCCCTACCACGGCCTGTTTGGACTGGTACTAAAGCGCATCGTGCCGGAGGCAGGGCTGCTTTGGCCCTTGGGTGATAGAAGTCGGGGGGAGACATTAGCCGTCTTGCAAGCAAGAACCGTGAAGGGCCGAGCCTTGTTCGAGTGGGGGTTTGGTGAATTACTGGACGATGTACTTAGCAAACCAGCCGTGAACGCGGTTAATGGCATTTGCGGTTCATCGAGTCTCGTTGCCAATCATAATGCATACGACATGGTCGTCGGACTCTTGTATCAGTTTTCGCGCAGCTGGTACCAGTTAAGCGCCGGGTATCAAGCGCTTACGGATCGCCTCGTCCAGGAGGCGATGACAGCCGGAGTGAAGATCTTTAAACAGCACAAGCTGGTTGAAGTAGGAGTCGGGCCGAAAAGGTCTGGAGATGTAGCGCTCGCTTTCCAGTCCGGCGAAGGGACCAAAACGGTTATTGCCGATCGAGCCATTCTGACACTGCCGCATGCAGCCTTATGCGACCTACAACGAAATAGCGGGGCACTGCGTGTTCCAGCGATGGGTCCACTGCTTGACGCGATCCAACCAGTATCTGCCTGCAAGCTATTCCTGCGCTTCAAGTCGGATTGGTGGTGTAGCCTGCCTGACGATATGTCGGTGTCGTCGAAAAGCACCTACGGCTACTCGCGAACTGACCTTCCCATCCGTCAAAGTTACTTTCTGGGCGAAGACCGCTCCCGTGGTCCTAGGCTGGTACTGGCCATGTTTGCCGACGGCAAGGATCGCGTGTACTGGTCAAGGAAGCTTGATTCCCACTCCGGCGCTATTGTGCCGTTTGACGCAATCCCTCAAGCATTGGTTGAGGATGCCGTAAGGCAGCTTTCCATCGTTCATGGCGTCGAAGTGCCCTATCCAATTGACGGAATATTCATTGACTGGGCGGCACCGCCCTTTCACGGTGGCTGGCATCAGTGGCGGCCGGGGTACAGGAGTTGGGTAGTCGCACACAATGCGATTCAGCCCGTGAATGATCTCAACGTACACTTTTGCGGAGACGCGTTCAGCCCCGTTGTAGGTTGGGCTGAAGGTGCGCTGCTTTCGGTTGAACAAGTATTGCAACAGGTTATAGGATTGCCGCCCGCCAAATGGCATATCAACGAACAAGGCAATTAGCCCAAGTTGATTCTCCAAGAACCGTAGTGTACTATAATTCGGCCTCTGATCAAATCTGTGACAGACGACACGCTTGAACTTATTTCGTTTGTTTCTTGTATCAGCTGACGTCAGGTGGCATTTTTTCGACTATTCGAGGAGTATTGATCATGACCACTAACACCGCAGAATTCTTTTTGGCCCTGAACGAAAATCCGCAAATTCTGGCTGACTTCAAAAAGGATCCGGAAGCCGTAGTTAACACCTCCGAACTGGATGATGCTTCCAAGCAGCAGGTGCTCAATGGCAAAAGTGCTGCAAGTGACGCACATTTCATAATTTTCTGATTTGTTTCGGCCTGCCTCCGGTGGGCCGAAAACTAGTCCTCTAACTTCAGTTGGTGGAAGTACCCCAGCGGTGCGAGGGATAGTTTCCGTTCAGTCGATTTAATGCTAAGACTGGCCCGCGAATTTCGAGAATTTCACACGCCGTTGCTTGTGTATAGCCTCATACAACGCTCCTCAGGAACCCTCTTTTGCGACCGGTAAACTGTCTGGGCATCTTGCAAATTCATGAAACATACGGCTTTGCAATAATTGGGAGTTCTTGTTGATGACCGCGAATGGCAAGCTGAGCGTTGTCGGCAGTGGCATTCGACCCGGCGGACAGTTGACGACCGAAACCAGGAACCTTATCAGTGCTGCCCACCAAGTGTTTGCGCAAGCCGGCGATTCGCTGGGGCTGGCGGCATTGTCGAAATTGAATCCCAATCTGGTGTCCCTGCAGAAATTCTACGCCGTCGGCAAACAGCGTGACAAGAGCTATCAGGAGATGGTTGATACAATTCTCCAGCCGGTGCGCCAGGGGCAGCATGTCTGTGCCGTTTTTTATGGTCATCCTGGAGTATTTGTCTGGCCATCGCATGAAGCGATCCGCCAGGCCCAAAGGGAAGGGTTCGAAGCAGTAATGTACCCCGGCATTTCTGCCGAAGACTGCCTGTTTGCCGATCTTGGCTTCGATCCTGCCGTTCAGGGCTGCCAAAGCTTCGAAGCGACCGATTTTCTGCTTCATGCCCGGCGCTTCGATCCGAGTGCTGGCCTGATTCTATGGCAACCGATCACGCTGGGCGATCTCGGACGCAGCGAGTTTCGTTTCGACCCAGCCTGGGTAAAGGTTTTGGCCGAAGTACTGCTGGAGTCTTATCCAGCCAATCACGAAGCGATTATCTACGAAGCATCGACGTATGCTCTGGAAGAACCGCGCATTGAGTCAATCACTCTGGAGCAATTGCACGAAGCTGAATTCAGCGAAATATCCACGCTCTATATTGCTCCGGCCCATGCCCCGACTCTGTCGCCGGAACGGCTCGAGCGGCTCGGGGTCAGCGCCGCCGACATCACATTGGGTGCCTACCAGAAGTTCAGGCAATGCTGAGGGAGGAGTGACCCTCCTTTCGATCCCGGCAGCTACTCAGGGAGTTGAGGCATCCGAAATGAGTGATCGACAGGTTGATGTGGCCATCATCGGCGGCGGTACGGCCGGAATGCTGGCCTGGCGCCAGGCGCGCAAACATACCGACAGCGTCGTGTTGATTGAAGGCGATCAGTTCGGCACCACTTGTGCACGGGTCGGCTGCATGCCGTCAAAACTGTTGATCGCCGCCGCCGAGGCTGCCCACCAGGCCCGCCAGGCGGGGCAGTTCGGGGTCGGCACCGGCGAGGTTACCGTTGACGGACCAGCGGTGATGCGCCGGGTTCGCCGGTATCGCGACCAGTTTGTCGACGGCGTCCTGGAAAGCCTCGAGAAAATCCCGGCCGACGACCGCATCCTCAGCCGGGCCCGGTTCGCCAGCGCTCATGTGCTGAAGCTCGACAACGGTGACACGATTCGGGCCGAACGCATTGTCATTGCCACAGGCTCGCGCACCAACGTGGTTCCGATGCTGAAAGCGGCCGGCGAGCGCCTGATCACCAGTGATGATGTGTTCTACTGGGATGATCTGCCAGCATCGGTGGCCGTTTTCGGCCCCGGGGTCATCGGGCTGGAACTGGGACAGGCATTGGCCCGGCTGGGTGTTCGGGTGCGGATGTTCGGGGTTGGCGGTGCGGTCGGGCCGATCCGGGATGAGGCCATCCGCAAACTTGCCCTGGCCACCTTCAATCGAGAGTTTTCCCTGGACGCTGACGCCAGAACCCGAGAAATCCGGCTAGTTGATTCGAGTGTCGAAATCACGTTCGATGACAGCAACGGCGACCCGGTGACGGAGTCCTTCGACTATTTGCTGGCCGCCACAGGGCGGCGACCCAACGTCGATGGTCTGAATCTTGAGGCTTCCGGACTGGAACTCGACAAGCGCGGAGCCCCGTTGTTCGATCGCCACACCCTGCAGTGCGGCACCCACCCGGTGTTTATCGCCGGCGATGCCAACAACGAGCTGCCACTGTTGCATGAAGCCGCCGACGAGGGCCGAATCGCCGGCACCAACGCCGGCGCCTGGCCAGAGGTTCGGGCCGGTCGGCGTCGCACGCCACTGGCGGTGGTCTTCACCGATCCGCAAATCATGGCCGCCGGACGCACCATTGACCAGGTCGACGAGCACTGCCAAGGCTGCTTTGGCGTGGGCTCGGTCAGCTTCGCCAACCAGGGGCGCAGTCGGGTCATCGGAAAGAACGTCGGACTGCTAAGGGTTTACGGCGAGTTCGGCAGCGGCCGCTTTATGGGTGCCGAAATGTTCGGTCCGGCCGCTGAACATATCGGCCATCTGCTGGCCTGGTCGGTCCAGCAGGGCCTGACTGTTTCGCAGATGCTCGACATGCCCTACTACCATCCGGTTATCGAAGAGGGCTTGCGCAGCGCGCTTTACGACCTTAACCACGAACTCAAGGCCGGCCCGAAACCGGATCACGGCAGCCTGGACTGCGGACCGGGGGTTTAGATGGCTCCTTTCGAAAGCTTGCGCCAGAGCCAGCCTTGCTGGACTTCCTTGCCGGTGATCAGCCAGGTCAGTGTGGTGTCATTTTGCAGAGTACTCTCCAGCCAGCCGGAACTGCCGCTTCGACCGGCCAGCAGCAGCCGATCGCCAAGCTGCAACTCGATATCGTCAGGCGGCAGCAGGGTGTCTTGATCATCGCGCCTCAACAACAGAGCCTCCAGGGGAAGCGGCTTGTTCCGCTTGGCCGGGTGGCACAGCAACTGCTTGATGGTGATCCTGCCCCCGTTCTCCAGCCAGCGTGCTACCGCCGGCGCGCGCCGTTCGCTGATACGGACCGTCAGAAGCGTTGGTGGAACATCAGGTTGATGCGCCTTGAGACGCTGAAGCAGCGAAGCGCCCACCGCATCAGGTTCGGCCAGCAGCCGCGCAAAAAACGGTTGGGCAAGGGGCGAGCGTGAACGGGTCAGCATGGTCCCGGCAATGACCGAGCTCGGCTGCCCGATCAGATCCGGCTCGGCCGCCCGGAAAAGCTCATGACTGGACAGACCGTTTTCCAGAATGGCGGCAAACAGATCGGGGTTCAGGTCCCGTGCGGTCACCAGAATTGACAGGTTGTCGGCATCATCGGCCGTTGTTGCCACAATACCCTGCGCTGACTCAATGCCGGCCGCCTGCAGCGTTTCGGCCTGGGTTGCCGGGCCTTCGACAGACCCGTCAGGAAGCTTGGTCGAACGACCGGACTGCTCGATTACGGTGACCTTCAATCCAAGCTTTTCAAGCATGGCCGTCATGGCCTGACCCAGGCGCGAATAGCCGCATACAATCCAGTCGCCGCGAGGCAGCTCACCAAGCTCCGGAATGCGGGCATCCGGCCCCGACGACATCCAGTGATACAGCGAAAACATGGCCGGTTTTTCGAACGCCAGTCGAAGTCGCTCGACATATTCGGTCACCGGCTCGATAACGTGATTGGTAGCAAAAGAGCGCATATTCTCGGCCACCGACGGATGATCGGCTCGCGCCTGGACGATGCAACTTTGATTGAGCAGCTTGGCACTGATCGCGATCTTCAGGTTGGTTCGATCATCGCCCGTCACGGCAAATACGCCCAGACACCAACGGCTGCGTAAGCCGGCCTGGATCAGGTTTTCGGGCAGGCGTGCGTCCATGCAGAACGGGGCGACATCAGCGGCGTACCGGGCGACGCTCAAGCCATCGATCTTGTCCTGATTATTATCGAGCACCACCACTGGATGACGCTGGGTAGTCAGCGACCTGACCAGCATCCGTCCAGTGTCGCCATAGCCACAAACCAGGTAAAACGGTTGATTCAATCCTCCTATGGCCCGGCGAAAACTCGCTCGACGCAAGGCTGTCCGAAATGCCGGATCCTGCAGCAGGGAAATGATCGTACCGATGGAAAACAGCCAGGCGAAAACCGTGAGGTAGATGCAGATTGTTGTCCACAGCCGCTGGGCTGGCGAGAACGGATAGGGGACCTCTCCGAAGCCAATCGTTGAACCGGTATAACTGACGACATAGAAGGCTTCAAACAGGCTCAAGCGCCAGGGATTACCCTGATCATCAACGCCCGGCATTATGGTGAAGCCGACGGTTGCAATGGCATAAACCGAGATCAGCACGATCAACGGCGTACGCATTCGCCGGAAAAACAAAAAGATGAAGGAATCGCCCATCGCGCGAATCAGGTCAGCGGGGTTATCGGCTGAGGCCAGCCGTTTCCATGGTCAGCAGTACCACCGAAACCACGTTCGCCAACAATGCGCCCCCGGATAGCGAGACAACAGTCGCCATGACCGCAGGCGTCAGTCCGACATCCAGGACATGCACCGAAATCATCCAGACCAGCGCGGCGGCAATCAGCTGCAGATCCACCACCAGGCTGGAGGCCAGCAGCACGGCACTCATTTGGGTCCGCTCGCCCAGCTTCATCACCGTCGCAATCAGACCCACCACCAGCGCCGCAAACAGCTCGTAGACATTGTGATGGTCGGGGTTGTCAATTTCCCCCAGAAAGAAACCGAAATTCAGGGTCAATGCCAGCAACACAAAAAACCCGAAAACCACCTTGCTCATATTCATGCGCGTGCTTCCTCAAACCGTAAGGACCGATTCATTATGCATAGGTATGAGCCATCAAATCACTCACAGACTCACAAGCGAGTACACGAGCGGGTCGTGAGGAGAATCAATTACCTTCGGCCACCACGCTTTTTACCACGGGGCTTTTCTTCGCGGACCTGGATGGGCTGGCCGTTCAAGTCGGCGCCGTCGAGCTCGGCGATGGCGGCGCGGGCTTCATGGCCTTCCATGTCGATCATGGCCACACCGCGGCAGCGGCGGGTGAAAATGTCCATCGGCAGCTTGACGCCGCGCACGGTTCCGCAACGGGAGAACAGGTCGCGGATCTGGCTTTCGCGGGTTTCAGGGTGGATGTTTCTGACGAACAGCGTTTTCATTGCGTCTCGGCCTCCGGGCCGGGTGATGAACGCTCCTGGCCGAAGTTAAGACGATGCCCTGATTGAAGGCATCCCGTCTAGCGATTGGGTCCGGACCGGGCGTATCGTTGTAATTGAACGGGAAATGAGGTTGGGAGTTACATGGGTCCGCACGCGGTTGCAGACAAGACCAGGGCCCAAAAAATAAAGTTCGCTATTTCGTCGCAAAGCGCGTATAGTCTCGCCAGCTGCGGAGAATGGCAGTGGTTGAATTTGACCGGTTTCCTTTCCGATTACCCTCGAACTCCTCCATTTCTTGAATTCTGATCAGCACCACCGGGGCGCGGTCGGTTGTATCCGTACGTTCCCCATATACGTTCAATTTTAAAAGGTAGTAAAAGTATTATGTCTAGCACCACTGGAACCGTGAAATGGTTCAACGACGCCAAGGGCTTCGGCTTCATCTCCCAGGATAACGGCGGCGCCGATGTGTTCGTACACTTCAGCGCCCTGACCGGATCAGGCTTCAAGAGCCTGGCCGAAGGCGCCAAGGTGGCATTTGATGTCACCAACGGACCGAAGGGTCCGCAAGCCGCCAACGTGGTCACGGTCTGAATATCGACCGGCCATAATGGTCTCGAAAGACCCCGCCACTGGCGGGGTTTTTTCGTTTTAGGGACTGATGTATTGGTCGGCAAAAAAGCAATTCTTGAATCAAAACGCAATTTGTTGCAGTCTGCTGTGATGAACGAGAACGCCACCAAAAAACACCTCGGGACCATGCTGCTGGAGATGGGCCGGATTTCCGAGGCCGAAATCGAGCGGGCACTGGAGCATCAACGGCTTCAGGGCGGTTACTTTGGCCAGGCGCTGGTCGATCTCGGCATCGTCGAGCAGGATGAGCTGGACTTCGGCCTGGCCTCGCAGGCCAGCCTGCCTTACGTTGAACCCGATCCGGCCCGGATTGATCCGGAAGTTGCCGCGCTGGTACCAGCAACCTGGGCCCAGCGCCATAACGCGCTGCCAATTCAGCTGGCCAAGGGCTGGTTGACCTTGCTCGTTGACTCCCCGCTCAAGGCGGGTTTGACGGACGAGTTGTCCCGACGGACGGGTCAGTCGGTCAAGCTGGCATTGTGCTCCTCGCAACTGCTGCGCCAAACCATCCGGACTATCTACCAGCTCGACCCGGTGACCCAGAAATCCGACCAGGTCCTCAGCCTCGAAGCATTCTGGTCGCTTGCCTCCTCGCCGCCAGCCAGGCGCTGGGGGCTGACCGTACGACGCAACCAGGTCATTGGCTGGATCGATCATGGGGGCAAACTTCACCATCACACGCTGATGCACAACTGGCTGGTTTTTCTTGATCGTATCCTGTCGCCCCCGGCATCGCAGATTCTGCCACCGCACGGCATGCGGCGCTGGCGGGCCAGTGTTCGACCGGATCAGTCGCCGGGCGCGGTGATAATCAACAGCTTGTCCGGTCCGGGCGGGCATGATCTTGAGTTTGAGCCGGTCAGCGAAAAGGACCGTGATCGCTTTGTTCTCCCCTCCACCACCCAGATTGCCACCTTGCGGCAGCACGTGGCCCGGCGAACCACCGTGCTTGGTGTTCACAGCCCATCCGGCCACGCGGCTCGCGAATTGGTTACCCGGCTGCCACGGCTATTGTTGAGCCCCGATCACCGCTCCATTTGCATGTTGCGCGAAGGTGTTCACGCCATCAGTGAAGACGTGCTGGTGACTGCTCCGCCGGACGAACACGAGTACGAACAGACCTTCGCTTTTGTCGAGCGGCTCAAGCTCGACGCCGTTGGCCTGGAAATCAATCCCGTCGAAAGCCCGCTTTGGGAGCGCGCCATCGCGCTGGCCCCACTGGTGCTGGTGGTGTTGTCGGGGTTGACCGACGATGAGCCCTTGCCGCCTGGCATCAACTGGCTGCTGGTCAAAACCGACGAACACCAATCCGATTGGGAATTGATCTAAGTCACCTCGGAGAAGGCCGGATTCACACCGGCCAAAGGGACCAGATAAACCCGGCCAGACCCAGACTGATCACGGCCAGCGAACTCAACAACAAGCCGATTCGGCTGGCCAGTCTGATGTCGATTCGCCGCCGCCAGGTCACCATCAGCGCCAGGATCGCAATCAATACGCTCAAGGGCCCCAGCCAGGCAAATCCCATCGCCCAGGGCACCAGACCGAACAGCAGCATGACCTCGGTAATTTCCGAAGTCACGTAGGCGGCCGCACCCAGGCCGATCAACCAGGCTGAGGCTAGCAGGGTGGCCAGAAACACCAGCAGCCGGCTGCCGCCGGCCGGGTCCAGATAGTGGCCGTTGAATCGCCGACCAACCCAGGCCATGGGCAAGACCAGTGCGGCAAACAGCGCAATACCGGCCGACGAACCGGCCCAGATGGCGTGAGCCTTGAGCCGGTCTTCGTTGTCTGACCGCAGCGCCAGCGCCTGGACAACGACATCGGTCGGGAAATACGGGGCCAGAAACTCGGCCGACTGCTCACCCTCATCAACACAATCGCGGCCAGCCGGCTGGGTTGGATCATCGAACCAGTCGTTCAACCAGTCACCGGCACACTCGATTGAGCGGGTCGGTCCATGTCCGGCATGCGGAAACACGATCAATTGACCATTCTCGAACCCTGGCATGATGGCCTCGGCCAGCGGCACCGGGGTGACCGGATCCCAGCGGCCATTGGCCACAATCACCGGCAGATCAGTCTGCACCGGTTCATAGTCGGCCGAATCACGTGCTTCCAGACCCAGTTCTTGACAACGCTCGGGCCCTTCGGCGATCACAGTCGGGTGACCAAAGGCCTGGGCCAGCTCGGGAAACAGACGAAAATCCTCGATCGAATCGCGCGCCTGGGCATCGACATAACCATCCTGACATCGCACCGCCACTGACATGCCCATGGAGACCTCGAATCCGCCAACACCCGCGCCTTCGCTCATGGCGCCGGCCAGTGCCCGGAAAAAGATGTCATCGTTCGACTCAACCACACGGGTCAGGCCGTCAATAATGGCCGGCAACGCCGGGTGGGTTTCCTGCTCGTACATCAGGCTGAACGGCAAGCCGGCCAGCAGATTGGCGAAGAAATAAACCTCGCCCTGGGGAAACATTTCACTGGCTTCGACCTCGACCCTGACTGGCGATTCGTTCATGGTCCGGATCGCCGCCATGTAGCGTTCACGCAGCCCGCCGAATACCCGCGCACAATCCGACTGGGCGGCACAGGCCTCGAACAGACGGGTCAGGTTGGCATCGTGCCAGTAAGGCAGGCGCATCAGCTCACCAATATTCAGCGGAACAATCGCGTCGATGACTGCTGCACGAATGCCTTCAGGATCGACTTTCATGTAGGCCTGGCCCAGCACCGATCCGTAGGAAATGCCCCACAGGTTCCAGTCATCCAGATTCAGCGCCAGGCGCAGCGCCTTGATGTCGCGTGCGTTTTCAAACGTGTTGTAGCCGGTAACATCCACGCCCTGAGCCTTGGCACCGGCAATGCAGGTCTCGGCCATGTCGTAGAACGCCCGCTCGCTGGATTCCTGGTCCGGATGAATCTGGTCGGCACGATTTCGACTCATAAAGAACGGACAGAAATCGCCCGAGTAGCCAATCCCGCGCTGTTCGAGAATGTAGAGATCGCGTCGGGCCAGAAGTCGGTGATCCTTGAGTCGCTTGACATAGCCCTCGACGGTAACGCCCGGACCGCCGGTCAGATAGATCACCGGATCGTTCCGGCTCTGGACGTCGTTATCTTCGTGGTCTTTGCCAGTTGCATGCAAGTGCACGAAATGCAGCTCGATGGTCCGGCTGTCGGCCACCTCGCGGTTTTCCGGCACCTTGATCAGACCGCACTCGATTTCGCCCGGCTCGTAGTCGATTCGCCCTCGGAACGGGCAAACCACACGGTCGAAGCCTTCGGCCCGCAGCCATTCCATTTCGATTGGGTCACTCGGCTCAAGCGATTCGGCCGGTATGTCGTGTTCAGGACCCAGCGGAAAGACGGCCTCCTCGAATAATTCAGGCTCACCCTCGTCCGGTTCGTCCTGAGCCATGACCTGACCCCCTGCCATCAGACCCAGCAAAAGCAAAAGCAGCATACGCATTGCACTTCCCTCGGAATCGTGAAACTGGCACCAGTTTAACCCCAACGTTGGGGTTAACTTGATGAGAGGCGCAAAGAGTCGGCAAATGCGTCGAGATGGTCCCTGGACCAGACTGTTTTCAGAAAGGTCGCACGCTGAGAAAGCGGAAAAGAGCCCATAATCCTGGAGTTTCCAACCCTCTGGCCTTCTCCTCCTCTTCCCCCTCTCCCCGTCCTGAGCTCAATCAAAGCCGACTAATATCGTATACCCGCGTACGCGGCTGACGTTCTATATGTAATCAGGATAAATTTTGCTCTGCGACCTCTGCGTCTCCGCGCCTCTGCGTGAGGCTTTTTGGCATCGGATCGTTCGCGCAACGGAGTTGGTTTGTGTTTATGATCGGGGCTGACTTTTTTGACAGCAGGCAGATTTTGCATGAACCATTCCATTCTGATGGGGGCAGGATCCGGGCAGATTTTTCTGGACGGACGCTATGCCAATCGCCACGGGCTGGTGGCAGGCGCGACCGGCACCGGCAAGACGGTCACCTTGCTGGTGATGGCCGAGGGCTTTTCGCGGATGGGTGTGCCGGTATTCATGGCCGACGCCAAGGGTGATGTGGCCGGTCTGGCAGCCGCCGGCACGCCGCATCCCAAGATCGACGAGCGTCTGGAAACCATCGGAATAACGGATTATCGCCAGGAGCCCAACCCGGTGGTTTTCTGGGATCTGTCCGGCCGGAACGGCCACCCGGTGCGCGCCACGATCACCGAGATCGGACCGACCCTGCTGGCCCGGATGCTCGAACTCAATGAAACCCAGGAAGGGGTGCTCAACGTCGTGTTCCGGGTCGCCGACGAAGCCGGTTTGCTGCTGCTGGATCTGAAGGACCTGCGCGCTCTGCTTAACCACGCGGCCGAGAACCGCCAGGACATCAGTGCGCAATATGGTCTGGTCAATAACGCCAGCATTGGTGCCATTCAGCGCCGTTTGCTGAGCCTGGAGGCCGATGGCGGCGATCTGTTCTTCAGCGAACCGGCTCTGCGACTCGAAGACCTGATGCGCACCGACCTGTCAGGCCGGGGCGTGATCAATATTCTCTCCGCCGAAAAACTGATCCTCAAACCACGCCTGTATTCGACGTTTCTGTTGTGGCTGCTATCCGAACTGTTCGAGCAGTTGCCCGAGGTGGGTGATGCGGAAAAGCCCAGGCTGGTTTTCTTTTTCGATGAGGCCCATCTGCTTTTCAATGATTGCCCGCCGGCACTGCGCCAGCGAGTCGAACAAGTCGTTCGCCTGATCCGGTCCAAGGGCGTCGGGGTTTATTTCTGCTCACAAAACCCGGACGATGTACCCAATGAAATCCTTGGCCAGCTGGGCAACCGCGTCCAGCACGCACTGCGCGCCTATACACCGCGTGACCAAAAAGCGATCCGGGCCGCCGCCGAAACCTTTGTGCCGAACCCGGCCATCAATGTGGTTGAAGCCATTACCACCCTGGGCACTGGCGAAGCGCTGGTCTCCATGCTGGGCGAAAAGGGTATTCCGCAGCCGGTCGATCAGGCACTGATTTCTCCGCCGCGCTGTCGAATGGGGGTTATCAGCGACGAAGAACGCACCCAGGTCCGATTGCGAAGTCCGGTTGGCAGCCGCTACGACGAAACGCTGGATCGCGAGTCTGCCTACGAGATGCTGAAAGACCTTGCGGAAACGGCTGCCGAGGAAGCGGAGAAAGCGCGGGTCGAGGAAGAAGCGAAGAAAGCGGCAGAGAAGAACAAACCGCGGCGCAGCAATCGGCAAAGTACCGGGGAGGCATTCCTGAAATCGGCGGTGCGCACGATTGGCTCGACCATCGGTCGCGAAATTTCGCGCGGGCTGCTGGGCAACCTGTTCCGGCGCCGATGAACGGCGCCGGAACCAGGGCAGGGGGAATACGAGCAGTCTGAACCGGTCAGGCAAACACGCCGCTCTTGCGGAACTGCTTGGTCAACAGGTAATAGAGTACGGCACGATGCTTGGTGCGGTTGGACTTGCCGTAGGTGGTGATCGCCTCGTCCAGGCCCTTGTCGAGCGCCGGGCCATCCTTCAGGCCGAGCTTCTTGATCAGGAAATTCTGCTTGACGCGATCCAGTTCCGCCTTGTCACTGGCTGCCACCACTGAGGAGTCGGCGTTGTACACGGACGGCCCCAGGCTGATAACGATCTTCTTCAACAGATCCATATCAGGCTTGGCAATTTTGCACTTATCCTTGAGATCCTGGGCATATTTTTCGATCAGTTCATCGCGTTTGCTCATCGAACAGTCTCCATAGATGTGAGTATGCTGCAAGCTGCCTGCCAGCCCGCTATCTCCCAATTTATGCGATAGAGTCCGGGAGTACAAGCCAGAAGCCCTCTGCACGGCAAATCAGCTAGACTGCGAACTTTCGCTTGGACCAGGTTTTGCCGTCATGAGCCATTTTTCCCGGGCCGTTCTGTCCGCTACGCTGCTGCTGATCTGGACCTGTTCGCTGGCCAGCAACGAACTGTCCATCAGTGAAATTCATGGCGACACCAGCGCCTCGCCCTGGCTCAACGAACAGGTCACGACAGAGGGTATCGTCACCCTGGTCCTGCCGTTCGGCTTCTGGATGCAGACCCCATCGGAGCAGGCCAGCTCCGGCCGCGATGGGATTCATGTATTTACCGGGCAAACAGCAGCGGTCGGCCAGGGTGATCGGGTGCGAGTGACCGGGTATGTCGACGCCTTCAGCCGGCCGGATCGGCCCCGCGATTTACCGGTCACTCAGTTGATCCAGGCCAAGATCGAGATACTGGCCAGCGATCATCCACTGCCGGTGCCAGTCGTCATCGGTCCTGACGGCCTGCAGCCCCCTGAGCACCTGATCGATACCGACGAGCGCGTCCGCTCACAAGACAACGCCATTGATTTCTGGACCCGGCTGATGGGCATGCGCGTGATTCTCAATGACCATCGAGTAACCGGGCCAAGCAATCGTTTCGGCGATACCTGGGTCATCCCCGATCCGGACCACCGGTCGCTCAACTCGCTTGGCGTGCTGGTCGCCTCGCCGGAGAGCCTTCATCTTGATCGGGTTCTTGTTACCGAAAACCCGCTGCTAAAACCGGACTTTCCGCGCCCGGCAATGCCCGGCGATCGATTCGAACGTATCGAGGGCATTGTCCATTATGACTACGGTAACTTTCGGGTGCTGGCTTCCCATGCGCTAAACCCTCAACCATCCGAATTGCAGCCGCCTTCAGCCAAGCTGGAGGGCGGGTCGGATCACTTGCTGATCGCCAGCTATAACGTCGAAAACCTCAACCCGGTGATCGAACGACTGGGGCGCGTAGCCGGCCCAGGCGACGTGGATGATGCGATTGGCAGCGGTCGCATGGCGCGGCTGGGCCGCCAGATTACCATTGATTTGAATTCACCCGACATCATCGCGTTGCAGGAAATCCAGGACAACAATGGGGCCGAGGATGATGAGGTGGTCAGCGCGGACCAGACCTACGCGGCACTGATCCAATCCATCATCGATGCCGGCGGACCGACCTATGCTTTTATCGACCTGCCCCCGAAGGCCGGTACCGAAGGTGGTCAGCCCGGGGGAAATATCCGCAATGGTTACCTGTACAAGCCTGATCGCGTCAGTCTAGTCGAGGCCAGCACCGAACGTCTGGAAATGCCGGCCTTTGAGGGATCCAGAGCGCCGATTCTGGCGGCCTTCGATTTCAACGGGCAGCGGGTGAACCTGGTCAACAACCATTTTTCATCCAAATGGGGCAGCTCGCCGCTATTCGGGCTGCAACCGATGATTGTTGGCGGCGCACAGGAGCGCCCGGCCCAGGCGCGTGCGATTCGCCGCCTGCTGGCAGAACGTGACGCCTGGAGCAACGAGTCGCTCTGGATTGTTCTGGGTGACTTCAATGATCACTGGTTTTCCGAAACCCTTGATCTGCTCAAGGGTGAGGCCGATCGCCCACTCCACAACCTGATCGAGACCCTGCCCCGAAACGAGCGCTGGACCTATATCTTCGAAGGCACGGGACAGGCGATTGACCATATGCTGGTCACGCCTTCGCTGCTGGAACAGGCTGAATTCGAAGTCGTCCACCTCAATGCCCGACACGTCAACCAGGCTGCCGATCATGAGCCCCTGCTGGGCCGCTTTCACCTGCCTGCCAAACCTGGAACTGATTAGTAAAGTCCACTTTTCGGAGAAGGTTTTCAGCTTTTGAACTATTCCTACCCGTGACCTACGGGCTATGGCAATCCGGGGGCTGATTCGCTATAGTCCGCGCTCCCCAACCCCCGAATTTCTCGAGGATCTCAATCATGTCCCATTCTCGCTTATTGCTCGCTGTGTTGATGCTGCTGGCCGGTTTCGCTTTGCCGGTTCATGCCGACCAGGCCAAACCGCTCAGCTATCTTGATGAACTGCCCCCGCTGCTGGATCGCGAGCTGTTCTTTGGCGATCCGGAAATCTCTGGTGCCCAGCTGTCTCCCGATGGCAAGTTCGTGACCTTTATGCGGCCCTACCAGGGCGTACGCAATATCTGGATCAAAACCATTGATGAGCCGTTCGACCAGGCCCGCCCACTGACTGACGACGACAAGCCGGTGCCCGGCTACTTTTGGACCCAGGACAGCGCCTATGTACTGTATGTCCAGGACAAGGGTGGCGACGAGAATTTTCATGTCTGGGCCGTGGATCCGGACGGCGAGCGTGGCGAGGACAGCGGTGTACCAGCGGCGCGCAACCTGACCGACATTGATGGCGTACGCGCCATGATTATTGCCGTGCCCAAGGGCACACCCAATCGCATGCTGGTGGGCCTGAATGATCGCGATCCGGCCCTGCATGATGTCTATGCGCTGACCATTTCCACCGGCGAGCGTGAACTGCTGATCGAAAACAACCAGAACATCGCCGGCTGGAGCGCTGACCTGGAAGGCAATGTGCGCCTGGCCCTGCGCCAGGATGCCGAAGGCGGCACCGAGGTGCTGCGCGTGGTTGACGGTGCACTTGGCGATGTCATTTATCGCTGCAATTGGCAGGAAGCCTGCGGCCCGATGCGTTTTCACGCCGACGGCGACAAGATCTGGTTCCAGTCCAACAAGGGCGACGATGTCGATCTGACCGGTCTTTATCTGATGGACATCGACAGCGGCGAGCTGACGCTTTTTGAACGCGATCCGGAAGGCGAAGTCGATTTTGGTGGTGCCGTGTTTGCCCCCGACACCGATGAGCTTCTCGCCACCGTTTATGTCGGCGACCGTCCACGCATTTATCCGCATGACGAAAGCTTTGCCGCCGACCTGGCCTTTTTGCGCGAGCAGCTTCCCGAGGGCGAAATCAACCTGCCGTCGCAGACGAATGATCGCCGGCTGGCGCTGGTCAGCCTGTCGCGTGATGTCGATCCCGGTGCGGTTTATCTGTTTGACCGCGAAGAACGTTCCGTCGAGTTGCTGTATCGCTCGCGCCCGGAATTGCCGGTCGAACACATGGCCCGGATGCAGCCGATTCGCTACCAGGCTCGCGATGGCCTGGAAATTCCGGCCTACCTGACCCTGCCCAATGGGGTGGAGCCCGAGAACCTGGGCGTGGTTGCATTGATCCACGGGGGTCCCTGGGCGCGTGATACCTGGGGCTATCGTTCACAGGTGCAATTTCTTGCCAATCGCGGTTATGCGGTTCTGCAGCCGAATTTCCGGGCCTCCACCGGTTTTGGCAAGTCGTTCCTGAATGCCGGCAATAATGAATGGGGCGATGCCATGCAGGACGACATCACCGACGGCGTCCAGTACCTGATCGACCAGGGCATTGCCGATCCGGACAAGGTCTGCATCATGGGCGGTTCCTACGGCGGCTACGCTACCCTGGCCGGCATGACCTTCACGCCGGATTTGTATGCCTGCGGCGTCAATATCGTTGGTGTTTCCAACCTGATCAGCCTGATTAACTCCATCCCCGCCTACTGGGGCCCGGCCCGCATGTTGTTTACCCTGCGCATGGGTGACCCGGATACTGAAGCAGGGCAGACCCAACTCGAGCGCCAGTCGCCGATCAATCATGTCGACAAGATCCAACGCCCGCTACTGGTTATTCACGGTGCCAACGATCCCAGGGTCAAACAGGCCGAAGCCGATCAGATCGTTGTCGCCATGCGCGAGCGCGATCTGGACGTGGAATACATTGTTGCCCCGGACGAGGGTCATGGTTTCCGGGGACGGGAAAATCGCCTGGCCATGTATGCCCGCACTGAAGCCTTCCTGGCTGATCATCTGGGCGGTCGTTACCAGACTGATATGCCCGAGGACATCGCCGCTCGTCTGGCCACCATCACGGTGGATGTTGACACGGTTGAAGTCACCGACCTGGCCGATGCGCTGGCTGCGGCCAGAACACGACCGTTGCCGGCTGTTGATGCCCAGCAGCTGGCCGCCGGCGAGTTTGTCTACACCAGCAATATCGAACTGCCAGGCAATGCGCTGAGCATTGCGGCGACACGAACCATCACCCGGGATACGACTGATGGCCGCGCGGTGCTGGAAATCCGCTCGGAAAGCAGCTCCCCGATGGGCGAGATCAAGGATCGCTTTGTGCTTGATGGCACTAGTCTGCGTCCCATCCGGCGTGAGACCCTGCAAGGTCCGGCAACCATCAACGTCGATTACGACAGCCGTGAAGTGACCGGTTCGATCACCATGGGCAGCAATGACATTCCCGTTTCGATCGCGCTGGAAGCCCCCGTCTTTGGAGCCGACACCGCACTGGAAGCGGCCCTGGCCGGTATGCCGCTGCAAGAGGGCTTCCGCACTCCGGTGCGCTATGCCGAAGTCGGTCTGCAACAGCGCGTGCGCTTTTTCCAGGTCAGTGTCGAAGCAAGGGAAACCGTTGAAGTTCCGGCCGGAAGCTTTGATACCTGGAAGATCGACCTGTCCTCACTCGACAATGAAGGCGGCGACCAGACCTACTGGATCACCCGCGACGCCCCGCACCACATGGTACGCATCGAAGGAAAACTGCCGGCCCAGATGGGCGGCGGAAACTTCTCGACCGTATTGACCTCGAAGGGCGAGTGATCCATACAAGCAATCCATAAAAGGATCCCGGCGGCACCGCCGCCGGGATCAAAAGCGGCCTTAGGGCCCGTGCAACAATAACTTCCGATTTTCGCATCACATTGGCACGCCGCCTGCGGCCGCTCCTTGGTCGCGAAATCCTCATCGTAGGCCTGGCTACGCCTGCGGTTTCGCTCGGTCGTCGCAACCGCATTCGACGCACCACTGGGCGCGCAAACTCGGAAGTTATTGTTGCGCGGGCCCTTAGAGTGGCCGCTTCGGGGTAGTCTTTTTTTGCGCTGAAATTCCTCAGGATTCGCTTCGGCTGGAGACGAATTCCGGATAGGCTTCCATGCCGCATTCGGAGGCATCCAGTCCTTCGTACTCGGCTTCCTCGTCCACGCGAATTCCCAGGGTTAATTTCAGCGCAGCCCAGACCAGCAGACTGGTAACAAAGACAAACGCGAAGATCGCTCCCAAGCCACCAAGCTGACCTCCCAGCGTAGCTTCTTCATTACTGATCAATACCGCCAGCACACCCCAGACACCGCAAACGCCATGCACCGAGATTGCGCCCACCGGATCATCGATCTTTATCCGATCAAATCCGACAACGGCAAACACGACGAGCAGCCCACCGATGGCACCGATCACTGCCGCCAATCCCGGCGTTGGTGCCAACGGTTCAGCCGTAATGGAAACCAGCCCGGCCAGGGCCCCGTTGAGCGCCATGGTCAGGTCAGCCTTGCCGAACAGCAATCGTGCCAGCAGCAGGGCGGCGACCAGGCCACCAGCGGCGGCGAGGTTGGTATTGACGAAAACCGCGGCCACGTTATTGGCGGATTCGACGTTCGACAGCATCAATTCCGAACCACCGTTGAAGCCGAACCAGCCCATCCACAGGATGAACATGCCCAGCGTCGCCAGCGGCAAATTGGCACCGGGAATGGCGTTGATTCTGCCGCCCGGACCGTACTTGCCCTTGCGTGGCCCCAGCATCAGAACCCCGGCGACGGCAGCGGCAGCACCGGCCATATGGACTATGCCCGAGCCGGCATAGTCGCTGTAGCCCAGACCATCAAGAAAACCCTCACCCCAACTCCAGTAACCCTGAATCGGATAAATCACACCGGTCAGAACAACCGTGAAAATCAAAAACGACCACAACTTCATCCGTTCGGCGACCGCGCCTGAGACTATCGACATGGCGGTCGCAACAAACACCACCTGAAACATGAAATCCGACAGCTTGGAATAGTAGATTTCACCTTCACTGGCCAGCACCGCGTCTAGCGAGTTATCACCTCCAAGAAAAAAGCTGATACCCGGCCAGAAGTCATTGACGCCGTCACCCGGGTACATCAGGTTGTAACCGACGATCATGTACATCAGACAGGCTATGGCATAAAGCGCCGCGTTCTTGGTCAGGATCTCGACCGTGTTGCGGGCTCTGACCAGACCGGCTTCCAGCATCGTGAACCCGGCCGCCATCCACATCACCAGTGCCGCGCAGACCAGAAAATAAAACGTGTCCAGCGCGTACCGGACTTCAATCAAACCTTCCATGATTTTTTCTCCCCGGGGGATGAATTGCTCAGAGCGCCGCTTCGTTGGTTTCACCGGTGCGAATACGGATCACCCGCTCCAAACTGGTCACGAAGATCTTGCCGTCTCCAACCTTGCCGGTGCGAGCGTTGGTCTCGATCGCTTCGATAACGGATTCGAACTGCTGATCGTCTACAGCAATCTCGAGTTTGATCTTGGGCAGAAAATCGATCTTGTATTCCGCGCCGCGATAAAGCTCGGTATGACCCTTCTGCCGCCCATATCCCCTGACCTCTGTCAGGGTCAATCCCTGAACGCCCAGCGCAACCAACGCCTCCCGAACATCGTCGAGCTTGAACGGCTTGATAATGGCGGTGATCATTTTCATTCCGCATCTCCTACAGTCAGAAGTCGTCAATCGGCGACTTTTCAGCGAAAGAGGAGCAATCGCCGTGCCAAGCGCGGCAATCCCTTGTAATTAATGACTTTCGGCAACTCTCCCCTCTTGGCAAAAACGAACTGATGCCCGAATTCTCAACAAATTCCACAGTGCACTGCACAAAACTTGCGCACCGCAAGATCAAAATCTCTTGGATGCAAAGGAGCGAAGCAACCAAGAAGTAAAGAATTAGAAAAATGTTTTTCTTTCTTGCTTTTTCTACTGCTTGGCTGCTTCGCGTTCAGAAGATTTTTTGCTTTCTTGTTTTTCAGCGGGTTCAAGAATGATATGGACTGCTTCGGTTCGGCATAATGTTGGGTATGCCGGAGTTGCCTGAAGTTGAAACCACGCGCCGCGGTCTGGCTCCCCTGACTGAAGGCCGCTTGATCGAATCGCTGACCATCCGTCAGCCGCAACTGCGCTGGCCGATTCCGGTGGCGTTGAAGCAAGCCGAGGGCCAGCGGGTCATCGCCATGGAACGGCGGGCCAAATGGCTGATCTGGCGGCTGGAGAAAGGACATCTGCTGTGGCACCTGGGCATGTCGGGTTCGTTTCGGGGCTGGAATCCGGCACCGCTACCCGGGCCGCATGATCATGTCGATGTGCAGATGCAAGATGGCCATCTGATTCGCTACACCGACCCGCGTCGCTTCGGTGCCCTGCTGTGGTGTTCGGGCGACCCTCAAGATCATGCAAGGTTAAAAAGCCTGGGACCGGAACCGTTCGAACCCGCGTTTGACGGTGCCTATCTCCATCGCCTCAGTCGTGGCCGGCGTGGCCCGATCAAGCAGTTCATCATGGATGGGCATATCGTGGTCGGCGTCGGTAATATCTACGCATCCGAAGCCTTATTTGCGGCCGGCATTCATCCACGTCGCGCGGCGGGTCGAGTTGGCCTTCAGCGCTACCAACGGCTGGCCGAAGTGATTGTCATCATTCTGCACCGCGCGATCGAGGTCGGTGGCACCTCGCTGCGCGATTTCACGGTTGGCGACGGCACGCCAGGCTATTTTGGCCAATCGCTGACCGTCTACGGCCGGGAAGGCCAGCCCTGCCATCGCTGCCAGACCCCGCTGCGCCGCGAAGTCATCGGCCAGCGCAGCACTTTTTTCTGCCCCGGCTGCCAGCGCTAACCAGACACCTGCTGGTCCGAAAACAACCACACGCTGAGAAGGTGGAAAAGAGCACAGAGTCCTGCAGCCTCCAACCCTCTTTCCTTCTCCCTCTCTCCCCAACCTGAGAGCAAACTGATATCGTATACCCGCGAGAGTGGCTGAGGTTTATGCGTCATCAGAAAGTCTTTTCCATTGCGCCGTTACGGGCTCTGCCAGAGATTTCTTTGTCACAGACAAGTTGAAAGTTCAGGAGCTTCATCGGAGACGGTATAGTCTGGTTTTTTTATGGGATGAATTCGGCATGACCGGTCCTCGCGACAAAAGCGCTTCAGATACCCAATGTGTTCATGCCGGTGCCGAAGACTTCGCGGCACCGTTTGGATTGAACACGCCGATCATTACCAGTTCGGCGTTTGATTACCGCGCCGATCATGTACGCTATCCGCGCTATCACAACACCATCAACCATCAGCTTGTCGCCCGTCGAGTCGCGGCGCTGGAACGTGGCGAGGATGCAATGATCACCGCCAGTGGCATGGGCGCGATCAGCGCGGTGTTTCTCGGTTTGATGAAGCCAGGCGAGCATGCCATCGTGCTCGACGGTCTCTATGGCGGCACCATTGACTTGATCGAAGGTCTGCTCAAACCCTTCGGCATGCAGTTTTCAGTCTGGAACGGCGATCCGGATGGTATCGGGGATCTGGTTCGGGACACTACGCGCCTGATCCATGTCGAGTCACCGACCAATCCGCTGATGCAGGTAGTTGACCTGGCCGGCGTCGCCCGGCAGGCCAACGCGCACGGTTTGATCAGCGTGGTCGACAACACCTTCGCCACTCCGATTTTTCAACGGCCGCTGGAACTGGGTTTTGATCTGGTCGTTCACTCGGCCACCAAGTATTTCGGTGGACACTCCGACTTGCTCAGTGGTGCCCTTGTTGGAAGCCAGACCCTGATTGACCGGCTGCGCCCGACAGTCATTCGCCTCGGTTCCAGCCTCAACGGCCAGGACTTGGCCCTGCTCGAGCGATCGCTCAAGACCCTGGCCATCCGGGTTCGCCAGCAGTCCGACAATGCCGGAAAACTCGCCAGCGACTTGATCGATCATCCAGGCGTAGCAGCAGTCTATTATCCCGGTCTCGAATCGGACCCGGGCCACGCCATCGCCAAAGCACAAATGAGTGCCTTCGGTGCCATGCTCAGCTTTCGTCTGGCCGAGTCCATCGACCCGGACACCTTCCTGGACGCACTTGAATTGGTCCAGCCTGCGGTCAGCCTGGCCGGGGTGGAATCCACTATCTGCCAGCCCGCGCGAACCAGCCACGCCAAACTGACCCCGTCCGAGCGCCGGCGCCTGGGTATTGATGATCGCCTGATGCGCCTGTCAGTCGGTATTGAGTCCGTGGCTGACCTGCAGCGCGACCTGGATCAGGCTCTCGCCCGGTAACCAGCATGGCTCGGCAGATCTCGCTATTACTGATCCTCGGCCTGTTGGCCTGGGGACTGTTGAGCCAGCCTGCCCTGGCCGGCATAGCCGGTGGCATTGCCCTGTTCCTGTTCGGCATGCTGTCACTGGAGCAGGGCTTTCACAGCCTGACCGGCGGCGTACTCGAGCGGTTTCTCAAGAGCGCCACCAACCGGCGCTGGAAAAGTCTGGCCTTTGGTGCCCTGGCCACAGCCATCTCTCAGTCTAGCTCACTGGTCTCGGTGATCACCATCGCCTTTCTTAGTGCCGGGCTGATCGGGCTGGTTTCGGGTATCGGTGTGATCTTCGGTGCCAATCTGGGCACCACCTCAGGGGCCTGGCTGATGGCCGCCTTTGGTCTGAAGTTCGACATCGGAGGCTACGCACTGCCGCTGTTGACCTTTGGCGTACTGGGCCTTTTCAGCCGCGAGCAGCCTATCCGGGGACTGGGTCAGGTGGTGCTGGGAATTGGCCTGGTTTTTCTGGGTATCGACACCCTCAAGGAGGGTTTTGAGACCTTTCAAAGTGCGCTGGACCTGACCCGCTTCGCGCTGTCCGGCCTGACCGGCCTGGTGGTGTACACCCTGATCGGCATCGTGGCTACCGTTATCATGCAGTCCAGTCACGCCACGCTGATTCTGACCATTACCGCACTGTCAGCCGGACAGTTGTCGTATGACAATGCCCTGGCGATTTCCATCGGAGCCAATGTCGGCACCACGGTGACCGCGCTGATCAGTGCCGTGGGTGCCAATATCGAGGGCAAACGTCTGGCCCTGGCGCATCTGGTCTTCAATGTAGTGACCGCAACGGTCGCCTTGACCGTCATGCCATTGTTCCTGATCATCGTCGACCAGCTCGCCATCTGGATGGGTATCCAGCCCGAGTCTTACGCGCTCAAGCTGGCCTTGTTTCACACCCTATTCAATCTGGCCGGACTGGTCATCATGGTGCCGTTCATCAGCCCGCTGGCCGCCATGCTGGAGACGCGGGTTCAGTCGCGCCCGCTGCCGGTCAGCAAACCCCGGCATATCAATGAGCAGATGCTGGCCACACCGGGTGCGGCACTGGAAGCCGTGCGCCTGGAACTGCTGCGCCTGCTCAAGCGGCTGTTCAAACTGATAGCTCGCACCATCGGCTTCGAGCCGGCCCAACTCAAACGGCACGGAGACGAAGCGACCTTGATGACACCGCCCGAGTCGCTGCGGGCCATTGACGTGGAACAGCTTTATCGAGACCGGATCAAGTCGCTGCATGGCCTGATTCTCGATTTCCTTTCCCGAATTCCGGCACAAGGCTATCGCTCCGAGCAATTGACCGCGATGCGCCTGGCCAGTCGCGAGCTGATCGAGGCGGCCAAAGATGCCAAGCACTTGCAGAAGAACCTGATTCGCTACCTGACTTCCGGTAATCGACACATGCGCGAGGAGTACCTGAACCATCGAGCCCGCATCGGGCGACGAATTCATGAGCTCCAGCAACTTGCGATCGACCAACCGGAGTCAGCCGATCAACCGCTGGCCGATGCTTTCAACACGCTGATGGCAGCCAACGACGAGCAAGACCACGCAGCCGGCGAACGTCTAGAAGAGCTGATCCGAAACCGCCGGGTTACACCCGAACAAGCCACTTCGTTGATGAACGACGGAGTCTACACCTCACGCATCTGCACGAACCTGACTCGGGCGGCGCAGCGGCTGTATTCACCGCTGGCGGATCGGGCGGATGAAGGTGGGGAGGGTTAGCGTTGCTCGCAAGGCCGAGCGAAGCAATGGCCCGAGAAGGTTTGTTGCCCTTGATGGCGCCGAGTATCGCAGGATCGACCGGAAATGAAGTTTCGTGTGTCTGACCGGAGCGCAGCGCAGGGAGTTGAGAAACTTCCCGGTCGAGCCGAGAAACGCAGGGGACCCGGCCTCCGGCCGGGCGCCATCACGGGCAAAAGTCCTTTTGGTTTCTTTTGGGACGACTGCCAAAAGAAATCCGCCCCTGAGCGAAGCGGGGGCGGAACGCCCTTGAAGTTGACCTTCACGCCGCCAGGCACAATCTAAATAAAAATTCACTCCCACGTGGAAAACGGGAACGCAATCAAACTCGAATTCCCGTAACGCGGATCAGCGGAGACTTCGTCTCCCAACCAGGCAGGCCGTTCAAACGGCTCATCGGCACGAGACAACTCGATTTCGGCCACAACCAACCCGGCATTCTCGCCATGGAATTCATCGACTTCCCAGACATGCCCGGCATGGGGCAGCCGATAGCGGGTCTTGTCGATCAAGGGTCCGCGGCAAAGTTGTCCGAGCAGGGTCCGGGCGTCAGCGGCTGGGATTGGATACTCAAATTCGGCCCGGACAAGAGCGACTGCCCGGCTTTTGATGGTCAGCCAGGCCTGCTCGCCAGCCAACCGCACCCGGACCACGCGGTCCGGGTCGGTTGAAAGATAACCCTGGGTGTAGTGCTGGCCGTGGGCATCGATTTTCCAGCCGTTGTTTCGAACCAGAAACTTGCGCTCGATTTCAATACTCATTGGAAGGCTCCTTCAATTCGGGATGATCTTTCTGTGTCTCGGCGAATCGAGCTCAACCCGCCCTTGCCAGCCCATTAAAAGAGCATGAGAAGCTTTTTTGTGTCACATTCATCTTTCCATTTGGTTCAAGGATGATCACTGAACCAAAACGAACTGTTCATTTGTAAAGGGGGTTTGCACGTGAGTCACCCTATTTTGGTTCATGTTTTTGGTTCATTTTGGTCCGATAGGCGTTGATCCGAACCAAATCAGGGTAGGTAGTAGCGTGTGCCGCGCCGTACGCCGTCACGAACCAATCTGCCTTCTTTGACCAATTGGTCAATAGCACGCCGAATCCGAGATCTGGGAATTTCCGATCCAATCCGATGATGGATTTGTCTGGTTTGAGTACCCGGATATCGACCTACATCCTCCACGATCAACGCCAAAAGGCGATGTGGCTCGATGCGCTTGAGCGTTGTCTTCCCGGCGAAATCGAGGCTTTTGAGCAAATTCGGGTCGACGAAGTATCGCGTAGCCTGGGTGCGCCCGGCGCTCTGCACCAATTGCCAGTCTACCAGGCGTTTGAGCCAGGGCTGCAAGTGGTCGACCGAGGATAGCTCCAATCTGGAGGTAAGCTCCCTGGCTGTAAGGGCATCTTGCTGGGCCAGAAGACCGAGCGCTATTCGCTCTCGCTGACTAAGCTGGTAGGTCTGATCAGCCTTGGCGATAAAATCGATGACTTCCGGCTTGAGGATGCGCCGCCGAACGGTAATCTTCACCCGATCATGCTGTTCAATCAGTTCGGGTGCTGGCCTGCCCTGAGATAACAGGACCTCAAAGATTCGGTCGAAGCCACTGCCTTCGCGTTCCATCAGCTTCAGATCATGAAATAGTCTGGCCAGATGTTCGTTGCGACGCACCGTGGTGTGGAGGACATTGTTTGGCGTGACTCCCAGGGGCAGTGGACCGGGATTAACTACCTCGAGACGGTCGGGGTGCAGATTCAGAAAGATGTCGCCGCGTTGAGTGTAGGGCCGGTGTACCAGTGCATTGACCAATAGCTCTCGAACCACAACTTCGTCGAAGGCCGGTACATTCTGACGGTATAGGCCATCCGGCAGCTCATAACGCTCGCGAAAGTCCGCCACCTCAGACCAGACCGCCTCTATCAACTCCATCGGGCTCAGAGTATGGTCATCCCAAACCAGTTTGTTGACCTTTTGCCCGAGCTCATCGTACTTGATGAACTGAATCACAGGTGAGGTCGGCAACCTCGCTCGATGTTGCTGGCGACCGACGCATAAAATGCCTAGATTGCTGAGGGGTTCACCAAGGGCAAGATGATAATGTTCCAGAATTTCATGGTCAGATTTTTCTTTGACCGACAACTTAACACGATCGGATGCCCTTAAATTGCGCAAAAGTGTGTCACGTTTTGCCGGGTCAGCTTCGGAGGTCGGAATGCGCACGATCACCTGCGTTTCCCAGGGCATTGCCGATCGCTCGTTGGCCAGCCGCATGACGTCGTCGCCGGTGATAGGCTTGCTCTGATCAGCAATACGGATAAAGTATCGCCCATCGGTGGTAGAGGCCACGGCCTGGGCACGGGGGATACGTAGTTCCAGGTATTGTCCCCCGTTTTCGGCAGTACTCACCACCGACACTACCGTTACGTTGACGGTCCGATCAGCCAGCTTCCTTCGCACTGTGTCGGGAAGATTGGCGGGAATTTGCTGATCTGCGGGTGGCAGATCTTCACCATCCTCAATCCCCAGCAACAGACGGCCACCCGTGGCGTTGGCAAAGGCAATACAATCTTTGACCAGCTCACCCCAATTGGCTGACTTACCCGTGATCGCTCTCAGTGATTTTCGGTCGAAAAGCTGGCCTTCCAGACTCACGTAAGCAACCTCCACGAGCCTAGTGACGTCTGAGTTTTGCCAGTTGGAAGGGTTACAACACCCGCAGCGCCTTTCAAAGCAATCTCGCTGGAATTGAATATTGACTTATCCACGCGGCAAAAGTTTAGCAGGTAAACCAATCTTGACCCAGCCGGCGCACGCACGTCTACATGCCTGAATCTCGATCGGCTAGCGCGCGCCCGGCTCGGCGAAACGGCTCATCCAGTCGCGGACTTCGTGGTACCAGTAGACCGAATTATTGGGTTTGAGGACCCAGTGATTCTCATCTGGATAATAGATCAGGCGCGATTCAATGCCCTGACTTTGCAGGGTACGGAAAAGCTCGAAAGACTGGCCGACCGGCACGCGCAAATCCTGCTGGCCGTGGACGATCAATGCCGGGGTCTTGAAATCGCCGGCGAAGTAATGCGGCGAGATTTCCTGGTAGATTTCGGGTGCTTCCCAGTAGTGACCGAAACGGGTTGAATGAACGGCAAAGTCAGCCGCCATCTGTGAATACATGTTGTAGACCGGGGCATGAATCAGCAGGGCATTGAACGGGTGGTCCCTGCCCAGCAGGATGGTCGACAGATAACCACCGTAACTGCCACCGCCGGCTACCATGCGCGCTTCGTCGATCCAGTCCTTTTCGGCAAACCACTCGGCTGCGGCAATGGTGTCGGCGTAGGGAGCCGTAATCCAGTCGGGATTGATGGCGTCGGTAAAGTCCTGACCAAAACCATTCGAGCCATGGAAATTGTGCCAGGCGGTGACATAACCCCAGGAAGCAAAGGTCTGGGCATTCCAGCGGAAGTGGAAGCCATCGGGAATACCGCTGTGCGGTCCGCCGTGAATCAGCAAAAACAGCGGATATTCCTTGCTCCGGTCAAAACCGGGCGGGTAGTGCACCCACATCTGGATATCGGCCCCGTCATGGCCGGCATAGGTCACCGATTCGTAACTGCCCAGATCAACCTCATCCAGGATCTCATTGTTGAAAGTGGCCAGACGGGTGGCATTGCCACTGTCGGTATCGATGCGAACCACGCGGGGTGGATACAAGAAGCTTTCATTGGTCCCAACCAGCGTTCCGTCTCCAGACACACTGAGTGACCCGAAACTGGTTGGCCCGGTGATGGCGCGCGGCTGACGGCCACCCGAATCAATGAAATAAACCCGGACCGTGCCGGCATCGGCAATGCTGGCGTACAGGCCGCTGCTGTCCGGTGCCCAGATCATGCCGGAGGCGGAACGATCCCACTGGCTGGTGATTTTGCGCGTTTGCCCGGAATCCAGGTCCATCAGGATCACGTTGGCCGTGTCGGCATAAAATCCGTGAATGGCCTGGCGGGCGAAAGCCAGCGTCCGGCCATCCGGGCTGAACATCGGGCTGGAATCGCTGGCCGGGTTGTCGGCTGACAGGTTGCGCGTTTCGCCCGACTCCATCGTGACCAGCACCAGTTCGTTCTTGGCATCGACGGCCCTGGGATCGCTGTCGACGGAAACCACGAACTGCGTTTCACCCGGATGGATATCGTAGCTGTCCGAGCCCTGTGACGAGCGCGGCAGCTCAAGGCCCAGCGGCTGGGTCAGGGGCTCAATGTCACCGCCATCGGCGGGAATGCGAAACAGGTGGGCCTGACGTTCCTCATCAATAAAACGGTCCCAGGACGAGTAAGGCAGTGCGTTCCACTGTTTGGCCGAGACTTTGCTGTCCTTGTTTTCCTTGACCTTCTCGGCCAGCTCTTCCCAGTCCATGTCCGGCCAGACCGAGCTGATGAAATACAGATGTTCACCAACCCATTTGATGCCGGACACGCCGGTGGCGACCTCGGTCAGCCGCGCGGCTTCGCCCGGCCCGGCCATGCTCAGCAGATAGATCTGCCCGGCCTCATCGTCATCCCGCTTGCTGACAAAAGCCAACCTGTCGCCGGACGGTGAAAACACCGGATTGGAAGCCGACAGACCCGCCATGGTCAGCGGTCGCTGCACACCACCCTCAGCCGACAACAACCACAAGCGCGTTTCCGACTCATCGGTCTTGGTGTCATAGGACGTGACCGGAACCACCACATCATCGCCCGCCGGCGAAATCACCGGCGACCCGACCCGATCCAGCTCCCAAAGCACCTCCACCGACAACGGCTTGACCTCATCAGCCAACACCAACACCGGCACCAACAACAAACTCAAAAAAAACGTCTTCATCATCAACCCTCTTGAAATGAACATGAATTGCCAAGCCTCAAAAACAAAAGCCTCTCGCAATGGCGCAATGACCGCAAAGGTAACCAATTGAAAATCTGCTTGTCCCGGAGTCATATTCAGCAATCACCGAGACCTTTCAATTTTTACTTGAACATTTTTCTCCAGAAACCTTTGCGTCCATTGCGCCTTCGCGCCTTTGCGAGAGGCTTTTGCCCTTGCCCTTGCCCTTGATCTCAGTACAGTTCGAGGCTGGACACGTCCATGGTGTAGGCCGACGCGGCAGTTTCGTTGGAAATATCTTCGATATTGAGTTTGCCTTCCATCCAGAACGCATCCCAGATATTGACCATGGGAATCGGCTTTTCCAGCCGGCCATAAATAATCTGATTGGCTGGCGGGGGCGGAACATGGATGCAGGCACCAAAATAAGGCACCAGGAAAAACTCGGTCAGATTGCCCTCACCATCGGTTTCGATCGGTACGACAAAACCCGGGATTCGAACGTTTTCACCGTCCAGCTCACCCACCGTGCGAAACGACTGAAAAGGTTCTGGCGCGGAAAAACCGCTATGATCAATACTGGCCGAATCACTCAGCCAGGCTTCAGCTTCCTCTTTGGGCATCAGCTCCAACCATTCCAGCTCGCGCGTGTCGGCCGAAACATTGACGGCCAGAAGAAAAAGCAGAATCAAACTGATCAGGCGCATGATTAACACAAACTCTCTTGCAATTGGCTTCAGATTGTACAGACCGCGAAAGCGCGGCACGGTTTCGAATCATTCACAGGCGAATCTGCATGCCGTCGGCCAGAGTCCGCCGATAGGCCAGCCCGGCCGGCACCAGGGCAATGGCGGTTCCTGCCAGCCAGATACCGCCCAGAATCAGCCACAACTCACCGGTCGGCAAGGCCAGGCCGATATTCAACCCCAGATGATTGAGTAGCCACGGTGCGGCCAGGGCCTGAACGGCAGTGGCCATGACCACACCGATCAGAATACCGGCCGCGGCCAGTAAACCTGCCTCGAACACCAGTAAGCCCGCAATTTGCAGCGGCCGCGCGCCGTTGGCGCGCAAGATCGCCATTTCCCGCCGCCGCTCGTTCAGGGTCGTCAACAACACCGTCAACATGCCAAGAAAGCCGGCCAGCACCACCAGCGCCGCCACCACGCGCAAAATTTGTTCAGCCAGGCCGGTGATCCGCCACAATTCCTGCAAGGTGATGCCCGGCATAATCGCGGTCAGCGCTTCGCCACGGTACTCATTAACCCGGCGCTGCAGGCCGAACACCGCCGCGCGGGTTTTGAGCCCGAGCAATATTGCAGTCAGCGTATCCGGCTGCAGCACGTCGGTCTGGTTTCTGGCCTGCTCGGCGTCCATCCCGGTCCCTGGCCGGTACATGCCGCTTTCCCAGCCGATATGAATGGCCTCATGGGCGGCCAGGCTGATGTAAAGCTGCTGATCCACCGGTGTTCCGGTCGGTGCCAAAATCCCGGCAATACGAAAGGGGTGATCATCGTGCGCCTGCAAACTGACCTGGGTGGTGCCGTGAGCCAGGGTGATTTCATCGTCGAGCTGATAGCCCAACCGGCGGGCCACCTGGTGGCCAATCACCACCTCGAATAAGTCATCAAACGGCCGGCCTGTGGCCAGTTCCAGTGATTGCCGATCACCATATTGATAATGCTCGAAAAATGCCAGGCTGGTGCCCAGCACACGAAATCCCTGGTGGCCATCGCCCAACGCCATGGGAATGGCCCAGGCCACCTCGGGTAACTCCTTGAGCTCCGTGTAGGTCTGGTAGTCGATATTGTTGCTGGCATCACCGATACCAAAGACCGAATACAGCAGCAGCTGAACCGGTGCGGTTCGCGCACCCACAATCAGATCGGTTCCGGCCACCGAACGATAGAAGCCCTGGCGGACTTCGGCGCGCAGTTGCTCGACCAGCACCAGCAATCCGATCGACAGGGCGATCGTCAGCACGGTGAGAATGACCGCGAAGCGGCGGTTGACCAGTGAACCCAGGGCCAGGCGCAGCAGCGTCATGAGCTCACCGCGACATGATTGATTTGCGGAAGACTGAGCTGGCGGTCAAAGCGCGCGGCCAGTTCATAGTCATGGCTGACAAACAAAATGGCACTTCCAGCCGCCCGGGCCTGCGCAAACAGCAGGTCCAGAAAGGCCTGACGCCGATCGGAATCCAGTGCCGAGGTCGGCTCGTCGGCCAGGACCAACTCGGGCTTGCCAATCAGCGCGCGGGCGGCAGCCACCCGCTGTTGTTGCCCGACGCTGAGTGTACCGGCGCGCTGATTCCAATGTTCGGGGCCTAAGTCCATCGCTTCCAGCAGTGCGGTCACGGCAGTATCAATGGGACCGGCGCGCCGGGCTCTAGGCTTAGAAAACCGGCAGGGCAAAGCTACATTGGCCCTGACATCCAGCCAGGGCAGCAGATTGAACTGCTGAAAAATCACGCCCAGATGCTCGGCCCGAAAACGATCACGGGCCGAACCGGACAGCTTGGCCAGGTTCTGATCCACAAACCGGATCGTGCCCTTATCCGGGCGGATCAAACCGCCGATCAGCGCCAGCAGGGTGGATTTTCCGGAGCCGCTGGGCCCGTGCAAGAACAGCGCTTCGCCCCGACTCAAGGCAAAGTCATCGAGCTGCAACACCGGCTCGTCCTGGCCCGGCCAGCGATACTCGATCTGATTCAGGGTGAGCAGCTTGTCAGTCATTTATGATCGATCAGGGCGCGGTGAAGCCAATACGAATCGCATCGGGCCGCAAGCGGGCGCGAGTAGCCATCCTGTCTGTCAACACATCAACCGTGATGGTGGATTGGTTGGGAAAATCCTCAAACAGGTTCAGATCCAGCCAGGCCAGTCGGTCCGGGCGCTGGCAATCCCACTCGGCCAGAACCTGAAACGAGGCGTGGTCGCCGCCGTTGTGGTAGGCCTGGTCATGGTCGCCGACAGGGTGATGGTCGGATTCATGATAGGCGTGGTCATGATCAGAGTCTTTATGGTGATGGTGATGGTGATGGTGATCGTGATGGTGATCGTGATCGTGTCCGTGGCGATCATCCTTGGCCGGCTCATCGTAGCCATGGGCACGCGCCTTCAGCTCAATCAGCGCACAACCAGCCCGCGAGTCAACAGCCAGCCAGCTACCCTCACCCAGACGTTCGGCGGTCTGCTGCAGGGACGCGGCCTGCTCCGGATGGCGCGGCGGATGTTCAAAACCGACCAGGTTGTAGCCGGGAAGCTCCAGCTCCAGCCGAAGATGACCGTTATCCAGGCTGAGTGTTCCAGTGGCTTCACCATGCACATGGGCGGCATGCTGGCGCAACGACTCACTTGCGGCCAAAACGCTCACCGTCAGCACCAGGGCTATTCCCGCCATTGATTTGAACGCGATCTCCAGTTTCACCTTTGAATCTCCAGACAGGTCAGAAGTGTTATATTATAACAGTCATGACAACGCTAACGAAAAGTCGACATTGGCCGGATCAATTCGGGATGATTGTCTCGATCGGATGCGCGCTACATTGTGCCACGATTACCGTTGTTTTCATGCTCTACCCGACGCTGTGGCTGAATCGACGATATTGGGAGATTGGTCTGTGGCAAAAACTGCAATGGCTGGAATGGGGTCTGCTGGCGCTGGCCTGGGGGTTGGTCATCGTGGCCATGTGGCTGGGTTGGCGTCGCCATCATCAGGTCGGCCCCGCCTTGCTGGGGCTGGCGGGCATCGTGCTCATGACCGTGCTGATCACCACCTCGCTGCACTTTTCCGGCCACTGGACCGGTGCCGTTGCCCTGGCCGCCGGCCTGACCATCGCACTGGCCCACTGGTGGAACTTGCGCTTGGCTTGACCGCTCCCCTTTCCCTTTTCCCCTTTCCCATTTGAACCCTCGCCGGAGTTAGCGCACAATGTCGCGCGAGCCAATAACAACAACCGGGGACCGGTATCAATCATGCAAACAACCTCCATCCACGGCATGTGGTCATCGCGCCTGGCCTTTATTCTTGCCGCCACCGGCTCCGCCGTTGGCCTGGGCAATATCTGGCGCTTTCCCTACATCACCTCTGAAAACGGCGGTGGTGCCTTCGTACTGATCTACCTGATCTGCATCATTGCCGTCGGCATGCCAATCATGCTCTCGGAAATCGTGATCGGCCGGCGCGGCCGCATGAGCCCGATCAACTCGCTGCGCGAATTGGCCACGGATGCCGGTGCGACCAAGGCCTGGATGGGTCTGGGCGTTCTCGGCGTGGTTGCCGGTTTCCTGGTGCTGTCGTTTTATTCGGTGGTCGCCGGCTGGACGCTTCACTACGGCTTTTTGTATGCGAAAGAGCTGGTCGGCGGAGCAGCCATCACCGATCCAACGGCCACGTTTAACGGCCTGCTGGCCAGTGCCGGCGAAATGACCTTCTGGCATGGTCTGTTCATGGTCATGACCGTGGGCGTAGTGGCATTCGGCGTCGAGAAAGGCCTGGAACGTGCGGTCAGTATTCTGATGCCGATTCTGTTTGTCCTGCTATTGATTCTGCTCGGCTACGGCATGAATACCGGACACTTCTACGAAGCGGTTGGCTTTCTGTTTACTCCCGATTGGTCACAAGTTTCCGGCGGCATGATAGTCACCGCCATGGGCCAGGCCTTCTTTACCTTGAGCCTGGGCATGTGCGCCATCATGACCTACGGGGCCTACCTGCCTTCGGGGGTGAGCGTGCCGCGGGTTGGTACCACAGTGGTGATTGCCGATACGCTGGTCGCCGTCGTTGCCGGTCTGGCCATTTTCCCGATCATCATTTCCTTCGGCCTGGATCCGGCCGGCGGCGGACCGGGCCTGATCTTTACCTCGCTGCCACTGGCATTTGCCCAGATGCCCTTTGGCATTGTCTACGGCATGGCATTTTTCATCCTGCTGTCGGTCGCTGCCTGGACCAGCTCCATTTCCCTGATGGAGCCCGCCACGGCCTACCTGGTTGAGTCCACCAACCTGTCACGCAAGGCAGCCGCACTGTGCGTCGCGGCCCTGGCCTGGACGATGGGCCTTGCCAGCGTGTTCTCATTCAACCTGTGGGCAGAAGTCTCGATCGGCGGTAAGGACATCATGAGTGCCATCGAGTACGTCGCCAACGACATCATGCTGCCCATCGGTGGACTGCTGACCGCCATGTTCGCCGGCTGGGTACTGTCAGACAAGATCACCCGTGAAGAACTGGACAACAAGATGCCCGACTGGGCCTTCAAGCTGTGGCTGTGGCTGACCCGCGTGGTGACCCCGGCCCTGATTCTGGTTGTGCTTGCAAGCCTGATGGGCATCATCTGATCAATGGCGGGGTGCAGTAATGCTGACGGCGCTGCATGAGCAGCGCCTGGACACCGTATTCCGGGCCTTGAAGACCAGCGGTGCCCGAAAGGTGATGGACCTGGGCTGTGGGTCGGGCGCGCTGCTGGCGCGTCTGATTGACGAGCCGCGGTTTGAACAGATCCTGGGCATGGACCGCTCGGCCGAGGCGCTGACCGCCGCCCGCCAGAACCTGTTCGGCAACCCGTCAGACGAGCGAGTAAAATTGATTCACGGCTCCTGGACCGAACCTCACCAGGCCTGCCACGGCTTCGAGGCCGCCGCCCTGGTCGAAACCATCGAACACCTCGACCCCCGCGACCTCTCGCGCATGGAAAACACCATCTTCCGCGACTACCAGTTGAAAACCATCGTCCTGACCACCCCCAACGGCGACTACAACCCTCTGCTCGGTCTGGGCCCCAACGAAAAACGCGACCCCGACCACCGCTTCGAATGGCCACGCGCACGATTCCGAAAATGGTGCCGCGGCGTGGCCAGCCGCCATGGATATAGCGTACGATTCGCCGGAATAGGAGACGAAGATCCGGAGCTGGGAGCGGTGACGCAGATGGGGGTTTTTGAGGGGTAGGAACGGGTTCTCGATTATGTGATTTGAACTTTGCTGAGGCTTCAACCGTGCTGATCCAGGCTCCCGTGCCTATCGATCGCTTCGAGCATCCGGTGGTGACGGATGCTTCGGGCCGGCTGGGGCGATCGGCAGGGAAGTGGCGTTACCCTACATTCATAGGAGGAAACTCAGCCGAGCCGGACCGCTCGGAAGAGGGCGATTGCCCGGCAGGCTTTGGAGTCGCTATGGCTTAGTACCCCTGGGCCTCCAAGGCAGAGGCCCCGCAAAGCCCGGTCCCGTAACGGTTCCGCTGAAACAGCGCATTGCCGCCAGCGTCGTTTGCTTGATTTACTCGCCCTATCAGCAGGGAGTCGAGCTATTTGCATTCCTGATCGTCTTCAAGCGACTGACCTCTTGCGATGCTGTCTGTTGCAACCACTTCGGACAGGTCGAAGGCGCGGTAGACGTCCACGGCGGCGGCGTTAACAAGCTTGGCTCCAATCAGGCTAAGCGTCTCGGTTTTTTGCAAATTGGGCGAAATATGTAAAACCATCTCCACATGCTCGG
>CAZFYM010000011.1:0-58187 GCA_964523755.1 uncultured Wenzhouxiangella sp. | reverse complement strand
TCCGCGACGATGTTGCCTGGCCGGCACCGGTCTGGGGGGTCGGAAAGGCCGAGCCATGGACGGACAGTGCGCGATCCGAAATTGAACGGCTGCGGGCGGCTTTGGGTTCGTGATCAGGACCGCCTTGCTGGTCAGCCTGGCGCTGATTGCGTTTGCGGCCAACTCCATTCTCACTCGCCTGGCCCTGGTCGAAACGGCCATCGATCCGATCAGTTTTACCGCCGTTCGCCTGGCCAGCGGGGCGCTGGTTCTGGCGGTGATCGTCTGGCTGTGTTCGAGTGTGGTTCCCGGGAAGGGCAGCGTGATTTCGGCGATGGCGTTGCTGGCCTATGCGCTGGGTTTTTCCCTGGCCTATGTATTCCTCAGTGCGGCAACCGGCGCGCTGATCCTGTTTGCCTCGGTACAGGTCAGTATGGTTGCCTGGACATGGGTCCGTGGTGAGCGCCTGGGCGGCCTGGCGCTGATCGGCTTCAGCCTGGCCCTGGGTGGCCTGGTCTGGCTGTTGTTGCCGGGGCTGGCCCGGCCGCCGCTGATGCCGGCGTTGCTGATGATCGGGGCGGGTGTGGCCTGGGCAATCTATACGCTCAGGGCTCGCGGTGCGGGAGATCCGACCCGGGCTACTGCGATGAATTTCATGATTGCCGCGCCGCCGGCGGTTGCGCTGGCCGCCGTGATGGTCTGGTATCGCTGGCCCAGTGCAAGCTGGGATACCAACGGGCTCCTGCTGGCCGTGACTTCGGGTGCGCTGGCCTCCGGTCTGGGTTATGTGGTCTGGTATGCGGCGCTGTCCCGGATTCGGACCTCGACAGCAGCTGTGGCCCAGCTGCTGGTTCCCGTGCTGACCGCCCTGGCCGGCGTATTCATTCTGGCCGAGCCGCTTTCCTTGCGCCTGGTGCTGGCCGGTGGGATCATACTCGGCGGAATTTTCCTGGTGGTTGCCCCCTGGCGCCAGCGTCTGACTTGAGTGTTCTGAATTCAATGAAACTTTACGGAAGTTATACCTCTCCCTACGTGCGTCATTGCCGCATCGTCCTGGCTGAATGCGGTGTCGCTCATCAGTTTATCGAGGCCGACTATGCCACCAGTGCGAAACTCTCGCCGACGGCAAGAGTGCCGTTTCTGGACGATGGAGATCGGCGCCTGCATGACTCAGCGAGCATTCTGAAGCATATCCGGAGCAAGGCAGGCCAGGACTTCATGGCCGATATCGACGACTTTGAAACCTTTCTTCTGGCCAATACCGGTCTGGATACTTCGATCAACCTGTTTCTGCTGGAGAAGGAAGGGCTGCTGCCGAAAGATGTTCCCTATCTTGCCCGGCAGCAGGCCCGGGTCGAAAGTGTGATGAGCGAGCTGGACGCCCGTTGTGGCACAACGGGGGAACCTGAACATGCCTCTTTTTCGGATGGCTTGCTGCGGGTCGGCTGCTTTCTGAGCTGGGCGCTGTTTCGCCAGCGCCTCACTATTGACAAGCACCGTCATCTGCTTGCCCTGATGGCTCGTCTGGACGCCGATCCCGGGTTTGCCCGGACCCACCCGTCGCTCACGGCCTGATGACCAGGACAGTCACCAGCTGACAGACGTGTCGAAAAAGCTCGTCATCATCGGTAGCGTTTGGCCAGAGCCGGAATCATCCGCGGCCGGTACACGGATGCTGCAGCTGATCGAGCTGTTCCAGGGTCAGTCCTGGGATGTGGTCTTTGCCAGTGCCGCTGCGCCTTCCGAGCATCAGGCAGACCTTTCATTGATGAATGTCGAGCAGCAATCGATTCGCTTGAATTGTTCGTCCTTCGATCACTGGATGGTCGAGCAGAATCCGGTGGCCGTTGTTTTTGACCGCTTCATGACCGAAGAGCAGTTTGGCTGGCGGGTGGCTCGGCATTGTCCCGATGCGCTGCGAATTCTGGATACCGAAGACCTGCACAGTCTGCGTGCGGCGCGTCGGCAGTTGTTGCAAGCGCGTCAGTCGGCCTGTGCGTCGTTTGTCGAACAGCATGCCGAGGGACCGGTGCTGGCGTCACCGCAGGAGCTCGCCGATCAAATGGTCGGCAGCGTCCTGACCTTGCGCGAACTGGCCTCGATCTACCGCAGTGATCTGAGCCTGATGGTGTCGCAATATGAAATGGACCTGCTGCAAAGGCAGTTCGGGCTGCCGTCGGAGTTGCTGCACTATTTGCCGTTGTTTGCCGAGCCGGTTCAGGGGCCCGGTCTGTCATTCAGTCAGCGCGCCGATTTTGTCAGCATTGGTAATTTTCGCCATCCGCCCAACCTGGATTCGGTGCTGTGGATGAAGCATCAGTTGTGGCCGGCTGTTCGGTCCCGCCTGCCGAGGGCACGGCTCAATGTTTACGGCGCCTATCCGTCGCCGACGGTGATGGCTCTGGACAATCCCGACCAGGGATTTCTGGTCAAGGGTCGTGCAGCCAGTGCCCTGGAAGTGCTGGGTGCGGCGCGGGTGTGTCTTGCGCCGCTGCGTTTCGGGGCGGGTATCAAGGGGAAGTTGCTCGATGCGATGCGGGCCGGAACGCCCTGCGTGACGACATCACTGGGAGCCGAAGCGATGGCTGACGGCAGTGACTGGCCAGGTGTGGTGGCCGACGATATGGAGTCGCTGGTCGAGGCCTGCGTGGCGCTGGACCAGGATGAAGCCCGGTGGCAAGCGGCCCAGTCGCGCTGTCGGCGCTTGCCTGGCGAGAAATTTTCAGCGGCGAAGTTCGGGGATGATTTCGCAACCGGAATATCGCAGCGGATGGATGACCTGGTCAATCTTCGCCGCCGCAACCTTGTTGGGGCCATGCTCAATCATCACCAGCATCGCAGCACTGAATACATGAGCCGCTGGATCGAGCTGAAGCAAGCCGTGAAGACCGGCGATTTGCGTGACAAATGAGGCCCCAGATCGGCGGGCCGGGATACTTGCCGTTGTTCCCTGAAATGCCGGTGCCGATTTGACTGACCCGAATCACGACAACCAGTATGGTTCAGGCTTCGATATTCAGAATGTCAATCGATATTTCTACGATAATCTCTGGTCCGGAAGCCGTCTGGTTCAACCCGAGCGCTTCAACACCTGGCCATTGGTATCGTCATTGACGTCGCATTGTCCACGGCGCCTTGAAGTCGGGCCGGGCATGCGGCCTCGATTGCCGGTGAAGGGGACCCACTTTGCCGATATCAGCCAGCCAGCACTCGACGCGCTGGCCGGGCAGGGTGGCATTGTCAGCCTGGCCCGGATCGCAGATTTACCTTACCCCGACAACAGCTTCGATCTGATCTGCGCCCTGGATATTGTCGAACATGTCGAGGACGATAAAACCGCTATGGCCGAACTGGCCCGGGTGGCGAAACCGGGTGCTCGTGTTCTGCTATCCATGCCGTTGCATCCGGAATACTGGACGAATTTTGATGAAATCGTCGGTCATTTCCGTCGTTACCCACCCGATGAACTGACCAGGCTGCTGGATGACAATGGCCTGGCCATCGAACAAAGCGCCATCTTCGGCATGAAACCCCGATCCACTCGACTGTCGACGCTGGGTTTGTGGTTTCTTAAACATGACCGACTCATCGCCCTGAGTGTTTATAACCGGCTGCTAATGCCGCTGGGATTGCGGCTGCAAAAACCGCTCACACTGCAAGACGGCCTGGCAGACACCGATGGCGTCGACGAGATTTTCCTGGTTTGTCGGCGGTCAGAGGTCCTGCGCGATCATCGCGCGAATTCATGAAACATGCGGGTTAGAACAACAGCATGGCGGCCAGACCAAGAAAGGCGAAGAAGCCGACCACATCGGTAATGGTGGTAACAAACGGACCCGATGCCAGGGCCGGGTCGATCTTGAGCTTCTCCAGTACGATCGGTATCAAGATGCCTCCCAGTGCAGCGGAGACCAGTGTCAATAACATGGCCAGGGCAATGACGACGGCCAGCATGGGAACGCCGAACCAGAATCCTGCGACCAGCGCCATCAGCAATCCAAATGCCATGCCGTTGATGGCCCCGACAGTGATTTCCCGCCAGCTGACTCGGAGCGCATTGCTGGGGGTCAATTCGCGGGTCGCGATGGCGCGCACGGCCACGGTCATGGTCTGGGTGCCGGCATTGCCACCCATTGAGGCAACAATGGGCATCAGAACGGCCAGCGCTACCATCTGGTCAATGGTTTCAGCGTAAAGATTGATGACCATGGATGCCAGGATGGCGGTCAGCAGGTTGATAAAAAGCCACACGGCTCGCCCCTTGGTGGTTTGCATAACGGTATCGGTCAGGCTGGAGTCTTCGTCCACCCCGGCCAGACGCAGCAGATCTTCTTCGTGTTCTTCGTCGAGAACGCTCATGGCATCATCGATCGTGATCACCCCCACCAGGCGACCGGCCTCGTCGACCACCGGGGTTGAGATCAGGTGATAATGATTGAACAGATAGGCGACTTCGGATTCGGCGTCATTGACCATGACGGTACGAAAACTCGGCTCGATAATGTCAGCCAGGGTGACTTCCCGACGCGATGACAGCAAGCGCCCCAGAGCGACGTAGGAAACCGGCTTCATGGCCGGTGAAACCAGGATGATGTGGTAGAACTGGTCGGGCAGGTCGTCGTTGTTTCGGATGTAATCGATTGCCTGGCCGACGCTCCAGTCTTCGGGCAGTGCAACCAGTTCTCGCTGCATCAGGCGACCGGCCGAAAACTCCGGGTAGGACAGCGCGCTTTCGACTCCGATCCGGTCGGAAATCTCCAGTGCATCAAGAATTCTCGACTGCTGTTCCTGCTGGAGATCTTCGACCAGGTCGACGACATCATCCGAATCCAGATCGCGAATGGCTTCGGCCAGAACCTCCGAGGGTAATGATTCGATCAGTGGCTCGCGCACGGATTCATCCAGCTCGGACAGGATTTCACCGTTGATTTCGCTGCCCCACAGCTCGACCAGTGCGTTGCGCTCGGGCGTGCTGATCTGCTCGATCAGATCGGCCACATCGGCCGCATGCAGTGGTTCAAGCAGTAAATTGAGCTGCTCGACATCCTGAGCTTCCACAGCGTCCATGACCGACCGGATCCGGTCTTTGTCCAGCCCGTCGCTCAGCTCCTCATTCTCGTTTGCCGTTTCCGGTTGCATTGCGGCTCTCCTGGCCAAAGTCAGATGAATCAGGCTGATTCAAAGCGTATTGCCAACCCGCCAACAACCTGGGATTATTGCAGGAAACACTGAAACGTGCGCGTTCACATCTGTGCCAGAAGGCTGGCAAACCATTTTTTAACGTCTCTGTCATTACTATCACCGGTTACGTGTCCGGCTGCCGCAGTTTTTTATGCACGACTTTCCAGCAAGTCTTATCAGATGATTGAGATGGCTTGGTGACAAATTTCACGGCAATCACCATTATGGCTGTCGTTTTTGGTGTTCTGGTGCTTTTGGGTGCCATCGAAATGCTACTGCATCGTCGAACCCTGAATCGATTACCGGTGCGCATTCATGTCAATGGGACACGTGGCAAAACCAGCGTGGTTCGGCTGATTGCCGCTGGCTTGCGCGCAGGTGGCCTGCGTGTCTGTTCGAAAACCACCGGATCGTTTGCTGCAGTTACCGGCCCGGAAGGCGAGGATTATCCCTTGCATCGACCGGCCCAGCCCAATGTCATCGAGCAGATGCGGGTCCTGCGTCGACTGGTGCCGTTCGAGCCGGATGTGGTGGTGATGGAGTGCATGGCGCTGCAACCACAGTACCAGTCGCTGACCGAGCGGCAGATGATCTGCTCCACCCATGGTGTGATCACCAACGCACGTGCCGATCACCTGGATGTCATGGGGCCGGGGCCGGAAGATGTTGCGCTGGCCCTGGCCGGTTCGACTCCCTACAACGCCAAGCTGTTTACCGCTGAACGTCAGCATATCGGCATTCTGAAAATGGCGGCCAATGACCGGGGCAGCACAGTCCACCAGACCACGCTTGACGATATTGCTGCCGTCAGTGATGACGACCTTGCCCCGTTCAGCTACGCAGAACATGGTGAGAATGTCGCACTGGCCTTGAATGTGTGCCGCGAGCTGGGTGTGGATCGGGCAACTGCCCTGCATGGCATGCATCAGCTCAAGCCGGAAGTGGGCGCTACGCGCGTGCTGGAAATGGATTTTTTCGGCCGCAGCATCATCTTTGTCAATGCGTTTGCGGCCAATGATCCGGAGTCGACCCAGATGATCTGGGAGAAAGTGATCGCGCACTATGGCAAGGGTCGAACCCTGATTGCGGTCGTCAATTGCCGCTTTGATCGACCGCAACGCTCACAACAGTTGGCCGAGGTGGCTTCAAAATGGACGCCCGCCTATCACTACGTTCTGATGGGTTCTGGCACGCTGCTGTTTGCCCGCTCTGCGGTCAAGAGCGGTCTGTCACCCTCGAACATGACCGTTGCCGAAGGCATGGACACAGTCGAGACATTTGAAACCGTACTCGAACATGCCGGAAACAACGCTCTGATTGTCGGTATGTGCAATGTCCACGGTGGTGGTTCGGAGCTGGCCCGCTACTTCAATAATCGCGCAACCCGGAGTCAACCGCTGTGATTGTCCTGAATCTTCTGGCCGTTGCCATTGGCATCGGTTTGCTTGTTACGCTGCTGCTGGTGGAGGTGTTTGGCCTGGCTGCCGGCGGCCTGGTAGTGCCTGGCTACATGGCGCTGAAAGTCATGCAACCCTGGAGTATCGGCCTGACCCTGGGTGCTGCCTGGTTGACCTATATTTCTGTGCGCACGCTGTCCAGTTTCATGGTGGTCTACGGTCGACGCAAGATCGCGCTGATGATTCTGGGCGGCTACCTGGCCGGCAGTCTGATTGATCTGATGTTTGGTGGTGTAATGACTTACTCCACAGGACGTGAAAGAGGCGGTGCCAGTGAATTTGCCTATTTTGAAATCTCGATCATCGGCTACATCATCCCCGGTCTGATTGCAATCTGGTTTGATCGTCAGGGGGTACTCAAGACCCTGGCCGGGATGATTGTTGCCACGGTATTGGTACGCTTGGTTCTGGTTGTTGTCATGCCTGATGTGCTGATGAATTACGAAGCAGAACAGGCGCTCAATCGTGCCGAGCTCGACCTGGTGCTGCAAGGAGTTCTGCAATGATCAGAGGAGCCCAGAAGCTGTACTGGCGGCCGTCACGAATCCCCGGCAGGGCACTGTTTTTGCTATCAGTGGCAGCGATCGCTGCCCTGGTGGTTGTCGAATCCTTTACCCGGCAGGAGTCGTCGGCCCAATTTGACCAAATGTTGTCGGCCTCGCGGACGATGGAGGAGGGCATCGAAATTCTGAGACCCTTGCGAGGTCGAATTCGTGCCATTAGTCCTGAACTCGATCCGCTTCGGTCCGGGATGATCGGAGTCGCTTCGTCGACCATTACGACCAATTCCGGCGACCTGGAATCCAAGCAGGCAACGATCAATCCCAATTGGGCTGCGGTCGTCGTCCGCCTGCTGGGTGAGGCGGATGTGAAGCCGGGTGACACGGTGGCAGTCGCCGTATCTGGGTCCTTTCCGGCACTGAATCTGGCCGTTTACAGCGCGCTGCAGGCACTGGACATCGAGGCGATTACCATCGTTTCCGGTTCAGCGTCGCAGTGGGGTGCCAATCTGCCGGAGTTCGGCTGGCTGGACATGACGCGTGAACTGCGGGCAGCCAATCTGATCGATATCAAGGCAAATGTCGCAACGTTGGGTGGTATCGAGGATCGCGGTATCGGGCTCGACCCGTCGGGCATTGCAGCCATTGAACGCAGCGCTCAGCTATCCGACGTTGAGATTTCGGTGCCCGACAGCTACGAAGATTCGGTCACCGAGCGTATTCGGCTCTATCGCGAGATCGCCGACGGTGAGCCGATTGCTGCCCTGATCAATGTCGGCGGCGGAACGGCGACCACTGGCCCCAATTCCATCGACCATTACTTCGGCAGCGGACTGATTCGCACGGCGCCGTCGCGTGCTTTCCGGGTGCCTTCGGTCCTGGGTTATTTCCTGCAGCAGGATGTTCCGGTGATCAATTTCACCGGTATTCGGGAACTGGCCACCCGATTCGATCTTCCCTATCCCGTACTGGAACCGGTCAGTATTGGCACCGGCGGTGTCTATCGGGCTGAAAACTATCGCCGCTGGCTGGCGCTGCTGATGATTGTCCTGCTGCTGGCCCTGACTGGACTCATTATGCGATCGGCCAATATTTCCCTGGCTGCCGGCCACAGTGACGAGCATCGGGACACACTCAGACCGAAAGTTTGATCGCGACTTCTTGAGTCGCCTTTAATCCAGGAAAGCTCTGATCTCGTGAATCAGTTGCTGACGACCCGGATGGTTCGGAATTCGTGATTCGTCGAATTCATCCAGAGTGAAGCGGGAAACCACGGGGTCCTTGCCTGGATCGAAACACTCTTTGAGAAGTACGATGCCAAGACCTGAGTCGACCACCAGGTCGTAGTCACAGTAGGGCGCGGTTGAAAAGCGCCAGGTTCGGGATGGCATCAGGGGGCGATCAGGTCGGCCAGCCGGATTTTGCGCGGGTCGCGATACAGTAGCGTTCGCAGCGGACTGGTTCGGGCCAGCGGTTGCCACTCGCCTTCCGGCTGGGACAAGCGATCAGCGATGGCCCACAGGACGACCGGATTGGCCCCCATGCCCATATGGGTTGCGCTGACTTCGATGTTTTCCGACCGCGCATTCTCCGGGGCCAGGCTCATGCGCCAGTTGACCACCCCGTCGGTCTTGCTCATGAACGATGTGCTCGGAGCCGGGGGATGCTCGGCCAACCACTCCAGCAAGCGTGGATCGTCAGCCTTCCAGCCGCTGACCAGTTCGAAAATTCGCCAGGCGTTGGTGCCACTGTGGTGACCCTGGATGGGCGAACCCAGGGTAATGACGCTGCGCACATGGTCGGGCATTCGAACGGCAAGCGCGCGTGCCATCGCCCCGCCCAATGACCAGCCGATCAGGCTGGCGGTTCGGCCGTGGCGACGCTCGATATCGGTCAGCCGTTTTTCCAGGCGACCGACCAGATTGTTGCGCGGTCCGACGTTGAACCCTTCGTCCCAGGGATAAGCCGTATAACCACGGTCGGTCAGATAGCGGCGCAGTGCCCAGGTGCTGGCATCGTTGGCAATCAGGCCGGGCAGCACCAGCACCGGGTGTCCGTCACCGCGAGGCGCGCGACGCAGCAGCGGCCAACTGACAGCCAGCGAAGCCCACTCGAAAACCGCCCGGCCTTCCAGTGCCATCAGCAGCGGCGACGGTGCACGCAGCGGCAAATTGTCCAGCAAGTTCAAGCAACTTCCCCTTGTTCGAGTTCATCCAGTGCTGCGCTCAGTCGTTTGGCCAGCGCTTGTGGCTGCGGCAGCGCGTCGGGACAGCTGAGAATACCAACCTCCAGGCTACCCGCGTAGGTTTGCACGGTCATGTTCAGTGCCAATCCATGGGTGACGATGGAGATTGGATAGTAGTGAGTCACGCGGGCTCCGGCAAGGTATAGCGGCACCGGCGGCCCGGGAACGTTGGAAATGACCAGGTTTGCCAGGGGTGGCAGACGTTCGGACAGCCGTCCGCGCTGCCACAGCCGACTCAGGCCGGTTGCCCAGAAGGGGGCGGCCAGGCCGGGAAAATCGGTCGGAATCAGATTGCTGAAGGCGACCACACGCGCCTTGATTTTCGCGGTGGTCGCACGAATTCGCTGCAGTCGGACCTGCGGATCGGGCTCGTTGGTGGGCAACTCGCATTGAACCATCGACACCTGGTTGTTGGCGTTGCCGTCGCCTGCACTTCGGAGCGATATCGGCATGCCGGCGATCATCGGCTTGTCCGGCAATGCGCCGCGGCGCTTGAGGTTTTCGCGCACGGCGCTGGTGCACAAGGCCATGACCACGTCGTTGAGACTGACCTGGTGTGTCCGGGCAATGGATTTGACCCGCTGCAGATCCAGGCTGATCACCCCCAGTGCCCTTTTATCACTGATTTGCGTATTGAACAGACTGCGCGGGGCCAGCATCACACTCTCACGCAGACCCGCCAGGGTCTTGAGCGGCGAGCCGACGCCTGAGGCGGCCAGTTTGACCGTGTCGGGAATGCCCCGCATCCAGCGGCCCAGGGTGCCGACGGTGGCACCGGCCGCTCGCGTTGCCAGCCGCGCCGTTCCGGTTGGCTGGCTGGCTGATGCTGCCAGGGATGAAGACGCCTTTCTGGCCGGATTCGGTTCGATATCGAGCAGGGCTCTGGCCAGTGCTACGCCACCCTGGCCGTCAATCAGGGCGTGGTGGATCTTGCTGTACAGCGCGACCCGGCCGTCGGCCAGGCCTTCGATCACGACCAGTTGCCACAGCGGCTGGTCTCGATCCATGGTTTCAGCATGCAGGCGACCGGTCAGGGCCATCAGCGCCTTGTCCGAACCCGGAGCGCGCAGCTTTCGTTTCTGGATATGCCAGTCCAGATCCAGCGGCGCCTGTTCGCGCCACAAGGGATGACTCAGTCCCAGCGGCGCGTTTTCGAGCACGCGCCTGAGCGGTGCGGCACCGGCCAGGCGATCCTTGACGTGCTCGACCAGGCGTTGATGAAAATCCCCGTCGAAACCGGCCGGCGGTCGCAACAGCATCAGGCTGCCGACATGCATCGGCGTGCCCAGACTTTCCAGGTAGAGGAAAGCGGCATCGAGGCCGGTGAGCGGATGGTTGTCGGACACGGTCAGAGCAGCGCCTGGACCAGCGACTTGCCGGCTTCCCGGCCTTCGAACACGGCGGTGACCACCAGGTCAGCCCCGCGCACCATATCGCCGCCGGCAAAGATCTTTTCATGCGTGGTCTGATAGGCCAGGCTGCCGTTCTCGGCGACTTTCAATCGGCCGTTCTCATGGGTCTCGACGCCGGCTGCCGTCAGCCAGGCTGGCGGGTTGGGTCGAAAGCCGAATGCCACGATGACCGCATCGGCCGGCAGAATGGTTTCAGAGCCCGGTACTGGTTGCGGCCGTCGTCGGCCTTTCTCGTCCACCTCCCCTAGCCGGGTTTCGACGACCCGGACGCCTTCGACCTTGTCATCGCCAATCATTTCGATCGGCTGACGATTGAACAGAAATTCCACGCCTTCCTCGCGCGCGTTTTTGACTTCGCGCCGGCTGCCGGGCATGTTAGCCTCGTCGCGCCGGTAGGCGCAGGTGACCGAAAATGCGCCCTGGCGGATGGCGGTGCGGTTGCAATCCATGGCGGTGTCGCCGCCACCCAGCACAACCACGCGCTTGCCTTCCACGCTCTGGTAGTCAAAATCGGGCAAAGGCTGTTTCAGCACCCGGCCGATATTGCCAATCAGATAGGGCAAGGACTCGATCACGCCCGGCAGGTTCTGCCCTGGCAGCTCACCACTGACATAGCGATAGGTGCCCATGCCGACAAACACCGCGTCGTAGTCGGCAAGCAGTTGCTGCAGTTCGATATCGCGCCCGATCTCGACGCCCAGATTGAATTTCACCCCCATGCCTTCCATCAGTTGACGCCGGGTTTCGACCACCTGCTTGTCGAGCTTGAATGGCGGGATGCCGTAGGTCAGCAGGCCGCCGATACGCGGGTACTTGTCATACACATCGGCTGCTATGCCGTTGCGGACCAGAATATCGGCACAGCCCAGGCCAGCCGGGCCGGCACCGATGATCGCTACGCGCTTGCCGGTGGCCTGGACATGGGAAAGGTCGGGACGCCAGCCCTGTATGACCGCCTCGTCGGTGATGTATTTTTCGACTGAACCAATCGTGACGGCACCCAAGCCATCATTGAGTGTGCAGGCTCCTTCACAGAGTCGATCCTGTGGACAGATCCGACCGCAGATTTCGGGCAGGGTATTGGTCTGATGCGACAGCTCGGCGGCTTCAAACAAGCGGCCCTGCCGGATCAGGCGCAACCAGTCAGGAATGTAATTGTGAACCGGGCATTCCCATTCGCAATAGGGGTTGCCGCAGTTGATGCAGCGCTCGGACTGATCGGCGGCGGCTGATTTGCCATAGTCGCCGTAGATTTCACCCCACTCGCGGACCCGGATGGGAACGCTGACAACGTCGGGGTCCCGACGCGGGGTTCTGAGAAAATGCAGCGGGTCGGGGCTGGACTGGCTCATGCGGCATTCCTCAGGGCGGCGATCAGGCCGTCCAGTTCGGCAGCCTTGGGTTTGACCAGCCAGAACTTGGGCAGCAGGCGGCGGAAATCATCCAGAACACTGAGCGCGTGCTGGCTACCGGTCAATTCCTGGTGGCGAGTGACAAGATCACGCAGGTGGTGGACATGATTTTCCATGCTGTCGGGTGCGATATGGTGGATATCGATCAGCTCATGATTGTAGCGGTCAACAAAGCCACGGTCGGAGTCGAGTACGTAGGCAAAGCCACCGGTCATGCCGGCACCGAAGTTGATGCCGGTTCGACCCAGTATGATGACCACTCCCCCGGTCATGTACTCACAGCAGTGATCACCAGCGCCTTCGATCACGGCAGTGGCACCGGAATTGCGCACGCCAAAGCGCTCGCCGGCAGTTCCGGCCGCAAACAGTTCGCCGCCGGTGGCGCCGTACAGGCAGGTGTTACCCATGATTGGTGTTTCGGCTGCACGGTAACGGGCCTCGGCGGGTGGATACAGTACGATGCGGCCGCCGGCCATGCTTTTGCCAACATAGTCATTGGCTTCACCGATCAGCTTGAGTTCCAGGCCGCCAGCATTGAACGCGCCAAAGCTCTGGCCGGCACTGCCGGTAAAATTCAGCTCGACGGGCTGGTCAGCCATGCCGCGGTCGCCCCAGCGCCGGGCAACAGCACCGGACAGGCGCGCGCCAATGGATCGGTCGCTGTTGTGTATCGGGTAGCAAAAGCGGCCGCCAGCGGCTTCTGCCACGGCCTGTTCGGTGTCGGCTTGGATGCGTTCGGCCAATTGGCCGCGATCATGCGGCGGGTTGCGATCGGTCATGCAGAATCGCTGGCTGCCGTCGGATAGTCCTTCCGAGGCCAGTAGCGGTGACAGATCGAGCCGCTTCTGCCGGTCTGTCAAGCCCTCGATACGCTGAAGATACCCGGTACGGCCAATCAAATCCTCCAGGCGCCTCACGCCCAGACTGGCCAGGATCTCGCGCACATCGCGGGCGACAAAGCGGAAGTAGTTCATGACCATCTCGGGCAGTCCGATAAAATGCCTGCTGCGCAGGATTTCGTTCTGGGTGGCAATACCGGTAGCACAGTTGTTCAAATGGCAAATACGCAGATACTTGCAGCCCAACGCAATCATCGGTGCGGTGCCAAATCCAAAACTTTCAGCCCCAAGAATTGCGGCCTTGATCACGTCCAGACCGGTTTTCAGTCCGCCGTCGGCCTGAATCCTGACCTGGCCTCGCAAGTCATTGGCCATCAGCACCTGGCGTACTTCACTCAAGCCCAACTCCCAGGGAGCCCCGGCATACTTGACCGAGGTCAGCGGACTGGCTCCGGTACCGCCGTCGTAGCCCGATACGGTAATCAGATCGGCGTAGGCCTTGACCACCCCGGCAGCAATCGTGCCGATACCGGGCTCGGCGACCAGCTTGACCGAGACCAGGGCCCTGGGGTTGACTTGTTTGAGATCGAAGATCAACTGAGCCAGGTCTTCAATCGAGTAAATATCGTGATGTGGGGGTGGCGAAATCAGGCCCACACCGGGGCTGGCATAACGCAATCGCGCGATCAGCTTGTTGACCTTGTGGCCCGGCAACTGGCCGCCCTCGCCGGGTTTGGCGCCCTGGGCAATCTTGATCTGGATGACCTCGGCATTGACCAGGTACTCTGGCGTAACGCCAAATCGCCCCGAAGCCACTTGCTTGATTTTTGAAGACTTTTCAGTGCCATAGCGAACCGGGTCCTCGCCGCCCTCACCGGAATTCGAACGCCCGCCCAGGCGGTTCATGGCGATTGCCAGGGCCTCGTGAGCTTCCGGCGACAAGGCACCCAGCGACATCCCGGCCGAATCAAAGCGCGGCAGAATGGCCTCGATGGGTTCGACCCGGTCAATATCGATTGCAGGCTGGTCGGAATGCAGCTCAAGCAGGTCGCGCAGCGTGGCCGGATCGCGGCCGTTGACCTGCCGGGCGTAGTCCTGATAGTGCGCGTAATTGCCGCTCTGGACAGCTTTTTGCAGCAGCTTGACCACATCGGGATTGTAAGCGTGGTATTCGCCACCATGGACGTAGCGATACTGTCCGCCATGTTCGATCGGAACGGTCTTTTGCCAGGCCCAGCGCGCCAGCGCTTTCTGATCCTCGTGCAGGTCGTTAAAGTTCGCGCCCTGAATACGGCTGACGGCACCGGGGAAGCACTGATCGACAACCTCGTCGGCCAGACCGATAATTTCGAACAACTGCGCCCCCCGGTAGGCACCAATCGTCGAAATGCCCATCTTGGACAGAATCTTCAACAGCCCCTTGCGAATACCCCGGCGGTAGGCGCGACCAAGCTGCAGGGCATGATCGTGCGGGTCGTCGATTTCGCCAGATTCGACCATGGCGTGCAGCGTTTGATAGACCAGGTAGGGGTAGACTGCCGTGGCGCCAAAGCCAATCAGGCAGGCAATCTGGTGCGCATCTCGCGCCGTACCGGTCTCAATGATCAGATTGCACAGTGGGCGCTTGCCGCATTCGAGCAGGTGGTGATGAATGGCGCTGGTGGCCAGCAGGGCATGGACCGGCAGACTGTCAGGTTTCAGATAGCGATCCGAGATCAGCAGGATCAGCTTTCCGTCGTCCACCGCTCGTTCAGCCTGATCGCACAGCGCCGCAATGGCCTGGCTCAGAGGCTGGTCGGCCGGCACGTTCAGGTCGATGAACTCCGAAGCCAGACCCAGCTGGGGAGTGTTGATCAACTGGCGCAGCTTGCGCTGGCTCAGAATCGGTGAATTGAGAACGATGCGCTCGGCCAGCTCTGGTCCGGGCTGAAAGATGTTGCCCTTGCGGCCAATGCCGGTTTCCAGCGACATGACAATACTTTCGCGCAAGGAATCGATGGCCGGGTTGGTGACCTGGGCAAATTGTTGGCGAAAGCTGTCATACAGCGAGCGAACCCGGGTCGAGAGTACCGGCATGGGCGTGTCGTCACCCATGGAGCCGACCGCCTCGGCCTGGGTTTCGGCCAGCACCTGGATGACTTCCCGACGCTCCTCGCGCGACAGATTGAACATTTTCTGATAGGTCGCCAGGGTGTCGGCGTCGAACGGCTCGGCGGCCATGTGAACATCAACCAGTTCAGAATCCAGATACTTGATCCCGGCTTTCAGCCAGTCCTGCCAGGGGTGCAGGGTCTTGAGCTGCTCGTCAATCTGTGCTGAATTGAGCAGTTCACCCCGCTCCAGGTCGGCGACCAGAATCTGGCCGGGCCCGAGGCGTCCACGGGCCTCGACCTCGGCCGGGCTGACATCGACCACCCCGGTCTCCGAGGCCACGATCAGCTTGCGATCGCGGGTCAGTGTCCAGCGGGCCGGTCTCAAGCCATTGCGGTCCAGCGCACAGACGGCAAAGCGTCCGTCGCACATGACCAGTCCGGCCGGCCCGTCCCAGGCTTCCTGGTGAAAGCTGAAGAATTCGTAGAACGCACGCAGATCGCCGTCCAGGTTGTCGGCTGTTTGCCAGGCCGGTGGAATCAGGATGCGAACGGCTTGTGGCAACGGCATGCCGCCGGCGATTAGCAGCTCGAGCATATTATCCAGCGAGCTGGAGTCCGAGCCATGCATGGACACCGGCGGATCGATGTCGTCCAGCCCGGCCAGCAGCGGCGAGGCCAGCAGCCTTCTGCGGGCCCGGGTCCAGTTGCGATTGCCACGGATCGTGTTGATTTCGCCATTGTGAGCCAGCAGGCGAAAGGGCTGCGCCAGTGTCCAGCGCGGCAGCGTGTTGGTGGAGAAGCGCTGATGAAAAATCACCGCCGAGCTTTTTAATCGGGAGTCTGCCAGGTCGGGATAGAATTCGGCCAGGTATTCGGGCATGACCATACCCTTGTAGGCGATGGTGCGCGTCGACAGACTGGCAATGTAGAGCGTCGAGTCCTTGCTTTGTTGCTGCTCGATGCGGCGTCGAGCGAGAAAAAACTGGCGTTCCAGGTGATCGCCGCCCAACTCCACCTGGGGTTGGGCGAAGACTTGTTCGATGCGCGGCAATCGCCGCCGCGCCGGCTCACCCAGCGCCTGGTCGTCGACCGGTACCGTTCGCCACCCACTCACCAATAGATCCTGCTCTGCCAGGGTTTCAGTCACCAGGTCACGCTGTTGCCGGGCAATTCTTTCGTCGGGGTCGAGAAAGACCATACCCACGCCGAATTCCCCATGCAGCGCGATATCAGCCTCGCCGGCCACGGCGCGCAGAAACTCATCCGGCAGCTTGACCAGCATGCCGCAGCCGTCGCCGGTCTTGCCGTCAGGTGCGACGGCACCGCGGTGGGTCAGGCGCCTCAGCGCGCCCAATGCGTCAGCCACAACCTGGTGCGACGGCTGGTCATCTAGCTGAGCTACCAGGCCAAAGCCGCAGGAATCACGCTCAAAATCAGGGTGATGCAGTGTTTTCAAACGCTTGGCTCGTGTTTTGGGACCGGACCTCTTAGCTTACATGCTGTGGCATAGAGCGGTGGTTCTAGAAAAGAACTTTTATAAATGAACAGGTACACTTGGCATCACGTTCCGAAACACAAACCATTGCAAGGAGAATTGTCCCGTGGCTCGAAAGTCGTCCAGCAAATCCGCCGCTCCCGTTCGCGTCAAGCGTATTTATGCACCTGACTGGCCCGTGACGATCCTGGGTGGTCTCGGTCTGCTGGTGACCGGCTACCTGGTGCTGGCCAGCATGATGGCGACCAAGCCGGTCGGCTGTGGTGTCGGCTCAGCCTGTGATCTGATCCAGCAAAGTCGCTGGTCGACACTGCTGGGCCTGCCGGTGGCCTTGTGGGGTTTTGGCCTGTATCTGGTCATTACCGTCATCGCCAGCCTGGGCAAACCGCGCCTGAAGCGCTGGCAGCAACTCTGGGCCCTGAATTTCTTCGGGTTGATCTTCAGCGTGTATTTGACGACGGTCGGCTGGATTGAATTGCAGGCCCTGTGCTGGTGGTGCACCACCTCGCTGCTGATTCTGCTGGCGATGTTTGTGAATTTGACTGTTATGCGTCCCGAAGGCGCGCCCGGAATGCCCTGGGGTGGGTTCATGCTCGGCAAGGGCCTGATGACCGCGGTGCTGCTGGTCGGGCTGCACGGTTTGTACAACGATTGGTTCGAAGCCTCACCCGATCCCAAGCTGCAAGCGCTGGCACAGCATCTGGACAGGTCAGGTGCGGTTTTCTACGGCGCTTTCTGGTGCCCCAGTTGCCAGGATCAAAAGGCGTTTTTTGGCAGTGCCGCCGACGATCTGCCCTATTTTGAATGCTCGCCCAATGGCCGTAATGCCGGCATGGCCTTCAAGTGCGCCAGCGAAAATATCAGCACCTTTCCGACCTGGACCATTGACAATCGCCGCTTGACCGGGGTGCAGACCCCGGAAGACTTGGCCCGTTACTCGCGCTTTGACTGGGAAGGCTGGCAGCCGGAATAAACCGGCTGCCAAGGCTCGCCTCGATACGGTTAAAGGGTCTCGAAGCGATCGTCGAAGACCTCATCGGTAATGCAGGCCTGGGGCAGGGTGAAGTCGGCGGTGACGTTCAGTGAGTTTGAACTGCCTCCATCGGCAGCGTTCACTCCCATGCCGCGGCGGGCATAGGCGTCCCAGATTTCGCACTGGTTTTCTCCGGCATAGGCAATTTGGTCGGCCAACAGCGTGGCATCCCGATTGTCGAGGAAGGTCGGGGAGCACGGCTGAAGCTTTAGGGCATCGATGACCAGTTGCAGCGCCATATTGTTGCCACCGGTGCCGGTGTAAAAATCTTCGTCAAAGCCGTGTTTGTCGACCAGGTTCCAGTACATATCCCATAATGCGCTGTTAAAGACCGTGCCAACACCATGAGGAATAGAGACACCGCCAGGCTGTCCTGCTGTCAGAAGATTGTTGTAGGTCAGCGGGTTGAGTGTCATGTCGCGAATATAGGGGGCGGGCCGAATGCCGGCACCGGGCAGGTTCTCCTGGAAGATCAGGTAGGAGCCCACACCCCGCGGCTGATCAGACTGATCCTCGGCCTTGGCCGTGAACCAGAGTGCCAGGAAGTCGCTCCAGCCTTCACCGGCCTGTTGCGATCCGCTCAGGCAGCCCGCTTGTGATGGACCGCCGGTCAGGCGATTGGACAGGCCATGGCCATATTCGTGGGCAATAACACCGGCGTCCAGGTCACTGTCGCGATTCAGCGCCGGTCCACCTTCGCGAATCAGGGTTCCCTCAATATCATTGCCAAGATCGTTGATAATTATGTCGCCGCTGTTGTTGCCAATCATGGCGACCGGAATGGTGACCTGGCCACCCGAGGCACCGGCACCCATATTGATCGTTCCGTTACCGCCGTCGTTGTTGACCACAATGACCGCGCTCGCGCCGGCCTGCTCGGCATTCAGGGCCTTGATGCCAAACTCGCAGTTGCCGCGTCGGACCAGGGCAATATTACCGCTGGTAAATCCGGTCAGCGCGTTACAGCCCTCGGCCGGGTTCGCGCTACCGTCATTGACCAGTTCCAGTGTTGCCGTGGTGCCAGGATCACCAATGGTTTGGCCCCAGGTTGCGGTCGCAACATTGTAGTCTCCCGCACTGGCTGCGGGTTCAGCGACCCGCAGTACTGCCGGTGTTGAACCGGTCCAGATAAACATCTGCATGCGTGGCGGGTTGCCATCGGGTGGTGTCCCGAAGTTGGCATTGTTGGTGCCGGAACCATCCTGTGCATCGGCGCGGACGGCGTCATTTCCAAGACCGGACGGACCAAAATTAACCTGCTGGAAATTGCCGGACGGCTCGTCGAAGCCATGATGCCAGAGTACATCGTGCAGGATATTGTTCCAGTAGAACAGGTTGGTGATGGCAAAGTCTTCGTATTCGGCAGGTTGCTGGGTGTTCAGGTCGACGGGAAAGTCAAAATCCAGGTCCGGGCCACCATCGGGACGGCGGCCGCCGGAGTTATTGGCGTCGGTATCTTCCTGGGCAAAGACATTGTTGCCGCGCGTGTCAGTGAATTGCGTGGACCCGGTATCGTGCCAGCCCAATGGTGAGGCTTGGGCATCGGCGGGATCAACAACCAGCGTATCGCTACCCTGGCCGGGATGTTCCAGCGGTAAGGCAAATACCCGGTAGCCGGCTTCCTGGGTCCAGTTGACCGCTTTAAGTACCGCACCTGAATGCGCGTCAATCCAGGCCTGGTACCAATCTGCGCGTGATTTTTCGTCAACCACCATTTCCCAGGCCAGGTGCAGACGCCCTTCATGCTCAATCCAGGCCAGCGATACGGGGATGTCGTCATCGGCCATGGAGCCGCCGCTGAAAACGAAGGCTTCAGCGTTATCCTGGGTCGTATCCAGGGCACTGACAGTGTGGTCGAAGGTCAGGCGACGGGTCTGGGCATAGGCACCGAGCGCTTCGCGTGCGGAAATCGATGGGGTTCGTGAAGCCTTGCGCTCGTTGGCGCGGGCGGCAAAGCGGCTATTGAGACTCCAGATGCGACCATCGGAGCCAATGTTGACGTTGGTCAGTGCCAGTGCGACCGGCAATCCGTCGATTCGCTGTCGCAGCCAGACGTGACGAACTCCGGTATGCCGGCTGACGTAATCATCGGTGACTTCGGTATCGGCAATGTCAGTCCCCATCAGTCCCAGTGACTCGGCGCGTTCGGCCAGCGTGGCGCTGGCAAGTTCAACAGATGCGTGCACGCCAGACACGAGCGCGCACAATATGGTTGCCAGAAGCAATTGGCGTACGTTCATAACGATCCCTCAGGTTGAAAACGTAAATAGTGACGGTGGCAGCGCCGGAGTTTGCCATAAATACTGGCCCCAGGCAAAAAGATTTCTGGTTAATAGTACTTAACAGAAAGCGCTATTAAAGAATTTGCTAGTGTACCCCGCCAAGCACTGTCGGCTCAGGCACGCTCTATAAGTCACAGAGTGTTTGGCGGGGTACACTAGGGAGTTGCATAGGCAAAAAGGCTGAATCGAATCGTTATCGTGTCGGTGACGCTCAAGCTGCCCCCTGCTGCACGGAATGGCTCGATTCCGAATTCGCTCTGGCGAAGGGCAAACTGCCCGGCGGCATGGATCATGTTTTCCTGCCAGTGCAGGGAAACCGGGATGATGATCTCGCGTGCCTGGCCCCTGAGCGTGACTCTTGTCCGAATGTCCGGTTGCCAGCGTGGCCCGCTAATGCCCATCGATTCGATCCGAATTTCTTGGAACTGCTCTGCGTTCAACACTGCTGAAGACAGCAGGTTGCTGCGCGTACCCTCGACTGCTGACTCGGACAGCCCAGGATTGAAACCTTCGTCCTGCCGCCATGTCGGCCGATCAACCTCCAGAGCCTGAACGTCTATGATCAGCTCAAGCACAGAGTTCTGCCATGGTTCGGCGACGACCAGTTGACCGTCAATCACCGGGCCGCCGACCACATGCGGATGACCCAGTCTTGCCAATGGACCGACCGGATATACAATAGCGCGCAGCTCGGATTGCTGGCGGTCCACGATGTAGCGCTCACCCGGTGGCCAGACCAGAGGATCCGTGCTGGCTGGCACGCTGGACGGACCGGTCGATGCCGAACGCGGTTGAGCCTGGCAACCGATGATTGCCAGACACAGGACGCCTAAAACAAACATTCTGTTCATCCGTCCAAAGGTACCATCTTCAACTGAGCTCAGACACAGTCGATCAATAATGAGGAATGAAATGATGAGAATACCGATAGCCGGGATGTTGATGTTATTGGCATCCACTGGGCTGCAAGCCGGTGATACCTGCTGGATCTCGGATGCTGAATCCGGCGAGTTGCGCTTTGAGGGAGCGGTTGAGGGAAATGGCTTCAGCGGCGTGTTTGAGTCGTTCTCGGTCGAAGTTTGCCTGGCTGATGTCAATGATGCTGAAAGCGCGCACATTGTAGTCGAAGTTGATACGGCTTCGGCCAACACGCGTAACCGCGACCGTGATGAAACCCTGCACGGGCCAGAGTTTTTTGCTGTCGATCAGTTTCCAGTAGCAAAGTGGCAATCCCTTGCGATTGTGGCCGGTGAGCAGGGCCATGTGGCCGAGGGCGAGTTGAGCCTGCGAGAGGTGTTGGCCGATCAGTCCGTCCAGCTGAACTTCGCGTTGGATGCCGAGCCACCGACACTGCAGGGAAAAGCCGAGATTCTTCGTTTACGCTACAACGTGGGAACGGGCGAATTCGAAGACACGGAATTTGTCCGCAATCGCGTGGACCTGGAATTCCACTTGGAACTGAGTCCACGCTGAAGGCTGGAATCGAAAGTCATGAAACCACTGAACACACCGAAACTGCAAAAGTAGTCCTGATCACGCCCGTTCGCAGCCATCCTGCAGGGGACTTCAACCGTGCAGATCCAGGTTCTCGTGTCTATCGATCACTTCGAACATCCGATGGTGCCGCTTGCCGCCTGCCACCAAACCTACCCCCCCCCTCGGCGATGGCTGAGAAACGTATGTAATCAGGAAGGCCATTAAACCTTAGCGGTCTTCGCGTCTTTGCGGTTAGTGGCATTTTTATTTCTCAGATGCCACGCCCAGGCGTTTGTGCATGGCCGGGCTGGTGGTGGTGTACTGGACGAACTGGCGCTTGTCAGGATAGATGTATTTCTGCACGCCAAAGGCAGCCAGTGCGGCTTCGTGGAAGCCTGACAGAATGAATTTCTTCTTGCCCGGATAGCTGTTGATATCGCCAATGGCAAAGACACCCGGGATGCTGGTCTGGAACTGCTCGGTATCGACCTGAATCTGTTTCTTATCCAGTTCCAGCGACCAGTCGGCAATCGGGCCCAGATCGGGTGCCAGTCCCCAGAAGACCAGGACTTCATCACCTTCAACCAGCGTTCTGTTTCGATCCAGGTCCATGATCTCAAGACCGGTCAGTCGACCCTCCAGGCTTTTGACTTCCATGATCATGCCCTGATGTTCGGTGACTTTGCCCGCTGCCGCCAGTTGTTTGACTTTGGCCACAGTTGCCGGTGCACCGCGGTATTCTGCGCGTCGATGGATCAGATCGATGGATTCGGTGATGTCGGCCAGGTCGACGGTCCAGTCCAGCGCCGAGTCGCCGCCGCCAAGAATCAGCAGGCGCTTGCCGCGATAGCGCTCACGATCGGTGACCTTGTACTGAACCTGATCGGTAGTGACCTGGTCGAGCTGTTTGGCTTTCAGTCGCCGCGGTAAAAACGAGCCCAGACCGGCAGCAATAATCACCGCTCCGGCGTCGAACTCGGTGCCTTTGGAAGTGACGACAGTAAAGCGCCCGTCGTCGCGCTTTGCAAAGCGTTCGACCTGTTGACCCACGTGCATGCCTGGCTTGAAGGGCTTGATTTGCTCAATCAATTTGTCAATCAATTCCTGAGCGCCGATCACCGGCCAGGCAGGAATATCGTAGATCGGCTTTTCCGGATACAGCTCGGCGCACTGGCCGCCCGGCTGGGGCAGACTGTCGATCAGTTCGGCTTTCAGGTCGAGCAGGCCGAGCTCGAAAACCTGGAACAGACCAACCGGGCCGGCACCGATAATGACCGCATCGGTCTGAATTGCCATCAGCGGAATCCTCAGGGTGTGGGAAACAAGCCCATATGATACCGGCGCGGTTGGGGTAGTGTGGGGAAAGGGGAAAGCAAAATCCAGCCTGTGACCTTGATCCGGGTGTGTTTTTCCTTGATCCTTCCTTCATGTCTTCAATCAAACTCAATTCCGAATGGCTCGAAGTCCTCGAGTCGGAGTTTCAGCAACCCTACATGCGTGAGCTGAAAGCCTTTCTGCTGCAACGTAGCCGGGCCGGGGCCGAGATCTATCCGCCTGGTCGGGAAATCTTCAATGCGCTGGACTCCACGCCGCTGTCGCAAGTCAAGGTCGTGATTCTTGGCCAGGATCCGTATCACGGACCGGGACAGGCCCATGGCTTGTGCTTTTCTGTCCGGCCCGGTGTGCGCACACCCCCATCCTTGATCAATATCTTCAAGGAAATCCATGACGATCTTGGACTTCCCGTGCCTGGCCATGGCCACTTGCAATCCTGGGCCGAAAACGGCGTGTTGCTGCTCAATGCCGTGTTGACCGTCGAGCGCGGACAAGCCGGAGCGCATCAGGGCAAGGGATGGGAACGATTTACCGATGCGGTGGTTCAGGCAGTCAACAAACAGTGCGACAGTGTAGTGTTTCTGCTGTGGGGCAGTCAGGCGCAGAAAAAGGGCGCGAACATTGACCGCCGCAAACACCTGATACTCAAGGCCCCACACCCATCCCCGCTATCCGCCCACCGCGGGTTTCTGGGGTGCCGGCATTTCTCGAAGGCCAATGAGTGGCTGGTGGATAGGGGTCAGGAGCCGGTAGATTGGAAGCTTTGAACAAGAGGGGTTCAGGTTTCAGGGGGCAAATATCAACGCAGGTGCCTTGACTTTCAATCGACGCAGGGGTTGCGGGTCCGAAGATCCGGGAAGGCCGAAAAATCTCGGTCGGCCGTCCACAGCTCTGCGATCCCGTGTTGCAGGCAAATGGCTGCGATTCGGGCGTCATTAACACGCGGGCCCATGACTTTCGCCGCCCCCAATATTGCTGCCAGCCGAGGCCAGTGGCTGACTGCTTCGCCGATCAGGTTCAGTCCCGGGCATTCCAGCCAGGCCTCGAGTTGTCCGATCGCAATGTCCATCGCCGAAGGCGGATCGAACACGCGAGGATGAGTGACGATGCCGTAGAACTCATGCAGACAAGGCCAGGGAATCGCCCAGGCAGCCGTGGAATTGGCCAGGTCCTTGATCACTATTATGCCGTCTGAATGGTGAACGCAACTCGGAAGTTATTGTTGCGCGGGCCCTTAACTGCCAGCCACCTTGTGGCGGGCGGCGGAGCGGAAGCCGAGGTAGATGCCGGTCAGGGCCAGTCCGGCACCGGTCAGTTGCAGGGGGTCCAGGCGCAGGCCGAAGATCAAGGCATCCCACAGCAAGGATTGGGAAGGTTGAAGCAGTAGCAACAGTCCGACCAGGGCAGCGGGCAGGTGGGATATGCCGTGAGTGATCAACAACCAGCCCAGCACCTGACAGAAAAGTCCGAGGGCGATCAGCGCCATCAGGGTCTGGCGATCAGGGATGGCGAAGCTGTTGCCTTCGATCAGATTGAGCACGGCCAGGATCAGCGCGCAGCACAGGCTGACCTGGGTCAGTCGGGTTTCAGGGCGCATCTTGACATGCTGAATCTGAAAGCCTCGCAGGCTCAACAAGTAGGCCGCGTAAGCCGTTGCCGTCAGCAGGCCAAAGATCACGCCTAGCCGATAGTCTGGAGGAAGTGCCGCCCAATCTCGCCCGAACAGCAGCCATAGTCCCACTGAAGCCAGACCCATGCCGGAGGCGAAGCGCCAGCCGACGGTCTCGCGCAACCACAGCACGCCAACCACAGCGAGAATAAAGACTTGGAAATTGGCCAGCAATGTGGCCAGGCCGGGGCCGATAAAGTGGATGGAGCGATGCCAGAACCATAAGTCGGCAGCAAAAAAGGCGGCAATCAGGAACGAACTGATCCAGCCCGAGCGCAAGCCAACGCGAAGTCGGGGCCGGGTTGCCAGCAGTATCAGCAAACCGATTGATCCAAACACCATGCGATAGAAGGCCGAGGTGGTCGGTGCTACATCGGCCAGGCGGGTAAAGACCGCCGCAAAACTGATCAGCGTGGCACCGCCGGCGACCAGCAACCCGGCGCGCAGGTTCGGTCTCACGCCGCGCGGTCTTGGCGTGCCAGGCGAGGGCTGTCGCTGTCCATGCCGCAGGCGCGATCAACAAAGGCTTCCCGTGCTGGCCAGAGACGCGAAGCAACGGCAAATCCGGCCCCCAGCAAGCCACGTCCCAGCGAGCCGGGAACATGGGCCAGTTCGTTGATGGCGTGAATGCCACCGCCGACGACTTCGCTGGCAGAGCGCCGCCAGCGCTGATAGTGGGCCAGGGCAGCGGTTGGATCATCGCGCACTGATGGGTTGGAAAGTACTTCGGCCAGGGCGGCCGCGTCGGCCAATCCAAGGTTCAAGCCCTGGCCGGCCAGTGGATGGACCGTTCGGGCCGCATCGCCCAGCAGGACAAAACGCTGGTGAACGAATCGTCGGGCTCGCCGGCGGATTAGCGGCAAAGCGTATCGCTGGCCCACCGCAGTGATCTCTCCCATGGGTGAGTCCTGACAGCGGTTGATCTCGGTGACAAACGCCTGGTCACTGATGCCAGTCAGTCGGATGGTTCGTTCGCTGGGCTGCGACCAGACGATGGATGAGCGGCCATCCGGGAGCGGCAACAGGGCCAGCGGGCCATATTCGGTAAAGCGTTGCCAGGCCAGTCCGGTGTTCGGTTTCTCTGTGGCAACAGGTCCGACCAGTGCGCTTTGATTGTAGTGCCATTCGTCGACCTCGATGCCGGCCCATTGGCGCAATCGGCTGCGCGCTCCGTCAGCAGCGACCAGCAACGATGTCGTCAGTGTCTGGCCATTGTCCAGAACCAGGCGGCAGCGATCCCGGCAAAGCTCGATCTGTTCGAGGCGGGCGGGGGCAAACAGGTCAATGGCACCATCACGCCGAATACGATTCCAGAGCGACTCCCGAATCAATGGTATTTCGGCGATCCAGCCCAGGGCATACAGGCCATGCTCCGAGGCGTTAAAAAGGACCTGGCCGCGCCCGGCCAGGACTTGCATGCCGGAATAGGCAGCCAGGCGCTCCGGATGATCGCCCGGCCAGGCTCCGGCGGCGTTCAGAATGGCGGCCGAGCCGGGGCTGATCGCGACCACGCGTGGATCGTAGTCGGATTCGGGGTTCGTTCTGCCGGGCGTGGTGGCATCGACCAGTGCTACCCGATAACCGCCTGAACTCAACAACAGGGCAGCCGTGGCACCGGCAACCCCGCCGCCGCAAACGACCACATCGAAATCGGTCTTGATCACAGCTTCTGTTCCTTGATATCGAGCGGCCTGGCGAGTCGACTGACGGGTGGCCGGAATCCCATCGCTGCCTGGACCAGACGGCGTCGCAGCCCCGGCCATCCGGCATGGGCGGCCAGACCCAGGCCGCCAAGAATTCGGGCGGGAGTCGACGGGTTGCTGAAGGCGCGTGCCAAGGTGTCGGTGTAACGCACTGTCGCTGCCTGGTCGGCCTGGCGTGAGCGGGCGTAATGAATCAGATCGGCTTGCGCGCCCGGATCATCGCTGCCGTCCAGGGCATCAATCAGGCCGGCAACGTCCCTGAGACCCAGATTGAATCCCTGAGCGGAGACCGGATGCACGGCGTTGGCCGCGTTACCGATGACCACGGTGCGCTGTGCAATCGGCCAGGCGGTGCGTTGGCGGATCAAGGGGTAAGAGGCTCGCTTGCCGGGCCGGGAAAAGCTGCCGAGTGAGGATCCAAAGTGCGCCAGCAACCGGGCAGTCAATGCCTCATCATCCAGCTTCATGGCCTGCTCGATCTGCTGGCTGTCATCAATCCAGACCACGCCGACACGGCCGTCGGGTTGAGGGAGCAGGGCCAGCGGGCCGACTGGGGTGAAGCGTTCCCGGGCAGTGGCTGATGGGGCACGCTCGGCAGTCACGTTGAAAATCATGGCTGACTGCCGATAATCATGGCGCTGGCAGTGCAATCCGGCCCAATCACGCACGCGCGAGCGGTTGCCGTCGGCACCAATCAGCAGTTTTGTCTGGATTTGGCGACCGTCTTCCAGGGCCAGGCTGACGTTGTCGTTGCCCATCTCGATCTTGGCCAGGCGGGCTGGACAATACTCCTCGATCCGGTCGTTGGCAGACAGGGCAGCGAGCATGACGTTGCCCAGCTCGCGCGCAACAATCACCGCTCCGAATGCGTTTTGGCCGTAATCGCCCGCTCTGAGCGTCAGGTGCCCGAAGCCGCCGGCACGCGAAATCTCGATACGCTCGATCGGCACCCGTCGATTGGCCTCCGGCAGCAAGTCCAGATGCCCCAGGATATTGAGTGAGGCGGCGTTGACGACCAGGGTGCGATCGTCGTAACTGGGTTGCTGATCGGCCTGGCGCGAAGCCGCCTCGATCACGGCGATCTGATGTCCGGCGCGGGCCAGCGCAATCGCCATGCTGGCCCCGACCAGTCCACCGCCGACAATGGCGATATCGACCTCGTTCATCGGGCCATGACCTGCTCGATGTCATCGATTTCGCGCACCACCGCCGCAGTCAGATTTTCCGGGTCGGTTTCGGTCACCCGGATATCGTCCTCAATGCGAATACCGATATTGTGAAAGGCCTCGGGAATATCATCATCGGCGCCAATATACAGACCCGGTTCGACGGTCACCACCATGTTTTTCTCCAGCACCCGGGACTGGTCATCGATGCGGTAGTCGCCGACATCGTGAACATCCAGGCCCAGCCAGTGGCCGGTCTTGTGCATGTAGAAGCGCCGATAGGCTTGCTGTTCGATCAAGCTGTCGGTTGAACCGCTCAGCAGTCCCAGATCGACCAGCCCCTCGGTCAAGGTCCTCACCGCAGCCTGGTGATAGGCCTCGAAAGGTCGGCCGACCCGGACCTGATCAATGGCCGCTTTCTGGGCTGCCAGTACCACGTCGTACAGGGCGCGCTGGCTTGCACTGAATCGGCCATTGACCGGAAAGGTACGGGAGATATCGGCGGCATAACCGTGCCACTCACAACCGGCATCAATCAGCAACAGGTCGCCATCGTTCAATGACTGATTGTTCTGGACATAATGCAGCACCAGCGCGTTACGGCCGCCGGCGACGATGGGCAGATACGCTGTCGGGCAGCCGTTCTTTTGATACTCATGCACCAGTTCGGCGGCAATCTCGGCTTCATTCATGCCGGCTTGACAGCTGGACATGGCGCGCGTGATCGCCGCAGCAGAAATTCTGGCCGCGCGCTGCATGGCCCGAATCTCCTCGCGCGACTTGACCAGACGCTGCTCATGAAGCAGGTACTCAAGTGAAACGATTTCTCCGGGACCCTTTTGGCCCTTGTGGGTTTCGCGCAGACGCGTGCGCCAGCCAATCACGCGCTGATCGAAGCCCGCATCCTTGCCGACCGGATGGTAAACCCGACTGCAGCCTTCCATCAGGCCCGGCAGAATGTCGTCCAGGTCTTCAATGGGGAACGCATCGTCCATGGATAGAGATTCGACGGCACCTTCCAGACCCAGGCGTGGACCGTCCCAGCGTTCGCGTTCCGGATCGCGGGGTCGGCAAAACAGGATCTGCTCGCCCTGGTCACGGCCCGGTAGCAGGGCCAGTACCGCATCGGGCTCGCTGAATCCGGTCAGATAGAGAAAGTCACTGTCCTGTCGATACGGGAAATGGGTATCACCGTTGCGCAGCGATGCGCGCGCCGCTGGCAACAGGATCAGCGCGTTGTCGCCAGCCTCGGTCATCAGGCGGCGGCGACGGCGAACAAATTCCTCGGGCTTGATCATCGGCGTCCCAGGCTTTCCTCGCGCAGCAAAAGTACGGCAATGCGTAAGAACTCGGTCAATTCGGCAAACGCCGTTTCCTCCGCTTCCTGATCGGATTCCGGATCCGTGGCCGCACGGGCGATCTGTTCAACCATGCGCAAGGCATCCTGGGCTTCGTCAGATTTCAGCACCGGTTGACCGGCACCGAAGCCAGTCAGAAACCCGGAGCACCAGCTCGCCATGCAGTCGGTGCGCTCGTTGAGTGGCCGATCCTCGGACGGCAATAGCGGCTGAAAGCGCATGTCGGATGACGCGAGCTCGGACTTCAGTGTGGTCAGCGCCGGACCAATCTGGGCAAAAATCTCGTCTGGCGACAGCTCGCCGACCTGCAGAGCAGCCAGATGGGTTGCAAGCTCGCGTTCGTCCTGGTCGGGCTTTGCGCAAAGCAATCCGACGACAACGGCGTGTGTTTCGGCGATGCCGGACGGGTCGGTATCGGCTGCCAGGGCGAGGATCCAGGCAAGTTTGGATTCCTGTTCAGTGGTCATGACATGGTGGTTTTGAAAGACAGCGGTACAGTTTATCACCGGCGCTGTCGCCGGGATGCTCGCAGATTTGTAAAGGCTCCCTTGTGAAGTGAACACATAAAGAACTATTATTAAGCCTCTGTATATGCAAGAGAACACGTTCCAATGGAATCGCTGAAACAGACCACGGCCGACCTGGATCGGCTTCAGGAGCATCTGCGTCGCCTACTTGAACGGGTCCGCCGCCTAGAGGAAGAAAATCGTTCGCTGCATACGCGCCAGGATTCTTTGGTGGCCGAACGGGCGACGCTGGTTCAGCGTAACGAGGAAGCGCGCGAACGAGTCGAGTCGATGATCGAACGTCTGAAATCACTTGAAAATGCGGGGTAGAGCAGCATGAACAGTCCCAGCGAGCCGACAACCGTTCGAATTCTGGAGCGAGAATATCGGGTGATGTGTCAGCCGGATCAGCGTCGTGATCTGATGGAGTCGGCATTGTTTCTGGATCAGCAAATGCGCCAGATACGTGATTCCGGGCGAATTTCGTCGATCGACAAGATTGCCGTGATGAGCGCGCTGAATCTGGCCGAGGAAGTGCTCAAGCTGCGTCAGCAACTGGCCGAACGAAGCGAAAAAGTCGATCGCCGGATTCGCCAGATGGCGATCGAACTTGATCAGGCGCTGCCGGGGGATTAGACTGGGTCCCAGGCGCTCTCTGCGGTGTACGCCAGCAGGAACGTAATATGCCTTGTCCCTACTTATTGACCTCGGGACGGCGCATTTCAACGCTGGTGTGCTGGTTGCCTGATTGGCGAATGGCCTGAAGGCGTGAAGAGCCGACCCACCTGAACCTCTGGTTCAAGGTCACCGACCTGCAGCGGCACAGGCGGAGAGCGCCGCTTTCTCATTCCGTCACCTTGATGAGTTCCGATACCGAAAAGCCCGACCAGAAAGCCCAACTGCGCGCGCGCCTGGTCGCCGAGCGTGAGCGCCTTCATATTCATCAGCGACGCCGGCTTGACCGTCGGATCTGTGTTCACCTGCTGCGTTTTCTCGATGATCGGGATTGCATCAATATGGCCGGTTTCCACGCTTTTCGCGGCGAGCCTGATTTGATGCCGGCACTCGAAGCGCTGCATCATGCCGGTCGTCATGTGCATCTTCCCGTGGTCAATGGCCGCGACATGCATTTTGCCCGCTGGATTCCCGGACAGGTCATGAAAAAAAACCGATTTGGCATTCCCGAGCCGATCAACGGGCAAGTCTGCCCAGCGGAAAGATTGGAAGTCGTCCTGACGCCACTGGTTGCCTACTCGGCGACAGGCACCCGTCTGGGAATGGGGGCCGGATTCTATGACCGGGCTTTTTCCTTTTGTCTGAACCATCCTGACGCCGGCCCGATGCTGGTTGGTGCGGCCTACAGCTTGCAGGAAGTCAACTCGCTACCCGCCCAGAGCTGGGACGTACCCTTGGACGCGGCAATCACTGATCGCGGATTGCAGATGTTTCGAGAATGAGGCCTTGATAAACTGGCGGGCTGGCAATCCCAATCAACGGAGGCACCCGATTGAAGTACTGGTTAATGAAATCCGAGCCTGAAACGTTCAGCATCGATGACCTGAAAAATCGCCCGGATCAAACCGAACCCTGGGACGGAGTGCGCAATTACCAGGCGCGCAATTTCATGCGCGATGACATGAAAGTCGGTGACAAGGTCTTTTTCTACCATTCCAACTGCAAGGTGCCGGGCATCGTCGGTATTGCCGAGGTGGCCAGCAGGCCCTATCCGGATCGCTGGCAGTTCGATCCGACATCGGACTATTTTGATCCGAAAAGCGATCCTGACAACCCGCGCTGGATTCTGGTTGATATTCGCTACAAGCGTCACCTCAAGCGAACAATCCCATTGGCCGAGATCAAGCAGCATGCTGATGCGCTCGGCGACTTTGCCCTGATTCGCAAGGGCAATCGCTTGTCCATCATGCCGGTGAACAGGGCACAATGGACCTATCTTGAGGCAATGGAAAAACGATGAGTCAGAACCGATTGAAAATCGAGGTTGCAAAAGCCGCTCTGGCGCATGTAGGAGACGGCATGCTGCTGGGTGTCGGTACGGGCAGCACCGTCAACGCTTTTATCGACCAACTGGCTGCGTCGGGCAAACGCCTGGAAGCGGCGGTATCTTCCTCGGTGGCGACCACCAGGCGTCTTGAAGCGATTGGTGTGAAAGTCGTTGATCTTAACCATACCGGTGATCTCGAGCTTTATGTTGATGGTGCGGACGAAGTGGATGATCACAAGCGCCTGATCAAGGGTGGCGGCGGTGCGCTGACCCGGGAGAAGATCATTGCCGGTGCCAGTCGCAAATTCATCTGTATCGTCGATCAATCCAAGTGCGTCCCGATCCTGGGTGAGTTCCCGCTGCCGGTGGAAGTGATTCCGATGGCGCGCGCGTTCGTGGCCCGCAAGCTGACTGGCCTGGGTGGGCGACCCGAGCTTCGTGACGGATTCACGACGGATAACGGCAACCTCATTCTTGACGTACGCAAGCTCGATCTGGTCGATCCGATCAGTATTGAGGCCGAGATCAATCAGATTCCTGGCGTGGTGACCTGCGGACTATTCGCCAGACGCGGCGCTGATATTGTGCTGGTAGCGTCCGAGTCCGGGGTTGACAAGCGCTGACATCAGTCGATGTCAGCGGCATCAAAGCGGTCCGAGAAAACCCGATCGACATCGTCAACAATCCGGATGGTAACGCTGGCTGACTGATCCGGATTCAGATTCTGGCTGATGGTGCTGAACCCCACCTCGTACTGGTGCAGGCCGAATGGCGCGTCATCGTTGGCACGGATCGTGAATTCGAACTGGAATTCCTCTGCGGGTCCGATATCGCCGATGGGGCAGGTGATGAGTCCCGGTTCGGCAGGATCCCCGCAAGCACCCAGCGCGTCGGTCATGGTCAGCGTTTCCGACTCCTGCAACTGAATGCGGGTGTTGCGAGCCGGGCCATCCCCCTGATTTGACAAGCTGACGGCAACCAGCAACTCCTCCCCTCGCAACAGGGTCGCTGAGGCCGGGTCGATGGTCAGGGCCATGTTTGCCGGATTGGCGCAGTTGAGTCCGTAGTCCGACGCGACACCCACTGCAAGGTTGACCCTATTCAACTCTGCCTGGGGTGCGGTGATATTGTCGAGCTCCAGCACGGCGGTCAACTCGAAACCATCGTCGGTGCCAAAGCAGTACCCGGTAATCCAGCGTCGTTCGCGCGGGGGGAGAAGCCCCTGGGGAGCCTGGAAACTTCCCATGGGTATGCCGTCAAGTTGAATATCCGACAGGCTGACCAGAGCGGCCGTATCGTCGTCCCGGTTCCAGATTTCCAGCGCCATCACATTAAGATCATCGCGCGAGAAATCACCGCTGGTCAAAGTGGCTACCTGGTTGCTCCAGTCGTCATAAATCAGCGTCCATTGTCCATTGTTGTTGGCAATGTTGAGGCGCAACTGATCCAGCTCAGGCTCGAGACGCCAGTTGATTGTGTTACTCGCGGCCCATTGTATGTTGGCTTCCACCCGATTTCCCCCGATCCCCAGATCAGGAATACCGAGAAAGGCACCCTGCGGCACAGCGGCGAAATTCCTGAGTCGGACGGCAGCCAGTTCCTCTTCGATATCAGGGCCATTGCCAGCGATCAGCGTCTGCGCCATCAGTTGAGTGCCCGCAAGACCCGATGCCAGTATCAGGACGAGACTTGGCAGAACACTGGTCCAGTGCTTCATTGGAATTGTCATTGCAGGATTTTGCCCCTTGTTGGTTTGATTGACCGAGGCGATCATGCAACATTCATGCCATTATGCGATTCTTTACACACCTACTGTCCAAAAGTGTGATGAAGTGGGTGTTTTTATAAAAAAATGTGACGCAGACCGTCAGCTTTTGACCCAATGCCTAAGCGCCTGCTGACAGAGCCCTGGCAGACCGTCACTGCCCCGGGTCTTGTAACCCGACTATTTCATGCAATCTTCGGGTGAAAAGCGTTCTGATTCAGGCAAAGCTGAGGCGGTTGCGCCCGGCTCGTTTCGCTTCATACATGGCGCTATCCGCTCTTGCCAGCCAGCGCGACCAGTCCTCACCTGGCGCAATAGTCGCGACCCCGGCTGAAAATGCAACCGGTCCGTCCGGTCCTTGCAGGGTTCCACTCAAGCGTTCATGTAGTTCCGGCATGGCACTTCGGGCTTCTTTTTCTCCCATGCCCGGCAGCAATAGGACAAACTCCTCGCCACCCATACGGTAAAGACCGTCTTCATCCCGAAGATGTTCTCTGACATGCTGACAAAAGCGTTCAAGTATCTCGTCGCCTGCCTCATGTCCGAACTGATCGTTGACCCGCTTGAACCGATCCAGATCCATGACGACCAGAGTGGTATTCCAGTCATTGCGAGAATACAAATTGATCGCCTTTTCCATATGACGCTGCAGTAGTCGTCGATTGCCGGTTCCCGTCAACGGGTCAATAGTGGCCAATTCTTCGAGCTTGTCGTGCTGGCTGTTGAAGCGTCGAGAGAACAGATAGGCGTAGCCCGTGATCAGCAATGAGGCCACAGAGAAAGCGACCTGCTCCGGGCCGGTGTCAAACAGCCAGGATTGACCGGAAAGCGCAGCAACCAGACACAAGTTGGCAATAAGGGCCAACTGGCGCGAAATCAACAGGAAGTTGATCCAGAGCACAACAAAACTCCAGAACAGACCTGTTCGACCCAGAAGGGTGGTACTGACAATGCAGCCGAGGACTGCAATGACAACAAAGATCAGCGACGCCAATCGAACTCGACGGCTGCTCAGCGAAAACACCAGAATCCCCAGAAGAGCGACGGCAATGGTCGAATTGACAATGCCGCCGAGCAGATTGCCCGTCACGAAGCGGTAAATGGCCATTCCGCCAACCGTGGTGACAGCCAGCAGCTCAAAGGACAGCAGCACTGTCAGCTGGAATTCATTGGCCAGCCGGGCGCGCAAACTGTTCAGTCGACCAGAAGTGCCGAATTCGGATTGTCCTTCCGTCGACATGGGATTCTCCTTGATCGGTCTCACCAGTTTTGCAGGTTACCTGATCCACAACGCTGACAGATTCAGGCTGGCAGTATCCCGCTTTCCGACCCCAAAAGCATCCCGGGTTTCAATATGCTGCGACAAACTTCGGCCAGACAAGGATTGGCACTGGCGTGTCGGTATAATCGCGCCAATGGCAGTTTTTCCTCACCAGCTTAGCGTTGCCCCGATGATGGACTGGACTGATCGGCACTGCCGGTTTTTCCATCGTCTGATCAATCAGCAAGCACTGCTTTACACCGAGATGATAACCACCGGGGCGATCCTTCATGGCGATCGTGATCGTCTGCTGGGCTTCGATCCGGCCGAGCATCCGCTTGCCCTGCAGTTGGGTGGAAGTGATCCGGAAGAGCTGGCACAGGCAGCTCGTATCGCTTCGGAGTGGGGCTATGGCGAGAGCAATCTCAACGTCGGTTGTCCGTCGGACCGGGTTCAGAAAGGTCGTTTCGGGGCTTGCCTGATGAAAGAACCTGAACTGGTGCGTGATTGCCTGGCGGCGATGCGCGAGGCGGTTGATATCCCGGTTACCATCAAGACCCGGATTGGTGTCGATGAGCTGGATCAGGAAGGGTACCTGCGTGATTTCATTGCGACCGTGACCGAAAGCGGGGTTGGCACCGTGATCATCCATGCTCGCAAAGCCTGGCTGTCGGGTCTGAGTCCCAAGCAGAATCGTGATATTCCGCCGCTGGATTATGAGCGGGTGTTTCGATTGCGGGAACGGTTCCCAGACCTGAGCATTGTTTTGAATGGCGGCATTGTCGACCTTGATGATGCGATGGCGCATCTGGAAAAGGTTGATGGCATCATGCTCGGCCGAGCGGCTTACCAGAATCCCTGGATCCTGGCAGAACTGGGCGAGCGCCTCGGTCATCATGTGGCGCACTCTCGTCGTCAGGTGGTTGAAGCGATGGTTGATTACGCGGCCAATCACATTCAGCACGGTGGCCGACTGCAGCAAATTGCTCGCCACATGCTCGGTCTGTTCCACGCTCAACCCGGTGCCCGGCGCTGGCGCCAGGTTCTCAGCCAGAACATGCATCAGGAAAACGCCAGCCCGGACCTTCTGCTCGAAGCCTGTCCGGAGCTGGAGGAGGGAGGACAGAGGACTGAGGACTGAGGACTGAGGTCGGTAGCCGGAACCCGGAACCCGTGCCTTTCTTCGATTTGTGTTGACCCGTCGCTGGCATTGACTACCATAGGGCTCCTTTTTGATCGTTTTTTTGGAGCAAGCCGCATTGATCGTCCGCCACCCTGATGAATTCCGAGCCCAGATCGAAGCCGGCTGGCTCAACAATGACAGCCCGCCGGTGCCACGCGCCGTGTTCCTGGTGGAACCTACCGATTTTCGCCTGAGCGAGCAAACCGCCCGCGATAACGTCTACATGGACCTGAATGTTCGTGTCGATCCGGCCCGGGCATTGGATCAGCATCGTCGATTGAGTGAGCGAATCACGGCCTGTGGCATTCCGCTGGTGCGTTTTCCGGGGCATTCGACTACCCCGGACGATCTTTTCCCGAACAATGTGTTTGGCACCATTCCGGGACGCTGCATCATCGGCCGGATGCTGCATCCCGAGCGCCAGCTGGAAGCCATGCGAACCGATATCCGCCAGTTCTTCCGCGATCTGCTCAATTACGAGGAGGTCGATCTGTCCGACCGCAACCTGGTCGCCGAGCTGACCGGCGCGATGGTGATTGATCGTTCCCACCGCATTGGTTATTGCGGCATGAGTCAGCGAGTCGATGATGCCGGCTGCCAGGCCATGCATGAAGCTTTTGATCTGGCGCTGACCTTTCAGTTCGAACTCAAGCCCAGTGAGTACCACACCAACGTGGTCATGTCGGTACTGGCTTCGCGGGCGCTGATCATCTGTCCCGAGGCATTTGTTGATCCCGATGTTCCCAGGGCCATTGCCGAGGCCTATCCGGGCCATGTCCTGGAAATCACCTCGGCGGAGAAAGAGGCCTTTGCCGGCAATTGCATTGCGCTGAATTTCAAGGATCTGTTCATGAGTCAGGCGGCCGTGGATGCGCTGGCACCGGAAAAACTCGAACTTCTCAAAAGCTGGCAGTTCGAGATTCATGGCATTGAGCTGGACGAAGTCGAAAAGGCCGGCGGCAGCCTGCGCTGCTGCGTCGCCGAAATCTACTGACAGCCCAAACGACCATCATTCAGACTGGGTTAAGTAGAAGGTTTTACAATATCAGTCATCGTTTAGTGTTGAATGCAGATAAATTGTGATAAGTCGGGTCAAAAAACTATTGGTCGCTGTGGCGCTGTCGCTGGTGATGACCGCGTCGGCCTGGGCAATCACATTACAGGAAGCAGCCGAGCGGGTAGCCCGGCAATATGACGCTCAAGTGGTGTCTGCTCACACTGTCGATCGAGACGGTCGACGCATCCATGTGATCCGCATCCTGACTCGTGATGGTGTGGTCCGCACCATCCGGGTTCCGGCCGACCGAGGATAGCTTTCCATGCGCGTATTGGTGATCGAAGACGATTCAGAACTGCGAGAATTGCTGGGTCGGGCGCTGAAAAAGGAAGGGTTTGCCGTCGACCTGTGTGCTGATGGGATCGAGGGTCTTTACTACGCCACCGAATATCCGATTGATCTGGCTGTTATCGACCTTGGGTTGCCCGGACATAGTGGCATGGATATTGTGCATGCGGTCAGAAAGCGCGAACGCGATTTTCCCATTCTGATCCTGACTGCGCGAGCCGACTGGCAGGATAAAGTCCAGGCGCTGGAATTGGGTGCGGATGACTATCTGACCAAGCCATTTCGCCTGGAAGAACTGATCGCCAGAGTTCATGCACTGCTGCGTCGCTCGGCAGGCCACGCGGCACCTGAAGTTCGTTTCGGACCGCTGGTGATTAATCTGTCCAGTCAGGATGTGCTGCTGAATGATCAGGCGCTCGAATTAACCACGTTTGAGTACCGGGTGCTGGAGTATTTCGCCCTGCATCCCGATCAGGTCGTCTCGAAAATGGAGCTTAATGATCACCTGTACGACGAAGATGCCGACCCGGACAGCAATGTCATTGAAGTCATTGTCGGGCGGCTGCGCAAGAAGCTTGATTCTGCGGGGGGCTGGCAGCCGATCGAAACCCTGCGTGGTCGTGGTTACCGGTTCCGCGCCTCGGCGGACTGATCGCTCTTGTTGGAAACCTCACGCCGGGCAGCACCCTCACTATTACTGCGCCTGCTGCTGGGTGCGAGCCTGGCTCTGCTGATTGCCCTGAGTCTGATTGCGCTGGCAGTCGATCGGGGATTTCGCGGGGCTGCCGAGAGCGCTCTGCAGGAGCGGCTGGAGTCCGTGGTTTTTCTGATTCTCTCAACCATTGATGTGGACGAGAATGGCCGGCCTGTGATTGCCGATTCACTGGCCGAGCCGCGTCTTGATCAACCGGGTTCTAGCTTGCACGCCGGTGCCCTGACTTCGTTCGGGACCTGGCAGTCGCCGTCTCTGGTTGGTGTGGTTACACCGCCCAGGGCGCGCTTGCTCGAGCGTGGTTTCGAACTGTTTCGCGGGCCGGATATCGATGGCACCTGGTATGTCTACGCCATCGGGTTGGGGTGGGAACAGGTCGACGGCGAAATTATTGATCTCACCATCTGGGCGGCTGAAGACCCAAAGCGTTTGCAAATGACCATCGGCGGGTTTCGCGGGGATCTCTATCGTTGGTTGGCACTGGCTGCGGCCCTGGTCATTGCCGCCCAGCTTCTGATTCTGGTGATGTTGTTGCGCCCGCTGCGCCGGGTCGCCCAGGAAGTAGCCGCGATCGAGGGCGGAAAGCAGGAATCGCTGGCCGGTCGCTATCCACGCGAACTGCAACCGCTGACTGTCAATCTGAATGCCTTGCTGGCCACCGAGCGGGACAATGCGACGCACTATCGACAAGCACTGGCCGACCTCGCTCATGCGCTGAAAACCCCGCTGGCGGTAATGCGTGCCCGGCTGGAGGCCGGAGCGAGCGGGCCGGAGGAGCTGGAATGCGCGCTGGAAGACATGGAACATCTGATACGCCGTCAGCTGGAGCGCGCCGCCCGATCGACTCGCCGTACGCTCAATCAGCCGGTCGAGCTATTGCCTTTGCTGAAAAGGCTGGGCGATTCGCTGATGCGCCTGTACGCCGGCGACAGGGTCGAGATCAAGGTCGTCGGGTCGGAATCCCTGTCGGTACGTGCTGATTCCAGAGACCTGATGGAACTGTTCGGCAATCTGATGGATAACGCGGCAAAATATGGCCAGGGCCGGGTTCTTGTCAGTGTCGATCAGACCACTCCGGGCAGTCGCGAGCCTGGCGTGCGGGTTACCATTGATGACAGCGGCCCCGGCATTCCCGATACGCGCTTTACCTCATTGCTGCAGCGTGGCGTTCGCGACGATGAGCGACGGGAGGGGCAGGGCCTGGGTCTGGCGATTGCCCAGCAACTGATCGACGCGTATGGCGGTCAGATTCGGCTGGGCGACAGTACGCTGGGCGGCACAGCCCTGGAAATCACATTCCCACCAAGGTAACGGTATGAGTACATCAGCCATCGAGCGTCTGATCGACATCATGGCACGCCTGCGCGATCCGGACGGCGGCTGCCCCTGGGATATCGAGCAGGATTTCAAGTCCATCGCGTCCTACACCATAGAAGAAGCGCACGAGGTGGCAGATGCAATCGAGCGCGGTGATCTTGATGATCTCAAGGACGAATTGGGCGATCTGTTGTTCCAGGTCGTGTTTCATGCCCGCTTGGCCGAAGAGCAGCAGTCCTTTGCCTTCGAGGACGTTGCCCATGCCATCTCCGACAAGCTGGAGCGTCGTCATCCGCATGTGTTCGGCGACATGGCGATCGACTCGGCCGAAGCCCAGACCGTCAACTGGGAACGAATCAAGGCTGAGGAAAGGGCGCAGAAGGGCGAGTCCGATAGCAGTGCCCTGGCCGGGGTGTCACGCGGAATACCAGCCCTGCGGCGAGCCATCAAACTGCAAAAGCGCGCTGCCCGCGTCGGCTTTGACTGGCCCGATACTGGTCCCATTCTGGCCAAGCTGCGCGAAGAGGCCGCCGAACTGGAACAGGGTATTGCGGCTGGCGACCAGGACAATATCGAAGAGGAGATTGGCGACCTGTTGTTCGTGGTGACCAATCTTGCGCGCAAGCTCAAGGTTGACCCAGGTGCGGCATTGCGCCGATCCAATCACAAGTTCGAACAACGCTTCCGCGCAATGGAAGCGCTTGCCGCCGAGCGCGGCCTGGATCTGGTCGCGCTCGATCTGGAACAGCAGGACAGGTTGTACGAAGAGGTCAAACGACGTCGATTCGAATAGTTCGCACGTTGGCAATATTGAGCGCATGGTGATTTTTCGGTATGATTGTCGGCTTGTCTGAAAGGGGCCGTTAGCTCAGTGGTAGAGCAGGAGGCTTTTAACCTCTTGGTCGAAGGTTCGAATCCTTCACGGCCCACCACTTTCTCTGTATGACGCGTTCTCGCCTACCCCAAACCTCGCAGGCTGGCTTGCACCCGCGCCTGGACGAGATTGTGCGACGTCATCTTGCGACGGCTTGGCGCCAGCCTGTGCATGAATACAGTCGCCGTGCTTTCGACCAGATTCGATGCCGGGTCGAACGATTTCCTGAGCTGATTCTTGATTCCGGCTGTGGAACCGGTCATTCAAGCGTGCGGCTGGCTGAATGGTTTCCGAATGCCTTGGTTCTGGGCGTCGATCAATCTGCCTGGCGCCTGGCTCGCGCACCGGTGCTGTCGGACAATGCGTTACTGGTCCGGGCTGATCTGGCCGATTTCTGGCGTTTGGCGCTTGCTGCCGGCTGGCGTCCGCACAGGCATTTTCTGCTCTATCCCAATCCCTGGCCCAAGGCCGCCCATTTTCAGCGTCGCTGGCATGGCCATCCGGTATTTCCCGACCTGTTGGCCCTGGGAGGTCGACTGGAGCTTAGAACTAATTTCGGCCTTTATGCCGAGGAATTTGAGCGCGCACTGGGCATTGCCGGCGCGGATCAAGTGAACATGGTATCGTTCAGCCCGGACCAAGCGCTGAGTCCATTCGAAACCAAGTACCTGGCGTCCGGACACACGCTTTATCGATTGACTGCAAACCTGGAGATACCGGAATGAAAATGGCATCGAGCTTTTTAGTGGGACTGGGCCTGATGGTTGGTCTGAGTCTGCCAGCTGCTGCGGATGACAATCTTGCCACGATTGCTGCCGCCGATCATCGACCCGAAGCCTGGGCGGAGCGCAACGCGTACCGTAACCCGGTTGAGACCCTCAAGTTTTTCGGCCTGAAGCCCGATATGACCGTGATCGAACTGTTCCCCGGCGGTGGCTGGTATACCAGCATCCTGGCACCATACCTCAAGGATGAGGGTCAGTATGTTGCCGCGCATTGGGATATGGAAAGTGATGAAATTCCGGATTTCTATCGCGATATTTACGCCGATTTCAGCGAGCGCTTCGCTGACACCGAACGCTATGGTGAATTCGATGTGATCGCCTTCGATCCACCCCGGCGGTCATCATTGGGCGAGGACGGTGGCGCGGACATGGTGCTGACGTTCCGCAATGTACACGGTTGGAAACGCGATGAAACCTTTCGCGACGTGCTCCAGGCCGCCCATGCTGTGCTGCGCCGGGGTGGGGTGCTCGGTGTCGTTGGCCATCGCCTGCCCGAAGATCGACCCAATGAACAGGCCGAGCAGCATTCCGGCTATGTCAAGCAAAGCTGGGTGGTCGGAATGGCCGAGTCCGAGGGCTTTCGTTTGGCTGGGGCCTCCGAGGTCAATGCCAACCCGAATGACACGGCTGACCATCCCGAAGGTGTCTGGAGCCTGCCACCATCCCTGCGTGGCGGGGATGAGGATGCCGATACCTATCGAGCAATCGGAGAAAGCGATCGTTTTACGCTCAAGTTCGTCAAGCGCTGAAACACTTTTTGCCTGATGATCTGGCCTATCTGATCAATCTGGGCGACAATGCCCGCCCATGACTGATCTCAAGCCACTTCCGGGGGATTTCGAGCAAATCCCCTTAAGAACCTACGCCGAACGCGCCTACCTGGACTATGCCATGTACGTGGTTCTGGATCGGGCCCTGCCGCATGTGGGCGATGGTCTCAAGCCGGTCCAGCGCCGCATTATTTACGCCATGAGCGAGCTGGGTCTGTCGGCTGCCTCGCGCCACAAAAAGTCGGCACGTACGGTCGGTGATGTCATCGGCAAGTTTCATCCGCATGGCGACTCGGCCTGCTATGAAGCCATGGTGCTGATGGCCCAGCCGTTCTCCTATCGCTATCCGCTGGTCGACGGCCAGGGCAATTTCGGTTCACCCGATGACCCCAAGTCCTTTGCTGCGATGCGCTACACCGAGTCGCGGCTGTCGCCGTATGCCCGGGTGCTTTTGTCCGAGCTGGGGCAGGGCACCGCTGACTGGGTGCCCAACTTCGACGGTTCACTGAAAGAACCCCGACTGCTGCCGGCCCGACTCCCTAATCTGCTGCTCAACGGCGGGCAGGGCATTGCGGTGGGCATGGCAACCGATATTCCGCCGCACAATCTGAAGGAAATTGTCACCGCCTGTGTACGCCTGCTTGAATCTCCGAAAACCACGGTCGCCGAGCTTTGTGAGCATGTCCTGGGACCGGACTTTCCCGGCGGCGGCGAAATTATCAGCTCGCGCAGTGACCTGCTGAACCTGTACGAGACCGGCCACGGCAACGTCCGCCAGCGCGCTGTCTGGGAGCGGGAAGGTGACGAGATCATTGTTACCGCACTTCCACACCAGACCTCTCCCGCCAGGATCCTGGAGCAGATAGCGGCCCAGATGCAGGCCAAGAAGTTGCCGCTGGTCGCTGATCTGCGCGACGAATCCGATCACGAGCACCCGACCCGGCTGGTCATCATGCCGCGCAGTAACCGGGTCGATCTGGACGGGTTGATGGACCACTTGTTCGCCACCACCGATCTGGAAAAATCCATCCGCGCCAATTTCAATGTGATTGGCAACGACGGCCGCCCGGGTGTGCGCAATCTGCACGATCTGTTGACCGAGTGGCTGGCGTTTCGTCGCGCCACCGTGGTTCGCCGGCTGGAACATCGCCTCGATCAGGTGGTCGATCGACTGCATATCCTCGAAGGCCTGCTGGTGGCCTTTCTGAATATCGATGAAGTCATCCATATCATCCGTACCGAGGATGAGCCCAAGCCGGTACTGATCGAGCGATTCGGTATTACCGGCACCCAGGCCGAGGCCATCCTTGAGCTGAAGCTTCGTCACCTGGCCAGGCTGGAAGAGTTCAAGATCCAGGGCGAAAAGGATGAGCTGGAAGCCGAGCGCAAGAGCCTGGAAGGCACTTTGGGATCACCCAGGAAGCTGACCCGCGTGATTCGCGATGAATTGCTGGCCGATGCCGGGCAATATGGCGATAATCGACGCTGCCAGATTGTTGAGCGCCAGGCCGCCCAGGCATTGAAGGAAACCGAACTGGTGCCGGCCGAGCCCGTCACCGTCGTGCTGAGTGACAACGGCTGGGTGCGTGCAGCCAAGGGCCACGATATCAACGCCGAAGAACTCAACTACCGCGCCGGCGATACCTTTCTGGCTTCAGCCCGCGGCCGCAGTACGCAGACCGCCTGCTTCCTGGATTCCAGTGGACGCAGTTATTCCCTGATTGCCCACGAATTGCCCTCGGCGCGCAGCCTGGGCGAGCCGCTGACCGGTCGCTTTTCACCGCCGGATGGCGCGGCATTTCGAACGCTGACCATTGGCCCGCCCGAGGCCCGCGTGGTCCTGGCCTCGGATGCCGGCTACGGCTTTGTCACCCAGCTGGAAAACCTGTACACGCGCCAGAAAGCCGGCAAGCAGGTGCTGACCCTGCCTGAGGGTGCCGATGTACTGCCGATCGCGCCGGTGGCTGACGGTGACGAGGGCGTGCTGATCTGTGCAACCACTGAAGGCTACCTGCTGGCCTACTACCTCAGTGAACTGCCTGAAATGGCGCGTGGCAAGGGCAACAAGCTCATCAATATTCCGCCCAAGGCCAGAAAAGCCGGCGAAAAAGTGGCTGGAGCCATTGCCGTGGCGGCCGGCCAGGATTGCCTGGTCTGGGCCGGCCAGCGCTACTTGCGCCTGTCCTGGTCCGACACCGAGAGTTACTGGGGTGAGCGTGCTCAGCGCGGCCGCAAGCTGCCGCGAGGTTTTCAGAAGGTTACTCGACTGACTTTGGCGCCTTAAAGCCGTTTTTAAGTATCATTAAGGGGCAACTCGGGCTGCTGAACGCCCGATGTCGAATCTACAGGTGTGTCATGAGTCATTTTAGACGGTTGCAGCGTTGGCGGTCGACACGGGGTCCAGCCGGATTGGCACGCCTGGCCGCTGTGCTGATGCTGGCCACGATATTGGCGGGTTGTCAGCTCTGGGAGCGATTGCGACCCAGCGAGGATCAGCCCGAGGCATCGCCAACACCGCCTCCAGCGAGTCAGCCAGCAGCGCCGGCCGAGCGTGCCCGGGCACGCGCGCTCCCATCCTCATCGATGCAGCAGGTGATCGACTATCTGGATGCTGGCCAGTGGGAGCAGGCCGAGATTGCCTTGTTGAGCATTATTGATGAACGCCCAGGCAGCCATCTGGCGTTGCGTTTTCTGGAGCAGCTGCAATCGGACCCGATTGAGTTGATGGGCGAGCAGTACGACGAAGTCACCGTGGAGCGGGGTGACTCCTTGTCAGGCATTGCATTGCGCGAACTCGGCGATGCGATGCAGTTTTTCGCGCTGGCGCGCTACAACGATATTCAGGCACCGCGAAGGATGCCGCCCGGGATCATTCTCAAGATCCCGATATCCCTGAAATCGCCCCCGGAACCATCACCGAAGGTGGCCGTCATCGGGGTCGAGCCGGAACCGGTGCGTGTGCCCGGGGCCGGATTGACGCTGGCCGGCCGCCGCCTGCTTGACGATGGCCGCGACCAACAGGTGATTGCGCTGTTGTCAGCCGCCGCCAAGGCCGGCAATCTGGACGCTGAGGGCGAGGAAATTCTGGCCGAAGCCGCCGAGATGCGCTCCATGCATCTGGCCGAGCAGAAGCAGCCCGAGGACGGGCTTGAGTTGCTGGATGAAATCGCGTCGATCCTTTCGCCGGCCGCCCGTCCGCTGCTTGAACCCGGTCGCCGGAAAATGCAGGCCAAACTGTTGATGGCTGAAGGCGTCCGTGAGCGACGTGCCGGCAATCTGGATCGTGCGCTGACCCTGTTTCTCGAGGCCGCTGAGCACAATCCCGATAGCAGCGATCTTCAAAGCGAATCCGCCAATGTTCGGGAAGTGCTGGTCATGCAGTTGCATGACCAGGCCCTGATTCATTACCGTGCCCAGCAGCTCGATGATGCCATCGGCTTGTGGCAGAAAGTCCGCGATCTCGACCCGGGGTTCGAACCTGCTCGCGTCTACCTGGAGCGCGCCCGCGCCCTCAAGGACCGATTGAAAGATCTGGATTGAAATGCTTGATTGTCTCTTGTACAAGATCATGACATGAACACCAATGGCGCGCGTGCTGCCTTGCGACCCAGTCCTGATGCCCTGTTGCTGGAAATTGCGAGCTATGTTTGTGACGCGGAGATACATTCCGAACTGGCACTGCGAACCGCCCATTACTGCTTGAAGGATTCGCTGGCTTGCGCAATGCTGGCGCTGAAGTTTCCCGAATGCGTCAAACTGCTCGGGCCGGTGGTGCCGGGTATGGAGCTGGAAGGCGGGGCGCGGGTGCCGGGCACGACCTACCGACTGGATCCGGTGCAGGCCGCGTTCAACACGGGCACGCTGATCCGCTATCTCGATTTCAATGACACCTGGCTGGCCGCCGAGTGGGGCCACCCTTCGGACAATCTGGGCGCGATTCTTTCGGTGGCTGACTATCTGTCACATCAGCGGCTGAAGGAGGGCGGTTTGCCACTGATGGTGTCAGCCGTGCTGGCAGCCATGATCAAGGCGCACGAAATTCAGGGTGTGCTGGCGCTTAAAAACTCGTTCAATCGCGTCGGTTTGGATCATGTACTGCTGGTGCGAGTGGCCTCCACGGCCGTGGTGACCCGGATGTTGGGCGGGACGCGTGACGAAGTGGTCAATGCGCTCAGCCAGGCATTTGTTGACGGCGGTGCGTTAAGAACCTATCGGCATGCGCCCAATACGGGTCCGCGCAAAAGCTGGGCGGCGGGCGATGCCTGTCGACGTGCGGTGCAGTTGGCGCTGTTGACGCTCCAGGGCGAAATCGGCTATCCCTCGGCACTGACGGCGACAGGCTGGGGATTTCAGGATGTGCTGTTCAAGGGCCAGGACTTGACGCTGGAGCGTCCGCTGGGCAGCTACGTGATGGAGAATATTCTGTTCAAGATCGCTTTTCCGGCCGAGTTTCACGCCCAGACCGCGGTCGAGTGTGCGATGACGTTGCATCCGGATGTTCATGATCGCCTGGAGGAAATTGAGCGCATCGAGATTGAAACCCAGGAAGCCGGCGCGCGCATTATCGACAAGACCGGTCCGCTGGATAACTACGCCGACCGTGATCATTGTCTGCAATACATGGTCGCTGTGGCGTTGATATTCGGTGAACTGACGGCGGTTTCCTATGCCGACAGCATTGCGGCCGATCCGCGAATTGATCGCCTGCGAAACTGCATGATCGTTCGCGAAAATCCCGAGTTCACCCGCGACTATTTCGATGCTGACAAACGAGCGATCGGGAATTCGATACAAGTGTTTTTCCGCGATGGCTCATCGACCGACAAGGTAGCGGTGGACTATCCGGTCGGCCACCGTCGGCGTCGCGAGGAAGGGATTCCGTTGCTGGAAGACAAGTTCGAGCGCGCCGTGCGCGGACATTTCGGGCGGCGACGGGCCGAAATCCTGGTTCAGGTCTGCGCCAGCGCCGACGTGATGTCGGAAATGACGATTCCCGAGTTCACCGCGCTGTGGGCCCTGAATTGATCAAGCGGCATACCAGGCCGGTGATCTGGCTGCACTGGCTGATGGCAGCGGCCCTGGTCGGTATGGTGATTTTCGGTTTGATCATGAGTTCGTTGCCGCTGGGCCATGCCGCTCGACCGTGGATGATGGGAGCGCACCTGGCGACGGGCCTGCTGATTTTTACCGGGGCCATATTCCGCTTGCGTTTGCGACGTGCCGGTGCGGTCGAGCGCCTGCCAGCAGTTTATCGTGCCTGGGAGCGTGCCTTGGCGAACTCGGTTCATGCGCTGTTTTACGGCTTGATGTTCGGCTTGCCTGCGCTGGGTTTTATGGTGTGGCTACTGGATCCGTTTGTGCCCGGACCGGGTCTGGCCGGGCAATCGCTCGTTCTGGGCAGTCTGACCGGCTGGCTGCACTGGCTGCATTATCTCGGTGCCTGGTTGTTGTTGTCGGCGCTGGTCGTGCATGTGATTGGAGCACTGCGGGGAAGTTTCAGTGCGGTGCCGGAACGGCGGGTGCTCAAGCGGATGTTGCCGGGCAGGATGCTGCCTGGATCAGGGGAGAATCAGGTGATCCAATCATCGAAAGTCACTGGTCGAAAGTACAAACCGGCGGGTGGGAAATCAGGTCGACGCCGGAGACGGTAACAAGGGAGTCAGCGACCGGCTGCGCCGCTTTTAGCAGCGCGGCTCAAGGCCTGTTCGATCAAATCATCACGCAGGCGTTCATGGAACGGGTCGTCGCCGAACCAGATCAGGAAGAATTTTTCACCCTGGTCGGATTGATCGCAGCGCTTCACTAGTTGGTTGTTCAGGAACAGGGCCAGGCCGTCAGCCGGATCGTAGATGACGTCATAGCGATCTCCGGATTCGGCGTCGACATAGGCATTGGCCAGACAGGCCAGTGAAGTTGGCAGTTCGTCAACGGTGTCCAGGCCCAGGTTTGACAGCAGCAATTCATTGGCGGACTGGGTCAGGTCAGTGCCGGAAAAGTCGCGCGCAAGGTCCAGGGAAAACTGCTTGGGAATATCCTCGAGGATTCGACTGGCCTGTCCACAGTCAGCCAGATGCAGCGAAGCGGTTCCGACCTTGAAAAAGGCGGCAACACGAAGATCCAGCTCTGAACAGGTTATCAGCTCGGTGGCAGCCAGGGTGGTAGAGCCCAGGCACAGAGCCAAAAGAGTCATGAACAACCGAATTGGATGCAAGGTACCCTTCATTGAAAGTGTCCTTCAGACTGGCTTAAAGCCGATTGTGAGCACGACGGACAAAAAAGCCGACAATGGGCAAATGAGCGTACAACGCGTGTCCACTGTCCCAGAAATCCTGATGCAGCACGACCCGACCCTGCTCGTCAAAGCGCAGATGAGTCATGCCGATGGATTTGGAATGAATGTCTTTGCCGGCAGCGCGACTGCGAAACTCCATCGACCATCGCAGAAAAACATCCGGGCCGTCGCGAATGACCTGGCGAACCTCCACTCGACTTTCGCTGAGAGCTTCACCGGTTCGGACCAGATAGTCGACCAGATCGTCGCGATTGTCAAAGCTGTGAATGGTGTCGTTGAAATACAGCTCAGGGGCATAGAGTCCGCGAACCCGATCTCCCAGGGCCTCGTGAGTCAGGTCGCCATAGCCGGCGGAGAAGGACGCGATGCCCTCATCAATGGCCGATGTCTGGCCGGGAAATCGCTCCAGTGCCTGTTCGTAAGCTTGTTCCTGAAAGTTGTCCACAGCACCTCCGCGTGCCAGGCAGCCGACCGCGATCAACCCGGCTGCAGCCACGACCAGAATTGATTTGAAGGTTTTACTTGGCATCTTGAAAATGATTGTTCAGAAGCGACTCATCGCCAAGCTCATGCCATTCACCGTATTGATCCTGAAGCCTGAAATCCGGCGCAAGGCTTGTGTCATCAGCATTGGTCGGTCCGGGCAAGCCGATGAGCAGAGCGGCAAAAATAACAAGAGTTCGCATGGATAAGAACCTTGATTCTTTATGGAGCTCTTATTCTGAATCATGCACTGTGAGTGCGCGGTCAAGTCATCGAGGCGTATAATGTGAAAAGTGCGTGAACGTGGAGACCCAGCCATGGCGAATAAAGACGATCCGTTCGATACCTTTTCAAGTGAAACATTGAAGCGAGCCGAGGAAATGTGCGCGGGCTTGTCGTTGAACATGACTCTGGATCGCCGGGGCCATTCCAAGCATTACAGTGGGGCCGTGACCGATTTGGAGGACCCCCATAAGCGTAATATTTCGGTGATGGTTGCCGAAGTCGATAATCAGCCCTACTTCACTTTGATCAGTGATAAACCGTTAAACGCCTGTCGCCACGCGCTTCTGGTGTTTCGTATTCCACCGAACCAGGACATGAAGTACGTAGGCAAGCATGGTGACAGCGAACCTGGCAAGCGCGGCGAGGAGGACCAGCACCGACATGTGGTTCGATTCGATATTCTGCGCGACGCTCGTCAGCGCTGATCAATTGACCTCAGCCATCAGGCGATTGCCGGCGCGGGTACTAACCGGTGACGAATCTCTGAATACATGGCCCGGATGGTCCAGCAGGCGGCGAACTTCGATGGCAGTGCGCTCGTGTGCCATGTGCAGATTGTCGCTGAGAAAATGGCGCGCTTCATCAACGCTGATCTGGCCGGTGTGTATGCGCGCATCGAGCATGACCCGAGCCGTTAGCAAGAGCTCGTCGGCCAGCACGGTCAACTGCTCATGCAGGGCGATTTGATCGGGCCTGGTCGGAGGATTTTCTGCAAGCAAGTCCAGCAGGTTCGCCCAATCCGGCCCATGCCCCTTGTCGGTAGCCAGCATCGCCAGTTCGCGCTCGATGTCGGCGAACCTGTGTCTGGCGCTGGCAATAATCGCTTCGGGAGGGTATTGGATCTCGTGCACCTCGGTCAGATAGCGCTGGTAAAGATCTCGTCCAATGGCTGCGGATTGAATGCTGGTTGGAAGCACCTGCTCTCGAAGATAGCGACTGAAGGCCAGCAATTCACTGGCTGCCAGCTCGCCAGCCGAGACCAGTTCATCAAGCAGATCCGGAGTGTCGGTGGCCAGTTCGGGCAGCGCTTGATCGAAAAGTTCTATCAGCTGGTCGGTGCGATGAATGGCATCCAGCGTGAAGCGCTGGGGTGGGGCGATCAGGTTGGCGCGCCCGGCCTCAAGCAGAATGGGCAGTTGGTGCAGCCTGGCCAACAGCCAGCCAGCTCGCTCCAGCGCCGATCCGGTCGCCGGATCCAGCAGGACTTCAAAGGCACTGGCAGGTACGTACAGACCGGGATCGCGCTGCCATTGCTTGAGTTCGCGCAGATTCAGTAATCGTTCGCGAGCGTGTGAGCGCAATCGATACCATTCATTCTGGCGGACCGGATTGCTGATCTGCTGAACCGGCAGCGATGCCAGATCATTCAGGCTGGTCTCAATCTGGTCGATCTGATGACTGATATCGGCCGCCGTCATGGCCGGCAGGCGGCCGTGGAATACGGTCAGACCGGCGCTGGCGGCCTGAACCGGGTGATGCTGCCAGTAGTCGGCCAGATAATCACTGCGCAGTTGATCGAACTCGGAATCCAGGTGCGCTGCCGGGTCACCGGATAGAGGTGATTCGACCTGACAGCCAACCATAACGGCCAGCGCAAGAGCAAGGGTAAAGGGGGATGTCTTCAAGTCCGGTTCCTGAAAAGGGTTTTGTGAGTGTTCCCCCTTCATGAACATCGGCACAGTTTACCTCAGGGTTGATGTACTTGCTGCGCCAATTCGCCGGTTTCGGCCCGCGCTGAGCGGAACGCATGAAGGACGATCAGCAGCAACCAGAGGGCGCACAACAGGTCAATCGCGGTAGCACCGTAGTAAATGCCGGGAACGCCGATCAGACGCGGCAGGATGAGCATGACGGGTACATACAGCAATAACTGACGTGAGACCGATACCAGGGTGGCTTTTTCGGGTTGTTCGATGGCCGGTAGCAGGGCCAAGGCCGTAAATACGACAGGCAGCACCGGTAGAACCAGCATCAGGACCCGGAAGTGATGCAGATCGGGGGCAGAGAACACCACGTCGGGCAACATCAACGTGAGGGTCTGATCCGGGAAAATGATCATTAGCGCCCAGATCGGCGTGATCATCAATACGCCGGCACTGACGAAGGTCCAGTAGCTACGCTCAATCCGGTCCCACTGACCGGCACCGTAATTGATACCGGCGACCGGCTGAAAGGCGCGCATCAGACCAAATAAGGGTGTGAGCAGGAAAATCAGCACGCGCCAGGCAGCACCGAAAAAGGCAATGTCGGCTTCGCTGCCGACCCGCGCCAGCATATTGAACACCACAATCGCCTGTATCAGACCCATGGAGCTCATGATCATGGCCGGCGTGCCGAGCTTGACGATGCGCCGGACCAGGATGCGATTGAAACCGATGTAACGCGGGTTGATCGGGTAGCTGGCCCGGCCCAGGGCAAACCGGCGCCAGACCAGTGCCGCACCAACCAGACCGCCGATATTGGTGGCCCACGCCGCCCCGGCCACGCCCAGACCCAGTGTGCTGATCATGATGGGAGTCAACACGATGTTGATCGCCAGCCCGATGCCCATGTACGCGGCCGCCAGTTTCATCTTGCCTTCGCCGCGCAGCAGCATATTGAGCGTCATGCCGGCAATGGCACCAATACCGCCCAGCGCTGAAGCGCGCAAATAGCTGGCGCCAATCGGAACCAGTTCGCCCTCGGCACCCATAGCCGCAACCAGCGTTTCGGGAATCAGCCCGCCGAGCAGGGCATAAGCGAGCGACAGTAGACCGGCGATGGCCAGGGCAGTGCCCGGAAGACAGCGCATCAGATCACGCTCGCCTCTTCCAATCGCGATGGACAAGGCCACCCCGCCGCCGATACCGGCTAACGAGCCCAGAGCCAGTGTGAGCTGGGTTATCGGGTAGGCCATGACCGCACCGGCCAGCGCCTGTTCGCCCATCAACTGGCCGATAAATACCGCATCCATGACGGCATTCAGGCCAAACAGCATCATCACGGCCACGGCGGGCCAGCTCATGACCCACATGACCCGCCAGGGCGAGCCGTACAGGATCAGGTTGGCCTGGGGATCACTGTCGTTCGGGGGTGTGACCGATTGTGCGGTTGCGGAGGTGGTGGTCGACATGCTTAGCTGGTTCTCAGAATACGCACGGGTGGGGTGGCCAGTACAGAGCGATTACCCAGCCAGCCGCTGCCGACAACCAGTACAACGGCGGCGAGAAAACCGGAAATGAAGAGCACGGGGGAGGGCTGGTAGCTGAAGTCAAACAGTTCGCGCGCCAGAATCCAGCCGGTCAGTGCGGCACCCAGCGTGGCCAGCAGGGCCGCGATGATCGCCATGATGCCGTATTCGATCAGCAGGCCACGGCGAACCAGCGAATTGTCAGCTCCCAGAGTCCGGATCAGGGCGGACTCATGCCGCCGTTCGTCGCGGGTGGCCTCGAGCGCCGCCATCAACACGACCAGGCCGGCCAGCAGGGTAAAGAAGAACACCACCTGGGCGGCCGAACTGACCCGGTCGATAATCTGGCCGATTCGCTCAATCAGGGCGCCAACATCGAGAATCGAGAGATTGGGAAACTGCCGACCGATGGGTCTGAGTGCTGCGCTGCTATTGGCTGGAAGGTAGAAGCTGGCAATGTTCTGATATGGCAGGAAGTCTGCCGCATCAGGGGTCAGCAGGATAAAGAAGTTGACATTGAACGAGTCCCACGCCACATCCCGGATGCTGGTCACCGTGGCGGTGAACCGGCGGGCACCGGATTCAAACGTCATGCTGTCGCCCAGGCCAATGCCCGAGCGCTCCGACCAGCGATGCGACAGGGAAATTTCGCCGGTCGCTCCAGGACTGAAGAAGCGACCCTGCGTGACCGTGTTGGCCGGTGGCAACGCATCGCTCCACGACACATTGACCTGGCGCCCCATGCTCTCGTCATTGCTGAATTCGGCGCTGCTGTTTACCAGGTTGACATTGGCCATGGGTCGTATCTGAAGATGGCGGGCATCGGCCGCGATCAGCGCCGATTCGACGGCATCGACCTGGTCCGGCTGAATATTGACGATGAAATGATCGGGCGTGTCCGGCGGCAGACTGCCGCGCCACTGATCCAGCAATTCGGTACGAACAATTATCAACAGCAGCATTGCCATCAGACCCAGGCCCAGTGCCGTGATCTGAATCATCCCGGCACCTCGTCGGCGGCGCAGGCCGGCCAGGCCAAAGCGCCAGGCCGCGGTAGCTCGCCGTGCCAGCGCCCCCGTGGCATGCATGGCCAGCCAGCCGGCCAGCGCCAGCAGACCGGCCAGCACGGCACTGACACCCAGAACGATGAATGCCAGACGGAAATGCCCCAGCTGAACCACCGGAATAGCCAGAGCAGTGAGGATGGGTAGCAGCCACAAGGCACCGCTTAATCCGATGCGCGAGTCCAGCGACTGGTTGAGGATACGCATGGGTGGAACCAGGCGCAGATTGAGTAAGGGTGGCAGGGCAAATCCGGTGGCCAGCAACAGGGTAAACAAACCGCTTCCGGCAATGGGCAGCGCTCGCGCGGGGGGCAGGGCACCGGCCGGACCGTCAGCGAGAATCTGGGCAATCATGGCCTGGGCGATCAAACCGCCAGCCCCGCCGATGAAAATCGATACCAGAATCAACCACAACAGCATCAGAGACAGGGCAACCATGACCTGGCTGCCGGTGGCACCAAAGGATTTCAGCAAAGCGACCAGATCGCGCTGGGCGCGAGAAAAGCGCAGTGCTGAAAGCAGTACCCCGACGGCTGCCAGTATCAGGGTCGTCAACGCAGCGACACCGAGGAACCGACGTGCCTGGGTCAGCGCCAGTGCCGTTTGCTCATCCGCTTCAGCAACGGTGATCAAGGATTGGTTGGCATCCAGGCGCGTTTCAAGCCAGCCCTGAAATTCAGCCACGGATCGCTCTTCTCCGGCGACCAGCAGCCTGTGTCGGGCGCGGGTCCCGGGTCCCAGCAACTCGCTATTGAGCAAATCATCGATGTGAATGATCAAGCGAGGCGCCAGAAGAAAGGTGCCGCCCCCTCGATCCGGTTCGAACACCAGCGCCTGGTTGATCGTTAACTCGTGAATGCCTACCGTGGCAATATCGCCGATCTCGGCACCCAGGTAGCGAAGCCCACGCGGTTCCATCCAGGCCTGGCCAGGTGAGGGAATGGTGTTGACCGGAACGACACTGCCGTCGGCCTTGTCGGCGACCTGGAGCTGACCGCGCAGCGGATAGCCCGGCGAGACGCCCTTGACATCGATCAGCATGGACTCTTCGCCGACAAAGACCGCAGTACTGACCAACAGGATGCGTGCGGTAGACAGGCCCAGGGATCTGGCCTGGTCATCGAATTCTTCCGGAATGGGTGCGCGACTGGCGATGGCCAGATCGGCGGCCAGGGCTTCACCGGCCTGACGGTCCAGCGCCCGGCCGACCCGGTCGGTAAACACGCTGACAGACACCAGTGCCGCAGTGGCAACAATCAGGCCGGCGGCCAGCAGGCCGAGCGCGCCGGACTGACCCTGGCGAGACAGCAGCTTGAACGAAAGCGAGAGCAGTTTCACGCGTTACTTCCTGTCAACCAGGTGGAGCTGAGCACGCCTGTCTGTGTTCTCGGCATGGATCAGTCGGCCATCCTCGATTTCTTCGATGCGACGACAGCGCCTTGCCAGGTTAAGGTCATGGGTGACCAGGACCAGGGCGGTGTCGCGGTCGCGATTGATGTCGAACAGCAATTGAGCGATGTTTTCGCCGGTGTGGCGGTCCAGATTGCCAGTGGGTTCGTCGGCAAACAGAATCACCGGATCGCTGGCGAATGCCCGAGCGATGGCGACGCGTTGCTGCTCGCCTCCGGACATCTGGCGCGGATAGTGATCCAGCCGATGACTCAATCCTACCTGGTCCAGGGCTTTGGCGGCACGCTCGCGCGGTTGGTCCAGTCCCGCAATCTCCAGCGCCAGCAGGACGTTTTCCAGCGCTGTCAGACTGGGCAGTAGATGAAAAGACTGAAAGACGAAGCCGACCTGGCGACGGCGCAGTCTGGCCCGGTCGTTTTCATCCAGGCGGTTGAGATGTTCATCGGCCAGCCAGATATCGCCGGTAGTCGGGCGCTCCAGGCCGGCGAGCAGGCCCAGCAGGGTCGTCTTGCCCGAACCGGAGGCACCAACAATTGCCAGCGTTTCCCTGGCGTTCAGATTCAGGCTGATATCCTTGAGTATCTCCAGCCGCCCGCCGGGTGCCTGGACGGAGTAGCCGACGTGTTCACACTGCAACAATTTCTGACTGGATGACATGATGATGATTCGCTCCGTAGCAATTTCGGTTCTGGTGATATTGATGCTGACATCGATTCCGGCGCTGCACGCCGCAAGCCAGACACTGCTGATTATCGGCGATAGTCTGTCAGATGCCTATGACATGCCACGTGAATCAGGCTGGGCGGCCCTGTTGTCCGAGCGCCTGGGCGCCGACTGGAAGGTAGTCAATGCCTCGATCTCCGGCGAGACCAGCTCGGGGGCGGCCTATCGCATTGAGGGCTTGCTCAACGACCACCGGCCGAACGCTGTCCTGATTATCCTGGGCGGCAATGATGGCCTCAGGGCGCTGGCACCCGGCCAAATCAAGTCGAATCTGGAGGTGATCATCGAAAAGAGCAAGCGCGCCGGTGCCAAAGTGGCCTTGATGCGAATCCGCCTGCCGGCCAATCTCGGCCCAATCTACAGTCGTCGATTCGCTGCGGTCTTCGATGAACTGTCGGCCACGTATGATATTCCGCTATTGCCGTTTTTTCTCGATAACATTTTCGACCAGCCCGACATGATGATGGATGATGGTATTCATCCGACCGAACAGGCCCAGCCGCTGATGCTCGAGGCCGTCTGGCCGGCGCTTTCGAAGCTGCTTGATGCTGGTTCCTGAACGACAACCCCTGTATCCTTGACAACAGTTTTCTTTCATTGCAATTGATTCATGTCTGAACGCGAAGTAATGGAATACGATGTGCTGATCGTCGGAGCCGGGCCGGCAGGTCTGGCCTGCGCGATTCATCTCAAGCAGCTCAGGGCCGAGCTCAATGTCTGCGTGATTGAGAAAGCCTCCGAGATCGGCGCGCATATTCTATCCGGGGCGGTGATCGAGCCTGAGCCCCTGGATAGTCTGATTGAGGGCTGGCGGGATGATCCACCGCCGATCTGTGTATCGGCCGGTCGCGACGAATTCGTTGTGCTGAGCAAGACTGGCCGGCGCAAGCTGCCGACCCCGCCGCAGCAGAGAAACCATGGCAATTTCATCGTTTCGCTCGGCGCGATGTGCGCCTGGCTGGCACCGAAAGCTGAAGCGCTGGGTGTTGATCTGTTTCCCGGTTTTGCGGCGGCGGACCTGTCGATCAATGATCAGGGTGCGGTTCAGGGTGTCATCATCGGTGACCTGGGTGTGGGGCGTGACGGCGAGCCTAAAGATACTTACGTTCAGGGCATCGAGATCAGAGCCTCTGTCACTATACTGGGCGAGGGCTGTCGCGGTCATCTGACCAAGCGCGCCATCGCCCGCTACGATCTGGCCGCCGACAGTGACCCCCAGACTTACGGCATCGGCATGAAAGAGCTGTGGCAGTTGCCCCAGGGGCGGGTAGAGCCTGGTCTGATCCAGCATTCGGTCGGCTGGCCGCTGCCCAATGCCATTTATGGCGGCAGCTTTGTTTACCACCTGGACAAGAACCGCGTGGCGGTTGGTTTTGTCTGCGCCCTGGACTACAAGGACCCGAAGTTCAGTCCATTCGAGGCGTTCCAGCAGTTCAAGCATCATCCATCCATGCACGCCTTGCTGGACGGTGGCGAGATTCTGTCGGCCGGGGCGCGGGCCATCTCCGAAGGTGGTTACCAGTCCTTGCCCCGGGTCGAAATGCCCGGAGCCGTCCTGATCGGGGATTCGGCTGGTCTGCTCAATGTGCCCAAGATCAAGGGCACGCACCAGGCTCTGAAGTCAGGCATGCTGGCTGCCCAGCACCTGGCCGAATCATTGAGCAGTGATGGCTTTGACCAGCGATTGAGAGCCTCCGATATCGTGGCCGAGCTCAAAACGGTCCGCAATATTCGCCCCGGCTTCAACAAGGGCCTGTGGCGCGGAATGGCCACGGCGGCGATCGAGACGGCAACTGCGGGCAAGCTGCCGCGAACCTTCAGCAACCATGCCGATCACGAGCAATATCGACGCTTGCATGAAGGCGGTTTCGACTACGACTGGATAGACCGTGATCTGCCACCGCGTGATCGCCTGGCCTCGGTGTATTTTGCTGCGACAGCGCATGACGAGGACCAGCCCGTTCATTTGAAAATCGTGGAACCGGATGTGTGTTTCAGCCGCTGCGAGGAAGAGTATGGCAATCCCTGCACACGGTTCTGTCCGGCTAACGTCTATGAGGTGGTGGAGGATGAGGGTGGCAAGCGAATCCAGATCAATGCCGCCAACTGCGTTCACTGCAAGACCTGCGATATCGCCGATCCGTACCAGGTGATCAACTGGGTCACGCCCGAGGGTGGATCCGGCCCCAATTATTCCAATCTATGAGTACCAATTCGTTTGGTCGGGTGCTGACCGTGACCACGTTTGGTGAGTCGCACGGACCGGCCATCGGCTGTGTTATCGACGGCTTTCCGCCCGGGTTTGCGATTACCGCCGAGGAGATCCGAGACGAACTGATGCGCCGGGCTACCGGGCAGAGCCGGCATACTTCGCAGCGCAAGGAACAGGAAGATGTTCAGATTCTGTCCGGCCTGTTTGAGGGCAGGACCACAGGTACGCCGATTGCACTGTTGATTTATAACACCGATGCGCGCTCCCGGGATTACTCGAAAATTGCCTCACAGTTTCGTCCCGGCCACGCGGACTACACCTATCACCACAAGTACGGTCTTCGTGACTATCGCGGAGGCGGACGGTCCTCGGCCCGCGAAACCGCCATGCGGGTGGCTGCCGGTGCGCTGGCTCGCAAGTACCTGAAACAGCAACTCGGCCTGGAAGTGATCGGCTGGATGGCGCAGATTGGTGATGTCGTGTGTGACCAGCGCTTTGACGCTGACGCGATCAACAGCAATCCGTTTTTCTGTCCGGATGCTGACAAGGTGGCGGAACTCGAAGCCTTCATGCAACAGTTATGGAAGTCCGGGGATTCGGTTGGTGCGCTGGTCCGGGCCCGGGCAACCGGGGTGCCGGTCGGTCTGGGTGCGCCGGTCTATGCCAAGCTCGACGGCGACCTGGCGGCAGCCATGATGAGCATCAATGCGGTCAAGGGTGTTGAAATCGGAGCCGGGTTTGCCGCGGTTGCCCAGAAAGGTACCCAACACCGTGACGAGATCACGCCCGAAGGCTTTGAGTCCAATCATGCCGGTGGCGTGCTTGGCGGGATTTCCACCGGTCAGCCGGTCGATTTGGCGGTCGCGTTCAAGCCAACCTCGTCGCTGCGCCTGCCCGGAAAAACCGTTGATACCGCGGGCCAGCCGGTGGAGATCATCACCACCGGTCGGCATGACCCCTGCGTGGGTATCCGCGCCGTGCCAATCGTCGAAGCAATGCTGGCCCTGACGCTGATGGATCATTACCTGCTGCACCGCGCCCAATGCGGTGATGTCCCGCCACAGCACCCACGCATTCCGACCTGCTGATTACGCATAAACCTCAGCCATCGCTGAGGGGGATAGGTAGGGTGGCAGGCGGCAAGTGGCGTCACCTGCTGGCAAGCCGTGGCTCGATCGGCCGTTCTGATAGGACAAGGTTAACGGGAGCTTTGGTGCCAGCGAATTTGATTTTTGATTGTCCGGGCCTGGGAGGTTTTCTGAAAATAAGCAGAGGCTGATCGAAGCTGCGTGATCGTGCCGGGTTCCGCGCCCCACGGCTTGCCATCAGGTAATGCCATTTCCCGCTGACAGTTGGGTGCAAGGGCTTGGTATGCCCGGCACCGCCGGATGCTC
>CAZFYM010000010.1:45658-59819 GCA_964523755.1 uncultured Wenzhouxiangella sp. | reverse complement strand
AAGGGCTTGGTATGCACGGCACCACCGGATGCTCGAAGCGATCGATAGGCGCAAAAACATGAATCAGCACGATTGAAGCCCTCTTTAGAATGGCTGAGAAACTTGTGTAATCAGGAAGTTTTTTGACTTGGCAGCTTCTGCTTACGTATGAAGCTCAGCCACGCTCGTGGGTATAGGAAATTAATTGGCTTTGATAGAGCTGAGGACGGGGAGAAGGGGAGAAGGAAAGAGGGTTGGAAACTGCAGGATTTTGTGCTCGTTGCTGAAGATGCGTTATTCTGCCCGGCTGTATTTCAATGACATGGCGAGTAAAGCATGACGAATCGCAAGGATGGCTTTCGGGTGGCGGTGGTGGGTGCGACCGGCGTGGTTGGCGAAACCATGCTGGAGCTGCTGGCCGCGCGAAAATTTCCGGTCAGTGAGGTGACCGCTCTGGCCAGCAGCAGCTCGGTTGGACGGGAAGTCAGCTTCGGTCGGAGCTCGCTGGTCGTTGATGACCTGGCGACATTTGATTTCAAAGGGATAGATTTTGCACTGTTTTCGGCTGGTAGCGATGTGTCGGCCGAATACGCCCCGCAGGCCGCCGCTGCCGGTTGTAGCGTGATTGATAACACGTCGTACTTTCGCATGCACCCCGATGTGCCGCTGGTGGTGCCTGAGGTTAATGGCCAGGTGCTGGAAAACTGGTCCGGCGGAGGAATTATCGCCAATCCCAACTGCTCGACCATTCAGATGTTGCTTGCCGTGGCCCCGATTCATCGGGTTGCCGGTGTGGCCCGAATCAACGTGACCACTTTTCAGTCGGTGTCCGGTGCGGGGAAGAAGGCCATGGAAGAGTTGGGCAGGCAGTGCGCCGACCGCTTCAATTTCCGCCAACCCGAGCCCGAAGTCTTTCCGGTCCCGATCGCTTTTAATGTGATACCGGCCATTGATCGCTTCGAGGACAACGGCTACACCCGTGAAGAAATGAAGATGCACAACGAGACGCGGCGGATTCTGGCCAGCGATTCGATTCTGGTCAACGCAACCGCTGTGCGGGTGCCGGTTTTTCTGGGGCACGGGGAGGCCATTCATCTGGAAACTGTTGATTCAATTGAAATCAGCAAGGTTCGAAACCTTCTCAGGAAAGCGCCGGGCGTGCGTTTGATGGCTGGCAATAAGCTGGCCACCCCTCTGGTCGATGCGGCCGGCCATGACGAGGTGTTTGTCGCTCGGCTTCGAAAGGACTTGAGTCATCCCAAAGGCATTGATTTCTGGGTGGTTTCCGACAATGTCCGCAAGGGAGCAGCGCTTAATGCGATTCAGATTGCCGAGCTGCTGGTGGCCCAGAATCAGTGACCGAAGCGATTCAAAGCTGAAATTCATCCAGGGCGTGGAAACTCCGGGTTTGATGACATGCTTTCTTATTGGCTGAAGACATTGGTATACTCGCTTGAATTAACGAACAAATACTCATCTTGAGAGGGTGGTCGGGTTGATGCGTTTATCTACCGTTAAAGTGATTGCTTCGGGAGTGCTAGTGACAGCCTTGGTGCTGTTTCCGGCGGACGGCTTGCGCGCGTTGGGCCTGGGTGAGGCTCGAATCGACTCCTACATGGGCCAGCCTCTGGATGTCAGTATTCGGCTGATTGAGCCGGACTCCGGGTCATTGGATTCCCTGACCGTGGCTCCGGCCGTTGCGGCTGACTATGATCGTCTCGGCATACCCGCGGCAGCACTGGCGCTGGGTCTGGAAGTCAGCGTCGATCGGCGTGTCGACCCGCCCCTGATTCGGGTGCGGTCGAGCCGCCAGATTGATGATCCGGTCGTTCAGATACTGATTGACGCGCGTTGGTCCAGCGGTCGGGTTCTGCGCGAATACACCCTTTTCCTGGATCCGCCGACCTTGCCTGTAGCCCCTCCGATCCGGCGTACTGAACCGGCATCTGATCCGGTCAGCGAGCGGCCCGCCAGAGTAACACCCGCACCGCGTGTCGATCCCGCGCCAGAATCCGAGCCAGAACCAGCGCCGCAGGCGCGTCCGCGTCCGGCACCCTCGGTCTCGGAGTCGGAACCGGAACCACAACCAGTACCAGCGACTGAGCCATCGGAGCCCGAGCCGGCACCCGTAGTTGAACAGCCTCGGCCCGATCGGGTGCCTCGGACGGTGCCCGGTGTGATTGGGCCGGTTGCCGCTGGTCAGACCTTGTGGGGCATAGCTTATGGATGGAGACCCAATACCGACCTGACCATGAACCAGGTCATGTTGGCTATCCTGGATCGCAATCCGCAGGCCTTTATCGACAACAACGTCAACCTTTTGCGTCGAGGTGCTGAGCTGAACATGCCGAGCCAGGCTGATGTCGAGTCAATCGACCGAGCTGAGGCTGATCGACGCATGCGGGCTCAAATGCAGTCCTGGCGCCAGGACAGCGGCATTCGGGATGTACCCATCATCGCCGACGATGCGATACCTGATGTAGAGCGTTTGACAACTACCCGACCGGAAGATACCAGCCGGAGTGTGGTTCACCGGCTTGAGGTGGTGCCACCCGAGGGCGAGACTTTTGAACAAGGCCCTGCTGTGTCGGAGGGAGAGGTTCGACGGGTCAGTAATCGTCTTGCTGAATTCGAGGATCAGATAGCGACCGAGGGTTTGGAAAGCGACGAATTCGATCGCCGAATTGACAGTATTCGTGATGCGATAGATACACGCGAAATGGCCGGACTGGCCATTGCTGACGAGGAGTTGGCCGATCTTGAGGTCCGTCTGCGTCAGGCGCGTGAAGAACGTCAGGCTGCGGCGTTGCAGGCTGAGCAATTGGCTGATCAGACTGATGTCGGCCAAGCAGGTGCCGAGGACGAAATCAGCGCCTACTTCCGCGAGCTGGAAGAGGAACTGGGCAGAAGCGAGGATGTCATTGCTGATACTCGGCAAGATGCCAGTGGCCTGGTTGATGAAGGTTTTGATGATGAGGGACTCGACACAGACCTGGACGGTGTTGATCAGGTGGATGCTGAAAGTGAATTGACTGTATCCCAACCTGCGGAAATGCCGGTTGCTTCGATCCGCTCTCAGCGTGGAACACCACTCTGGCAATGGTTGCTGATCGTCATTGTTGTATTGGCTGTCATCGGTGCTGCGGCTTTCTGGTGGATACGCCGATCTCGCGCGGAACCCACCGGCATCCGAAAAGCCGACAATGATCCGGACAAGGCGCGAGCCCGGTTGGCCGCTGCTCCAGGCGATCTGGCGGCTCATCTGGCGCTGCTCAAAACGCTTGCGGCCGCCGATGATAAAGACGCATTCTCTGATGCTCTGGACGGCATGTATGCCCAGGTTGACGATGATGAGGATCCACGCTGGCAGCAGGCATTGAATCTGGCCGTCACCAATGCGCCCGATCATCCGTTGCTGACGCCTCGTGAGACAGGAATTGGTGGTGACGAAGGGGATGAGGGACTGGATGATAGAACCCGCGAAATGCTGGGGATTCTTGACCGGCCGCAACAGGCACCCGAATCCGGTTCGGTCGATGACTATGAAATCGATTCCGATATCGATGTCAATGATCAGTTGACCGATGACGATGACTTCTTCTCGGATGATGAGCCGGACCAGACATCATCCAGTAACGTAAAAGCCGCCGAATCCCGCTACACGGGCGATCAGGACGATCAGGAAGAGATCGAAGGTACTGATATGGATCTCGCTGAGTTGTCCAATCGAGTTGATGAGGATGCCCAGCCGATCCGGCCGGTTGATCAGATTGATCCCGAGGAAATAGTCAGTGCCGAGGACGATGCGCCGGATTTTGCCGAAGACGATGAGGGCAAGCTGTCGGAGCTTGATCAGCCAGAACAGACATCCGGTGCGCAGGACGATGCTGACTCGCTGGCGCTTGATTTTGCTTTCAGCAGTGATGATCGCGAAGAGCCCAGCGAAGAGTCAGATGATGAATTGACAGCAATGCCGGATGCAGAGACCAGTGATGCGCAGGCCGTCTCGAAAGATGACATTGGCGAACTCGAAACAGATGTCAGACGCTCTGCCGGCGATACCCTGCAACTAGATGAGGACGAGATTGAAACATTCAGCAAGCCCGGGTCCCGCCGTTCAGCTGGCGACACATTGCCGCTGGGCGATGACGAGTTGGAGTTCGATACGGCAGGTGATCGTGAACTCGAAGCCTTTTTGCGGAGCGATGAGTATGGTGCATCGGTTTCCGATTCCGGGGATGGGGATTCCGGTGATGAGCTGGATGACGACGGTGAAGTGACACTGAGCGATGAAGATGCCGACGTCAAGATTGATCTGGCCCGAGCCTATATATCCATGGACGACCCGGATTCGGCGCGCACGCTGCTGGAAGAAATCATCAGCGGGGGCTCGAAGACCAGGCGCGCCCAGGCCAAGTCCATGCTTGATGAAATCTGATTCCGGCGGGCATGCGATTCGCCGCCGGCGTCGAATATGACGGCACCGGGTTTTATGGCTGGCAACGTCAGCGCCAGACGCCGACGGTGCAGGCCAGTGTCGAACAGGCACTGGGCCAGGTTGCCGATCATCCGGTAAGCATTCACTGTGCCGGGCGTACCGATACCGGCGTTCACGCTCGTTGCCAGGTTATTCATTTCGATACCACGGCTGAACGCACTGAACGATCCTGGGTGCTGGGTGCAAACACCGTATTGCACGCGGGTGCAAGTCTTCTCTGGGTGCGCGAGGTCGACGAGCGCTTTCATGCTCGATTCTCCGCGACGCGCCGTCGCTATGTCTACCGCATACTGAATCGCTGGATCCGGCCTGCCATTGAGCGGGGCCGGGTCGCCTGGGTTCGCCAACCGCTGGAAGCCGCGCGGATGAATGAAGCGGCCCGACACCTGCTCGGAGAACACGATTTTTCCAGTTTTCGCGCTCGCGGATGCCAGGCAAAGACGCCGGTCAGACATGTGCATTCGATCAGTGTGACGCGTGAAGGATGTGAAGTTCAGATCGACATCGTTGCCAATGCTTTTGTTTACCATATGGTCAGAAACATCGCCGGTGCGTTGATTGCCATCGGCAATCAACGACGTTCGCCGGCCTGGATTGCCGAGGTGCTGGCGGCCCGCGATCGAACCATGGCTGCTGTTACGGCACCGGCTGAAGGACTGTATTTCATGAGCGCCTCATATCCTGATTACCCGGAACTGCCGGTTGATGTGCCGGTCGAATTTCCGTCCGGTGAGGCCGGTGAGCGGTCGTGATTCGGGTCAAGATTTGCGGAATTACCCGGGTTGATGACGCGCTGGCTGCAGCCAATGCCGGCGCGGATGCCATCGGTCTGGTTTTTGTTGGCAAAAGCTCGCGCAATGTAACCATGGAGCAGGCAGCGGCTATCTGCCACGCTTTGCCGCCGCTGGTCAGCCGGGTCGGTTTGTTCATGGATGCCGGGGCCGGGCAGATCCGGACCGTTCTGAAGCAGGTGCCACTGAACTGGTTGCAGTTTCATGGCACCGAAACCCAGTCATTTTGTCGCCAGTTTCAGCGACCCTGGATCAAGGCGCTGGCCATGCGGGACGGCCAGCCACCCGACATCAACAGCTTTGATCAAGCCGATGCCTTGCTGCTTGATGCTCATGCGGGCAGCAGTCTGGGCGGAAGTGGCGAGGTGTTCGATTGGTCGCAAATCCCGGCTATGCCGCGGCCCTGGCTTTTGGCTGGAGGTTTGCGGCCCGATAACGTGGCGGCTGCCTGCCGGCAAGCACGACCGGACGCAGTCGATGTCTCCAGTGGCGTGGAAGCGCGTCCCGGCATCAAGGATGCTAATCTTGTCAATCAATTTATCAAGGCGGTAAAACATGGCTAAGCCAGCAGAGCAAATGCAAGCCCCCGACCGGCTACCCGATGCAAGCGGGCATTTTGGCGTGTTCGGTGGCCGGTTTGTGTCCGAGACACTGATGCCGGCGCTGGAGGAACTGGACGAAGCCTGGCGCCACTACTTGTCAGATCCGGATTTTCTGGCTGAATTGGATCACGATCTGAGCCATTTCGTGGGTCGTCCGTCGCCGCTGTACCAGGCCGATAATCTGACCCGTCAGGTCGGGGGCGCAACCATCGTTCTCAAACGTGAAGATCTTAATCATACCGGTGCCCACAAGATCAACAATACGATCGGGCAGGGATTGCTGGCCCGCGCCATGGGCAAGCAGCGTGTCATTGCTGAAACCGGGGCGGGTCAGCATGGGGTCGCCTCGGCGACGGTTGCCGCCCGGCTCGGCATGGAGTGCGTGGTTTACATGGGGGCCGACGACATCAAGCGGCAGGCGACCAATGTTTACCGGATGAAACTGCTGGGTGCCGAGGTCATCAGCGTCACCGCCGGATCGCGAACGCTGAAGGATGCGCTCAACGAGGCGATGCGAGACTGGGTGACCAATGTCGATAATACTTTTTATATCCTCGGCACCGTGGCCGGTCCGCACCCTTATCCGGCAATGGTGCGGGATTTCAATGCCATCGTCGGCCGTGAGGCGCGTGCCCAGATGCTTGTGGAATACGGCAAGTTGCCGGCAGCGCTGGTGGCCTGTGTAGGCGGTGGCTCCAATGCTATCGGGCTGTTTCACCCGTTTATTGATGACAAGGCGGTAGCGATGATCGGCGTGGAGGCGGCCGGGCACGGTTTGTCCGGGCTTGAACATGCAGCCAGCCTGTGCGCTGGCCGGGTCGGCGTGTTGCACGGCAGCCGGACCTATCTGCTCGACGATGATGCCGGACAGATTCGCCATACTCACTCGGTGTCTGCCGGGCTGGATTACCCCGGTGTCGGACCGGAGCACGCCTGGCTCAAGGATAGCGGGCGGGCACGCTATGTCGGTATCAGTGATGATGAGGCGCTCGCTGCGTTTCATACCTTGACCCGCACTGAAGGTATCATGCCGGCCCTGGAGAGTGCCCACGCCATTGCTTACGGCATGAAGCTGGCCGCCGAGTTGGGGCGTGACGACATCGTGCTGGTCAATCTGTCCGGTCGCGGCGACAAGGACATTCAAACCGTGGCTGATCTGGAAGGAATCAAGTTTTGAATCGCATTGATCAACGCTTTGCTGCATTGAAGCAGGCCGCTCGTCCGGCCCTGATACCTTATGTAACCGCCGGGCATCCTCATCCGGATGCCACGGTGGATATCTTGCATGCTGCGGTGGCCGCCGGGGCCGATCTGGTTGAGCTGGGCATGCCGTTTTCCGATGTCATGGCCGACGGTCCGGTAATCCAGAATGCCTGTGCGCGGGCTCTGGAGCACGGTACCAATCTGGACCAGGTGCTCGACATGGTGCGTCGATTCCGTCAGCAGGATAGCGAGACCCCGCTGATACTGATGGGCTATACCAACCCGATCGAGCGGCGCGGCCCGACCCTGTTTGCTGCCGAAGCAGCCGAGGCCGGCGTGGATGCGCTTTTGGTTGTGGACTGTCCGGCCGATGAGGCCGACGAGTTACGCGGGCTACTGGAAGCGCAGGGTCTGCACCAGATATTTCTGGTTGCGCCGACCACCAATGACCGCCGCCTGGATCATGCGGCGCGCCTGGCCGGAGGTTTTGTTTACTACGTTTCCATCAAGGGTGTGACCGGGGCGGCGACGCTGGATATCGACAGTCTGGGTCCGATGGTCGAGCGCATCCGGGGTCATGTCGGCCTGCCCGTTGCAGTGGGTTTCGGTATTCGCGAGCCTGAACAGGCCGCAGCGGTCGCGGCGATTGCCGATGGGGTGGTGATTGGATCTGCGTTGGTGGATCGCCTTGATCGCTGCGAAACGACCGAACAGGCGATCAAGACCGTGACCGACTACCTTGCCCCGGTACGTCAGGCAATGGACAATAGCGTTCTGGTTCACCCATTTGATACGGCAACCCTGACATGAGCTGGTTTCAGAAACTGATGCCCTCGCGTATCCGCACCGAGGGTGGCAAATCGCGCAAGGTACCCGATGGTCTCTGGACCAAATGCAAGTCTTGCGATGCGGTGCTGTACCAGCCTGAGCTCGAACGTAACCTGCACGTTTGTCCCAAGTGCGGCTTTCACATGAGCCTGTCCGGCCGGGCTCGCCTCATGACATTTCTGGATGAAGGCGACTGTATTGAACTGGGTGCTGACCTGATGCCGATCGACCCGTTGCGCTTTCGAGATACCAAACGCTACCGGGATCGATTGACGGCCACCCAGAAAGCGACGGCTGAGAACGACGCCATGGTGGTCCTGCGTGGCCAGTTGCTGGGTATGGAGCTGGTCGCTTGCGCTTTCGATTTTCGTTTTATGGGCGGTTCGATGGGTTCGGTGGTTGGAGAAAAATTCATGGTGGCCGTGCACGAGTGCCTGGAGCGTGAGCTGCCGCTGGTCTGTTTTACCGCTTCTGGCGGGGCCCGCATGCAAGAAGGGTTGTTTTCGCTGATGCAGATGGCCAGAACTTCGGCCGGTCTGGCGCGCATGGCCGAGAGTGGACTGCCCTATGTGTCGGTGCTGACTCATCCGACGACCGGGGGGGTATCGGCCAGTCTGGGCATGCTGGGCGATGTCAATCTGGCCGAGCCCAACGCGCTGATCGGATTTGCCGGGCCGAGGGTGATCGAGCAGACGGTGCGCGAGACGCTGCCGGATGGCTTTCAGCGATCAGAATTCCTGCTGGACAAAGGAGCGATTGATCAGATCGTTGACCGGCGGGAATTGCGTCAGCGCATCTATGTACTTCTGAAAATGATGCGCGGTCGGGAGCCGGGTGTCCACGAAGGGGAACTGGTCGACCCGAACGATGAATCCGGTGCCGCCCACGAAGCTGATCACAGAAACGATCATGACCCGGCGAGTACAGCCGAGGGTTCCGGGCAGGCGACGGAAGACAGGCACGAGTAAGCCGTCTTGTCCAGCAGGGGACTTTCGCAATGGCTGGCGCGCCTGGAACAGCGTGCGCCGGAAGCACGCATTGAGCTGGGGCTTGATCGAGTCGAGCGGGTTCGCGCGCGCTTGAGTCTGGATTCTGGCCCGGCTGCCGTTGTGACCGTTGCCGGCACCAACGGCAAGGGTTCGGTAGTGACCTATCTGGAACAGATGGCGCTGACTGCCGGCTACCGCACCTTCGCCTACACCTCTCCCCATCTGATCGACTTTGCCGAGCGAATGCGCATCAACGGCCGACCGGCATCAGCCGGGGCGATTGTGTCGGCATTGGACAAGGTCGAGGAGGCTCGGGGAGACGAGTGCCTGAGCTATTTCGAACAGATCACTCTGGCAGGTTTCGTCCTGGCCCGGGAGCAGCGGCTTGATCTGTGGCTGCTGGAAGTTGGTCTGGGTGGACGTCTTGACGCCGTCAATGTTCTCGATCCGGACATTGCAGTGATCACCTCGATCGGGCTGGACCACTCCGACTGGCTGGGATCGACCCGCCTGGCCATCGGTCGTGAAAAGGCCGGCATTGCCCGGGCGGGACGTCCGCTGGTTGTGGGCGAAACACGATTGCCCGCTGGTCTGCTTGACCATCTGGAGTCTACCCGAGCCGAATTGTTGCTGGCCGGGCGGGAATTTCGCTGGCGCAAAAGTGGTTCCCACACGATGTTGTACCGGGGCTCCAGGCGTCTCGAACTGCCCGAACCCGGTATGCCGGGCGCCTGGCAGCGGGCCAATGCAGCGGTGGCCGTGATGACTGCCAGGCTGCTTGAGTCGCGTCTGCCGATGTCGGATAACGCCATCCAACAGGGCGTGGCAAGGGCCCGCGTGCCAGGCCGACTTCAGCAAATGGGCAGTCAGCCGCTGGTCCTGGTTGATGTCGCTCATAACCGGGCGGCGGCAAGCGCCCTGGCCGGTGAACTGGGCAAGTCCGGTTCGGCCCCCTCGATTGCTGTTTTCAGCGCGCTGGATGGCAAGGATGTCGTGGGTATCGGACGGGCACTCAGGGATTGTTTCAGCCATTGGTTGGTGGCACCGCTTGGCGGCTCCCGAGGGCGACTGGCCGAGGATCTGGCTCGATCATTGCGTGTTGCCGCTGTTACCGGTCGTGTGGACACGTTAGAATCAGTGGTCTGTGCTCTCGACCGGGCTCTTGAGCTGGCGAGCTGCAACGGCCGGGTGGTGGTTTTCGGCTCGTTTCGGACCGTGGCCGAGGCCTGGCCCTTACTTGAATCGCGTAAATAGGACGTCATGGACAAGGTATTGAAACAGCGTCTGATTGGCGCATCCATTCTGATCGCTCTGGCCGTCATCTTCGTTCCGATGTTCTTCGATGGGCCTGAACAGCAGCAGTTGTCCCGGGAATTGAGCATTGATTTGCCCATGCCGCCGGATGATCGAGGGCCAGCCCGTCGGCTGCCTCTGGATCCTGATCGGGGTCGTGGGACCACGCCGGAAGTTCGCACTCAGCCACCCATGCGGGGGCAACAACCCTACCAGTCGGTACCTATGGCAGAGGGTAAAGAAAATGGGCGTCCGCCAGAAGAAGATCAGGCCGGTGCGGATGAACTAATGGCTCAGATCGAAGCGTCTCAGGAACGCATCCGCTCGCTGCCGCCCGAATCGCTGGAGAGCCAGGGTGATGATCCGGGCGACATCGAATCATCGACCGAAACGGGCGCTCCCGAAACGTCCTCTGCGCCCGCACCCGGTTCCGCTGCGGTGGCGGCGACAGACGATGAGGTCGGGCCGGTAACGAGCCCGCCTGAAGCAGGCAATCAAGCTTCCTCAGGCTGGATGGTGCAGGTGGCCAGTTTCAGCTCCCCGAGCAATGCCGACGAAGTCGTTGAGCAGTTGACCCGTCTTGGGCATGTTGCCAGTATTGATCAACTGGTTCGAGGCCAGTCGGAGCTGCATCGAGTGCGCACCGGTCCCTACGCTCGACGTAATGAAGCTGAACGGGCACTCGAACAGATCCGGCAAACGGTTGCCGGGGTGAGTCCCGTTGTTACGGGAGGATCGGGAATCGAGTTGCCGACAGCTCCCGATGAGTCGGGTTACGCGGTTCAGGTCGGCTCCTTCGCCAGTCGCGATAATGCGCTTCGTCTGCTTGACCAGCTTGAAGGACTGGACTATGAAGCCTTTATCCATCAGGATGTGGCGGGTTCCCGCGCCATCTGGCGGGTACGGGTCGGGCCATTGGGGTCGCGCGAACAGGCCCAGGAGCGCCTGGCCGAACTTATTGAGCGCTCCGGCATTGACGGTTTGGTGGTTTCCCATCCATGAATGGTGCCGACCTGGCGATTCTGGGCATATGCCTGGTTTCGATGCTGGTCAGCCTGTTTCGTGGTTTTATCCGTGAAGCCTTCTCGTTACTGGTCTGGATTGCCGCCGTTTATGTCGCCTTGCGTGCATCAGGTCCGTTGGCGTTGCGTATGGAGCCCTGGATTGAAATTCCCTCCGTGCGCATGGTCGTGGCCTTTGTTGGAACGTTCGTGCTGGTGTTGATCGTGGGTGGTCTGCTGACCTATTTGCTTGGCAAGCTGGTTGCCAGTACCGGGTTAAGTGGAACCGATCGTCTGGTCGGTGCCTTGTTCGGCGCCTTGCGCGGGCTGGCCATTGTGATCGTCGCGGTGATTATTGCCCGATTTACCCCGTTTCCCGGCGATCCCTGGTGGCAGCAGTCGCGCCTGCTGCCGGAGTTCGAGCGATTGGCCCTGTGGGCGGTCGACCGATTTCCCGAAACCTTGAAGAATCAATTGCCGGACGACAACCCGGTAGATCTTGATCCTGAAGCTGTTTCCGATGTGCCTGATGAAACCCGAGCGGAGCCCTGAATCATGTGTGGAATTGTAGGAATCTTTGGCCAATCACCGGTCGCGGCCCGCTTGTATGATGCGATGACCATACTTCAGCATCGTGGGCAGGATGCGGCCGGGATGACCACGCTGGACCATGGCCGCATGCGCTCGGCGCGTGGCATGGGCCTGGTACGAGATGTGTTCGGCGAACATTCGCTGGCTGGCCTGAATGGCGATGTGGGTATCGGCCATGTCCGCTACCCCACCGCCGGGCTGGATCGTCCTGACGAGGCCCAGCCAATGTATGTCAACTCGCCCTGTGGCATCGCGCTGGGACATAACGGCAATCTGATCAATTCTGATCGTCTCAGCGCCGAGCTGTTCGACGAGGACCGTCGCCATATCAATACCGAGTCGGATTCGGAAGTGTTGCTGAATTGCCTGGCTCATGAACTGGCTGTGACAAACAGCCATTCGATCGATCCCGAGTCGATATTTGCTGCCGTCGACGGGGTGCATCGTCGCTGTCAGGGCGGCTATGCTGCGGTTGCCTTGATTGCCGGGGTCGGCCTGCTGGGCTTTCGCGATCCCAATGGGATTCGGCCGGCCGTGATTGGTCAGCGCTCCACTGCCGATGGAATGGAGTACATCATTGCCTCCGAATCGGTGGTGCTGGATATTCTCGGGTTCAAGCTGTTGTCCGATCTGGCGCCGGGTGAGAGCGTTCTGGTGACGCTGGATGGTCAACTGCACCGGCATGCCAGCCCCGAGGCTCGGGCCCATACGCCGTGCCTTTTTGAGTACGTCTATTTTGCACGACCGGATTCCATGATCGATGATCTTTCGATTTACAAGGTGCGCCTGCGCATGGGCGAGGCACTGGCCGAGAAAATTCTTCGCCAGTGGCCGGACCACGATATTGATGTGGTTATCCCCGTTCCTGACACCAGCCGTACCGCCTGTCTTCCCCTGGCCCATATGCTGGGGGTCAAGTACCGAGAGGGTCTGATCAAGAACCGTTATATCGGGCGAACCTTCATCATGCCCGGTCAGCAGGAGCGCGCTCGATCGGTGCGGCGCAAGCTCAATACGATTGCACTGGAGTTCAAGAACAAGAACGTGCTGCTGGTCGACGATTCGATTGTTCGTGGCACGACCTCGCGCCAGATTATCCAGATGGCGCGCGAGGCCGGTGCAAAGAAGGTTTATCTGGCATCGGCCTCGCCGCCGGTACGCTACCCCAATGTGTATGGCATTGACATGCCCGCAGCCAGCGAGCTGATTGCCAACGGTCGCAGCGAGCAGGAGATCTGTACGGCCATCGGGGCTGATCGCCTGATCTACCAGGATCTTGATGCCCTGGAAAAAGCAGTCAGAGGCAAGAATAAACGCCTGGACGGCTTTGACAGCTCCTGTTTCGACGGACACTATGTCACGGGCCTGGAAGATGGCTACCTGGAAGCACTGGAGGCGCGTCGTTCTGATGCAGCCCGTATGGAGCGGCGCGAGCAGGCTTCAACAGCCTGAGTTGAATACTGTCACGAGTTGAGGTCCGTCACGGCGCGTTGACGCGGCCAGTTTCATTGTTCACCGATGACTTCCACTGCCATCGTCTGGTTTCGACGCGATCTTCGTCTGGCCGATAATCCGGCCCTCGATTATGCCTGCTCACATTTTGATCGGGTGATACCGGTTTTTGTTCATGATCCCGATGCCGAAAGCGACTGGACCCCCGGCGCGGCTTCCAGCTGGTGGCTGCATCACTCACTCGACGAGCTTGATCAGCGGCTGCGCCAGTGTGGCAGCTCCCTGATTCTCGCGCGCGGCGACAGCGGTGCTGAGCTGATGCGAATGATCCGGGCCAGTCGTGCCGAGGCGGTGGTCTGGAATCGACTTTATGATCCGGCTTTGGTTCGACGTGACAAGCGGCTGAAGAAAACGCTGCGCGATACGGGTGTGCAAGTCGAAAGTTTTAACGCCGGACTGTTATTTGAACCCTGGGAAATCGTCAAGCAGGACGGCTCGCCCTATCTGGTGTTCACGCCCTACTGGAAGCAAATGCAGAAGCAATGGCGCTGTGTGACGATCAGTCCCGAGTCGGGGCAACTGAAGCCGCCGGAGCGATTGCCAGCATCGCTGGATATTGAACAGCTCCAGCTGTTGCCACGACTCAACTGGGCTGAGGCTTTCCCGGACCGCTGGACGCCGGGCGAGCTGACCGCCAGACAACGCCTGTATCACTTTGTTGACGAAGCGGTCAGTCGTTACGATGACAAGCGCAATCGCCCGGATTGTCACGGCACCTCGCGGCTGTCGCCACATCTGCATTTTGGCGAGATATCACCGGCGCAGATTGCTCGAGCGCTGGACGAGGCCGGTGAACTGCCAGTCGGCAAGGGGCGCTGGTCGTTTTTGCGCGAAATCGCCTGGCGCGAATTTTCGACTTATCTGCTGTTTCACT
>CAZFYM010000010.1:39906-45648 GCA_964523755.1 uncultured Wenzhouxiangella sp. | reverse complement strand
GAGCTGGCCTGGCGCGAGTTCTACCAACAGGCGCTGTTTCACTTTCCCGAGCTGCCAGACCATCCTCTCAAGCACCAGTTTGCCGAGTTCCCATGGCGCTCCAGCGCTGATTACCGCGAGGATCTGAAGGCCTGGCGGCGTGGCCGGACCGGTGTTCCGATGGTCGATGCCGGAATGCGCGAGCTGTGGCAGACCGGCTGGATGCACAACCGGGTTCGCATGGTCGTGGCCTCCTACCTGACCAAGAACCTGTTGATTCCCTGGCAGGAGGGCGCGCGCTGGTTCTGGGATACGCTGGTCGACGCTGATCTGGCCAATAACACCCAGGGATGGCAGTGGACCGCGGGCTGCGGGGCGGATGCAGCGCCTTATTTCCGGGTATTCAACCCGGTGCTGCAAGGAGAGAAATTCGATCCGCAGGGTGAGTATGTGCGGCGCTGGTGCCCGGAGCTTCGGTCCATTGCAGGCGCGCGAGTTCATCAGCCCGAGGTAGCTTGTGCCGAGGGTGACTGGTATCCTCGCATGCGGGTTGATCTGAAGGGATCACGCCAGCGCGCTCTTGACGCCTACAGTGAGCTAAAAAAGGCGGGTTGATGCTTGGTGCCTCAAGTGGGATTCAAGTACCCGGCCGATGGTGGTAGCACCAATGCCAGGGTTCCCAGGCAATGCAGTGACGATTGTTGCGCGGGAAGCTTTCCTTGAAACCGTAAATGCCGGCATTGGCCTTGAGCCACTGATAGGCCTTGGTTTCGCCAAATGATTCATCCAGCGGCTTGCAGCCGGACGTGGTCAGATCAACGGCGCGGCCACTGTGATGTTCGCTGTAGCCTGGGGCCGCCGAAACATTCAGAATCCGGCTCATTGATTGACCTTCTTCCAGTTTTCTGCGAAACAGATTAGCCTGGTAGTTGACGCCGCGAAATGCCGAAACCAATTGCAGCTCGATTCCGCGGCTGGCAGCTGCTGTCTGCATGCGCGTCCAGGCCGTGGCCGCGGCCGGCGTCAGGCGTTGATCGCGATTGAAAATATCCCGGCCAATGGGTATCAGGGTACTCGCTTCGGGCATCAGCCGCATGCGGTGTTTAATCCCGTAGTCTTCCGGCAGCCCCAGTTCATCCAGCATCTCCAGCAGTTCCCTGAGTTCGGGTTTGGCCTTGAGCAACAGGTCCTTGTGCATCAGCCCGGTATCATTTTCGCCATCGGATTTGACCGGGTGATAGCCCAACGCGCTCATGAACCCGCTGACTTGCTTTTTGACCTGACAGTGCAGTCGGCGGCTGCCGAACGACAGCGCCAGTTTTTCGGCCGCCCGGAACAGTTGGCGCGGCGTATCGGGTGACGCGGTTTCCGGGTCGAGATAACAGGCCAGAATCTGAGCGTGATCCAGGTCCACCGCAGTCAGTCCGGCCAGGCGATTGCCACGCGTTGCCAGGATCAGCGATTGATCGGGAATCAGGCTGGCCAGATGCTGCTCGATATTATCCGGTCGCTTCTTGCCGGCCATCATGTCGGGTAATTGATTGGCGATGAGTTTGGCCAGGGTGGGTAGCTCGGCGCTTCGCGCTGGTCGGATATTTATCGCTTCATTCATTCACGCATACTCCGGCGATGATTGGTCACGCCCTTGGTATCTCCTCAATGAAATCCTCCCCCTGGAGATCGGCAACAGGTCTGTCATGTCACCCGTCGCTATCGTGCTATATTGCGGGCATGATGCCAAGCCCTGTGACTTACTGGTTACAGAAAATTGCCGCGACCTGTTTGTTGCTGGCCTCTATTTTACTACTTCCGCTGATTCCTGCTCGCCACGTTCTCCTGCCATTATGGCCGAATTTCGTCGAGGAGGTGCTGATCAATGTATCCGACCAGGCCAGTGCGGCGCGGCACTTCGTTCCTGCCGGAGTGCAGGAGTGGGATCCGTCGGCGGAAATCGCCCGCAGTCGCCCATTTCATCTGGTGGTTGTTCAACTGTCCGATGGGCGCGAGCTATCCGGATTTCCAGTTGGCACCCGGACAGGGCCGCAAGCCGATCTGGATATTCCGCTGCCACCGGCGATGATGGCAATGTGGGTGGAAAAGCCCGAGGCGATTGCCTCTGAGCTTATTTTGCTGGATGCCGGTCAGCAGATCGTCTCGCTGCCAATGAGCGAGATCGTGCGCTTGTACCGACCCAATCAACTCAGCCTGGTGCAGCGAGCGGCCATGACAGCCAAACGTCTGATGCCAGCCTGGATGCAGCGGCGCTGACCCTGATTCCGAATTCCCGGGTTCAGAACGCCATTATCTGGCCAATATCCCTGATGCCTGACAGGGCCATTACCAGACGATCAACGCCCATCGCCACACCGGCGCATTCGGGCAGGCCACTTTCCAGTGCAGCAAGCAGGCTTTCATCGACCGGCATGGTCGGCCGACCCAGAACACGGCGTCGTTGGTTGTCTGCCAGGAATCGCCGGCGCTGCTCGGTAGCATCGGTCAGTTCCTGGTAACCATTGGCCAGTTCCAGCGCTCCGGCAAAGACTTCGAAGCGTTCGGCAATTCGCGCATCTTGCGGGCTTATCCGGGCCAGTGCCGCCTGGCTGGCAGGGTAGTCATGTACAACAGTCAGGGTCTGATCGGAAAAACCTGGCTGAATACGGGTAGAAAATAGATAATCAAGGCGCATGTCGCGGTCGCAATCTGCGGGCAGGGCGTCTGTCAACCCTTCAATCTCTGCATCGGAAGCCTCCAGGGGATCGGGTAAATGGGCAACGGCGAAACTGTCCCGCCAGCTCAGATGGGCCACTGGCCAGGGAGGGCGGGCAAGTTCCTCCAGGCAGTGATTGACCAACTCGGTCACTTCAGTGGCCAGCTGCTGCCAGCTCCACTCGATTCGATACCATTCCAGCAGGCAGAATTCCGAACGGTGAAATTGTCCCGTTTCACCAGCGCGGAATACTGGTCCCAGTTCGTAAAGATCCGACAGGCCCGAAGCCAGCAGACGCTTGTGAGCGTACTCGGGTGAAGTACGCAGAAAGCCCGCTTGATGGGCCAGGGCCAGGCTTTCGATGTGCACATCGGTAATGCCCGTTGGGGTGATGACCGGTGTTTGTACTTCCATCAGACCGCGCTGCTCCATGAACGTACGAATTGCAGATACGATTCGCGCGCGTTGGCGCAGCATTGCCGGATCCGCTGAGCTTTTCCAGTCTGCCGCCATTATTGCCACGCCATATCGCCGCTCAGTTCAGTCAGTGTCAGCCTGATACCAAGCTGGGACAACTCCGTCTGCTCCAGCTCCAGATCGCGGTGAATCAATGGATGAGCCGCCAGCCAGCCTGGTGTCAGGGCGAGTACCAGATCATCGTGGGAGGCAGTGAGTGAAAAATCGCCGAAACCAATGTCGGTTCGGCCGCGGCAGATTGTGACTGCCAGCCGGAGCAAGGCCAGCAGTTTGCGGGCCGAGTTGTGCAGTCGTTCGGGCAGGTCTACCAGAGGATCCGATCCCAGGCGCCGTCGTTGCAGGCCGGCCACGGTAGCCATGAACTGCTGCTCCTGACGGCTGAATCCCGGCATATCGGCATGATTCAGGATGTAGGCGGTGTGCTGGCGGTAGTTGTCATGAGCAATGGCCAAGCCTGTTTCATGCAGTTGACAGATCCAGTGCAGTAGTTCGGCATGAATTGGCTTGAGTTTCCACGGCTGGCTGACCTGTTCAAATGCGGTTGCAGTCCAGTCTGAAACGCGCGCCGCCTGGGCCTGGTCAACCTGGTAGCGCGCCACCATTGCGCGCACCGTCGTGTCGCGCGGATCGCGATGGCTCAAACGACCCATCAGATCATGCAGCAAGCCTTCACGAAGGGCGAAGGGGGAAACTTGAAGCTGGTCGATGCCGAGCGTGGCAAAGACGGCCTCGAGGATAATCATTCCGCCGGCGATTACAGGCCGACGGCGCTCGGACAAGCCCGGCAGGTCGATCTGGTCAATTGTCTCGCAGGCCAGCAGTGCTTGGCGCAGTTGTGTCAAACCCTCGGTTGTGACTCGACCGGAGTTGGTCGATTGCCGGGCATCAATCATGCTGGCAAGCGCCCGAATGGTCCCGGATGAGCCAATCGCTTCCCGCCAGCCGAAGTTGCGGAATTCGCTGCTCCAGGCTTGCAGCTCCGCGCGACAGGCGAATACTGCCCGATTAAACCGTTGTTCGGTCAGTTGGCCATCCGGAAAAGTCTGCCGGGTCAGCCCGACGCAACCGACTGGCAGGCTCTCGGCAAGGGTGGGCTGAATGGATTCTCCTGCGGCAATTTCGGTTGACCCACCACCAATATCGATGACCAGACGCCGGCCATCGACCGGTGCGATGCCCTGACTGACGCCGAGCCAGACCAGGCGTGCTTCTTCGCGCCCGCTGACAATGTCGATCGGACAGCCCAGCGCAGTTTCGGCAACAACCAGAAAGGCCGCCGGGTTGGCAAGGCGACGAAAGGTCTGGGTGCCTACCGCTCGAACCTGATGGTCGGGGATATGACGAATCCGCTCACCGAATCGGGTCAGGCTGGCCAGCGCGCGGGTTCGGGTTTCAATGGAGAGCTGGCCGTGATCATCAAGCCCACCCGCCAGACGAACCATGTCTTTCAGGCGATCAATGACCCGCAGTTGGCCGTGTTCAAGGCGGGCGACAACCAGATGGAAGCTGTTGCTGCCCAGATCAATTCCGGCATAAAGCTGGCGATCAGGCATTGTCGGCCTGCTCGATCAGGGTCTCCTGGGCCGAGCGTGGCAGATCATCATTAATGGGTCGTAACAGGTGATAGCAACCATCGCCAGTCAGTTCCCAGGCTTGATGATTATCTTCAAAGGCCAGTTCGATGCTATCGCGCAAAACCCGCCGGGCAGCTTTGGGATCTGTGATTGGAAAGCTGACTTCCACGCGCTGGAACAGATTGCGCTCCATCCAGTCGGCACTGGAGGCCCAGGTTTCCGGCGCTCCCTGGTTGACAAAATGGAAAATGCGGCTGTGTTCAAGAAATCGACCCAGTATCGAGCGTACGCGAATGGTTTCCGACAGACCGGGCACCCCTGGGCGCAGACAACAAATGCCGCGTACGACCAGGCGGATCTGCACGCCGGCGCGAGAAGCACGATACAGAGCCTGGATCACGGCCGGTTCGGTCAGCGAGTTCATCTTGGCGCTGATTCCGGCCGGCTTGCCGGCCAGGGCATGGTCGGTTTCGCGCTGGATTCTCTGGATCAGGAAATCATGCAGCCCGAACGGCGACTGAACGACCTTGTTGAGTGCCTGAACCCGTCCCAGGCCGGATAGTTGTAGAAAAATCCGATGGATATCCAGGGTCAGATCGGGGTCGGCTGACATCAGGCTCCAGTCGGTGTAACCCTTGGCCGTTCCCTGGTGATAATTGCCGGTACCCAGGTGAACATAACGATGCAGGTGACCGCGTTCGCGGCGCACGATCATCATCATCTTGGCATGAGTCTTGTGGCCCACGACACCGTAGACCACCTGCACCCCGGCTTCTTGCAGCCGGGTGGCCAGCGTTATATTGGCTTCTTCGTCGAAGCGCGCGCGCAGCTCGACAATCACCGTGACGTCCTTGCCAGCCCGGGCGGCATCAATCAACAACCCGACCAGCGCTGAATCCACGCCGGTGCGGTAAAGGGTCTGCTTGATCGCCAGAACCGCCGGATCGCTGGCTGCCTGGCGCATCAAGTCGACGATCGGCTGAAAACTGTCATAGGGATGATGCA
>CAZFYM010000010.1:6630-39896 GCA_964523755.1 uncultured Wenzhouxiangella sp. | reverse complement strand
TTGGAAGATCTGCAGCAGCCAATCGCGACGGCGAACCGCAGCGAACAGATTGCTGGTCGGTAACAGAGATTTGGGTGTGTGGGGTTGAAACGGCGGATACTTCAGGTCGGGCCGATCGGCCAGATCACAAATGGCGCTTATTCGGTTTAAATTGACCGGGCCATCGCAGCGGTAGATATCGCCGTCATCGATGCCGAATTTGCTGGCCAGGTAGCGGGTGATGCTGTCCGGACAGTTGTCGGCAATTTCCAGCCGAACCGCCTCGGCGAAGCCCCGTTCCATCAGCTCGCCTTCCAGCGCTCGTGCCAGATCCTCGATTTCCTCTTCGTCAACAAACAGCTCACTGTTGCGGGTCACCCGAAACTGATAGCAGCCGCGAACTTTCATACCCGGGAACAGCTCATCGATAAACGCGTGCAGGATGGACGACAGGAACACAAAATCATTGGGCCCGCGCGAATAGCTCTTGGGTACCCGAATAATGCGCGGCAGTGATCGCGGTGCCCGCACCAGGGCCATCCCGCTATCTCGACCGAAGGCGTCCCGGCCTTCCAGCGCGACGGCAAAGTTCAGACTCTTGTTCAAGATCCGCGGAAACGGGTGGGCCGGGTCCAGGCCCAGCGGGCTCAATACCGGCATCAGCTCCTCCCGAAAATGCTGATGCAGCCAACGCCGCTGGCGCTTCGACCATTCCGAGCGACGCAGTATATGAATGCCCTGTTCGGCCAGCTGCGGGGTCAGTTCGTCGTTCATGACCCGATACTGCTCTTGAACCATTTCCACCACGGCAGCTCGAATGGCCTCCAGCGTCGCCGTCGGACTTCGCCCATCCGGGCTGGGCTGGTTGACGCCGTGCTGCATGCGCTGGCGCACCGCTGCGACCCGAACCTCGAAGAATTCATCGAGATTGGTACAGGAAATACACAAAAACCGCAGGCGTTCAAGCAGCGGAACGCTGCCATCGCGAGCCAGCTCAAGAACCCGGCGTGTAAATGCCAGCAGGCTTAATTCGCGGTTCAGCAGCAACTCGGGTGCATCAAGCTGCTCCTGTCGCCACTCGTTCAGTGGCTCGGCGTGTTGACTGACTTCGCTCACGCTCTCAATCGTTGTCGGTTTCGATAGCATGCGGTTTGGTTGTGAGATGGCTGCGTCTGGCACCACTGTAACGGAATCCTGTGCGCCAGTACCAAAGCAATCGCTCAGCTCGAAGCGTGCGGCAGTTTGATGACAGTTCGATGACGCCCCGAAGACAGGGAGTGGTTCGATGCACCAGGCGCAATCAACGCGATTGCGTAACCAGTCGAATGTGCTCTGAGCGAAGTTCACTGAGACGCGAATTGATCCGTGCGCGCTGATAGTAGTCCAGATCATCGCGTTCAGTGACCCTTTCCAGTTGTTCCATCGCCTCCTTGACGCCGCCTCGCATGTAGTAACTGTCGGCAATCGCTTCGGCCGCTCGCACCGGATCCCCCGCTCGATTGGCAGCACGGGCGTACAGCTCGGTCATGCGCAGGTCGTTGGGGAAATTGCGCAGATAGCTGCGCAAGATCGTGCTGGCCCGCGCGGCGTGCTCCGGCTGATCGCCATGCATCAGCGCCTCAGCAAAAGCGGTTGCGACCAGGCGACTGCCCGGAAACTGATGATGCAGACTATTGAGAATGTCCAGGGCGTCTTCCTGGCGGCCACTGGCAAGCAGCCACTCCGCCTGGACCAGTCGGAAAATTTGTCGGTCGGGACTGCTGTCGAGCAAGCTTTCTATCACACGGCCTGCCGCCTCAAGTTGACGATCGCGAATCAAAGCCATTGCCAGTCCATACCGCATTGCATCGGCAGGACGCTCGCCGCGCTCCAGGCGGGTTGTGAACCAGCGAAGGCTCTGGTCATGAAACTCTGTCATCAGGACGCGCAGACGAGCCTGGACAAAATGAAAGTATTCGCTATCTCGATCAACTTGTCGCTGGCTGATCTGACTGGCTCGGCTGCGTGCTTCGGCGATTCGGTTGATGGTCAGGGGATGGCTGCGAAGATACTCCGGTGGTCCCTGGCCCATGGCCCGACTGGCAATATTCAAGCGTTCGAAAAAACGGGTCATGCCCTGAGGGTCGTAGCCACCTCGTCCCAGCAGACTGATGCCAATCCTGTCGGCTTCGGCTTCGGACTGGCGGGTGTGATTGATCTGCAGCTGCTGGGCCAGGCCCAACCCGCTCATCAGCACGGCCTGACCGGCCTCCGGGTTGCCAGCGGCACTGGCGGCAATCGCCAGGCCGAGGGTTGCCAGCATGGTCGGCAAAGAAGTTCGTTGCTGATTTTCAACGCTGCGAGCAAGGTGGTCCTGGGTGATATGGGCGATTTCATGAGCCACAACGCCGGCGACTTCGCTTTCGTCTTCGGCCAGCAGGATCAATCCGGAATGAATGCCGATGACGCCGGCAACACTGGCGAAGGCATTGATGCCGGATTCGCGAATGATGAAAAAGTGAAAATTACCTTTTTGGCGATCGGATTGTGCAACCAGACGAAAACCCATATCCTCGAAGTAGTCGCGGATCATGGGGTCCTCGACCAGCAGATTGTGTGCGCGCATGAAACGTTCAAAATCGCGGGCGAAGGTTTGTTCTTCCTCAATAGGCAGCACGCGCGTGCTGGTACCGCCCAGATCGGGCAGCATGACATCATCCTGAGCTGCTACGATGCTGAATGAAGCCAGCAACAGCGCGGTAATAATCAATTTCAACGAAGTGCTCATGACTTAATCAGACCTGCAGCAGCGACAGATGTTTCAAAGCTAGTGTGATGCGCAATCCAGAACCATACAACACGACAATGATCGTTCGGGCAAAACCGGGTTCGGGAGCTTTCGCGCAAGTCCGGCGTATTCTGCAACAGCTGACCGGTTCCTGCCTGGTATTCTTTCACGGGCCAGCCGCGACGGTCACTGAAAAGGATGTTGCCGACTGGGGTATTGCTGACAAGTGTGGCGAATTGTCGCTGCGGGTCTGCTCGGCGGCCTGGGCGCGGCAAGGTCGCGGCGCGTTGTCAGCGCGCCTGGAGCCTGCCAGCCTGACCGTGTTCTGGAACCTGACCAGTCAGGCGGATCTATGCATCAGTATCGGGTCGTCAGTATGGGAAAGTGCGACGAAGCTTGAGCGTTTCGTCGTTGTTCTGACGAGCCGGGGCGATGCGACCTATTGGTGCGAATTACTGGAGCTGGTTCTGGCCGGTGCCAGTCTGGATTTGGATCTGGTGGTGGTGTTCGGGACCGAGGCGCTGGACAGTTTGGGCCAATTTGAGCGAGAATTTCAGGCTTGGCGGCAGCTGGTTGACCATGAACTGGCCTCGGTTCGGGTGGTCTGCCGATCTGATCACAGTTTGAATTTGCCCGACTGGATAGTACCGGCCAGCGAGCTTGAGGCGATGGATTTGCGTCGGGAAAGAGCGGAGATTCTCGGATGAGCAGCAGCCAGACGGTCCGGGTTGATGGAGAGTTGCTGGCGCTCGATGAGCACGGCCATCTGCTTGACTCCATCACGTGGCAGCGCCGTGTGGCTGAAGCTCTGGCGGCCCGGGATGGGCAATCCCTGACAGCTGAGCACTGGTGGCTGATTGAATTTGTCCGCGACTACCACCAACTCTACGGCAACCCGCCGCTGATGCGAGTGGTTGTGGGTGCTTTACGCGAGAAGCGCGGTGATTCGGCAGTATCCAGTCGTGATTTGTACCAGCTTTTCCCGGATCATCCGATTCGTCAGGCTTGCCGCTATGGTGGCCTGCCCAGACCGGACTGGTGTATTTGACCTGCGGCCTTTATTCCATAATCTGTTTGTTTCCAACAATCTGTCAACCTTCGGAGTAACCCAATCTCATGAATCATCCGCCTGTCGTCATGTATGCCAAACCAACCTGTCCCTACTGCCTGGCCGCCCGGCAGTTGTTGAAGTCCAAGGGAGTAACGTGGACGGAAGTATCGCTGCTGGCCGAGCCGGACAAGCGTGCCGAGATGATCAGTCGTAGCGGTCGCCACACCGTGCCCCAGATTTTTATCGGTGACTCTCACGTCGGTGGATTCGATGACCTTAACGCGCTGGAACAGGAAGGGGCGCTGGATCGTCTGCTGGCTGGTTGATTTTCACGACTGACCGGATTCGTGGATCGTTCGGGAAGATGGGCGCGCTATAATGGGCGGCTGAATTCAACAGACAAGGACACGCGCAGTGACTCAGAAAATCACCGTCATCCGGGGCGATGGTATCGGCCCTGAAATCATGGAATCTGCGCTGCGTGTGCTGGATACACTTCAGGCCAGCTTCGAGTATGACTTCCAGTTGGCCGGTTTGTCAGCTCAGGACGCCAGCGGGGAGTTACTTCCTCAGGCAACGCTGAACTCGATTGCCAGTAACCGTATCGCATTGAAGGCACCACTGACCACGCCGGTCGGCGGTGGGTTCAAATCCTTGAATGTTGCCTTGCGCAAGCACTTTGATCTGTTTGCCAATGTCCGACCCGCAATCAGCTTCCAGGGCACACGCTCGCGTTATGAAGCTATCGATCTGATCACGGTGCGCGAAAATACCGAGGGTGCCTATCTGGGCGAGGGGGCCTTCACCGCTGCCGATGGTTCACGCGCTGAATCCAAAATGGTTGTTACCCGTGTTGGCTGCGAACGGGTAATCAGGTTTGCTTTTGATCTGGCCCGACGCGTGGGCCGGCGCAAGGTCACTGCGGTGCACAAGGCCAATATTCTCAAGGATGTTACCGGCATGTTTCTTGATGTGGCTCACGACGTTGCTGCTGACTATTCGGATATCGAATTTAATGACCTGATAGTTGATAATGCCTGCATGCAGCTGGTAATGCGGCCGGAGCAGTTCGACGTTATCGTGACGACCAATCTGTTCGGCGACATCATTTCCGACCTGTGCGCCGGTCTGGTCGGCGGTCTGGGCCTGGCGCCCGGGGCCAATTTTGGCACTGACGTCGCGATTTTCGAGGCGGTACATGGCTCGGCACCCGATATCGCAGGTCAGGGAATTGCCAATCCCTGCGCATTGCTGCTGGCCTGCGCCCAGATGCTGGACCATGTTGACCAGACTGACAATGCCGAGCGCTTGCGCAAGGCCATTGCCGCGACCATTGCCGAGGCTGATCGGACCACGCCGGATCTGGGCGGACGCGGCAATACCAGACAGTTCACTGACGCAATCTGTGAACGCTTGGGATAATCTGAATTACCTGGGCATTTCAGCCATTTCAACGCTGTTGCTGATTTACAACATTGAGTTGGGCGTTTTGGTGCCAACTTGCCCGAATTGAGGGGCTTGAAGGTTGTTTATTGCAAAATAAATGTGCTTTCGGCGTTGTATTTATGCCAATACAGGCAGTACACTAGAGGCTGGGTTCAAATCCGCAATTGCCAGCATTGACGTGAAACCGTGCGCTCTCATCATGTTGTTATGGGTTGCTACTCATGTGGCTGCCCCGGTGCATGCGGCATCCCGAATCTCCGGCATCCTTCCAGCAGGCTCTACCGCAGGGGTGTCCTGGTTTGTGGTTTCCTTCGAACTGGGTCCCTGGGACGACTATCTGATCCATGAGCTGACGCCCAATCTTGAGCGACTGACCATCCATCCGATTCCACGGGTCAAATGGCTGACCCTGGATGACACTCTGATTATCCCGGATTTCGCTGATGCGCTGATGCAAACCAGCCACTTTCCGCTGATGCTGTCGATTGACAGTCGTCAATCAGGGTTGAATGTGCAGAGTGATTCGCCGCGTTTCGCGCCGGATGGTTTGCGTTTTGAACAGTCCTTGCTGATGCCGGGTCTCACCAGTCGATTGAATGACAGCAGCACGGTTACCATTTCAGCCGTGCTTGCCAGTCAGCGCTACGGTACCAGTGGGCTCAATCTGATTGAATCTGACAAGCCGTCTAATCCCGACAATAGTCTGCTGAGACAATCTTATTCCAGTCCCGAGGTGGTTCATGGGGCAGGGCTGAGGTTGGCCCTGAGCAGCGATCTTATGGAGCGCTTTACCATCGATGCGGCCTACCAGTCACGCATTGACATGGCTGAACTGACCACCCTGCGCGGTGTTCACGGTACGCTGGCCGAGCTGGATATCCCGTCCCGTGTCCAGGTGGGTCTGCAGTTTCATCCATCGGAACGAACCTCATTACGGTTTGGTATCGAACAGATTTTTTACAGTGAAGTCGGGGCTTTTCCCAGCCGTGCCTTGCCGGCCCGATTTACCGCCTTGCTGGGCGACAGCACCAGCCCGCGCTTTGCCTGGGATGATCTGGCGGTCTTCAGCCTGGGCTGGCAATGGCAGCATGCCAATGATCTGGTGGTCTTTGTTGATTACCGAACCCGCTCCCAACCCAAGCCGACCTCTGACGTTCTGGCCGCCACTCTTGGGCCTGAACTGGCCCAGAACGCCTTCCTGGCGGGTATGACGAAAAGTCTGAGCAAGCATGCCAACATGCGATTGAGCGCGGCATATGCGCCGCCGGAATTTGCATTTGGCGGTAATGTACTCGGTGTCGTGTCGGATCGTCTGGACCAGGCGGTTGAGGTTCAGGCCTTGCTGCGATTCGATTTTTGATTATTCCTGAAGTGTGAATGTCGGCAAGCAATGGTTTTCCCCGCCTAGCAGCCTGTCGGACTTAACGCTGATCTACTGCGGAAACGCCGGATTGGGCCAGATTTCCCGCTCTTTTTCGTTAAATAGGTCCACTATTCGCCTCAAAAGATCGAAAAATCTGACTCCAACCGGCGTTCCCTCGCTACGATCGGTCAAGTCCGACAGGCTGCTAGCAACACTCCTGGCAGAGCGCGGTTAGCCCGGTGACCTTTCACGGGGAAAGGTTCACCGGGCTGGATGTTGATTCATCTGCCCATGCCCGAATTACCTCCGTATAATCCCGAGTCATGATTGCTCGCTTCAGCCAGTGGTTTCAGCGCCATTTTTCCGATCCACAGGTCGTCATCCTGGCGCTTTTCCTGTTTCTTGGCTTACTGGGGGTTGTGCTATTCGGCCGCATGCTGACCCCGGTGATTGCCAGCCTGATCATCGCCTATTTGTTGGAAGGGGCGGTTCAGCGCATGGAACGGCTGGGACTTCCACGTCTGATCAGTGTCATTAGCGTATTTTCCGCATTTATGGCAGCGTTGCTGTTTTTGCTGTTTGGCCTGCTTCCTATGCTGACCCGGCAGCTGGCCGCCATTGTGCAGCAGTTGCCCAGCTATATCGGACAGGCCCAGGGCTGGCTGTCGACCTTGCCTGAGCGCTATCCCCAAATTGTTGCCCCGGCTGAAAGTGAGGCCGAAGCGATCGCCGGGGACATTGCCACGTCACCTGGCCCCGCCGAACTGGTTGCTGGCAGTGAAGAGGTTGAGCAACAGCTTGCGCTGATTTCCGAAGAGCAGTTGTCGCGGATGCTGGATAACATGGGCACCGAGCTGGTTAATTATGGCGCTACCCTGGTCTCGTTGTCCGGTGTCATGGGGGTCGTCAGTCTGCTGATATTTTTGGTGCTGATGCCGGTGCTGGTGTTTTTCTTTCTCAAGGACAAACGTGCGCTGATCAACTGGCTGGCCGCCTACATGCCACGTGATCTGGCTTTGGTGACCAGCGTGTGGCGAGAGGTCGATGCACAAATCGGCAATTATGTGCGCGGCAAAGTGCTCGAGATCCTGATTGTCTGGGTGGTGACCTATCTGGTCTTTGCTGCACTGGGGCTGCCGTTTGCCATGCTGTTGTCAATGCTGGTCGGGTTTTCGGTCATTATCCCCTACATCGGGGCGGCCATTGTGACCTTGCCTGTGGCCCTGGTGGCACTCATTGCCTTTGGGCTTGGAGCTCAGTTCTGGTATGTCCTGATTGCTTATGCTGTCATTCAGGCGCTGGATGGCAATGTGCTGGTTCCCGTGCTGTTTTCAGAAGTGGTGAATCTGCATCCGGTCGCAATCATTGTCGCTGTTTTGTTTTTTGGCGGTATCTGGGGTTTCTGGGGGGTTTTTTTCGCCATTCCACTGGCCACTTTGATTCATGCGGTTCTGCGCTCATGGCCTCGTCGGGACGATGAGTCACCCGACAGGCAAACAGCGGCAGAGAGGTAGGGGATGGCTGCCTGGCCGTCGAGTGGATGGTCACCGACCGACTCGTCAACCTTCGAGTTTCTGGATCGAGACTATCGTGCTGACACCGGGATGATTCGGCTGCGTTATGCGCTGGACGGACGATTGCTGGAGGAAGTCATTCGCCTTCCCGCCCTGGGAGATCGCCTGTCGCCAGGGCGAAGGCTGGCACTGGACGCGGCACTGGATCTGCTTCATTGGACGGCGGCCATCAGTTACTGGAAAACCGGCTGTCCACCCACCCTGCATTTCGCCACGCGTCAACCCGATGCATGGCAGGCCGACTGGTTGACCAAGCTCTACCGTGAAGGTTTGGCTGAGTTTGCCTACCGCAACCAGCTGGATCCTGATAGTTGGCCGACGTTTCCCGCATCAAAGTGTTCCGCCCGAATGGCCAACGATTGTCAGCTGCGGCGGCGCACACTGGTGCCAATGGGCGGCGGCAAAGACTCTCTGGTGGCGTGGTCGCGCCTGGTTGAAAAGGAGCCGGAACTGGCCAGTGTGCAGATCGGTCAGTCGATCCTGATTCAGGACGTTGCCAGGCAGTTGTCAGGGCAGCACTGGGTAATCGAGCGGACACTTGACCCGCTGCTGGCCGAACTCAATCACCTGGGTGCCTGGAACGGTCATGTGCCAGTGACCGCAATCAATTCAGCTATTCTGGCAGCTGCTGCGCTGGTTCTGGACTATGACCGGGTGGCGTTTGCCAATGAACAATCGGCTGATGAAGCGAGCCTGGTGGACGATAAGGGCAGGTTAGTCAATCATCAGTTCTCGAAATCACGGGTCTTCGAATTCATGTTTGATGACTGGGTGCGCCGTTACATCACCCCCAATCTGCATGTGTTTTCAATCTTGCGGCGAGACCGGGAGCTGGCCATCTGCCGCGAATTCGCCGGGCTGACATCCATGCATTCGCGCTTTTCATCCTGTAACCGCAATTTTCATCTCGATGGTCCGCGCACAGCACGCTGGTGTGGGCGTTGTCCGAAGTGTTTGTTTGTGTTTCTGGGGCTTGCACCGTTTATGTCTCCTGTGAAGCTGACCGGAATCTTTGGTCAGGACCTGCTCGACGATGCCGCTTTGATAGATGATTTTTGCGCGCTCCTGGCCCTGGATGGCAGCAAGCCCTTCGAATGTGTCGGTGAAGCTGGCGAGGCACGTGCCGCAGTGCTCGAACTGGCTGACGACTCTTTATGGGCTGATCATGTGGTGGTGGTGGCACTGGCTGATCGTCTGGACGGGCTGAGCGCGGCGAGTCTGGATGAACTGTGTCAGCCGAGCGGCGAACATCGAATTCCCGAGGAGCTCGTGGATGCGTCTTGAGAGATTTGCCGGTCAAAAAGTTGCGATTCTCGGCTACGGGCGCGAGGGGCGCAGTGCGCAGGCGGCTTTAGATCGGGTCAATCCGGCTCCGTCCGTTACGGTCTGGGCCGAGTCCGGCGATCTGCCGGACCTGGTGAATTCTCGTCGTCGGCCATTCGATGAGGATCTGCAGGATTTCGATATTGTGGTCAGATCGCCCGGAATTCCAGTCGATCATCCGGCACTTGTCGCCTACCGCGCTGCCGGCGGACAGGTCGTGAATCCATCCTCGATCTGGTTGCATGAGCGTCCGGAATTGACGGTCGTTGCTGTAACCGGATCCAAGGGAAAAAGTACGACAGCGTCGCTGCTGGCCCATTTGCTTCGGGCCAAGGGCGAATCGGTGCTGCTGGCTGGTAATATCGGCGTTCCGCTGCTTGATCATCTGGACACGCGTGCAAGCCTGGTCGTGCTGGAGTTGTCCAGCTACCAGCTGGCTGACCTGGAGGGCCAATTACACATGGGCCTGATCACGCGATTGTTTCCCGAGCATCTGGACTGGCATGGTAGTGAGAGGGCCTATTTTGCCTGCAAACTGCGCCTGGCCGACCTGCTCAGAGGCAAGCCCCTGTTGATCAATGCGTGCGATCCGATCTTGTGCCTGGCGACTGCGGCAATCCCCGGACGGGTCGAGGCGAACTGTGCGCCGGGTTTCCATCGTCGCGATGATTTTATCGACCTGGATCAAGCGCCGCTGATTGCGTCTTCTGAACTTAACCTGGTCGGCCGCCACAATCTGGACAATATCGCGCTGGCGCTGGAAGCCGCCTGCATGCTGGGCGCCGAGCTGGAGGAGCTGGTCAAAGTCTTGCGCAGTTTTCGACCGCTGGCCCATCGTTTGGAAACCGTGGTCACGGCGCATGGTCGACGCTGGATCAATGACTCGATCGCCACATCGCCGTATGCCACCCGTGCGGCGTTGGAATCGCTGGCCCAGGCCCAAGTTACCTTGATTGCCGGAGGGCAGCAGCGACCGGCGGATTGGGCGCCAGTGATCGATTGGTGCCGCAGCCATCCGTTAAGCGCCCTGGTTGTGCTTCCTGACAACGGTCCGGCGGTTGCGGCCCGGCTTCGGGAGGCTAGTGCGGTTGAGTCGGGGAATTTTCATGAGGCGACCGATCTGAATGACGCTGTTGCCGCCGCCATCGGCTTAAGTGAACCGGGTAGTACGGTATTGCTTTCTCCCGGGGCACCAAGTTTCCCGCATTACAGGAATTTTGAAGACCGGGGAGATCGCTTTCGCTCTGCAATTGCCGCTTACCGGGATCGGTCGACCGCGTAGTCGGTCAATACGGCCAAAGCATCGCGAGCGGGGCTCGGTTGCAGAAAGTTCAGACAGTCACGAGCTCGCCAGGCCAACTTGCGCGCCTGTGTGGATGCCGATGCCAATGCGCCGACCCGTTCCATGATGGTTCGAACCTGTGCGTGATCGGCGCTTCCCCCCTGGCGAATCATGGTCGCAATCTGTTCGCGTTCCTTCTCGCTGACCGACTGCATGGCCAGGATCAGCGGCAGGGTCATCTTGCCCTCAGCCAGGTCATCCCCCAGGCTTTTGCCCAGGTCCTGATCGTTTGCTGAATAGTCAAGAATATCGTCCGTGATCTGGAATGCCTGTCCCAGCAACAGGCCGAACTCGGCCAGCGCAGCGCAGTCCTGGTCGCTGCGTTCGGCCAGAATGCCTCCCAATCGCGCGCTGGCGGAAAACAGGCATGCCGTCTTGTCAGAAATGACCCGGAAGTAGTCGCTGGTATTGAGTTCGGCATTGCCCATATGCATCAATTGCAATACTTCGCCTTCGGCAATAGTGTTGGTGGTGTCAGCCAGGATTTGCATCACTTCGATCCGGCCGATCTCCACCATCATCTGAAAGCTTCGCGAATACAGAAAGTCGCCAACCAAAACCGATGCCGCGTTGCCCCAGATGCGATGGGCCGTTTGCTTGCCGCGACGCTGGCCGGATTCGTCCACGACATCATCATGTAACAGCGTTGCGGTATGAATGAACTCGATAATCGCGGCCATCTGGATATGGTCCTGTCCGCGATAGCCAGCCGCTTTAGCGGCAAGAAGATGAACCAGTGGACGCAAACGCTTGCCACCTCCGCCGATAATATAGTGGCTGATCTGGTTGACCAGGACGATTTCCGAGCTGAGGCGATCGGTAATCAGGCGGTCGACAGCCTGACGATCCGTTTCGGTCAGGGCCAGTACATCGTCGAGGGATTGCGGCAATTCGGCAGCGACATCGTTCATGATTGCCAATTATACGAGCCAATTTCCCAGGCCATGACAAGAGTTTTCCCTATCGGCTGGCGACTGACCCTATGCTAGACTTTCCGTTCCCTATTTAATCCAAGGCAAAAGGCCCGTATCCATGGCCAGAGGAATCAATAAAGTCATACTGATCGGAAATCTGGGTGCTGACCCGGAGACCCGGCACACCGCGGGTGGCAGTGCGGTTACCAACCTGTCTGTTGCCACTTCGGAAGGCTGGCGTGATCGTCAGAGCGGCGAAATGCAGGAAAAAACCGAATGGCACAGAGTCGTCATGTTCAGCAAGCTGGCCGAAATTGCCGGTGAGTATCTGCGCAAGGGCTCCAAAATCTATGTTGAGGGTCGGCTGCAGACGCGCAAATGGCAGGACCGCGACGGTAATGATCGCTGGACGACTGAAATCGTCGCCAACGACATGCAGATGCTGGACAGTCGCGGCGGTGGCGAACCGCTGGAAGACCGTGGTGGCGGCTACGGCAGCGACCAGGATCGTTCCGACCAGGGTGGCTTTGATCAAGACCGGTCAGGTCCCTCGGGTGGCGGCAATATAGAAGACGATATCCCTTTCTGATCGGTCCGATGACTACACTTATTGTGACTGGCGGTGCCGGCTTTATCGGCAGCAATTTCGTGCGCCATATGCTGTCGGATTCGTCCTGCCGGGTGATCAATATCGACAGTCTGACCTATGCCGGTAACCTCGAGTCCCTGGCTGGCCTGGATGATGCTCGTCATCACTTCGTTCACGGGGATATCAACGACCAGGCATTGATCAAACGACTGCTGGACAGCCATCGTCCGGATGCGGTGGTTCATTTCGCTGCTGAGAGTCACGTGGACCGGTCGATTGATGATCCCGGGTCGTTCATCCGCACCAATGTCAATGGTAGCCAGTCCCTACTGGATGCGGCACTGGATTACTGGCGAGATGATGCGCCGGAGTCGTTCCGTTTTGTGCACGTGTCGACCGACGAGGTTTATGGCACGCTGGGCCCGGACGAGCCGGCGTTCGACGAGAATCATCGCTACGCGCCCAATTCCCCCTATGCCGCCTCCAAGGCCGCTGCTGATCACCTGGCGCGCGCCTGGCATCGAACCTACGGTTTACCGGTGATGATCACCAACTGCTCGAACAATTATGGTCCCCGCCAATTTCCGGAGAAATTGATTCCGCTGATGCTGATCAATGCGCTGGAAGGCGAGCCGCTGCCAGTTTACGGCGACGGCCTGCAGCGCCGCGACTGGCTGTTTGTCGGCGATCACTGCCGAGCCATCGAGCGGGTCCTGGAAGCGGGTCAGCCCGGTCAGGTTTACAACATTGGTGGAAACGCAGAGATGACCAATCTGGAGGTGGTTCACCTGCTGTGTGAGCTGCTTGACCAACGTGTGCCCGGTGCTAGTCCCCGGCATCAGCAGATCGAGTTTGTGCAGGATCGACCGGGCCATGACCGGCGCTATGCAATCAACGCTTCGCGTATCCGTGACGAACTGGGTTGGTCGCCGAGCGTGGATTTTGCTGGCGGCCTGGCCTCGACGGTGGATTGGTATCTGGCCAACCGTGACTGGTGGCAACGTATTCGGGATGGTCGTTATCGCTCCGAGCGTCTGGGTGTGGCCCGTGACCGCAGGAATCCGGCATGAATCGGCGCGGCATTATCCTGGCTGGCGGGGCAGGCACCCGGCTGTACCCACTGACACAAGTGATCTCCAAGCAACTGTTGCCGGTCTACGACAAGCCGATGATTTACTATCCGCTGAGCACCATGATGCAGGCGGGAATCCGTGAAATACTGCTGATTACCACCCCGCATGAGCAGGCGCTGTTTCGCAATCTGCTAGCCGATGGCCGGCAGTGGGGAATTGAACTGACCTATGCCGTGCAGGACCATCCCCGCGGCCTCGCGGATGCTTTCATTATCGGTCGCGACTTTGTCAATGGTGAACATTCCTGCCTGATTCTGGGTGACAACATCTTTCACGGCGGCGGTATGCGCGAGTTGCTCGCCCGCGCCGCCCGGCGCGAACATGGTGCGACTGTATTCGGATACTGGGTCAGCGATCCGGAGCGCTACGGCGTGGTCGAGATGGACGCACAGGGCCAGGTGCTTTCGCTGGAGGAAAAGCCGGCCAGCCCGCGCTCGAACTATGCCGTTACTGGGCTGTATTTCTATGATCAGCGAGCGTGCGATTTTGCCGCCGGGTTGAAGCCCTCAGCCCGCGGTGAACTGGAGATTACCGATTTGAATCGCTGCTACCTGGCGGCAGGTGATCTGACTGTTGAGTCAATGGGCCGCGGCTACGCCTGGCTGGATACCGGCACGCACGCCTCGCTGCAGCAGGCGGCCAGCTATATCGAAACCCTGGAATCGCGTCAGGGTTTGCGTGTGGCCTGCCCGGAAGAGATTGCCTACCGTCAGGGCTGGATCTCCCAGGAGGATTTGCTGCGCCTGGCCGAACCGCTGGTTTCCAGCGGTTACGGCGATTACCTGCGCATGGTCGCCAGAACCGTACTGCACCAGTGAAAGTTGAGGCAACCGAGCTTCCCGGCGTTCTGGAGCTATTGCCGCGCGTATTTGGCGACGAACGCGGATGGTTCCTGGAGACCTGGCAGCGGGATCGCTATATCGGGCATGGCATCGGTCCGGATTTTGTTCAGGCCAACGCCTCACATTCTCGCTGTGGTGTGCTGCGTGGCCTGCACTACCAGTGGCCACAGCCTCAGGGCAAACTGGTCTGGGTATCGAGTGGCCAGGTTCTGGATATTGCGGTCGATATCCGCCCGGACTCGCGCCAGTTTCGGCGCTCGGTTGCGCGTGAGCTGGATGCCGAACGCCATAATCAACTCTGGATTCCCGAGGGTTTTGCCCACGGGTTTCTGGTGTTGAGCGAACAGGCCACGTTTCACTACCTTTGCACGCGACCTTATAGCGCCGAGAACGATGCGGCCATCGCCTGGAATGATCCTGATCTGGGCATTGACTGGCCGATCGCCAAACCGGAGCTTTCACCCAAAGATCAAAAGGCACCGCGCCTGTCCGATATCCCCGCTGACCGCTTGCCGAAATGCGTGTCCTGCTAATCGGCGCCGAAGGTCAGCTCGGCCGCCACCTGCGTCGCTACTGTCCGGGCCATGTTGAACTGATTGCCTCCGGCCGTCGCACGGGCGATTATCCCTGCGATCTGACCCATGCGGCCTCCATTCAGGACATGCTGGATCAGGTCAGGCCTGCGCTGCTGATCAACGCGGCGGCCTGGACCGCAGTGGATGCGGCAGAAGATCATGTGGCAAACGCTTTCGCCCTTAACGCCGATTTGCCGGACAGGCTGGCTGACTGGTGTCAATATCACGATGCGACCCTGATAAGCTATTCTACAGATTACGTATTCGGTGGATCACCGGGTCGACCCTGGCGGGAGGATGATTCCTGCCAGCCGGATTCAGTGTACGCGCGGAGCAAACGTGCTGGTGAGCTGGCGATCTTGAACAGCCGGGCCCGGGCCTTGATCGTTCGAACTGCCTGGCTCTACAGCGCCTTGCCTGGCAACTTTCTCAGTGCAATCCTTGCTCGGGCGAGCGATGGTCAGTCACTTCGCGTGGTCGATGACCAGACCGGCTCACCGACCTGGGCCGGCACGCTGGCTGCTGCGAGTTGGCGGTTGGCAGGGGTTGCGGCGGAGCGTTGTTCCGGGCCTGAGGTGGTCCATGTGGCTGGCACCCAGGCCATGAGCTGGTATCGTTTCGCCAGGCTGGCGCTGGATCGGGCGATTTCCATGGGCCTCATTGATCGAGTGGTTTCTGTTCAGGCCATCGGATCCGATGAATGGCCACAAAAAGCCCGTCGTCCGAACTGGTCGGTCCTGGACTGCTCGCGTTACCGTGACTGGACCGGTCAGGAACTGGCCAGTGTTGAACAGGCTCTTCAGGATTGCATGACACAATGGCAATCATGGACGGGGAAATGATGGACGGGGAAATCATAGACAACCAGTCAATATTGATTCCGGTCATCCTGTCGGGTGGGGCGGGAACGCGCCTGTGGCCGGTTTCGCGCAAGGGTCATCCCAAGCCCTTTATGCGCCTGGCCAATGGCCTGACATTGGCCGAGAGCACAGTCGAGCGGGCCCTTGCGGTCGCCGGGTCGGCCGTGACGCTGACGGTCACCGGGCGTGACTACTATTTTCTTACCCGTGATCTCTACCAGCAGGGCGGGCCGGATGGTGAACATCATTTCCTGCTTGAGCCCGAGGGTCGAAACACGGCCCCGGCGATTGCGGCAGCCGCCATGTGGGTGACTGAACGATTTGGTCCGAAAGCCTGCCTGCTGGTGTTGCCTGCCGACCACCTGGTGCGCGACACGAGTGCCTTTGAGCAGGCGGTAGAAGAGGCCCATCGTCTGGCAATGGATGGCTGGCTCACTTGCCTGGGAATTCAACCCACCCACGCCGAAACCGGATTTGGTTACATTCGTTCCGGTCGGGCAGTCGGAACCAACGGGCAGGTGATAGAGGCTTTTGTGGAGAAGCCCGATCTGGAAACGGCAAAACGCTATTACGAGTCCGGCCAGTACTTGTGGAATGGCGGCATGTTCTGCTTCCAGGCCCAGGCCATTCTGGCGGCGCTGCAGCGGCATGCACCGGATATACTCGAGGAGGTACGCAAGACCTGGAATGACTCTGAGACCGACCAGGAGCCGCTGGAGCTGGATCCGGCCGGGTTTGTCCGGGTTCGCTCGGAGTCAATCGATTTTGCCGTGATGGAGAAAGCCGAGAAGCGGGCGGTCGTTCCGGTCAGTTGTGGATGGAGCGATATTGGCTCGTGGCAGGCGATCAGCGATCTGTACGAAACCGATGCGCTGGGTAACCGGGTGCAGGGTGAAGGTGTCCTGATTGATTGCCGCAATACCTATGTTCAGGGTGATCAGCGACTGGTGGCGGCCGTCGGCGTGGATAATCTGTTGATCATTGACACCGGCGATGCGGTGCTGGTGGCCAGCCGTGATCGGGCCCAGGAGGTCAAGGCGGTGGTTGAGGAACTGACTCGCCAGGATCACGATTCTGTGGTTCATCATCGTACCGTGCATCGCCCCTGGGGTAGCTATACCATGCTGGAAGATGGTGATGACTGTAAGGTCAAACGATTGATCCTGCGCCCGGGCGGCGTGCTGGCATTGCAGCGCCATCGACGGCGCAGCGAGCACTGGACAGTGGTTGCGGGCACGGCCAGTGTTCGGGTTGACGATAGTGAATCGGAATTGCAGGCCGGACAAACCGTACAGATTCCGGTGGGCAGCCTGCACCGTCTGGAGAATCGAGGCAAGGTACCGGTACATGTTATCGAGGTTCAGACCGGTGGCTACTTTGGTGAGGACGATATCGAGCGACTGGAGGATGTTTATGGCCGCGCTGCAGCGAAATAAGGGATTGTCCGGGAGTAGCTTGTCTCGAAAATTGGGGGTCACGCTGCTGCTGGCGCTGGTGCTTGTGATTTCCGCCTGTACAAAACTGTCGATGCGCGATCAGCCATCGGATCGGGCCAGCGAAGTCGCCAGTTGGGCTAGCGATGCTGCGGACTGGCGGGCTCGCCGACTGGCGCGCCTGACCGAGCCGTTCGGCTGGTTGAGTCTGGTGGCACTGGAGTATCTCCAAGACGGGCGTTTTCACCTGGGCTCGGCCAGTGACAATGACTATGTGCTACCCTCCGGGCCAGAGCGCTGGGGAATCTTGACCGTGATCGGCGATCAGGCCTGGTTTGAAGTCGAACCTGGCAGTGGCGTGCTGGTCAATGGCAGCGAAGTCCGCGAGGCTGAATTGTTAAGCGACGGGCCCGATGGTCCAACCCTGGTTGAGGCTGGCACGGTTCAGTTTCAACTGCTTGATCGGGGTGGTCAGTTCGCGCTTCGCGTGCGTGATCATCAGGCCCAAACGCGAACGGGGTTTGCCGGGCTGGCCTATTTTCCCTTCAATCCCGACTGGCGCATTACGGCACGCTGGGTTGCCCATCCGCCGAATCGCACGCTACTGATTGCCAATGTGCTGGGCGAACTGATCTACGAACCCAATCCCGGGGCGGCCGAATTCGAGTTCCATGGCCAGACGTTCGGGCTGGAGGCCGTGGCCAGCGATGATCAGCTGTTTTTCATTCTGGCCGATCGCACTTCCGGCCGCGAGACCTATGGACTGGGCAGGTTTCTCTATAGCAACTTGCCGGAAAACGGCCAGGTGGTGCTGGATTTTAATCGCGCCTACAACCCGCCCTGCGCGTTTACCGAATTCTCGACCTGTCCCCTGCCGCCCCCGGAGAATCGGCTCGACATCCGCATCGAAGCCGGCGAGCTCGCGCCCCTGTCAAAATAACTCGATTTGCCCCTGACCCAAGACGGGGAAAGGGGAAAGGGGGGTGAGAGGGTGAGAGGGTGAGCCTGCAGTTTCCAACCCTCTTTCCTTCTCCCCTTCTCCCCTTTCCCCTTTCCCCTTTCCCCTTTCCCCTTTCCCGGCCCCCGCGAGCACGGCTGATGTTGATGCGTAATCAACCCTATTGCCCCTTGAATTCCGGGGCGCGCTTTTCCAGGAAAGCGCTGGTGCCTTCCCGCATGTCTTCGGTGGCGCAGCACAGGGCAAAGCGAGCGGTTTCCAGGGCCAGACCGGCTTCAAGATGGATATCGCCGCCCTGGAGGATGGCCTGCAGGATGCCGCGTATTGACTCCGGGGCTGCCTTGACCAGTGGGCGGGCCATCTCCTGCACGGCCTGGTCCAGCTGGTCGGCGCTGACGACCCGGTTGATCAGACCCAGCTCATAGGCTCGCTGGGCGGTGATGGGCTCGCCCGACAGGGTCATGTCCAGTGCGCGGGTGCTGCCAACCAGGCGAACCAGGCGCTGAGTGCCGCCAAAGCCGGGCATGATGCCCAGCTTGATCTCTGGTAGCCCCAGGCGGGCGTTGTCACTGGCGATGCGCAGATGGCAGGCCAGCGCGAGCTCCATGCCGCCACCCAGTGCAAAGCCGTTGATGGCGGCAATGACCGGCTTGTCCAGGCCCTGGATCATGCTCATCAGGTTCTGACCGAACTGCGAGAACGATCGGGCCTCGGTCGGGCTGTGCTCGCGAATTTCCGTAATGTCTGCTCCGGCCACGAAGGCTTTGTCGCCCGAGCCCGTCAGAACAATCACCCGCACCTTGTCATCGCCGCTGGCGTCGATGATCGCACCGTAAAGTTCCTGCAGCGTTTGACGATCAAGTGCGTTGAGCTTGCCCGGACGTTTGATGGTGATGGTGTGGATACCGCTGCGGGTTACCACGGAGAGATTATCGTAAGCCATAAGAAACGATCCAAAGTCGGTCAGGCGCTGGATTGTAAACCACGGATCAGCAGGATGGCGGACAGACCCACAAGAAAGCCACCCAGCATCAGGCAGAGCAAACCGCGACACCATGGCCAGAATTCCCTGGCCAGGCCAATCAATTGATCGACAAGCCGGTGGATCTCGTCGCTGGTCTGAACCAGTTCCGCCAGGCCCACCCCGATTCCGGCCAGTCCGGCCGGAATCAGAAAAATGCCTAGCAGACTGCCGGGGATGCTCATAGCGTGCTCCTGACCTGCCCCGAGTCAGTCGCGCAGCTCACGGTCGATTCGATATTCACTGGATGTCAGCCAGGCCTCCATACGCTGCAGTCGACCATCCAGATCGCGAAAACGACGATTCAGCCCGGAGACAGAATCGCTCGGTGAACGCCGTACTTCTCTCCAGAATGCCTCTTCTTTGGGGTCACGGTACAGATTGATGGGGCGCTTGGGTAGCAGCAGCCACAATAAAAGGTAGCCGATAGGTATGACTGGAAAGAAGAACAGGGACAGAATCACGACAACGACCCGCAATGCGGTCAGGTTAAGTCCCAGCCAATCGCTGATGCCGGCACACACGCCGCCGATCAGGGCTCGGTCCTTATTGCGGTACAAGCGATTGCGGCTTGGCATTTCCGTGGTGTAATGCGTCATGATGTTCGATTCCTCCATTCGGGACTGTCGGCATCGAGGATGCGTTCCAGTGTGTGGATGCGATCTTCCAGGCGACGCGCGCTGTCGTGCAGGTCCTCCAGCAGCGCCTCGTCTCTGGAACTGATCTTGCGACTGGCCGAGCTGCGAGTGGCATAGTGCAGAATCAGCCAGATGGGCGCGACCACCGCCAAAAAGACAACGATTGGTACAAACAACAGTTCAGACATCGCCGATTACTCCGATTGGCGCCGCGCTTTCAGCTCGGCCAGCTCGGCTTCGACTCGTTCGTCGCGTTCCAGGCTGCGGAACTCCTCGTCCAGGGACTTGCCCCTGCGCCCCATGTCCAGCGCCTCGGCTTCGGATTCAATATGTTCAATCCGCTGCTCGGCGCTGTCGAAGCGATTGAGCATTTCATCAATCTTGTCGTTGTACAGGTGCTTGCGTGTCTTGAGCTGGTGGGTAGCCGAGCGATGACGCATCACCAGAGCCCGCTGGCGGCCGCGCGCATCGCTCAATTTGGCCTGCAACTTGCCGATGTCACTGTCATACTTGGTCAGTTGATCCTCGTACTCTTTCAGTTCCTCGGTCAGGAAGCCAATCCGGTCGCTAAGCGCCGTTTTCTCGGCCAGGGCACCGCGTGCCAGGTCTTCGCGATCCTTTTCCAGAGCGATTTCCGCCTTTCGAGCCCAGTCGATCTGCTGGGCTTCCAGGCGCTTGAGCAGCCGGGTCCGTTCCTTTTTCTCGGCAATGCACTTGGCCGTGGCCGAGCGAACCTCGACCAGCGTGTCCTCCATCTCCTGAATCATCAGGCGAATCATTTTTTCCGGATCTTCGGCCTTTTCCAGTGCGGCATTGAGGTTGGCATTGATAATGTCACCCATTCGCGAAAAAATGCCCATGTCGTTTCTCCTTGGTCGATGCGAACAAAAAAGGGACTTCTGCCGTATTTAATGCAATTTACGCGCCATTTATGAAAACAATATAAAAACAGTGTGTTATAGTTATATAGAGGACCCATAGCGGTAAAAATAACCGATGGATAGTAATTTTCACTCAATGCGAGAACGTAGCGCTCTCGGAACTTGGCGGGCCAGACGGAATCCATTGACTCAGCTCAAAGACTTTGAGCCTGAATTCATTCCAGACGGTCGAGTAATGATTATTTCGGCAGAAGAACACCGAAACGTAGTCGCTAGAAAAGTCCTCAGGTAGAATAGGCGGTTTGGCAACATTCTTATTTCTTCTCCCCACTTCGGAGGCAGTATGCAAAAGCTAGTTCTGGTCATGGCCATCGCCATGGTGATGACAGCGCCACTGATGGCGCAGGATATTGAGTCCGATCCAGAGAAATTGGGTTATTCGATTGGTTACGAATTCGGTGCCGAATTGCGCAGTTACGATATCGACATCAATCTGGAGTCCGTATTCGAGGCCGTTCGCGATGCCTATAGTGAGCGGGAACCCACGATTGAGGTTGCCGAAATGCGGGCTTTGATGGTTCAGCTACAGGAAAAAATCCGTCAGGAACGCATGGCGGCCTTCCAGCAACTGGCTGAACAGAATCAGGCGCGGTCAGAAGAGTTTCTGGCCAGCAATCGAGCAAAAACGGGTATTGTGGCATTGCCCAGCGGTGTCCAGTATCGGATTATCGAGGAAGGCGATGGCCGTCGGCCCGCCATTGATGACACCGTAACGGTTCACTATCGCGGCTCCAAGACTGATGGGCGTGAATTTGACAGCTCCTTCCGACGCGGTATTCCGGCCGTCTTCCAGGTCAACTCGGTCATAGAGGGTTGGCAGGAAGTGCTGCCGTTAATGCGCGAGGGTGCGATGTGGCAAGTCTTCCTGCCACCGGAACTGGCGTTCGGTGTTCGCGGTGACCCACCGATGATCGGGCCTAACGAAGCACTGCAATTCGATCTCCGCCTGGTCCAGATTGGCGTCCCGGAGGATTACGAAGGTCAGCCTGGCGCAGTTCCGGGCGGCTAAGCCATGCCAGAACCGGCGCATTCCAAGCCGGCTATTGAGTCACCCTGCATCGGGACCTGCACACTGGGTCCCGATGCGTTTTGTACTGGCTGTTACCGCTCGGCCGACGAGATTGCGTCCTGGTTGAGCATGAGCTCGGCCCAGCGCCGGGTCGTGATGCAGTCATTGTCTGATCGGGCTCGGCGGCAATCGGATGGATCTGTTCAATCCTGACAGGCTGGCCAGGCTGGTCTGTCAATTGCACTCGCCATCAACGCCAGTCGCCGATCTGCCGGTCATCGGCTCTGCTGCGGTCAATTCAATGCAGCGGTTGGATGATGCGGCGGTTCTGGTGCTGCTGGTTGAGTATCCCGAACCGGGCGTTGTCATGACGGTTCGCAGTCGGGATCTGACCAAGCATGCAGGCCAGGTCGCCTTGCCGGGCGGGCGTCGTGAAGGCAACGAGCCTTTTCCCCTGACAACCGCATTGCGCGAAGCAAAAGAGGAAATCGGCATTGATTCGGAGCAAGTCCGGATTCTTGGATTGCTCAATCAAGTCGATACCATCAGTAATTTCCGGATTACACCGGTGGTCGGTCTGGCAAAGTCCTCGAACGAACTCAAGGCCTGCCCGAACGAAGTGCGGGAGCTGTTTACCGTGCCGTTAGGACGGGTACTGAACCCGGATTGTTATCGTCGCCATCACGTTGTGCGTGGCGGGCTTGACTTCGATATCTGGTCAATGGCTGGCGGTCACAGACCGATCTGGGGTGCGACTGCCACCATTCTGCAACACCTCGCCGGATTGGTACGCGAAAGCTGATTGCCGGACAGCTAATCCTGGTGTACCAGGTCTAATGGGTCGCGGTCATTGGCAGCGCGTAAGCCAGGATCAATCTTCCTCGCGCAAGCCGAATAGCAGTTCCACAGCGCGTTTGTCCTCCGGTCGGACCATGACGTGAACGTGGTCGTTGGTCATCAGGATCGTGTCCTGGCCGACCGGCAGCGCCTGTTGCCCGCGGACCAGAAGAATGATATCGGACCCCTCGGGCAGGGGAAGATCACCGGCCCGGTTGCCGGTCACTATGGCGGCCGGATCCAAATGAAAGGAAATGATCTGCACGGGCAGCGATTCAATGGCATTGATCTCAAGCACCGGGGAGGGGCGTTCGCGACCAGCTCGCTCGACGTTGAACAGCTTGACCGCCCAGCGTATGGTGGCACCCGGGATCAAGGCGTTGATGACGACCACGAAGAACACCAGATGAAACAACTCCGAGGCACCCGTGACTCCGGCCAGCACCGGATAGGTTGCCAGCAGAATCGGGACGGCCCCACGCAAACCGACCCAGGAAATGAAACCGGATTCGGCCAGGCGATAGCGAAACGGCAGCAGGCAAAGCAGCACCATCGTCGGGCGGGCAATCAGGGCCAGGATCAGGGCCAGTACCAGGCCGCGCCATCCGGAGCCGGTCAACAGCTCCGGTACCGCCAGCAGCCCCAGCACCAGAAACATGGAGATCTGGGCCAGCCAGGCCATGGCATCATGTACGCGAAGTATGCCGGAGCGATACGGCAGGCGCTGATTGCCCAGCATCAGGGCCGAGACGTAGACGGCCAGAAAACCGGATCCCAGAAACATGGTTGGAAGGCCGAAGGCAAGCAGGGCAAAGGCCAGCGTCAGGGCCGGGTAGAGCCCGGCGGCGGGCACCCGAATGCGGCTGAGCATCTGACTGCCCAGCCAGCCCACAACAAGCCCGGCGGCCAGTCCGATCAACAGCTGCAGGACGACCTGGCTGATAAAGGGCAGCCAGGCAAATGGAGTGTCGCCAATCAGCTGGGTGGTCAGTGTCAGTGTGAGGATCACGGCCATGGGGTCATTAAGGCCTGATTCCAGCTCCAGCGTGGCCCCAACGCGGCGCCTGAGCTGCACCTCGGAGCCGCGCAACGAGGAAAAAACGGCCGCCGCATCGGTCGATGAGACGATCGCACCGACCAGCAAGGCCTCGGTCCATCCCAATCCCAGCCAGTGGGCCGCCAGTGCCACCAGCAAGGCGGTGCCGATCACGGCTACTGTGGCCAGTATGGATGCAGGAAAAAGATATTGACGGACCTGGCGATACGGGGTGTTGAGTCCGCCGTCAAACAGGATCAGCACCAGGCCAATGGTGCCGATCCGGAAGGCCAGCTCGAAGTCCACGAAGTGCTCGGGCAGGCGCGATCCAACAGCCAGTCCGATCAGCAGGAAAACCAGCACAACCGGTACGCCGATACGCTCGGATGGCCGGCTGAACAGCACGCTCATGATGAGCAGCAGACCGACGGCGGTCAGCAGTAATGCGGTGGTGTTCGGTTCGGTTTCAAACATGATTCGCAAGGTTTTGTGGCTGCGAATCCATCATACGTCAAGCCACTCGATTTGGCCCGGCCCGGATTATTCAGCGCGGGCGAACGATCGAATTGACCGACCAGCGGGCAGCGCCGCGCCCGATCAACTCAATGGCAATCTCGTCACCGTTCCGAAATTGCTGCCTCGGACCGATCAGCATCAGATGATAGCCGCCCGAACGCAGTTCGACGGTCTGGCCGGGTTCGACACGCAGCGACTCGATACGACGCATGCGCATCACACCGTCGTCCATACTCGTTTGATGGAATTCCACACGCTCGAAGTGCTCGCTGGCGGCAGCGACCAGCACGACGGGCTCAGCGCCCTGATTGGTCAACTGCATGAACCCCGCCATCATGCGCCCTGGCGGCGCCAATGGTGACCAGGGATCGCTGATCAGCAATTGCTCGTCAGCCTCGACCGAGCACGCCAGCAGGCCAAGAGCAAGAATCAGGATCGGGACAGCCTGTTGCATGGACCCACCTCAGTCAACTCTTCGGTTATTCAAAGTTCCATTATCCGTGATCCTGCAAGAAAGTGATCGATACGCTTGCCCGCCTGAGGTAACCTGTCGATTCACGGAACCTCGCAAAGACTACCCATCCATGATGATCGAAAAAATCCAGCACCCGAACCAGATCCTTGAGCTGCGCCTGAACCGTCCTCCTGTCAATGCGCTCAATCCCGAGCTGATCAGTAAGCTCGACAGCGCTTTGCAAGATGCATCCGGGAGCGGTGCTTCTGCATTGATTCTGTCAGGCCGTCCCGGACTGTTTTCAGCTGGCCTAGATGTGCCGGAATTACTGACGCTGAACGAGGCCGGAATGCGTGATTTCTGGCAATCGTTTTTTGCTTTGCTGGCCCGAATTGCGCGATCCGAGCTTCTGATTGTTGCGGCATTGACCGGTCACAGCCCGGCCGGCGGTACCGTGCTGGCCTTGTTTGCCGACTACCGGATTCAGGCAAAGGGTGATTTTCGCCTGGGTTTGAACGAGGTTGAGGTGGGGCTGGTTGTGCCCCCCGTCATTTATCAGGCGCTGGTCCGACTGCTGGGTGCTTATCGCGCCGAGCGGCATTTGGTGGCGGGAAAGATGATTCCGGTTGATCAGGCGCTGGCGATTGGGCTGGTCGATGAAATTGTTCCTGCTGATCAGGTGCTGGAGCGCTCGGTCACTTGGTTGCAAAGCCACCTGGCCATGCCGCCGCATTCATTACAGGCGACCCGTCAGTTGTGCAGAGCCGAACTGGCTGCGTTGTTTGATGACCCCGAAGCGCTGGACCTGGCATCCTTTGTCAACGGGTGGTTTGATCCGCAAACCCAGCGAACGCTGAAAAGTATGGTCGAGCGGCTGAAACGTTCCTGACCGTCAAATTGCCAGCGCCGGCCAATTTCGATATGCTTGGAGCAAGGTCAGTGGCCTTTAACCGGCGCACGACCGGCGACGATTCAACTGAACGTCGCGGCAAGGGCATTGGAGGAATCCAGTCATGAGCAGCCAGCCGTCAGACCAGCGCCGTTACCTGCGTTTCCCGCCCCAGGAGTGGGAAATCGCCCTGATCCAGTGTTCCGATGCGGCCACCGACGAGGAGAATTTCCGCCCGGAAATCGCGGGACTGGTCTGGGAAGAGTCTCGTGCCGGCTGCGGGCTGGTGGTACTTGACCGGCAGCTCAAGGAGCAACTGAAAGCCGGCGACCAGTGCCAGGTCAAGGTCGCCAGCCTGGGCATTGTGCTGGCCGAGGTCATGTGGATTCGACCCGTCGAAGACGGCATCTCACGCATCGGCCTGCGCTACATAGATTGAGTCAGCTCTTCAATTTATATTGCATTGCATGACCCCCATCGGGCCCGGTTAGGGGCTCAGAGGCTTTGCCCGCGAAAACTGCTTTACAGTCTCAGGTTCCTGCCAGTTCGCGTATGCTGACTGGCAGGGGCACGGATTCGCCTTTTTTCTTGTCGATCCAGACCAGAGTGGTCGTTGCATCGGCGTACAATATCGGGGCTTTTTCGTCCCCGGTTTCTGATCGAACCTCATGCTCAAGTTTGATGCTCGATCGACCGGGCGACAGAGGTTTCAGGGTGATTTGGATAGTGGCTGGCCACAGGATCGGCTGGCGGTAATTGATCGTGATATTGGCCACGACCGGTCCGGCCTCGCTGCCTTGCCAGTGACTGGGTACCGACTCCATCCAGCGTGCCCGGCATTCCTCGATATAACGCAAGTAGGCAACATTGCTGACGTGATTGAAAGCATCCAGATCACCCCATCGTATGGGCAGTGAAACACGGAAAATCGCAGACATGACGGCACAGCTTGAGAAGGACCAAAATTGATGATAACGGATAGCCCGGTTGCAAGACACCGGTTTCAGCATGAATGACATGAACGAATCGTCAGCAGCCCGTCCGCTCGGGTGGATGCTGGCCTTCGAGGTGGGCCTGGGTGTGCTGGCACTGGCCCTGGCCTGGCTGTTCGGGTTGCAGCCCTGGCTGGATCTGGCGCTGGAATTTCGGGCATTGCTGTTGGGGCTGTTGATCCTGCTACCCATGCTGATCGGGTTTTACTGGATGATTGTCAGTCAGGCGGTCTGGGTCAACGATCTGAAAGCGTTCGTCAAGCGTGTGATTGTGCCGATATTCAGCTCTGTCGGGCCGTTCGGGATTTTCCTGGTGGCTCTGGCGGCGGGTGTGTTCGAGGAGCTGCTGTTCCGCGGGGTGATCCAGGCGGGTCTGGTCGGCCCGCTGGGGCCGTGGACTGCACTGATCATTGCCTCGTTGCTGTTTGGCCTGGTCCATGCCATGACGGTTGCCTACTTCATGATCACTTTCCTGATGGGTATCTATCTGGGCCTGGCCTACCATTGGTCCGGCAGCCTGCTGGTACCGATGATTGCGCACTTCCTCTACGACTGGCTGGTACTTCACTACTATTTGCGCAAACGCTGAACAAAAAAGTTCTAACCGCGAAGACGCGAAGGACGCGAAGAAAAAGGTTTTAGAATTCAAACCTGCCTTGCGTTTTTTGCGTCTTCGCGGTTAGTGATTTTGATTTTTTGAATTCAAACAATGACTCAAGAGGCTTTTTTTCGAGCGCGGCGGTTGATGCCGAGTATTGGGGCCAGGTACTCGCCGGTGAAGGAACCGGGGGTTCGGGCAACTTGCTCCGGGGTGCCGGTGGCGATGATCTGGCCGCCGCCGTCGCCGCCTTCGGGTCCCAGGTCGATGATCCAGTCGGCGGTCTTGATCACATCCAGGTTGTGTTCGATCACGACCACAGTATTGCCTTCGTCGCGCAGGCGATGCAGCACGGCCAGCAAATGCTTGATGTCGTGGAAATGCAGGCCGGTGGTCGGTTCGTCCAGGATGTAGAGGGTGTTGCCGGTGTCACGCTTGGACAGCTCGCGTGACAGCTTGATTCGCTGGGCTTCGCCACCCGACAGCGTGGTCGCACTCTGGCCGAGCTGGATGTAACTCAAGCCCACGTCCATCATGGTTTGCAGCTTGCGGGCTACCGTTGGCACCGCCTCGAAAAAGGGCAGGGCGTCCTCGACGGTCATCTCCAGCACTTCGTGAATGCTCTTGCCCTTGTAGCTCACGGTCAGGGTTTCACGGTTGTAGCGCTTGCCATGGCAGACGTCGCAGGGCACGAAGATATCCGGCAGAAAGTGCATCTCGACCCGAATCATGCCGTCGCCCTGGCAGGCCTCGCAGCGGCCACCCTTGACGTTGAACGAGAATCTTCCCGGCTTGTAGCCGCGCGAACGGGATTCCTGGGTGCCGGCAAACAACTCGCGAATGGGCGTGAACAGACCGGTATAGGTGGCCGGATTGGAGCGCGGCGTGCGCCCGATCGGGCTCTGGTCAATATCGACCACCTTGTCGAACAGTTCCATGCCGCTGTATTGCTCAAACGGTGCAGGGTTTTCGGAAGCCCCATTGAGTTCGCGCGCCAGCAGGCGATAAAGCGTATCGTTGATCAGGGTGGATTTGCCCGAGCCGGATACCCCGGTCACGCAAATAAATTGACCGGCCGGAATATCGAGACTGACGCCCTTGAGATTATTCCCGCTGGCCCCATTCAGACGGAAGATTCGCTTCGGGTCGGTCGTGTGGCGCTTTTTGGGAATGTCAATCGCCTTGCGGCCTGACAGGTAGTCGCCGGTCAGCGAGCCTTCGGCTTTGATCAAGCCGTCCGGGCTGCCGCTGTAAACGATTTTTCCGCCGTGAACACCCGGACCGGGGCCAATATCGACCACGTAATCGGCCGCGCGAATGGCATCCTCATCATGCTCGACCACGATGACGGTGTTACCCAGGTCGCGCAGCCGGGTCAGGGTGTCCAGCAGCCGCGCATTGTCACGCTGGTGCAGGCCGATCGAAGGTTCGTCGAGCACGTACATCACCCCGACCAGGCCAGCACCGATCTGGCTGGCCAGGCGAATGCGTTGGGCTTCACCGCCGGACAGGGTGTCGGCCTGACGGTCCAGTGTCAGGTAGTCAAGGCCCACATTGACCAGAAAGCGCAGTCGCTCGCGCACTTCCTTGAGAATCTTGCCGGCGATTTCGCCGCGCCAGCCACCCAGTTTGAGCTGGTCAAAAAATTCCAGGCAGCGCACCACTGACCAGCTCGAGATGGTTGGCAGATTGTGACCGGCAATGAAGACGTGTCGGGCAGCCTGATTAAGACGCTGGCCGTTGCAGCTCGGACAGGGCTGCGAGGAGATGTAGCGGGACAGCTCCTCGCGCACAATGCGGGAGTCGGTCTCCCGGTAGCGCTTTTCGAGATTGGGGATAATGCCGACAAACGGATGCTTGCGAGTCTGGCCGCCGTGTTCCGAAAGGTAACGAAAGGCAATTTTTTCCGTGCCGCTACCGTGCAGGATGGTGTTCTGGATGGTTGCCGGCAGCTTGTTAAACGGGGTCTCGACATCGAAGTCGAAGTGCCGGGCCAGGGACTGGATCAATTGAAAATAATAGGCATTGCGGCGATCCCAGCCGCGCACCGCGCCCCCGGCCAGCGACAGCGAGCGATTGGCGATGACCCGGTCCGGATCGAAATACTGGCTCACGCCCAGACCGTCGCAGGCCTCGCAAGCCCCGTTGGGATTGTTGAAGGAAAACATCCGCGGCTCCAGCTCAGACAGGCTGTAATCGCATACCGGGCAGGCGAAGCGCGACGAAAACAGCACCTCGCTGATCCCGGCATCCTTGTCTATCGGGGCGACCACGGCAATGCCGTTGGCCAGTCGCAGGGCAGTTTCGAAGCTCTCGGCCAGGCGTTGGGCCAGGTCACTACGTACCCGGAATCGGTCGACCACGGCCTCGATGCTGTGCTTGCGTCGCAGTTCCAGAGCGGGCAGTTCGTCGTCCAAGTCAATCACCTGGCCGTTGACCCGGGCACGAACAAAGCCCTGGGCGCGCAGGTTTTCCAGTAACTGGACATGCTCGCCTTTACGGTTGCGCACCATCGGGGCCAGCAACATCAGTTTGCTGCCTTCATGCATGGCCAGCACGCTGTCAACCATCTGCGATACGGTTTGGGCGTCCAGGACTTCATCGTGGTCCGGGCATCTGGGCGTTCCTACCCGCGCGTACATCAGTCGCAGGTAGTCGTGGATCTCGGTCACGGTTCCGACCGTGGAGCGCGGATTGTGGCTGGCTGCCTTCTGCTCGATGGAAATGGCCGGCGAAAGTCCCTCAATATGATCGACATCGGGCTTTTCCATCATCGAAAGAAATTGGCGAGCGTAGGCCGACAGGGACTCGACGTAGCGCCGCTGCCCCTCGGCGTATATCGTGTCGAAGGCCAGCGACGACTTGCCCGACCCGGACAAGCCGGTAAACACAATCAGCTTGTCGCGTGGCAGGTCCAGGTCGACATTGGCCAGATTATGGGTGCGGGCGCCTCGAATGGAGATTGATTTCATGCCGTGAGCCGTTTCTGAAAAACAAGCCGACTAATATATCGCGTCGAGTGAACGCGAAGCAAAGCACCTGCCAATTGTTCGATTCCGGGTGGAATTACACGCCCTTCATGCTCATTTGTCATGGGACGGGACTATAATTGTGAAAATCCTTAATTTTTCGCTAAAATACCGGATTGAGTTCTTGTTGAGTCCGGATCCGGGGCCGCTTGCAATGGCCAGGACCCCATCTGCCGGGGCGTTTGCCGGACTTGTTGATTGATCGCAGGCCAATGTTCGGAGCTTTTGACCGAACAAGCCCAGAATTGTTAGCTCGGGAGTATTTCATGTCCGAAACCGAATCGCTTGATTCCCTGAAGCCCGAGACCGATCTGTCCCGGCGGCGTTTGTTGCTGGCCGGCACGGGTGTCGTCGGGGCGGTTGGAACCGGTTTGGCCGCCTGGCCGTTTCTCGCCTCCTGGAAGCCCAGCTCCAAGGCACGTATTGTGGGTGCACCGGTCGAAGTCTATATCGGCGATCTGGAGCCTGGCCAGATTACACGCGTGCAGTGGCGCGGTCAGGCCATTGGTGTCATGCGTCGGACCGACCGCATGTTGCAGGAGCTCGATAACCTGCAGGAACGACTCCGAGATCCGGATTCCAGTGTCGCCAGTCAACAACCCGAATACGCGCAAAACGCTTACAGATCGGTCAACCCGGAAATCCTGGTACTGAATCTCCATTGCACCCATCTGGGATGCATACCGCAGGTGTTGCCTCAAGTCGAGCCGCAACCATTCGACGATAACTGGAAGGGCGGCTTTTATTGTCCGTGCCACAAATCCACTTTCGATCTGGCAGGACGAGTTTTCCGTAGCGTCCCTGCCCAGTTGAACCTGCTGGTACCCCCTTACCGATTCATAGGCATCGATCGCGTCCTGATTGGCGTTGATCCGGAAGGAGTTGCATAACATGGCCAAGCCTGCCAGTCAGTTGAGCAAGACTGCCGCATCGTTCGGACAGTGGTTTGATCAGCGCTTACCGGTCAGTGAGTTCTGGAAAGCACATATCAGCGAGTATTACGCGCCGAAGAATTTCAATATTATGTATTTCTTCGGATCACTCGCTTTGCTGGTTCTGGTCAATCAGATTGTCACCGGAATCTTTCTGACCATGCATTACAAGCCGGATGCTGAACTGGCATTCGCGTCTGTCGAATACATCATGCGTGATGTCGAGTGGGGTTGGTTGATTCGCTATATGCATTCGACCGGGGCCTCATTCTTTTTTATTGTGGTTTATCTGCACATGTTCCGGGCGCTGATGTATGGCTCCTACCAGAAGCCGCGGGAGCTGATCTGGATCCTGGGGGTGTTGATTTACCTGGTCATGATGGCTGAGGCTTTCATGGGTTACGTCTTGCCGTGGGGCCAGATGTCGTACTGGGGGGCGCAAGTCATCATCTCCCTGTTCGGTGCCATACCCGTTGTAGGCGATGCGCTGGTTGAATGGATTCGTGGTGACTATTACATCGCTGATGCCACGCTGACGCGGTTTTTTGCCTTGCATGTGATTGCACTGCCGCTGGCTCTGCTGATGCTGGTTGTGCTTCATCTGGCTGCCCTGCATGAAGTCGGATCGAATAATCCCGAGGGCATTGATATCAAGAAGAAAAAGGATGCGCTTGGCCGGCCGCTCGATGGCATTCCGTTCCATCCGTACTACACGGTCAAAGACATCTTCGGTGCCGGAATGTTCTTGCTGCTGTTTGCCTTTGTGATCTTCTTTGCACCCGAGTTTGGCGGTCTGTTTCTGGAGCCGGATAACTTCGTGCCGTCCGATCCGCTGGTCACGCCCGAGCATATCGTGCCGGTCTGGTATTTCACTCCTTATTACGCGATCCTGCGCGCCGTTCCGGACAAGTTGCTGGGCGTGGTGCTGATGGGCGCTGCCATCTTCGTGCTCTTTTTGATGCCGTGGCTTGATCGGTCACGGGTTCGCTCGATTCGCTACAAAGGGTGGCCAAGCAAAATATTGCTGGCGGTGTTTGCCATCGGTTTCATTCGGCTAGGCATGCTGGGTATGGCCACGGGCACGCCGGCCGAAACCATCGAGGCGCGTATCTGGACCTTTGTCTACTTCGCGTTCTTTATACTGCTGCCGCTTGTGACTTCACTAGAGAAGACCAAACCGGTCCCGGAACGAGTGACCAAATGATGAAGAAGTTTGCAAATCTGCTCATTCTGCTTGTATTGACGGGTGTCAATGGCGTGCAGGCGGCCGGTGGTGGCGATTACGATCATGCCAATACCAATGTTCACGACATGGCTTCATTGCAGCGCGGTGCCGCCCTGTTTGCCAACTACTGCATGGGCTGCCATTCGGCCCAGTACATGCGTTACCAGCGCCTGAGCCAAGACCTGGGATTGAGCGAGGACGAAGTCGAGCAGTTCCTGGTCCGTGGTGACCACGAACTGGCCGACTACATGATCACGGCCATGCCGGCCGATCAGGCCGTTGACTGGTTTGGTATCGCACCGCCGGATCTGACCCTGACAGCTCGTTCGCGGGGGCAGGACTGGATCTACACCTTCCTGCGCAGCTACTACCTCTCGGATGATGGCTGGAACAATACGGTGCTGGAAAATGCGGCCATGCCGCACGTTCTGTGGGAGCTTCAGGGAGTTCAACGGCCGATCATCGAATCAGTAACGGGTGAGGATGGTGTGACCCGTGACGAAATCGTGTCCTTGGAGCTGGACCAGCCTGGCCTGATGTCGGTTGAAGAATATGACGACGCGGTTCGCGATCTGGTCGCTTTCATGACCTACATGTCAGAGCCGGCTGTTCTCAAGCGTGAGAGTCTGGGGATCTGGGTTCTGCTGTTTCTGGCCGTGTTCACGTTGCTGGCCTATTTCCTGTATCAGGACTACTGGAAGGACGTGAAGAAGTGATTATCGCCGCCGGAAGAACCGGCACTGCAGCGAACTCCGAAAGAGGGTCTGGAATATGATGGCACTGTACTCGTCCGAGAACTGCCTCAATGGTCACAGGGTGCGTTTTGTCCTGGCAGAGAAGGGAATCAACGTTGAAATCATCCATGTCGAACAGGATCGCGCGGCCACGGCTGACCTGGCCCAGCTCAACCCGTATGGTGAAACACCGACCCTGGTGGATCGCGATATGGTGCTTTACGGCACCTGGGTGGTTACCGAGTATCTGGATGAACGTTATCCGC
>CAZFYM010000010.1:0-6620 GCA_964523755.1 uncultured Wenzhouxiangella sp. | reverse complement strand
TCCGCATCCGCCGCTGATGCCGGTTGATCCGGTCTCGCGCTCGCGACTCAGGCTGGTCATGTACCGGATGTATCGTGACTGGATCGAGCCTGGCAAGGTGATCGAAACATCGGGTGGTGAGAAAAAGATCGCGGCAGCCCGACAGCACTTGCGCGACAGCCTGATCGCTGCCGATGAGCTGTTTGGCCTCACACCCTTTTTGTTGCACGATGAGTTATCGCTGGCCGATTGCGCCCTGGTTCCCCTGCTGTGGCGCCTGCCGGCCTATGACATTGACCTGACTGTGAAACAGGCACCCAATGTCAATAAATACATGGATCGGATGTTCCGGCGTGATTCATTCCAGCGTAGCCTGACCGAAGTCGAGCGACTGCTGCGCGAATCGGATTAGCTGATCACCCGCCGTGCTGGCCAGTCGCCCCTACCTGCTGCGTGCGATCCACGAATGGATCGTCGATTCCGGTTTGACACCTCACCTGCTGATCGATGCCCAGCATCCCGAACTGCGGGTGCCCGATTCCGCACGTCGTGACGGCAAGGTGGTATTGAACGTCAGCCCGTCGGCGGTGCGCGATTTGCTGATGGATGCTGATCTGGTGACCTTTGTCGCCCGATTCGGTGGCGTTTCCCAGGCCATTTCCGTCCCCATCGCCGCCGTGGAAGCCATTTACGCACGAGAAAACGGCCGCGGCATGATGTTCCCGGATGAAGATGCGCTGGAATCAGGCGCCGAAACCGATGCCGACGCAGACGGCAACGACGACGATCCCAAACGCACCCGCAAACCCAACCTGCGTGTCGTCAAGTAGACTTTCTATTCCTTAGATATTTGTCATCTCGGTTCGCAGCGTTCTGCGAACACTATCTCACGCAGAGCCACAGAGACGCAGAGGTCGCAGAGAAGAATGTTCTATAGCTGTTTTTCCTCTGCGACCTCTGCGTCTCCGCGCCTTTGCGTGATGCTTTTCAGCTGCGGGCGCGACGTTTGAGCGGGAGATAGTAGATAGCTCTCACTGTCGCTGTGCTATTCGACCAGGCGGGTGCCGTCGTCGAGTTCGGCGGAGATTTGTTCCAGGCGATTGCCCAGCAAGACCAGTTCACCGCCCTTGCGGCGGCCTCCGTCCGGACTGAAATCGAACCGATACAAGCGCCGCCACTGCCAGCGTCCGCTGCGCCGGGTGGGGCGCATAAACGCCAGTGCGACGGTCTGGTCCAGGAGCTGCCATTCCTGGCGCTGGCAAAAGCGCCGTGCGTGGGACTTGGCCAATTCCCGCGCCCGAGTGGCAGAAAACCACCATAAGGCCACTGCGGCCAGAATCAGAATGGCACCCAAAGCGCCGTCCATTGGCCCGCTCATTTCCGATTGTTCAGCAGCACGTAGACCGCACCCGTGCCGCCATCGTTCGGTGGGGCCGAGGCGAATGCAACAACGCTGTCGGTGCGAGTCAGCAAGCGCGCGGTCATTTGCTTCAATCGCGGTCCATCCGGACCGGAGCGCAGGCCTTTGCCATGGATGATTTTTACGCAACTCAGCCCGTCTCGCCGCGCCGCATCAAGAAACGTGCGAACCGAGGTGGATGCGGCCTTGATGTTCATCTGGTGCAAATCAATTTCATCCTGGACCCGCCAGTGTCCGCGTCGTAGCCGCATCAATACCCGGGAACGCATGCCCGGTCGCAACCAGGACAACTCCTCGCCGCATTCTACCGTGGCGAAATCAATTGGCGCGCTGGCCAATTCCTCCATCACGGCGGCTTCGTCGCGCTGGCGCTGCCGGGGTATGGGGGCTGCCTGAGCAGCACGCTGGCGTACTCGTTCGGCCTGCATTCTGCGCACCGAGCCGATCTCGGATCGAAACAGTTCGCGGTCCTCGTCACTGATCGACATGCTGGTTCCTTTTGTCTTTGTCGACCGGACAGGCCAACGGTTTGTGCCGAATCCGCAGCGGATTCCTTTATAGTTACGTCTTTCATCCAGTCAATTCAAGCATGCATATTCTCATAGCGAACGATGACGGGCTGTATGCACCCGGCATTCGCCTGTTGTCAGAGCGCCTGGCCGAGCACTGCGACCGGGTAACTATTGTGGCACCCGACCGTGACCGTTCCGGAGCCAGCAATTCTTTGACGCTGGACCAGCCGATTCGGGTGGAGAGGCAAAAAGACAATGTTTACAAGGTGTTTGGTACGCCGACCGACTGTGTGCACGTGGCCATTACCGGTTTGCTCGATGGTGGTGATGAGCCGGATATGGTGATTTCCGGCATCAACGCCGGGGCCAACCTGGGCGACGACGTGCTGTATTCGGGAACCGTGGCAGCCGCCATGGAAGGGCGTTTTCTGGGGTTGCCGGCCATGGCGGTTTCTCTGTCTTATGGCCATGCGGGCCCCAGTCATTACGAGAGTGCGGCACGCGCCGCGACCATCCTGATGCGACGGCTGGTAGCCGAACCGCTGCCGGCTGACACGATCCTTAACGTCAACGTGCCGGACCTGCCGTGGAAGGGAATTCGCGGTTTTGAAACCACCCGTCTGGGCCATCGTCATCGTTCCGAGAATGTTATTCCGCTGGAAGATCCGCGCGGCCGGACCTTTTTCTGGATCGGACCGCCAGGCGGTGAGCAGGACAACGGCCCTGGCACCGATTTCAACGCGGTGCGCAATGGCTATGTGTCGGTGACGCCGATTCATGTCGATCTGACCCGTTACCAGGCGCTTGATCAGATCAGTCAGTGGATTGAAGCGCTGAATGCGGGCGAGAATCGAGATTCGGAATGATCGCGGATCGTCAACAGCGCGGCATTGGCATGACCTCGGAGAACACGCGTCAGCGTCTGGTTCGGCGTTTGCGTGAGAAAGGAATCACCAACCAACGCGTGCTTGATGCGATTGCAGCGACACCTCGCCACCTGTTTGTTGACGAAGCGCTTTCATCGCGTGCCTATGAAGATACCGCGCTACCGATCGGGCGCGGCCAGACAATCTCGCAGCCTTACGTGGTGGCCTTGATGACAGCCGCGGTGATTGGGTCGGAAAAGCCCGGCAAGGTGCTTGAAATCGGGACTGGCTCGGGCTATCAGGCGGCGATTCTGGCCGCTCTGTCGGAGCGAGTCTTCACGACTGAGCGAATTGGCGAACTGGTGCGAACCGCCCGTCAGCGTTTTCACCAGTTGGGTCTGCACAATATTCTGGCCCGGCATGCGGATGGTTTGGACGGTTGGCCGACACAGGCACCGTTCGATGCCATCGTGGTGACGGCCGGAGGTGAAATTCCGGACCGCTTGCTTGATCAGCTCGCCATAGGTGGCACACTGGTCGCCCCGCAGCGTGGCGAGCACGGTCAGCGCCTGGTTCGCATCACCCGCAATGCCATGGGCTTTGATCGCGAGGATTTGGGTGCGGTCATTTTCGTGCCGCTGCTGGAAGGGCTGGAGTAGGGCGGGGTAATGTTTCAGCGTCTCTATGATCGGGTGCTTCAATGGTCGGCTCATCGGCACGCCGAGGGTTATCTTGTTGGTTTGTCGGTGGCTGAAGCCACCGTGTTTCCCATTCCACCAGACGTGATGTTGGCACCCATGGTGCTCGCCCGGCGTGATCGAGCCTGGCGACTGGCATTGCTGACGACCGTGGCCTCGGTCTGCGGTGGGTTGCTAGGCTATCTGATCGGGTACCTGGCGCTGGAATTCGTGTTGCCGTTGATTGAACGGATCGGCTACCTGGTTCATTACCAGGCCGCCGTCGAGGCATTTGCCAGCTACGGCATCTGGTTTGTCATTCTGGCGGGCTTTTCGCCCATTCCCTACAAGATCATTACCATCGCGGCCGGCGCATTGGGGATGCCTGTGCTCGGTTTTGTGCTGGGTAGTGTGATCGGACGAGGTGCACGATTCTTTCTGGTTGCTGCCTTGATCTGGTCGGGAGGGGCGCGAGCGACCGAGCGGCTCAGGGAGTGGGTCGACTATATCGGATGGATAAGCATTGCGCTGGCTTTGATCGCAGGACTTGTCTGGTGGCTCTGGGCGTAGTGCGGATTCGGGTCTGTCTATTGCTGCTTGCCCTGTTGGCCACGGCTTGTGCACCCTGGCAGCCCGCACCCGTAGAAGATCGACGGGAGTCACCGCGAACCTCGCGGCCGGCTCCGACGCCGGCGCCGGCCAACTACGAGATTCGTCGCGGCGATACTCTGTATTCGATTGCCTTTCGCTACGGGCTGGACTGGCGCGATATCGCTGCCTGGAACCAGCTTCCCGCACCGTACACGATCCGTCCGGGGCAGTTATTGCGTATGACTGAGCCGCCGCGCCCGATAGCGCCAGGAGAGCGCCCTGCCGTGACCAGCGGTCCGCCCACTCCCCGACCGGAACCTGCGCCTGAACCTCAACCGACCCCGCGTCAGACCCCGTCACAACCGCAACCTGCCAGTGCGCCGGCACCGGCGAGTTCGGGCGCGGCCACAAGATCAGTGGCGGGCGTTACCTGGCGCTGGCCGACGGCCGGTGTGGTGGCCCGTCCGTTTGATGCTTCCGCAGCCCGTCGCGGCATCGGCATTCGTGGCCAGGCCGGACAGAGCGTGGTAGCGGCAGCCGACGGCGAAGTGGTCTACAGCGGTACAGCACTGATCGGATACGGGGAACTGATCATTATCAAGCACTCCTCACAGCTGCTATCGGCATACGGACACAATCGCCGTCGACTGGTTGATGAGGGGGTTCGAGTCAAGGCCGGTCAGCCGATTGCTGAAATGGGTCTGGATGAGCGGGATGAAGCGATTCTGCATTTTGAAGTTCGTCGCAACGGTCAGCCCGAAAATCCCCTGGGCTTTCTGCCAGTTCGCTAAGTACCCCTGGGCATAAATACACACACGTTCAGCGGGATCGGAAAAGCCCATCGCCAAGGCGCGCGAGCGCAGGACTGGCCAGCCAATTCAAGCGAGTGCAACGCCGGAGATGGGCTTTTCCGACCCGCCCGAAGGGAGCGCCTCCAAAGCGCCACTGCGGCGTTGCGCTTCTTGGCAAGGGCTTGCCATTCCCTGCGAAGCGCGCCTTGCATTGACGCTTTGGAGACGCTCTGAACGTGTGTGTATTTATGCCCAGGGGTACTTAGCGTGTTAAACGAACTTGCCAGCAGGTAACGCCACTTCCCGTTGACCGTTGGTAGAGGTAGCTACACAGCAAAGTCAATGTGAAGTCTTCGAATCATGGCGTATCTTGCCGATTTGACTTGAAAAAATGCTTTTTTCGGTGCATGATGCAAACTGGATCTGCGCCGGGAACGGACATGAGCCAGGCTGCTCGCACAATCTGGATTGCGATATCGCTGCTTTTGGGCAGCCATTTTGCTTGCGCGGGAGAAGTGCAGAACCTGAGAATCTGGGCGGGTCCTGACAGCACGAGAGCCGTGTTGGATCTGGCCGATCGGGTCAATTACCGCCTGTTTACACTGGACAACCCGGCCAGGGTGGTGGTTGATATTGATGCCACCAATCTTGATGATGAACTGCCTCTGAATCCTGATCGCAGCGGCGTGATCAGCAGCGTCAGGCATGGGGTGCGCAACGGCAGTGATCTGCGCGTCGTCTTTGACCTGAAAACCTCGGCCAAACCCCAGAGCTTCCTGCTTGATCCGGCCGGGGACTATGGCCATCGACTGGTCATCGATCTGGTTCCCGACAATGCCCAGACCCCGACCGAACGGGTGCGCGAAGTCGTCCGTGCAGCAAGCACGGGTGATCGCGAAATGATTGTTGCCATTGATGCTGGCCATGGCGGGGAGGATCCGGGGGCGGTTGGCCCGGGCGGAACCTATGAAAAGGCGGTGACACTGGAAATCGCCCGCGAACTGGAGCAACGCATCAATGAGCTGCCTGGAATGCGGGGCGTGCTGATTCGTACCGATGATTATTTTGTTCCCCTGCAGGATCGTTATGAGCGCGCGCGCAAGGCAGAGGCTGATCTCTTTGTGTCAATTCATGCCGATGCGTTTCGCGATTTTCGCGTCAGCGGCAGCTCGGTCTATATTCTGTCGCGTAGCGGAGCCTCCAGTGAGGCGGCTCGTTTACTGGCTCAAAGCGAAAACCAGTCGGACCTGATCGGCGGTGTAAAACTTGACCGTGGTGATGACATGTTGAGCTCCGTTCTGCTGGACCTCTCCCAGAGCGCCTCACTTGAGTACAGCAGCCGGGCAGCGGAGAAAGTGCTTGATCAGCTCGGTGCCGTTGGACGGCGACATCGAGCTCGGGTCGAGCGGGCAAACTTCGTGGTGTTACGCTCTCCGGACGTGCCGAGCATCCTGGTCGAAGTCGGTTTTATCAGTAATCCGCAGGACGAGCAGAATCTCGGTAGTCCCAGCCACCGGCGCCAGATTGCCTCAGCGATTGCTGATGGCGTGGATCGGCATTTTCGGGAAACCGCGCCGCAAGGTACCTGGTTTGCCGCCAATCGGAGCCAGGATCGTTATGTGGTCGAGCGCGGCGACACGCTGGGCGTGATTGCCCGCCGCTATCAGGTCAGCATCAACCGCCTGCGCGAAGCCAATGGTCTGAACGGTGACGTCATCCACCCCGGCGCAGTCCTGGTCATCCCCACCAGCTCCTGATCCATCGCCCCCGATGGGGATTCGCTC
>CAZFYM010000009.1:60563-64898 GCA_964523755.1 uncultured Wenzhouxiangella sp. | reverse complement strand
ACCAGATGACTGCGTGGATAGGTCATGCCGGCAGTGTCTCAAGCCAGTGATCCGACGGCTATAGGAAATTCACCCGCTGACCTCCAGGAAATCTCCTATTTCAATGCCTGTCCCAAAATCGCTGACATGATGCAGCAGGTTGTTGAAGCGCAACCGAGCCTGTACCTTCCCCTGTCAACGCTTAACCGATGTCCTCACGAACATCAGCCCATGACTCGGGGCTCTGGCGGGGTGCTAACCCTATCCAGATAGCGGGCTTTCACCGCTTGATCTACCACCGACTTTGGCCGGCGCACTGCCTGTCCCAAAATCCCCTGTTTGTCCCAAAATCCCAAAATCCCTCTTTGGCGGAGTCTCCATTGGCAATCTGCGCCGGACTCGATAAAGCCTGACCGGAAATCACAAATAGCCTATGCGGAATGGCTGATAATATGGGATGCCGGATTTGGGTGTGGTCGAGGGCTGCGTCGTGCAACTCCGGGTAACCCTGGAAAATCCGATAATGAGAGCCGTTTTGCCAATGACTAGCCTTTTGACTTTGACACGCGATGACCGAGGTATCGTCACGCTGACGCTGAACCGGCCGACGGTGCATAACGCATTCAATGCCGAGTTGATTGGCGAGTTGAGCGCGGTGTTTGACCGGATTGCCGAGGATGGCACGCGGATCCTGGTGCTGACCGGGGCCGGGCATTCGTTTTCGGCCGGGGCGGATCTGAACTGGATGCGGTCGATGGCCGAGGGCTCGGAGGCGGATAACCGGGCCGATGCGCGCCGGCTGGCAAGCATGCTGCGCAAGCTCGATCAACTGCCCTGCCCGACGATTGCCCGGATCAACGGCCATGCCTTTGGCGGTGGGGTCGGGTTGATTGCGGCCTGTGATTTTGCGATTGCCTTGGATACGGCGCTTTTTGGTCTGACCGAGGTTCGCCTGGGCCTGGCTCCGGCCACGATTGCACCCTTTGTTATCCAGAAAATCGGGGGTCAGCATGCGCGGCGCCTGATGCTGACCGGTGAGCGCTTCAATGCCGCCATTGCCAACCGCATTGGTCTGATCGGGAAGGTGGTTGGCGCGGGAAAGCTGGATGCCGAGCTTGGCGACACCATTGAACTGCTGCAAGCCGGTGGACCGCATGCCCAGACACACGTGAAAGAGCTGATCCGGCTGGTGACTTCTCACGGCGGCGATCTTGACGCACTGGATCGTCAGACATCCGAGCTGATCGCCGCCCTGAGAGTCTCTCGCGAAGGACAGGAGGGCCTGAATGCGTTCCTGGAAAAGCGCCAGCCATCGTGGATTGATGGCGGAAAAGGAAAAGGCTGAAAACTGATGTTCAAAACGATTCTGATCGCCAATCGCGGGGAGATCGCCTGCCGCATCATCCACACCTGTCGCCGTCTGGGTATTGAGGCCGTGGCCGTTTATTCCGAAGCCGATGCCAATGCCCGTCACGTGCGCCTGGCCGACCAGGCGATTCTGATTGGACCGGCGGCGGCTCGCGAATCTTATTTGGATAGTGGCAAGGTGATCGCAGCCGCCCGGGAGTCGGGTGCCCAGGCCATTCATCCAGGCTACGGCTTTCTGTCCGAGAATGCCGACTTTGCCCGTGCCGTTAGCGATGCCGGTCTGATCTTGATCGGCCCCGGCGCCGACACCATGGAGCTGATGGGCTCAAAAGCATCGGCCAAGGCCAGGATGGCCCCGGCCGGCGTGCCGCTGATTCCCGGCTATCACGGCGACGATCAGGATGACGATACGCTGGCCCGGGAAGCCGATAAAGTGGGCTATCCCCTGATGCTCAAAGCCGCCGCTGGCGGAGGTGGCAAGGGTATGCGGGTAGTGCGCTCGGCCGGTGAGTTCAGCGACGCCTTGCAGGCGGCGCGACGCGAAGCCTCCGGTGCGTTTGGTGACCAGCGCATGATCCTCGAGCGCTATCTGGAGCGCCCGCGCCATATCGAAGCGCAGATTTTTGCCGATAGCCACGGCAATGCCGTGCACCTGTTCGAACGGGACTGCTCCAGCCAGCGTCGGCACCAAAAGATTATCGAAGAAGCGCCGGCACCGAATCTGAATGAATCGATTCGCCAGGATCTGCTCTCAGCCGCCGTGCGCGCGGTCGAGGCGGTCAGCTATCTGGGTGCTGGCACGGTCGAATTCCTGGTCGATGGCGATGAATTCTTTTTCCTGGAAATGAATACCCGGTTGCAGGTCGAGCACCCGGTCACCGAGCTGATCACCGGCCTGGACCTGGTGGAATGGCAGATCCGCGTGGCCGCTGGCCAGCCATTGCCCCTGAACCAAGACCAGATCACCGCATCCGGCCATGCGATGGAAGCACGCATCTATGCCGAAGATCCGGACCAGGGTTTTGTACCGTCAACCGGTCGTATCAATACCCTGCGCTTTCCGGACGACGGGCAGGTACGCATCGACAGCGGTGTTGATCAGGGCGACGAGGTCAGCATGCACTACGACCCGATGATCGCCAAGCTGATTGTGCATGACGACACTCGTACCGCCTGCCTGGCCCGCCTGAATCTGGCGCTGGCGTCCAGCTTCGTGGCCGGTCCGACCACCAACCTGGGGTTTCTGCAGGCCCTGGCCGGCTCGACGGCCTTCGGCGAGGCGGCCATTGACACCGGCCGTCTGGACCGCGATCTGGAATCCGTAATTCAGACCGGCGAACTGCCACAGGAGGTTCTGGCAGCCGCGGTCGCCTACTGGTTGTTTCAGCAGGACCATTCGGTCGACAGCCGTTCACCCTGGGATCAAACCGACGGCTGGCGTATCGGCGGTCGCAGCAGCCGATCCATCGACATCGAACACAAAGGTCAGCGAGAAACGATCGAGGCCGAAGGTCACAACGGCCGCTACCGTTTGACGCTGCTTGATCAACCGGTAAGCATCGAACTGCGCCAGCTTGATGCGCAAGGCTACACTCTCACCTGCGATGGAAAAAGCCGGCGCTTGCAAATTTTTGCCGTCAACGACTTTTCCATTGAAGTCTGCCTGTCCAATCGTCGCTGGAGCCTCAAGTGGCACGAACGCTTTGAAGTGGTCGGCGAATCCCAGGCCAGCGAAGGACGCCTCACCACCCCGATGCCGGGCAAGATTCTTGACGTGAGAGTCAAGCAAGGTGACAGTGTCCAGGAAGGTGACACCCTGCTGATCATGGAAGCAATGAAAATGGAGCTGACCATCAAGGCCCCGATGAGCGGCGAAGTCATACAACTCGCTGTCAGCACCAATGAGGTGGTCGAGGCAGATGTGTTGCTGTTGGAGATTCAACAAGCGAATATCGCATAACTATCCCTATCAATCCCGAGTAAGAATCCTATGCCCATCAGAACGCTTGTTTTCACGCTTGTTCTAGCCATCATGCTTGTCGGCTGTGCTCCGGAAACCGACCCGCCGGCTGAACCGAATGAGACAGCGGCCCTCGAATCGGCTGAAGAGCTTACGACTGAGGCGCTGGATACCAGTGAGCGGGTTGCAAGGCTTGAATCGCTCTACGAGAATTATTTCGAAGCATCACTGGAACTCAATCCTCTGCGTGCCACCTTCATGGGCGACCATCGCTGGTCGAACCGCTGGCCAAATTCGCTGGGGGCGGAACATCGCGAACGTGTCCTTGAGCTGCATCAACATTATCTTGCGCAATTGCGCGCGATTGGTGACGACGGTCTGACAGGTCAGGATCTGCTCAGTTACCGCATGTTCGCAAGTGAGCGCGAACGCGCTATTGAAGGCGAAAAATTCCCGGGACATCTGCTGCCAATCAATCAGTTTCGCAATCCCGTCAACACCCTGATCATGCTCGGCTCCGGCAACGGTGCCCAGCCGTTCAGAAATAGTGACGACTATGATGCCTGGCGCCAGCGCGTCACAGAGTGGACTGTCTGGGTGGACCAGGCCATCGTGACTATGCGAGAGGGCATGCAGCAGAATATCGTGCCGCCACGTATTCTTGTCGATCGTACCCTCGAACAGCTCGATGCCCATTTGGTCGATGATCCAGCCGACAGTCTGCTTTATCGACCGGTAAGCAACTTCCCTGATGAGATCGACCAGGAAGCGCGCGCACGCATCGAGACCGACTACCGCACATTGATTGCCGAGACCGCCTTGCCGACCATTCAGCGCTTGCGCGATTTTCTTGCCGGTGAATATCAGCCAGCCTGCCGTGACACTGCCGGCATGAACGCTTTACCCGGCGGCGAGGAGTGGTATGCCTGGCTGGTCGCGAACACCACCACGACCAATCTCACACCCGGTGAAATACACGAGATTGGGCTGGCCGAAGTGGAACGCATCCACGGCCAGATTCTTGAAGT
>CAZFYM010000009.1:11224-60553 GCA_964523755.1 uncultured Wenzhouxiangella sp. | reverse complement strand
GACGGTGACATGCAGGATTTTTTTGAATTCACGCGCACCGATGAGCAGTTTATTTTCGCTACGGCTGAAGAACTGATACAGGCCCACGAAAATCTGCGAGAAACCGTCAATGCAGAGGTGCCGAAGTACTTTACCTTATTGCCGAAAGCCGACTACGAAATTCGTCCGGTCGAACCGTTCCGCGAGCGCAGCGCTGCCGGTGGGTCCTATCAAAGACCGGCCGCTGATGGTTCGCGTCCCGGTATCTTTTACGCCAACACTTATGACCTGAATGCCCGTCCGAGCTGGGGCGTTGAAGCGCTGTTTCTGCATGAAGCCGCACCCGGACACCACTTCCAGATCGCATTGCAGCAGGAAACTGACGGCCTGCCACGATTCCGGCGATTCGGTAGCTACACCGCCTATGTCGAGGGCTGGGGTCTATATGCCGAATACCTGGGCCACGAAATGGGTATTTACCAGGACCCTTACGCAAAATTCGGTGCCCATGCCGCCGAGTTGTGGCGTGCCATCCGACTGGTGGTTGACACCGGCCTGCATTTCCATGGCTGGTCCCGCGAGCAGGTCCTGGATTACATGTACGCGAATTCACCGGCCGCAGAGGCACGGGCGGCATCCGAGGCCGAACGTTACATGGCCATTCCATCCCAGGCGCTGGCCTACAAGATCGGCGAACTCAAAATTCGCGAACTGCGCTCCCGCGCCGAGCAGGCAATGGGTGATGCCTTTGATATTCGCCAATTTCACGCTCGCGTACTGGAAACCGGTGCGGTACCGCTGAATGTACTCGAAGCTCATATTCACGACTGGGTCAGGGATTCAGGGTTTCCGATACAGGAAACCGGCGATTGACATCTTTTGCGTCGCTTTCTCGTTAAGGATCCGGAATTGCCATTGATCTCGTTTTCGGAAGCGACGAGTTTCCCACCCAGACCGTGACTGATATCTTCGGCTTTTTTGTCGACGGCGTAAATTTTGCTGAATTCCCCAGCGGATCTCTGATCGGCAATAACGACGACACCCAGTTCATTGACAATCCGGTCGGCGGGGGCGTCTACGATATTGAATACAACGGCATCACGCCCCGCTTTACCATCATCGGCGATGTTGATCCCGGTCTGACCTCGCAAACCGCACTGATCGCCCTGGCCGACACCAACGACAGTATCTTCGACAGTGGCGCATTCGTCAGCAACGTGCGCGGCACCGATGAGACTGGCGGCATTGGCGGCCCAGGTCCCGGTCCCGGCCGACTGGATCTCCGTTCGCTGTACCCGTTGGCGGCGCGACCATTCAACTGGTGCTGATGCTGGCGCTGATGCTGGCCGGCCTGCTGGTGCTGCGAACCCGCCACTGATCCTGAACTGGTTTTAACGCTCAAGCCCCAGACTGATGAAGAGGCTTCGGCCCGCGCCCGGGAAGTAGCGGTAGTTGTCAAAGGCGAAATCGGCACGCTCGGCGTAGCGGCGGCCGGTCAGGTTGCGTGCGCGCAAGCCAAGGTGCCAGCCAGGCATCGGTTCGAATTCGACGACACCATGCCACAGGGTATGACCGGAATAACGGCGGGTATTGGCCGCATCCAGCCAGTAGGCACCGGTGTGTTCGACAGCCAGTTGTGCACTCCAGCGTTTTTCGGGGGTCCAGGTCAGATCGGCGCTCCACAGGCGCCGCGGGGCCGACGGCATATCGCGTCCGGAAATGATTGTTTCGCCACTCAGGTCACGATCGAATCGATTGGAATGCCGTGCCCAGGTGCCGCGGCCATCCAAGCGCAGATGATCATTGAGCCGCCAACCGGCCTCGAACTCAAGGCCAACATGTCGGGTGCGGCCGTCACTGACATTGAAACCTTCGGCATCGCGAAAGATGAAGTTTTCCTTGCGCTGGGCAAAGGCGATCAGTTCCCAGTTCAAGCGACCCGGACGACGCCATCCCAGCTCTACGGCATCGAGTTGTTCGGACTCCAGGTCGGCAACCGATTGTCCGCTCTGCAAGCGATACAGTTCGGTTGCCTGCGGTGCTCGAAATCCGCGAGCCAGGCGCAGCCACAACAGGCCTGAATCCAGCTCATGGCTGAGTGTCAGTTCCGGGGCCAGATCAACGAAGACATCATCGCGATCAGCCGGTCGGGTGTATAAACAACCGCCAAAATCACAGCGGCTGCCATCCTCGGCGAGATTACCCGGCGCCAGGGCCGTCCGGTAATCATAGCGCACGCCATCGGCATGCACACCGGCACGCCAGGTCCATTGATCCGCCAGACTCCCGGACCAGGCCAGATAGCCGCCCAGGCGCTGGCCATCAACCTCGTAATCGTAATGCCGGCCTACCGGCCGGGTTGCAACCAGAAACGGCGAACCTTCGGCAGGCTGGTCCTGGCGCTGAAACAGAAACCCCTGAAATACTTCGGCATCCAGGCCCCATTCAATATCCACGCTCAAGCCGGTTCGACGTTGATCGAACTGCAGTCCGGTTGAAACCTGGCCGTTACGTTCCAGCGGCTTGCCCGGCAGGAAGTGCTGCAGGAATGTCATGCGCGAACGGCGTGCAAATGCGGTCAAGCGGCTATCGCGGTGTTGATCCTGCCATTCGGCCCGACTGGTCAGGCGTACCGCCGTCGCCCGGCGAAATGCTTCAGGATTGAGATTCTGTCGCCGCAACAGCGGATCACGGAAGCTGTCACGCCCTAGAATGAAGCCGGCCGTATCCTGGTCCAGACGCGCAGCAACCAGTGTTGTTCGCCATTGCCCCCAAGATGTCAACATGGCGTGGTTCAGGGTCAGGAACTGATGTTCGTAGCCCTCGTCCTGGCGAAAACTGCCGGCATCAACTGCGCTGGCATCGATCCCCAAGGCACCATTTTCCAACTCGCCGGTGAGCGAGGCACTGGCACGATAAAAATCATTGGATCCGGCTTCGATACTGACCCGGTTAAGCGGTGTCAACATCGGTGAGCGGGTATGCACGTCGATCACCCCGTGCAAGCCACCCGATGCATGACCCAGACCCCCAGGACCACGCAAGACCCGTATTTCAGTTGCCTGGAGCAGGTTGACCTCGAACAGGTTGTTGACATTACAGAAGCCGGGCGGACGGATGGGGATACCGTCTTCGAGAATCAAAAGCGCGCCACAACCCCCCGCACCCGTTAACAAGGCGGAACGAACAGCGCTCAGATGTTCCTGGCCTGAGCCGCGGGTTATCCAGGCACCCGGCAGTCGTGCGAACAACTCCGCCGGATGCGTTGGCTTTAGCCGATGGATATTTTCAGCTGACAGGCTGGACGTAGCCTGAGACGAACCGGTATTGATGTCACGACCACTGACCCTGACCAGGGGCAATTCCACATCGGAAGCAGGCTTGGCGTTCAACGCAGCCAGAAGGGAGAGGATCAACAGGTTCATCGAGCAATACCGTCGTCAGCACGAATTTCCCGCAAACGCAAACGGGCCAACAGCACAAAAGTCACTGCCCCGCCCAAAGTCAGACTGAAAGGAACCAGCAATACCCAGCGACCGAAGCCACCACCGAGACTTTCCAGGTACTGGTAGACCAGAACGCCGGTAATTGGAGCGATCAGGCCGCGAACACCCGTCAGCGTGACGTGGATGCCCATATAGAGTGTGGACTGATCATCGCTGGCGAAATCATTGTGGCCCAGGTTCCAGCCCAACTTGCCCCCGGCAAATGCCGCCCCCAGGGCCAGCGCACCCACCCAGAATAACCAGGGTATACCGGCTATTGTTGCCAGCGTGAGCAGGCCCAGGGCCAGAACGAAACTCCAGGCCTGACGGGCGCGGTAGTCGAGAATATGTACGGCATCCAGGCGGCGAGCCCAGATCGGAGTAAACACGGCCAGGCTGATCAGTGGCAGCGTGGTCGTGATCAGCACTTGCTGAAGACGCGGGAAACCGAATTGTTCGTTAAGCACGATAACCAGCAGGGCAATGATCATCAGATTACCCGAGCCGAAAGCAAACATGGTCAGCATGTAGCGTCGATACCAGCGATCGGCGGCCAGAATGCCAAATGCTGCCCTAAACTGCCCCCCTTTTCGATGTTGCCGCTGGTTGATCTCACTTCGGCGCAGACGCCCACCCATTCGAATGCGTATTCGCTGGTAACGACGAGCTGCAATCAAGCCAAGTACACCGGCCACCGGAAACATGAAGCGCCAGGCATCCGGCCACCAGGTCATGGCCAGGCCGATCAACGCGGCCGTGATCGCGATAATCAATGAATAGATGACCGTAATCCGGCCGGTAATCTGGGCCCTGACATGGCGGGGAAAATTGGCTCGCCAGATGGCGGCACGCAAGGTGATCACGCCGGCCCAGGCCAGGCGGGCAATGACCATCGACAGCGTAATCAGGACCAGTCCGCTGGCACTCACCGGTGCCAGCGGCATCAGGATCAGAAAAATGGCCGTCAGCGCCATCAACACGGCTACCCAGGCGGTCTTGTCGCGGCCCTCGGCCAGTCCGGAAATCGACAGCGAAACCACATTGGCAAAGGCCGGCGCGCCAGCCACCAGGCCAACCGCCAGATTGACCCACACCGGGTCGGCTACCCCGTCGAACTGGTTCTTGACCACCACCCCCACGACCCCGCCCTCCAGTGCGCCGAGCGCCACCGCCATGGTGGCATTGGCCGAAATTTCGCGTGGCATCAATGTTCGGGCGATGAACGGCAGACTTTGGCGGGTGGCTGGCGTGAGACGCATCGCCATATTGTACGAGACCTATTACCGCCGACTGCCTACAATATCGTCATGATGAAACCTGATTCGACTGATATTGCCTGGCTGGCGAACACGCTGACCCGGCAAATACCCCTTGGGGACGCCATGTCGTTGTCAATTGCCAACCTCGATGAGGATGGGCTGATACTGGCCCTGCCGCTGGCACCCAATATCAACGACAAGGGAACCGCGTTCGGTGGGGCCATGGCCAGCGCCATGATCCTGGCCGGCTGGTCGCTGCCAAGACTGCTGATGCGACAGGCCGGCATTCAGGCCGAACTGGTGATCGGGCGCTGCGAAATGCGCTTTCTCAGGCCGGTCAATGGCCCCTTTGAGGCCCGCTGCCACTGGCCTGAACCGGCTGCCAGTGAACGGTTTCTCGCCGATATCGAGTCCAGGGGCCGGGGGCGTCTGGATCTGACTCCTGGAATTTACTTCAAGGGTGAGGTGGCAGCAACGCTGTCAGCCCGGTATGCTGCCCTCACCGGACTCTGAAAGTGAAACCAAACATCATGGCACGCTCACTACTGATCATTCTGACCATCCTGGCCCTGGCCGCCTGTGCCAGTAGTCAACAAAAAAAGGAACGCGAACAGACAATTGAGCGCTGGGAGGCTGCAGTGCGCTGGAGCCAGCAATACGATGTGCTACTGGATTACATTCATCCTGAGTGGCTGGCCGAAAACCCTGTCACCATGCTCGATATCAACCGGCTCAACCAATTCCGGGTTACCGAATATCGAGTCCGGCAGGTTGTGACGGACCCTGATGAACTGGGTTTCCAGCGCGTGGTGCAAATCCGCCTGTATCATGTCCATACTCAGCGCGAACGGGTTATCGACCATCGCGAAGTGTGGCGGTATGATGAGGATTTGGGACGCTGGCTGCTGCACTCGGGGCTGCCGGATCCACGACGATATTAATACTCCACTGGGAGGACTGTATGCGGACCATCGCCGTCGTCAACGCCAAGGGCGGTTGCGGAAAAACCACGATCGCCACCAGCCTGGCATCGGCCCTGGCCTGGGAAGGTCATGCTGTCGCGCTGGGTGACATGGATCCCCAGCAATCGGCCAACGACTGGCTGGGGCAACGCAGCCAAGACTATCCGGTCATCGAACCGGTCAATCGCGATGGTGGGCCGCTGCGAGCGCCAGCCGGCATTGACACTCTGATCCTCGACACCCCCGCCGGCATCCATGGAACCGAGCTGGGCCATGTCCTGCGGCGGGCCGAAACCGTGCTGATTCCGGTGCTGCCCTCGCCCGTCGATATGCGCGCCGCATGGCGCTTCCTGAGCCACTTGCTCGAACTCAAACCGGTACAGGAACGCCAGACGGTGGTTGGCCTGATCGCCAACCGGGTCAGACCCCACACCATCATCTACCGGGAACTGACCGGCTTTCTCAACGATTTCCGGGTTCCCGTGGTGGGTCAGCTCAGGGATTCCATGAACTATGTCCGGGCCTTTGAAAAAGGTCTGGCCGTATCCGACCTGCCACCCTACCAGGCCTGGCAGGACTGGGAAGAGTGGGAAGCGGTGCTGAACTGGATTCGGAGCCGCAAATCGCGGGGAAAAGCCTGACGGATCTGTTCAGCGCCGCCTTCTCGCGCTGGACAGCTCCGTCTCCTTAGTTTTTTCGTTCAGTTGGTTTTTTTGGGTTAGAAGTTCAAAACCAAAAAACCAACCGAACTAAAGTACCAACCAAACCAAAAAACCAAAAAACCAATTCAAACAGGAACGTTATCGATCAGGCGGGCTTTTCCCAGCATGGCGGCCGCCAGAAGGCGTTGGGGGCGATTGGGCTCGGGCGGGCCGAGGTTTTCAGATGATCGCCATTCCAGGTATTGCGGATGAAATCCGGCTGTTTCCAGTTCCTTGAGTGCCGCAGTGCTCAGCCTGTCCCAGGATTGCCCGGACTGCAGATTGGAGGCGATCTGGCTCAGCACTCGAAACAGCGTGGGAGCTGCGGCGCGTTGCGTGGGGGTCAGATACTGGTTGCGCGAACTCATGGCCAGGCCATCTTCCTCGCGTACGGTCGGAAGACTGTCAATACTCGTCGACAGCCCAAAGTCTTTAACCATTTGGCGAATGATCAGCAGCTGCTGGAAATCCTTTTCACCAAAAATCGCCCGGTCGGCATCTGTCTGGGCCAGCAAGCGCAAAACAACATTGGCGACACCGTGAAAATGTCCGGGTCGATAGACACCGCATACGATGTCGCCCAATCCGGGTGGCACATGGACTTCAAACGATTCGGCCAGCGGGTACATCATCTCGACCGTCGGTGCCCAGACCAGATCACAGTGCCGCTCGCCCAGTCGAGCCAGATCCGCTACGAAGGTTCGTGGGTAGGCATCAAAATCCTCACCCGGACCGAACTGGGTCGGATTGACAAAAATACTGGTAATTACACGGTCACAGGCCGTTCGCATCGCATCGACCAGCGCCAGATGTCCAGCATGCAGATTGCCCATGGTCGGAACCAGGCCGATGGTCTGGCCATCGGCCCGCCAAGCTGCCCTGACAGCTAGCAGTTCAGCCAGATCTCGAACAACCGCCGGAGTCACCGGTAACCGTGTTCAGCGGTCGGAAAACGTCGCTCACGCACATCCGCCACAAAATGCGTCAATGCTTCCTGAATGCCCCCTGCCTGCTCCATGAAATTGCGCACAAAGCGCGGACGATGCCCGGTACTGATACCCAGCACATCATAGAGCACGAGCACCTGACCATCCACATCCGGACCCGCACCAATACCAATAACCGGAATATCAAGCACGGCGGCTACGTCGGCGGCCAGTTTCGTCGGCACACATTCAAGTACCAGCAAAGCCGCCCCGGCCGATACCAGTGCCCGAGCATCAGCCAACAGCACCTGAGCCAGAGCCTGGTCGCGAGCCTGGACCCGATAACCACCCAGTTGATGCACGTGCTGCGGGGTCAGCCCGAGGTGACCGCAGACTGGAATACCCTGAGCGACCAGTTCCGCAACAATCGGAACGATGGGGGATCCGCCTTCCAGCTTGACCATTTGAGCACCAGCCTGCATCAGCTTTCCGGCACTTTTCATCGCCGTTGCTCGATCGTGATAGGTCAGAAATGGCATATCGGCCAGCAGCAGCGCCCGGCTCAGGCCACGCCGCACAGCCTTGACGTGATAAACCATCTGGTCCAGAGTCACCGGCAGGGTGCTGTCCTGACCCTGGATCACATTACCCAGCGAGTCACCGACCAGCACACAATCGACACCCGCCTGATCCACCAGCCTTGCAAAACTCGCGTCATAAGCTGTCAGCATGGCAATCGGCTGTTTTGCCGACTTGCGAGCGGCAAGCTCCGGAACCGTCACGTTCACAGTATTGTTCTCGCTCATCAAGTCGACTCGCACATCGGGGTTGGTTGCAATTCGTCCGGGCTGGTGGCCCTTTGTACCCCGCTGCGCTGACTGGTATCCAAAGCGGCCAGCAGTTCGGCCACCCGACCCAGCCCGGGCACTTCCAGTTCGGGCGACAAATCATCCAATGGTACCAACACAAATGCGCGTTCATGCAGGCGCGGATGAGGCACCACAAGATCCGGCTGATCAATACAGTGATGGCCGTAGACCAGCAGATCAAGGTCCAGTGTTCGAGGCCCCCAGCGTTTGCCATCACGCACTCGTCCCAGCCGATGCTCGATTGCCAACAGTGCCGACAACAATTCCCTCGGCGTCAAATCGGTCGCCAACTTGGCCACCGCATTGAGAAAACACGGTTGATCGGGCTCGCCCCAGGGTTCGGTTCGATAGAGCGGCGACACCGCCCTCATCTGGGTGCCATGCAACATGGCCAGTTGCGACACTGCCCGACGCAGTATCGACTCAGAATTCCCCAGGTTGCTTCCCAGGCCCACCCAGGCGGAGATCATGAACCCGCCTTGCGTTTTCGAGGCCGGCGCCTGCGCGAGCGTCCGCCGCCGGCGTTTTGTACCATCTGCTCACGATTTTCAGCGTCAACCTCCTGGATATGCGTCCACCAGTCCGCCAATTCCTTGAGTTCAGGCTCTTCCAGAACACGCAGCAACAAAAAATCATAGGACGCCCGAAATCGCCGTTCATTGATCAGACGAAGCGCACGTTTACCACGACGGTTCTCGAAACGCGGCTGCATACACCAGATTTCCTTCGACATGGAGGAAAAGCGCCGATGAATCGCGACCTTTCTCGCCTGGGCCACGATGACTTCCTCGCCGGCTTCTGCCAGTGCCTCGACCGGTGCCACGCCCTGCTCAATCAACTGATAAGCAAGTGGCTTGACCCTGGGCCACAGGAATGCGGCAAACAGAAAACCCGGCGTCACCGGCAGGCCTTGTTGCACGCGGCTATCCGTATTCTTGAGTGTCTGCACAACCAGCGCTGGAGGATCGGCAGGATCCACAAACAGACCGGGGAACAGTTGATTCCACAAGTTTTGCCGAACCAGCGCCTGGTAGGTTGGCCAGGCCTTGCCTGCCAGGAACAATTTGATGATCTCATCAAACAATCTGGCCGGCGGTATATCGCCCAGCAAAGGTGCCATCGAAACCATCGGGCCGGCTGTGCCGGGCTCGATCGCCAGATCAAGCTTGACCTGAAAACGCACGGCCCTGAGCAGGCGAACCGGGTCTTCACGGTAGCGCCTGACCGGATCTCCGATCAGACGTAATCGACGGGCCAGGACATCCTCATAGCCACCCACGTGGTCATGGATGGTTTCGGTCTTCGGGTCATACATCAGTGCGTTGATGGTAAAGTCGCGCCGGCGAGCATCTTCGTCTTCATTGCCATAGACATTGTCACGCAACACTCGGCCACCCTCTTCGACCTCGCGATGCTCACTGTCTTCATCTTCACCGCCACGAAAGGTTGCCACTTCGATAATCTCGCGGCCAAAGCGAACGTGGGCCAGACGAAAGCGACGACCAATCAGTCGCGCGTTGCGAATCACACTTTTGACCCGCTCGGGCGTCGCACTGGTCGCGACATCGAAATCCTTGGGCTGCTCCCCGAGCAGAAGATCACGGATACTCCCGCCCACGATATAGGCCAGATAGCCTTCGTCCTGAAGACGCTCAATGACCTTGACGGCATTGGGGCTGATATGGCGCGGCTGTATACCGTGTTCCTGACGGGTAATCACGCGCGGCACGGGGCCGTCAGACTGGTCGTGCGGATGATAGAAATTCAATGGAGAAGGCCCGTTTGCATACAACAGGCAACAACCTGGTTTGTTAGAATAAAGATCACTAGTTTATCACTTTCGCGCTGTCAGGCGCATTGCTGGCTGAGTGCCCGGTAAGGAATCCAAATCCATGACCTTCGTCGTCACCGAAAACTGCATCAAGTGCAAGTACACCGATTGCGTGGAAGTCTGCCCGGTCGACTGCTTTCACGAAGGGCCAAACTTTCTGGCGATTGACCCCGAAGAGTGCATTGACTGCACGCTGTGCGAGCCGGAATGCCCGGTTGAGGCGATATACCCGGAGGACGATTTGCCCGCCGGTCAGGAGGAATTCCTGGCCCTAAACGCCGAGCTTTGCCGCGAGTGGCCTGTCATTACCGAGATGAAAGCTGCCCCGGCCGATGCCAAGGAATGGGAAGATGTGCCCGACAAGCTCAAGCTGCTGGAGCGCTGACCCGGATCAGCCCAGGCGTTCTCGCAGCATGGACAGCACATATTCCGCACGTTCCATCTCGATGATTTCACCACCTTCGCCGAGCAGCACGATTCGAGTTCGATTGCCATCTTCGCGCAACTCAGCCAGGTACGTACCGCTGTAGTCAACCAATTCGTCGCCGCGCCAGAACGCAAAACGTGCCAGGCCGGTTCGGCGAATTTCGAGCGGCTCATGATCCAGATAGAATCGATAGCGGCGGTGCTCCTGGTTGATCTCACGAACATTCATGCCCCCGCGATTGAGAGTAAAACTCAGCCGACGCCATACGCTGTCCGGCTCGTCTTCAACTTCCAGATACAGTCCGGTCGGCCCAAAACGGATATGCGAGCGGGAGGCCTCAGCTTCAGCGCTTGACAGCACGACTGGCGGCTTTGATTCATCGCCCACGGCGGCCAGCTCCGGCAGGAAGGTGCCGGGAATATCAAACGTTTGCCTTACGTCGGGCAGGGAAAGACCCGCCGGGACTTGAATCGGAGGCACCTCTTCACTCTGCACGTAGATCGGCCGACGATCACGGCCGAAACAGCCGGCAACCAGCCCGGCAACCATCAAAATCAGCAGGCAACGTTGAATAACCTGTGTCAAATTCATAGACCCCTTGGTCCTGTCCTTGGGTTTAATAGTTGGCTAACTGACCATCACTTGGTGGTCACCAGACGCAAAGCGACCGCCCAGTTTAGGCAAATTCATTGCCGACGTCCAGTTTCAGGCCTGATATCAATTCATCGGCCTGCGCCTGATACAGTTCATCCAGCCTGACCAATGGCAACCGCAGACCTGGCCCAATCCAGCCCATTCGATAAAGCAGCCACTTGACCGGCACCGGATTGGGCTCAACACCAAGAAATGCATACAAATCGGTCAGTTCGGCATTGATCTGACGCGCCGAACTGGCCTGCTTGTCTGCCGCCAGATGGCACAGCCTGACCATGGCTGCGGGTGCGACGTTAGCTGCGACCGAAATGACGCCGCTGGCGCCTTCCAGTACACGCTCGCAGCAAGTCGGATCATCGCCGCTCAGAACGACGACGCGCGCTTCGAGCAAGGCGGCCACCCGCCTCGACTCGCCCACCGCTTCCTTGATCGCCACAATATTGGCGTGCTCGACAAGGCGAATGGTGGTCTCGGGCAGCAGGTCACAGGCGGTTCGTGTGGGTACATTGTAAAGCACGATGGGAACCGGCGAAGCGTCGGCCACGGCGTTGAAATGCGCCTCCAGACCACGCTGGCTCGGCCGGTTATAGGCCGGCGTCACGACCAGCGCTGCGTCAGCACCGAGCGATGCGGCAAGCTGGCTGCGTCGAATGGTTTCGGCGGTCGACGAGGTGCCGGTACCGGCCAGGATGCTCATCTGTCCTTTTGCGCGCTCCACTGCCAGCTCCAGAAGGCGGGTAAACTCCGCTTCGACCAGGGTCGCCGATTCTCCGGTCGTTCCGCCGACGACCAGGCCCCGGGTGCCTGAGGCCAGGTGCCAGTCGATCAGGCGCAGCCAGGCCGGCTCATCAACCGAACCGTTAATCGTCATCGGAGTGACCAGGGCCACAATGGATCCAGAAAACATGAGTACTCCAGGAAGCAACTTTTGAATGCCCGACAACTTAGGGCAGATCAGATTGTGATAGTTTACCTTATGGATGCGCGCTTCGATGCACGGATTCAATCACAAGTTCCTGAATTAACGAAACTTTTATTCTTATGCCAACAAACAAGACCGTTCGACTCTCAACCTCAGCCCTGCCCGCCACTGGAGACCGCAAACTCAAGTTGTCGGATTTCAAGGGAAATCCGGTGGTTGTCTATTTCTACCCCCGCGACAATACCCCCGGCTGCACCCGACAGGGTCAGGAGTTTCGCGATCTCTACGCCGACTTTCAGGCACTGCAATGCGCCATTGTCGGTGTCTCTCGCGACAGTGCTTCCAGCCACGAAAAATTTGCCGCCAAACAGGACTTTCCATTTCCCTTGCTGGCCGATACCGAAGAAAAACTGTGCAAGGAATTTGACGTCATCAAGGAAAAAAACATGTATGGCAAAAAAGTCATGGGTATCGAGCGCAGTACTTTCCTGTTCGACAAGGCCGGCAAGCTGGTCAGGGAATGGCGAAAAGTGCGCGTGCCCGGCCATGTCGAGGAAGTCCTGGAGGCGGTCAGGCAATTGGGCTGACCCCTTGCTCGAATTACTTCGTTTCTTTTGATCTTCACCACCAGGAGCCAGTGATCCCATGGCCGAGCGCCCGCGCCTGTATCTGTTAGATACCAACGTGCTGATGCACGATCCGACCTCGTTGTACCGATTTGCCGAACACGACATTTTTCTGCCGATGATCGTGCTCGAAGAGCTCGACCGGGCCAAAAAAGGAGTTTCCGAAGTGGCGCGCAATGTGCGCCAGGTCAGTCGCTTTATTGGCCAGATGATGCATGCCGACTCACCGATTGAACATGGCTTGAGTCTGCGTGAGCCGGAAGGACTGAATCTCAAGGTTGGCAGCGGCAGATTGTTTTTCCAGACCGAGCGCATTGACAATGGCTCTGAACTGGTCGGTGATCGCTCACTGGCCGACAATGAAATCCTGCTGGCCGCGCTGCACCTGAGCCGCAATCATCCGGAAAAAGACGTCATCCTGGTGTCCAAGGACATCAATCTGCGGATCAAGGCAGCGATTCACGGCATTCCCGCGGAGGACTACCACAACGACCGGGCGCTGGACGATCTCAGCCTGCTCTACACCGGCATGCGCGAACTCGACAACGGCTTCTGGGAAGCGCACAGCACCGAGGATTCCTGGACCGAGGACGGCCGGACTTTTTACCGCATGGGCCGTCAGGCCGACGAAGACTGGTATGCCAACCAGTGCCTGCGCCTGGCCGGCGACAATGGACTGGAAGCACTGGTCCGCACCGTTGCGGACGACCAGATCGTGATGGAGATCGCCCAGGATTTTCGCCGTGCCCAGAACGGCGTATGGGGCATTACCGCACGCAACCCGGAGCAGAACTTTGCACTCAATTTATTGATGGATCCGGACATCGATTTTGTCACCCTGCTGGGCACCGCCGGTACTGGCAAGACCTTGCTGGCCCTGGCCGCCGGCCTGGCCCAGACTCTGGACAACAAGCTCTACCGTGAGATCGTCATGACCCGGGCGACCGTCTCCGTGGGCGAAGATATCGGATTTCTCCCCGGTACCGAAGAAGAGAAGATGACCCCCTGGATGGGGGCACTGACCGATAATCTTGAAGTTCTGACCGAATCAGATGATCACGGCGGCGAATGGGGACGGGCGGCAACCAACGATCTGCTGGCCTCGAGAATCAAGATCCGCTCGTTGAATTTCATGCGCGGCCGGACTTTCTTAAGCCGCTACCTGATTATCGACGAGGCCCAGAACATCACGCCCAAGCAGATGAAAACCCTGATTACCCGGGCCGGGCCGGGCACCAAGATCGTCTGCCTGGGCAATGTCGAACAGATCGATACCCCCTACCTGACCGAAACCACCTCGGGCCTGACCTTCGCCGTCGACCGCTTCAAACACTGGCCGCACGCCGGTCACATCACCCTGAAACGCGGTGAGCGCTCGCGGCTGGCCGACTTTGCCTCTGAATCGCTCTGACCCGAAGGATTCAGGAAAATGTTTGGGTTAGCAGCTACTCATGCTCGCATCAAAGTGAAACCCGATCTCTCCGACTGCATTCCCCATCACATCGAATCGACGTTCCAATACTCGACTCGACCCGCCCAGCAGCGCCACTGTCGTGCAGCGCGTGCCATAACGCTCCGAAACAATGAACGGCGCGGACAGAAATCGCTCCCTCTCAAGGCCCACTCCAGTATCGGGCAACTCATGATCAGCCGCCGGCTCACGGTCATTCATCAGGTGGATCAATCGATCCTGATCGGCGCTCTCTCCAATATGACGCAGGGCCGTGACCGAACGGCGGCTTTTGGGCCAGGGTGTATCGAGCAATCCGTTGGAAAGCGCGTGGACGCCGGGTAAAACCCTCTGTGCCGCAGCATGGGATGAGACGTACCACAAGCTTTTTGCGTTTCCAACCAGCAGATTGAACGGCCCATACCGTTGACGACGCGAATATACGGCTCGGGCATAGTCTTCGGGCGCTACATCCTGCGTTAAAAATTCCGTTGGCAGAGCCCCGCGTGAACACTCACCCTGACCAGCACGGGGATCGCGCAGATTGGTCACCGCTGCCCAGCGGCCATCGCGTGTTATTCCCAGCCAGGTACCGCCCGCCTGTTCATCGCGACCAGCTAGCAAGCTTTCCGGTCCACTCCACCATGCCAGTGGTCGGGTCGGACGGGCATGGAATTCATCCCGATTGGCAGTCAGAACCAGCCAGGGATTTCGAGTGGGACTAAAATTGAAGGCGATTAAGCACATAAGCAAGGTTCAAGGCTCAGTAAAAATCAATCAGATGGCTGGTGGTGGGGCTATAGTAGTGGTGTTTTGATTCATTAGGGCATGGAAAGATTACAACATGGATTCTAAGCAGCATTGGATTGGAGCGGGACTGGTTGCGGTCGGGCTGGTGGTTTCAAGCATCATAGTCGGGGCTGCGATTCGGGATTTTCGGATCAGCGACCGGTTTGTCGAGGTCAAGGGTTTGGCTGAGCGCGAAGTGGCGGCGGATCTGGCAATCTGGCCGATCAATTATCAGCTTGCCGGCAACTCGCTCGATGAACTGCGCGAATCAATGGAAGCGGCCGATGAATCCGTGATCGCGTTTCTCAAGCTGCGTGGCTTCGAAGATGCCGAGATTACCCGCAATCCGCCGCGCATCACCGATCAGTGGATTCATGCCTATGGTGAAAACCGGCCAGCCAGTCGCTACCTGGCAGAACGCGGCCTGACGCTCAAAAGCGACAAGGTCAAGGCCACCCTGAGTGCCCTGCAGGATTCCTCGGAGCTGGTTGGCCAGGGCGTTATCCTGTCGCCCAACTGGGGCCAGGAGGCGCAATTCCTGTTTACCGGGCTGAACGACATCAAGCCCGACATGATTGCCGCAGCCACCGCCGACGCTCGCCGCGCCGCCAGTCAGTTTGCCGCCGACTCCGACGCCACCATCGGCCCCATCCGCGCCGCCCGCCAAGGGTTTTTCTCGATCATCGAACGCGATCCCTCAACGCCCGAAGTCAAAGTCATCCGTGTAGTCACCACCATCGAGTACGTACTGGATTAATAAAACGGGTTCCGGGTTCCGACCTCCGATAACTAATCGCCAAAAACAAGCGCCCCTTCCGCGGCATCCACCTTGATCGTGTCGCCCGGCCCGTACTCACCGGCCAGGATCTTCTGGGCCAGCGGGTTTTCCAGGCGTTGCTGAATGGCGCGCTTGAGCGGGCGGGCTCCATAGACCGGATCGAAGCCGGATTGGCCGAGGATATCGAGCGCTTCGGTGGTGATCTCGAAGGTGATGTCACGATCAGCCAGGCGTTTTTCCAGGTACTGGATCTGAATGCCGGCGATCTGGCGAATCTGGGCCTGGTCGAGCGGATGAAAGACCACAATTTCGTCGACCCGGTTGATGAACTCCGGCCGAAAATGCGATCCGACCACCTCCATGACGGCTGACTTCATCACCTCGTAGCCCTGGCCTGACAGTTCCTGGATCCGGTCCGAGCCGAGGTTCGATGTCATCACAATCACGGTGTTTCTGAAGTCCACCGTACGCCCGTGACCGTCCGTCAGGCGACCATCATCGAGCACTTGCAGCAGAATGTTAAAGACTTCCGGGTGCGCCTTTTCGACCTCATCGAGCAGGATCACCGAGTACGGGCGGCGACGCACGGTTTCGGTCAGATAGCCGCCTTCCTCGTAGCCAACATAGCCCGGTGGCGCGCCGATCAGGCGGGCCACGGCGTGCTTTTCCATAAACTCCGACATGTCGATGCGGATCATTGCCTCTTCGGTATCGAACAGGAAGCTGGCCAGCGACTTGCACAACTCGGTCTTGCCCACGCCGGTCGGACCCAGGAACAGAAACGAGCCGTTCGGCCGATTAGGATCGGCCAAGCCTGCCCGGGAACGCCGGATGGCATCGGCCACCGCCTTGACCGCCTCGTCCTGACCAATCACCCGTTCATGCAGTGCCTGTTCCATGCGCAACAATTTGTCGCGCTCGCCTTCGAGCATCTTCGAGACCGGAATCCCGGTCCAGCGCGAGACCACCTCGGCGATTTCCTCCTCGGTGACCTTGTTTCTCAGCAGCTTGAAGTGATCGGTGGTCTCGGCCGACTCGGCCTGCGCCAGCTGCTTTTCCAGCTCCGGAATACGGCCGTGCTGAATTTCGGCCATGCGCGACAGATCCTGCGCGCGCCGCGCATTCTCCAGCTCGGCCCGGGCTCGCTCCAGCTCTTCCTTGATATGCGTCGCATCCTGGACCGACGCTTTCTCCGACTTCCAGACTTCATCCAGGTCGGCGAATTCACGTTCCAGTTCGTCAATTTCCTGCTCCAGATCGGCCAGGCGCTTTTTCGAGGCCTCGTCCTTCTCCTTCTTCAGCGCCTCGCGCTGGATCTTGAGCTGAATCAGGCGCCGCTCCAGACGATCCATGGCCTCGGGCTTGGAGTCGATTTCCATGCGGATACGGCTGGCCGCTTCGTCCATCAGGTCGATGGCCTTGTCCGGCAGGTTGCGATCGGTGATATAGCGGTGCGACAGTGTGGCCGCAGCCACCAGCGCCGGGTCGGTAATGTCGACCCCGTGGTGAACCTCATAGCGCTCTTGCAGGCCGCGGAGAATCGCGATGGTATCTTCCACCGACGGCTCGCCAACCAGCACTTTCTGGAAACGACGCTCCAGTGCCGCGTCCTTTTCGATATTCTCGCGGTACTCATTCAGGGTGGTCGCACCCACGCAGTGCAGCTCGCCGCGCGACAGCGCAGGTTTGAGCATATTGCCGGCATCCATCGACCCTTCGGCCTTGCCCGCACCGACCATGGTATGAATTTCATCGATAAACAGAATGATCTGACCTTCCTGCTTTTTCAGATCATTGATCACCGCTTTCAGGCGCTCCTCGAACTCACCGCGATACTTGGCCCCGGCAATCAGCGCACCCAGATCCAGGCTGAGCACGCGCTTGTTCTTCAGCCCTTCGGGTACTTCACCGTCGACGATGCGCTGGGCCAGTCCTTCAACGATGGCCGTCTTGCCTACGCCCGGCTCACCGATCAGTACCGGATTGTTCTTGGTCCGGCGTTGCAACACCTGGATACAGCGCCGAATTTCCTCGTCACGCCCAATCACGGGGTCCAGACGTGACTGCTCGGCCTTTTCAGTCAGGTCGATGGTGTACTTCTTGAGTGCTTCGCGGCTGTCTTCGGCATTGGGATCGTCCACCGTCTCACCACCGCGCACGGTTTCAATGGCCTGTTCGATGGCTTTTTTGGTCACGCCGGCCTGATGCAATAATTGACCAAGACCGACCTTGGCTTCCAGTGCACCCAGCACGAACAGCTCCGAAGCGATGTACGCATCACCGCGATCGCGGGCAATCTTGTCAGTGAGGTTCAGCACCCGTCCGGTGTCGTTGGACAAATTGATCTGCCCGGCCTGCCCCGACACTTTGGGCAGGCTGTCCAGTTTTTCGCCCAGCGCCGAGCGCAAGCTGTTGACTTGAGCCCCGCTACGACTGAGCAGGCCGCGAATACCACCGCCCTCCTGATCCAGCAATGCCACCATTACATGCTCCGGTTCCAGCATGGCATGATCCATACTCACAGCCAGACTCTGGGCCTCGGCCAGCGCCTGCTGGAATCGTGCAGTCAGTTTGTCCATACGCATAACGGGTTGACTCCCCTGCAAATGTTCGAGTTATCCACAGGGTGGGGTTGAAGCGGACCCGAATCAAGGACAAGCGCAAAATCGACCGTGCCCGGTCACGGGGTTGGAGACTCTGCGAGAACAAATTCCCTTTTGCTCTGTTTCTTTGCTGCTCGGCTGCTTCGCGACAAAAAGAATTTGCTCTTTCACCAAATCAGACATCCCGGATCGCCAGCAGGCGGATTTCGGTCATGTCATCGATCGCATACTTGATACCTTCGCGGCCCAGGCCGGAATCCTTGACGCCGCCATAAGGCATATGGTCGGCACGGAATGAGGGAACATCATTGATGATCACGCCACCGACTTCCAGCCGATCCCAGGCCTTGCGGATCTTGCCGATATCGCGGATGAACAAGCCAGCCTGCAAGCCAAACTGAGAGTCATTGATCACTTCCAGTGCCTGATCGAAATCCGAAAACGGTTCCAGCACCAGTACCGGGCCAAACACTTCCTGTTTGTAAACCTTGCAGTCGCGATCCACATTCTCCAGCACGGCCGGCGTCACGATCCGACCCTGCCGTTGACCACCAACCAGCAGACGCGCGCCTTTGTCGACTGCTTCGGCAATCCAGTCAACCATCCGCTCGGCATCAGCAGCCGTTATCATCGGTCCGATGAAGGTCTCCTCACTGCGCGGATCACCACCCTTGAGTGCCGCCACCTTTTCGACCAGGCGATCTCTGAGGTCATCGTAAATCGCTTGGTGGACCTGAACGCGCTGCACTGAAACGCAGCTTTGACCCGACTGGTAGAACCCGCCAAATACCAGCCGGTCGACAGCATCATCAATATTGGCATCAGCATCGACCAGGCAGGCGGCATTGCCGCCCAGCTCTATCACCACCGGTTTCTTGCCGGCCTTGGACTTGAGCATCCAGCCAACCTTGTCCGAGCCGGTAAAACTCAGTAACTTCAACCGCTCATCCTCGGTCAAGGGTCCGGCATCCTCGACATCCATCGGCAAAACGGAAAATGCGCCCTCCGGCAAATCACATTCGGCCAGAATTTCTCCGATCAGCAGGGCACCCACCGGCGTCTTGTCCGCTGGCTTGAGAACAAAGGGACAGCCAGCCGCAATCGCCGGGGCGACTTTGTGGGCGACCAGGTTGTAAGGGAAATTGAATGGCGTAATCAGTGATACCGGCCCGATGGGCACTTTTTTGGTCATTCCGATCCAGCCTTCGGTCCTGGTCACCACATCCATGGGCAGCACTTCACCGCCAATGCGGGTGGCCTCTCCGGCTGCGATCTGAAACGTATCGATCAAGCGCTGCACCTCACCACGCGCATCGGTAATCACTTTGCCACCCTCGACGATCAACACTTCCACCAGTTCGTCACGCCGCGCCTTGAACTGCTCGACGCAGTGCAACAACGCATCACGGCGCTTGTAAGACGGCAGCGCCGCCATCGGTCCGGCTGCTTTTTCGGCCGCCACAATCGCCTGCTCCAGCACCTCGCCATCAGCCTTGGCCACCCGATAGGCAATTTCGCCGGTATGCTTGTCCTCCACACTGAGGTCGGAATTGGGCTGAACGGCACGGTTGGCAAGGTAGTACGGGTAGGTCTTGATGGTCATCGCAAAATCCAGATTGTGGGTCTCTGGGTAGAGTAACAAAAGCGCGAGAAGACAGGTTTCAGATTTCAGGCCAGCCCGGCGACGGGCGATTCTGACGGGCGGGGGATTATGGGACTGGTATTGAAATGCTGTCGCCCGCAGCGTGGCGGGCGGCAGCGGACCTGCGGAGGTTGTCAGAAGCTCAGGCGCAGATTGGTGCGAAACACATTGACGTCGAATTCGAAGGTCTCGACCCCGGCACTCAGACCCAGCATGTCATTGAACTTGAACAGCAAGTCGGCACCGAGCAGCACGTCGCCATCGGATCCGTCGCCCTGGTAACCGCCGTAGATCCGGCCCTCGACACGCTCGCCGAAGCCGTGACGCACTCCAATATCGGCTCGAAAACCATCGTCGTCGTCCGAGCCGACCTCGAACGCAGCGTAGGAAGCCTCGAAAAACAGGTCGGTAGACTGACGCAGCGAATAGCGATAGCCAGCGCCAATCCGGTACAGGTCGACATCGATGTCGAATGGGCCAACATCCCAACTATCCCACGCGCCCCGCAGGTAGAAGCCATTGACCAAATCGGCCGAAAAACGCACATTAAAGCCAAATTCCGTTCCCGAAAATCCGTCCGGATCGAGCCATGAGGCACCACCGTCAATGAAGCTGTAGCTCATGTCCTCGGCGGAAGCGAGCTGAGGCAGACCGGCAGCCATCAGCGCAGCAAGCATCGCCGCGTTCATGGTTTTTCCTTTCATTTGTTAACCCCAACGTTGTATAACATCGGAGCTGGAAGCCCGGAGAGTAGCGCAGGCAATGGAGATTGGGCGGTTTCGCGAAGCGAAGAAGCCCGATCGGAATGCCGTAGCGCGTATTTCCGCAGTCTGCACGGAGTGTTGACAACCGGAGCGTAGTTTCACTCTACGTGAGGATTGGCAACGCGAGTACAGGCTGCGGAAATGCTGCTATACCGGGCAGCGTAGCGATTCCGGCCCGAAAATTTATGCAACGTTGGGGTTAACTCCTCTTGTTCCTGTTGTTGTCATATAAGCATGATGAATACGCGCAGGCTTGCGCGAGCTGGAGTACAAAGTGCTCAACAATTGTGTCAGCTCGCGCGACCGGAGATCGATCAACGCAGAATCAATCGCCGATGGGTTTCCCCCAAGACTCGCGCGGGCTGCAACCCGTCATCGCGACCGCCCTATCCTCCAACGGCGGGAATTTTATCATATGAAAGCTGATTAACTGGACTGCAAACGCAACGAGGCACGTGGACCCGTCAGCGACCCCGCCAATAGAAAAGAATCCTTCAACCCTAACCACCGGGCTTGTTCAACAACCGGATCAGGTCGTGGTTCCTTCGCTCACACGAACTGTCTTATTCGTTATGTGCGGCCAGACCAAGATGTAGGATCTTTACGCGCATGAAAAACCGCCGTGACAATTATTCTTTGACCTTGAACGAAGTAGAAAATACGATAAGGAAACCGGCGTATAGGAATCCTCCTTAGTTTTTTATGAATCTTACGGTAAATAATTGGATTCCTTTGGATTTTATCCAAGGCCTCTTCCACACAGGAGAAAATCGTGGCCAAGGCCACCTCTTTTCTCTTTATAGAAATCGAAATGCTATTCAATATCAAATTCAGCATCCTTGCGAAGTGTGAGCGCGTATTTCATTTACCTTGACAGAATTCGAGCTTTAACACTCGACCACGGAGATCCTGCATCTTGATCGATTTCGAACGCTGCCAACCGCCGATCTAGCTCCTCCCTCTGGGGCTCGGTGAGTTCAATTTCCGCATCTTGCGCGATCACGCTATCCCACAGAGCTTCGGCGAGAATAATTCGCTCAGATACTGTAAGTGACTGTATTTTCATGATATGGACCTCACAAAGTGCAGATACCGCAATACGTTATCACAAGTTCAAAGCTGCCATTCCACGGCGATACTGTGATACTGGGACAGGCATTGAAATGTTGAAATGCCTGGAGGATTGATCGGCGGAACGGTTGGCTACCGCCCCGTCATCATCCGCTCGCCACGCAACTTAGGGCCCGCGCCACTACAGCCCAAGAAAATGCTCCATGCGCGCGTGTTCCTCCTGCAATGCCGACTTGAAAGCAGCATCGCGCGGCGCACTTCCGCTGACATAACCCGGCTGCAACTCCAGCCGCCCGTCTTTCACAGCGGCGTTGGCCCAGCCGATAACCTGGCCGCGCCACAGCATCGGCAGCGCGTAGTAACCACGCACCCGCTGGGCTGCCGGGGTGTAGGCCTCAAAGCGATAAGCCCAGCCCCAGAAACGCTTGAAGCGCTCGCGGTCCCAGACCACCGGGTCGAATGGTGCCAGCAGTCGCAGTTGTTCGCCCAGTATTTCGTCGTCGGCAAAGCGGCGGCCGCCGGGATTGTCGCCGCTCGGCCAGTACCAGCAACAAGCGTCCACCGTAGCCTGGCCCAGTCGCTTCCTGGCGCGCTCCAGTGCCACACGCCGGCGCTCGCGCCACTGTGGAACCGCGAAAGAGCCTATCCGCGTGACCATGCGGCCAAGTGTAGCGGCCGGCAACGGTGCGTACTTTGCCACCGCCACGTCAATCAAAGCGTCCAGGCTGGCATCGGGATCAGGCGGGCCATCCCGTTCATGAGCAAGTTGCGGTGTATACAGTCGCACACCACTTTCACGCCGTGCCACGCGCAGCAGGCCGCGATAGTGCATGCCGTCCAGAAGCTGCGTGCTGGCCCGGCTGTTCCCACCGAACCAGTTCTTGCTCGTCCCGTGCTCGAAGGCCGCATCCACTTCGCTCGGATGAACCGTACCGCGACTTTGCACAAACGCCAGTACCGCCCGCGCCTGGGCCCAGCGTGAGCGGGACCATTCGGTACGCGCGGTCCTGGGATGCATCAGGCTTTGCGTGGCCCGCAGCAGGACGCCGTAGTTGACAAAGCAGTCCTCCTCGATGGCCAGGCGCGAATAGCGCGCTTCCAGATCACCGGCGCGGTAGCCTTTGACACGGTGACGCAGCGTCAGGTCCTGCGCCCGCGCCGGTGCGCGTATCGGATCAAGCTGCACAAACCCCAGCCTGGTGATGGCGCGCAGCAAGGTGGTCGGCTTGAACAGACTGCGCGTAATGGCATAACGACGCAGATGGTCAAGGGTTATGGTGGTCGGCATAGTATTTGTAACCCGGATCGAGATAGCTCTGTATCGCTTCAAGGCTCATCGAAGCAAGCAGATTGGTCTTCCCCTCGCTATTGCGGCCGCTTTTGCTCTTCATCAGGCTTTGCAAGCTTGTCTTCCAGGTCGTCAATATCTGACATCAGGAGTGCGGGTATCGAAAATATACCGGCCGCCAGGCCCAGGATAATGACGGTTGCTATTGACAAGGTCAATGGCAAGTCTTTCGCAATGATTATCCTGGCAGAAACGATTCCAGCACCGATGCAAACGATCAGCAGGTAGGTATAGGCGTACTTTTTAATCAAAAAGTACACAACTGCCATAGTGACGATTGAACCGACAATGCTCGCTATATAAATCAGGATATTCACGGTGGAGTTCCTTGTTCGATTGGTGTTTGCTTCTGGCAAATTCTGCAAATGAAATCAATGCCGGGAAAGCAACGACTATTCCGTTGTCCAAACCGCCAGTTCATTGCCGGACGCGTCTTTGAAGTGGAAGCGGCGGCCGCCGGGGAAGCTGAAGGGCTCGGTAGTGAACTGGCCGCCGGCCTGACGGACCTTTTCCAGGCTTGTTTCGAGGTCTGCTGAGTAGAGGATGACCAGGATGCCGCCTTGCTGAACGGTTTCGACGGGGTTGAAGCCGCCGACTTCCTGGTCGGCGATATCGGGATGTCGGCGGATGCCGACGTATTGGTCACCATAGTCATTAAAGGCCCAGCCAAACGCTTCGCCGTAGAAGCGTTTGGCCTCGGTCAGATCGGTGACCGGGATTTCGATGTAGTCGATGGTGTGGTGGGTGTGTTGGGTTGCGGTCATGAGAGGTTCCTGTGTGGAGTCAAAGGCACCGATTCTTTCGAGCAACGCTACGGCGGCTTGCTGGCGGAAGCGACTGATGGCGGTAAAGCTCGAACCGTGGGTCCAAAGGGCGAAAACGGTGGGTGGCTGGCCCGGGCAGCGGACCCAGCCAACCAGCCAGCCGTCGAACGGACCGTCGAAGTCCTCGCCGACCGGGCCGGCACCGGTCTTGCCGTACAACTGGCACTGATCAATGTCGGTAAGCAGGCTGGCCTGTTCCAGCAAGGCCAGGTGCTCAGGTTCGGTCTGGAATTCGCCCTGCAGCAGTCGGGCCAGATAGTAGACCTGCTCGACCGGCGAGATCCTTAAGGTACCGTCGAGCCAGAACAGATCGCTGTTGTCGGCGGCCACGGCGTTGCCGTAATGGAAGCGGGTGAGATCGGCCCGGTAACGTTCGCCGCCAACGGCCACCGCGATATCGCGGAAGAACCAGACCGCTGAGCGGTGGAACGCGGTCATCAGGCTTTGCGGCTGTTTCCAGGAGTCGGGCCAGAAGTCGCTCGGTGAGCGATGCACCTCATCCCATTGCTGGATCCGATCCGCATCGATAATCACACCGGACTCGAGCGCAATCAGAAAATTGGGAATCTTGAAGGTCGAGTTGGGGATCTGACGTTGGTTGATGCGATCCGGGTTGAGCACATGGGTTCGGTCGCCGTCGAGTTCGCGCGCCAGAAAGACGACTTCGCGGTCACCGAGCAGGGCTTTGAGTTCGGCATCAACGACAATGGTTATTGGTGCGGCCAGCACCAGGGAGGCCCAGAGCATCGCGATAACGACGGTGCTGGACCAGAAAAACAGTGAGGGGAAACTTGCTTGCGGCACTTGGAAGACTCTTGTTTGGCCACGGCATTATGAAATGCAGTACAGCTTCAGGCAAGCTAGACTCGGTTTTTCATCACCTAATGGATGCTCGAATGCAGATCTGGATCAATGATGGCCTGGTGCCCGAGAAGGAAGCGACCGTGTCGGTGTTCGACTCGGGGTTTGTGCTCGGCGATGGCGTGTGGGAAGGCGTTCGGGTGGTCGCTGGCAAGCCGGCGTTTCTGGCCGCACACCTGGATCGGCTGGTCGAGGGAGCCCAGGCACTGATGCTGGCCGATGTGCCCGATGGGGATATGCTGCGCGCGGCGGTAGCCGCGGTAATCGAGGGTAATAAGCTGGTCGACGATGCCCATCTTCGGATCATGCTGACGCGGGGGGTTCGGCGCGAGCCCTACCAGGATCCGCGCCTGGTGGCGGGCGAACCGACGCTGGTGATCATTCCAGGGCATCACCCGGTTACCGACTCGATACTGACTCGGCCCCAAAAATTGTTTACCGTGCATGTGCGGCGCGGTGCGCCGGATGTGCAGGATCCGCGACTGAATTCACACAGCAAGTTGAACTGTATCCTGGCCTGCATCCAGGCCAGCGTGGCCGGTGCCGACGAGGCATTGATGCTCGACCCCGACGGCTTTGTCGCTACCTGCAACTCGACCCACTTCTTTATTGTCCGCCATGGCACGGTGACGACCTCGGATGGTCGCTATTGCCTGGGCGGCATCACGCGCGGCCATGTATTGTCGCTGTGCCGCGAAAACGCGATCCCATGTGCGGAAAAAACCTTCAGCCTGACCGATGTGTATGCCGCCGACGAGGCGTTCACTACCGGTACTTTGTCGGGGATTCGGCCGGTGGGCGAGGTGGATGGACGGGTTATCGGCAACGGCAAGCGCGGGACGGTCACCGAAAAGCTTCAGCGTTTGTACGCCAGCCTGATTGAGCGTGAAACAGGTGACTGAGCCGGTCCGCATTGCGATGTGGTCGGGGCCGCGCAACATTTCCACGGCGATGATGCGGGCGTTCGAGAACCATCCGGATTGTGTTGTCAGCGACGAACCGCTGTACGGCGCCTGGCTGTCGATCACCGGCGAACCGCATCCGATGTCTAGTGAAGTGATCGCCGCCATGGATACCGATTGGCGCTCGGTGGTCAGCACCCTGACCGGCCCCCTGCCCCGCGATGCCAGAGTCTGGTACCAGAAACACATGACCCACCATCTGCTGCCGGAAATGATGGAAGCCGACTGGTTGTCCCGGCTGACTCACGTGTTTCTGATTCGCGATCCGCGCCATGTCGTGGCGTCCTACCTGAACAAGCGCGAATCCGTTTCAGCGGAAGCGATCGGCGTGCCGCAGCAGACCCGACTCTATGATTTTGTTGCCGGCCGCCTCGGCCAGACGCCGCCAGTGATCGACTCGGGCGAGTTTCTGGTCGACCCCGAAGGGCATCTGTGCGCGTTGTGCGAAAGCCTGGGCATCGCATTCATGCCCGAGATGCTTGCCTGGCCAGCGGGCCCGCGCGACTCTGACGGTGTCTGGGCACCGCACTGGTATCAAAGGGTCTGGCAATCGACAGGATTCGGGTCGCCGCCAACCGAAGTGCCCGAGCTACCGGGCGAGGCCGCCGCCATTGCCGAGCAATGCCTGCCGCTCTATGAACGGCTTTATGCGCTCAGAGTTCGGCCGGATTATCGAAATGGGCAGCCATGAAGAACGGATGGCGTTGCGGGGCCGCTACGCGCATTTGTTTGAGTTGCAGATCGCCCCGACCTACCAATTTAGCTTCAACGGCCTGACTAATCAACGATTCGGGGGCGTTCGCCTAGCAATCTTGCTGGGAGGAGGATGATGGCTCTTAGCAGTGAAAACACACCTTCGAAGGCGATGCCAACCAGGCGAAACGGCAGGCTTATCAGCCAGACCAATGGCCACAGCAGCAACACCAACAGGGCCAGCGGCCAGGCGAGCACGAACAGCAGGCACCAGCCGATCAGTAAAAGTAGTGTCCTCATGCCCATTCCGGTGTTGAACAGCCTTCAATATGCCATGTCAGCGCCACTGCAGTAAATGGTACAAAAGGCACATGCGCTATCCCGGATTAACCGCTTCATAAGCATTGCCGCGGCGGTCTGATCCGAATAAGCTTGGCCGCATGAATTATTCAAGATCTGTCCGAGCCGAAATCAACCGTCAAAACTGGGTGCGTCAACGTAACTTCACGTTGGTGGGCTTGCCGATCCTGTTCTATTTGCTGATCACCGAGATTCGCTATGCGCGAGCTCCCGCAAGCGATCTGTCGGCACACTTTGGTGTCGCAATGCTGGATCCCGGTTGGTTCAATGTGGTTGTTCTGTTTCGTCTTGTCACCATTGCAGCGATCATACTTTTCGCGATCTGGTCATGGTGCCTGCGCAAACGACCTGAAGCGCTTGACTGGCCAACCATGCTGTTCATTCTGATCACAGGAGCCTTACTGAGCGCTACCGCCGTTCTGGCACTGAATATCAATCTGTCGGCCGATATTTTTCTGCTCGGCCTGTTCATTTTCTGCGCATTGTTCTTCATGCCCGCCTGGCTGGCCTGGACATTTTGCATTAGCTGCACCCTGATCTATGTCGGGGGTGGGCTGTGGCTGATCGAGAACGTGCCGCCGTCATTTCGGATTGGCCTGTTGGTCAATTCCAGCATCATGGCTGGACTGGGACTGGTCGTGTGTTTGCAGAACTACCGCAGCAAACATGCGGAACTGACCGCGCTGTATTTGCTCAATCAGGATAATCGCAATCTACTGGCAGCCAAGCAAGCCATCGAAAAGTCCAGCAGCCGTGACAGCCTGACCGGCATTTTCAATCGCGGCGCGCTGGACAATGACTTGGCGGTGATGGCCTCGAACCGCGACCATTTTGCTCTGGCCATGGTCGACATCGATTTTTTCAAATCATACAACGATGACCATGGTCACAGCAAAGGCGATATGGCGCTGAAACAAGTGGCAAGAACGCTGGTCAACAGTCTGAACCGATCAGGCGACCGGGTGTACCGCTACGGTGGCGAAGAATTCGTCGTCCTGCTTCCCCACACCCCGCTGGAGGGTGCCATCATCACGCTGGAAAAGCTGCGTTCGGCCGTGGAGACTGTTGCCATCGCACACCCGGCTCGCCCTGACGGTCTGGGTATTGTCACCATCTCGGCCGGTGTGGCGCACAGTCAGGAAGCCGGATTCGATGCTGTACTAGATCTGGCCGATAAACGTCTGTACAACAGCAAGGACCGTGGTCGAAACGCAATTACCAGCCAGGAACGCGATTGAGGGGTTACTTTAGCGAACCACATGCCACTCAGTCTGGCGACCGGCCAGGTAAATCACCTTTTCACCATCAAAGATGGCACTCTGCTCCAGCTTGATCTGCACATACTGGCCGTCCCAGAGGCTCAGTGGCTGGGCGATATTGCCTTCGATGGCATAGGCGGTATTCGGATGCAGCGGCCAGTCGCCGGTGTCGGCAACTTCGCCGGGAAGGTCCCACATGCCAATGGTCGGGCCGGGTCCGTGGCCGACAAAGCCAATCGGATGGGTGTAGATATTGAATGACCACGGCTCGCTGGACATGCGCTGCTGGGCCGCGGCGAGAATCTGGTTGCCGGTGCGCCCGTTCCCGAATTCGGCTGTCAGCAGATCCTGCCAGCGATTGGCTTCTGCCAGTGCTTCTTGTAATGCGTCTGGCACGTCGAACTCACCCGGCCTGAGTACATAGCCCATTTCCTGGGTGTCGGTACACAACTTCAGATAGCAAATCCCGACATCGGTATGCAGCACATCTCCCGGCTGAATCACCCCTGATATTCCGCAAAACGGCGTGTCGGCGGTGCAATCAACCCCGGGACGCTGAATATTGACATAGGGCATGAACCAGATCGGCAGGCCACGGCTTTCGAACCAGTTGCGAAGGGCCCAGGCAACGTCATCGGTGCTGGTCACGCCCGGTGTGATCGTGCGTTCGGAAAAAGCCTCGGTAATGGCACGGCGAGCCAGGGAGACGATATGCGGATAAACCGCCAATTCCTGGCCCGAACGTGTCTCCAGCCAGCGCACCACCAGATCTTCTGCCGATACCAGGCGATTTTCAAAATCCTCGGGCAACACGGCGAGCAGTTTCTGGTGCAAGCCGTGGGTCAGGCCATCGGCTTCCGGCCAGGTGGCCGAAACGTTGATGCCGATACGTTGCGGGTCGCGCTGGCGAATCAACTCCGCCAGAGCCTGCCACTGCTCATCAAGCGATCCTCCCGACCAGCCGACCTGATAAGGATCACCCAGGGGATACCGATTGACACTGAGCCGATCCACTCTGCCATCCTCGAGACGATGGAAAAGTAACATCGTGGTGCGCCGGGCGGCAAACGACGGTTGCGGCACCAAGGTAAAATACACCGGATCTTCAGCGTATTCGCGATTGATCACCAGCCAGAGATCAATATTGGTTTCCGCCATCAGCTTGGGCAACAAGGTTTCCAGACGATCGGTCACCATGCGGTTTTCCGGACCGACGCGATCAGCTTGCGCGAGGACGGCCGGTTCATGCTTGATGTAGCGACCCTGGTCAATGCTCTCGGATGCCCTGGATAGCAGTGGAGTAGCCATCAGCAAAACAGGCAAGACAAGTATTTGCAGACTGATCGACGAACGAGTAGGGATCATGGCGACTTTTAGGAGAGGGATCAGGAAAGGAATTATTATGCCCCATATTGAAGCAGGCTCAAAGGAGATGACATCATGATCAGTTGGCTGCGGATCCTGCCCCGGCAGGCAGGGCAACGCCTTCGCGACTGCATGCAGGGGTCTGCCATCATCATCCTGCCAAGCCTGCTTTTTGGTTTGATCGCAACGCCAGCCAATAGTCAGGAACTGACACCGGAAATTGCCAGTGAAACCTTTGACCAGGTCTGGAATCAGGTGCGCAACGAGTATTTCGATTACAAACGAATTGCCACCGAGTGGGAGCAGGCCCGAGAGAAACTGCGGCCGCTGGCATTGAATGCCGACAGTCAGCACGAACTCCGGAACGTTCTGCAAGACCTTCTCGACCAAGTCGGTGAGTCGCACTTCAATATCCTGCCGGGTGAGAGCCTGGAGCAAATCGATAAAGTCGGCGAAACAACAAGCCACTCGACCACCCCGGCAGTCCGATCCCTGGCAGCAGCGACCGGGGTCAGCCTTCGCCTGGTTGATCGCCGGATGCTCGTCAGCCGGACTCAAGGAACAATCTCGCACGGTATCCAGCCAGGCTGGGAGCTGATTGAAATAGAGGGCAAGCGGATTGAGCCGCTGATCGACAATATCGAGCAAATCGATAAACCACTGAGTCGGGATCGCAGCGAAATGATGCTGGAGGCGGCGATCAATAGTCGTCTCGGGTTTCTTGCCGAAAACGAATCGTTGAACCTGACTTTCGTCGACGCGACCGGTCAGATCCATCAAACCGACATTCAGGGTACGACCAGCGAGGTGGAAACCGTCCGTCTTGGCAATCTGCCACCGATGCCCTTCCAATTCCGAACCCAGCGGATCGCAACAGCCGATGACTGCGTTGGCTTGATCGAATTCAGTACCTGGGTACCGGATCTGATGGAACGGTTTCTCGCGGTGCGCGACGCATTATTCGAGTGTCGCGGGCTGATAATCGACCTGCGCGGCAATCTGGGAGGGGTATTGACCACCATGGTGCCGCTGGCCGCTCACCTGGTTTCCGATCCAGTCCTGCTTGGCCGTCTGACGCGCTCGGACGGCCAGCTTGATTTTCGCGTATTTCCCCGGCGGGTCGCCAACGACGGTAGTCGAATCAATCCATTCGACGGACCCATTGCCATTCTCATTGACAGTCTGTCGGCCAGCACGTCCGAGATGTTCACTTCCGGCATGCAGGCTGTCGGCATGGCCCGCGTTTTTGGCCAGCGATCATCCGGAATGGCACTGCCCGCCCAGATGCTGCCGCTGGCCAACGGTGATCGGCTAATGTACGCCTTTGCCGATTACACTGATGGCCAGGGTCGACGAATCGAAGGCATCGGAGTACGGCCGGACAAGCTCATTCGTCCCGATCGCCTGACCCTGAGCGCCGGCCAGGACCCGGTGATTGAAGCTGCCCTGAACTGGATCGTTTCTCATCCGGATTCGGGCTAACCCGCATGTTTCTTGAATTCCACACGCCCTTGTTTGTCTCTTGTACAGAGATAATCTGGACCCGTTTGGGCCTTTTTATCCAAATAACCTGAGGAACTGTACGCCATGAAATTGATAGCTTGTTTAGCTGCCGCCCTGATGATCGTTTCGGTCAGCGGCCTGGCCGATACCGAACTGCCAGCGGCACGCGACCTTGTTGACCGCCATATCGAAGCGGTCGGCGGAGAAGCCGCGCTTCAAGCCCAGCTTGATTCGACGCTCACCGGTCGCTTTGGCATGCCGGCCGCCGGGCTGGAAGGCAGCCTGAAGATGGTCTCACGTCCGCCGGCTGATCGAGTGATGAAAGTCGACCTGCCCGGCATCGGCTTGATCCACACCGGCTATACCAATGGCAAGGCCTGGTCGATCGATCCGTTTCTCGGCCCTCGCCTGCTCGAAGGCAAGGAACTGGCAGCCCAGAAGGAAGCCAACGAGCCCGGCGGCATGCTGCGCTCGGACGAGTTTGTCGCAAGCATGACGACCACGGAACTGACCGAGTACAACGATCAATCCTGTTACAAGGTCGCCATACAGTGGCGCTCGGGCCGCGAATCCAGTGATTGCTACTCGGTCAGCACCGGCCTGCTGATCGCGACAGAATCCACCGAGGAATCGCCCATGGGGGTGATGGAAATGACCACCTTGTTCAGCGACTATGAGCACTTTGGCGAGGCCCAAATACCGAAAACAACACGAGTCCTGGTCATGGGCCAGGAACAGCTTATCGAGATCGAGTCGGTTGACTTCGACACGCCGTCTGCCGACCACTTTGGGCTGCCACCAGCCATCAAAACCCTGCTCGAAGACCAGCAAGACGACTAACAATGCCCGGGGGCGAGCAACCCACCGCTCGCCCCACCATTTGCGATAATCCCCAAACCAACCAAAAAACCAAAAAACCAACCAAACCAAAAAACGAAAAAACCAAAATGGGCAACCGACTTTCAAAGATTTATACCCGCACCGGGGATGACGGCACCACTGGTCTGGGCGACGGCAGCCGCACCCAGAAGGATTCGTTGCGGGTCGAGGCTTATGGCACCGTGGATGAACTCAACAGTGCTGTCGGCCTGTTGATTGCCCAGCTTGACGACAAGGACCTTGAAAGTGTCCTGCTGGATGTCCAGCACGATCTGTTCGACCTGGGCGGCGAGCTGTGCGTTCCGAACATGGAACTGATCAAGGACCGCCATACTTCGCGCCTGGAATCCGAACTGGATCGACTGAATGCCAACCTGCCTCCGCTCAAGGATTTCATTCTGCCTGGCGGCAGCGTAGCCGCAGCCGAGGCGCATCTGGCACGAACCCTTTGTCGCCGGGCAGAGCGCCGCGTGATTTCGCTGGCGCGCCAGGAACCGGTTAATGAGCCGGTTATCCGTTATCTCAATCGATTGTCGGATCTGCTGTTTGTCATCGCCCGGACCGTTGCCCGCGCTTCCGGTGCCGGCGAGGTGCTCTGGGACCACGAACGCGATCGTTGACGCTTTCCCCTTACTGAAAAGACGCCATGTCCCTGACCGTTATTACCCATGCCGACTGTCTGCGGCATGAACCGCCTCCGGGTCACCCGGAGCGACCGGCCCGACTGGAGGCAGCACTGCGTGGCATCGAGCAACTTGACCATCCACGGCTGCTCGATGCCGATCCGGTCACGCGCGAGCAATTGCTCAGAGCACACGGACCCAACTATCTGGACCGTCTGGATTTGCAGGCTGAATCCGGAATTTGCCTGGCGCTTGACCCGGATACCTTTCTTGGCAACCACAGTCTGCGCGCTGCCGCACTGGCGGCCGGTGCCACCTGCCAGGCCGTTGATCATGTCCTGGAAATGGCAGATGAATCTCGCGTCTTTGCCGTCGTCCGCCCGCCCGGCCATCACGCCGAATCGGCCCGTGCCATGGGCTTTTGCATCTATTCCAGCGTCGCCATTGCCGCCCTGCATGCGGCCCAGGCTCACGGTCAGAAACGGATTGCCGTGTGTGATTTCGACGTGCATCACGGCAACGGAACCGAAGCGATTCTGGGGGGTATCGAGACCATGCTGTTTGTCTCCAGCCACCAGTCGCCGTTGTATCCGGAAACCGGACGACCGGATGATCCCCATGCGGTCAACGTGATCAACCGCACCTTGCCGCCGCAATCGGGCAGCAATGAATTTCGCGAGCTGTGGCTTGAGCATTTGCTGCCACGGATCGATCTGTTCAAGCCTGAACTGATTCTGGTCTCGGCCGGGTTCGACGGTCACTGGCGCGACCCACTGGCTCAGCTCAAGCTGAAAGATGAGGACTTCTACTGGATCGGCAAGCAGTTGGTCGAACTGGCCGACACTCACGCCGGCGGCCAACTGGTTGCCTCATTGGAAGGCGGATACGATCTCAGCGCGCTTGAATCCAGTACCTTGGCTTTTGCTGAAGCACTCCAGTAAACCCTGCTGATCAACCTCTCAATGGCAGACGCGAGCTGAACGCATGCGCCAGGGTCGAGCGATCCGTATGCTCAAGCTCGCCGCCCAGTGGCACGCCCTGGGCCAGCCGTGACACCTCAACGCAGTGCCGTGCCGCCATTTCACGCAAATAGTAAGCCGTGGCCTCGCCTTCGACTGTGGTGTTGGTGGCAATGATCAGCTCGTCCACGTCAGCCTGGGCCAGACGTTTTTCAAGACTGTCCAGTCCCAGGTCCTCCGGCCCAATGCCATCCAGGGGCGACAAGCGTCCAAGCAGCACAAAATAGCGACCATTGAATCCGGTTGCCTGCTCAATCGCCAGAACATCGGCGGGACTTTCCACCACACAAATGACGTGATCGCTGCGCTGGTCATTGCGACAAATGCGACACAGCGTGGTGGCGGTAAAGTTGCGGCAGTTTTCGCAGCGAGTGATGTCACGCATGGCCACCGTCAACGCCCGCGCCAGTCGGGTACCGCCATCACGGTCACGCTCCAACAGCTCCAGCGCCATGCGCTGGGCACTGCGGGCCCCGACGCCGGGCAGGCAGCGCAGCGCTTCGAGCAGCTCGTCGAACGGATCAGTAGACATCAATGCGGTGACCCAAGCCTGTCAGGGCAAGGTGAATCCTGGCGGCAGTGGCAGGCCGCCGGTCAAGCCCTGCATTTTTTCCTGGCTGGCTTGCTGAACCCGATTGACCGCATCATTGAAGGCTGCCGCCACAAGATCCTCGATCATGTCACGATCATCCGCAATTTCCGGATCGATATTGACCCGACGCACTTCATGCTGGCCACTCATCAGCACCTCGACCAGTCCTCCGCCGGCCTGGCCGGTCACTTCGAGACTGGCCAGTTCCTGCTGGGCCTTTTTCATGTTTTCCTGGACTTTCTGGGCCTGCTGCATCAGCTGGGCAATATTGCCTTTCATCATGGTGATCAGTGACTCCGTGTATGGGTGGGTCGAATGGATTCGCGCAAGATTTCAGCATCGAAACGCTCGCACAAGCGGCGCACGACGGGATCATCGTCTATGGCTGCCTCGGCCTCGGCCTGGATCCGCTCGGCCGCCGTCTGTTCCTGCAGGGCGGGCGTCTCCAAAGACTGATCCTGACTGGCCATTACTGTCAACTGAACCGGTCCGCCGAACCAGTTGGCCAAGGCTTTTTGCAGCGCCGCTCGAAACCGGTCGGTGACCAGCAACATGTCGTCGGCCGCTGCGGAAAAGCTGACGGTTGGCTCATCGACTTTGCGCACCACCAGCAACCCGGCCACGGTCCGGACCGACCCGTTGATCTTGAGTTGACCCAGCACACTGGCCCAATTGTCCTGATCCAGCGTCCGATCCTTGCGCCAGCCGACCGCCGACGATGCCGCAGCCGCGCTGGAAGCCGTGCCGGCTACATTCCTGGCCTGACCGCTGGCAGTTGGTGAGGACCCAGCGGCATCAGACTGGCCCCCGGCAAACCCGCTCGAGCCCGAGTCGACGTTCGGTTGAAAGGCCAGCATGCGCAACAGTGTCATTTCACAACCGCTTCGCTCGCTGGGTGCCAATTGCAGATCGCGGCGTCCGGTAATGGCAATCTGATAAAACAATTGCAGGTCTTCAGGATCAAAGCGACCGGCCAACTCGACCAGCTCTTCCCAGTCCGAGCGTGAGTCATCGCGATAATCAGGCAATTGTTGAATCAGTGCGACCCGATGCAGGGCCTCGGCCAGATCCTGGAGCATGACCGACAGATCGCGGGCCTGCGAAAACACCTCACCGATCACCGCCATGATCTGAGCCGCATCACGCCTGGCCAGAGCTTCAAGCAATTGGTGAATATGACGTTGTTCGACGCTGCCCAGCATGTCCCGAACAGCCGACTCCAGCAGTTTGTCGCCCCCGGCCAGCGCCTGATCGAGCAAGCTCAGGCCATCACGCATACTGCCGTCGGCCGCGCGCGCAAGATGGGTAATGGCTTCCGGCTCGGCCTGCAGCGACTCGGCTTTCAGAATCCGCTCCATCTGGCCGCCGATCTGATCGGGCGACAGACGCCGGAGATTGAACTGCAGACAGCGCGACAGGATCGTCACCGGTATTTTTTGCGGATCGGTCGTAGCCAACACGAATTTGACGTGGTCCGGCGGCTCTTCCAGGGTTTTTAACAAGGCATTGAAACTGTGCGTGGACAGCATATGGACCTCATCGATGAGGTAGACCTTGTAGCGTCCACGCGCCGGTGCGTACTGCACGTTCTCCAGGATTTCGCGAGTGTCGTCGACGCGGGTTCGAGAGGCGGCATCGATTTCCAACAGATCGACGAATCGACCCTCATCAATGGCTACGCAGTGCTCACACTCACCGCAGGGCTCAGCACTGACGCCTTTCAGACAATTAAGCGACTTGGCCAGAATTCGCGCGATGGTCGTCTTGCCGACGCCGCGCGTACCGGTAAACAGAAATGCGTGATGAACCCGGCCCTGCTCCAGCGAACTACTCAGTACCTGGACAACATGGGACTGGCCGACCAGTTCGGAAAAGCGGCGCGGCCGCCATTTTCTTGCAAGAACCTGATAACTCACGGAAATAGGGATTCCTTGTTGGGTCTGCGCAAAGCATTGAAGTTAACCGCTGAGTGTACACGATGAGCCGAAAATTCGGGATCATTCGTTGCCAGCCCGGCAGGCCGAGTGCGATATAATCCGCGCTGGTGGTCTTCGTCGGTCTTCCCACACTGTTTTTCTCGTGAACCCCGTCAGGCCCGGAAGGGAGCAGCGGCAGCGAGACGAACGGGTGCTGGGGCCAGGCTGTCGGGGACCACCTTCTTTTTACCCTCCTCCTTTTTCCTTCCATCAAAACTCATACGACTTTGGTCGTATAAAAATCTGCGTGAACTCCGTCACAAATCTGAAAGAAAATTCCAGATTGCTCTGGTATTTATGTGAAGGATCTGTGTAGATTCCGGACGTCGCTGACAAAATGCCCTTTCACTTGAATCAAGGGGATGAAAAAAAAACCGTTGAATGGGGTCGGATTTCGGGATTTCAACGGGTGTGGCAGGGATTTTTCAAGTTGACAGCAGCGCCGGGTAGTCGACGGCCTGCGTTCCATGATCAAGGGGACCATAACTGATCCAATCGATCACACGGGAGAAACACTTGATGTCTTGGAAAACTCTTTCCTACACCCTGACCGGTGCAGCGCTTTTTGCTGCCTCCACCCTAAGCTTTGCCCAATTCGGCGAAAGGCAGGGCGCAGAACTGCGCACCGCTGAACGACCGATTGCCGGCGAGTACATTGTCGTCCTCAAAGATGAAGCGGCCAGCCTGGCCAGCGAACAGCGATCATCCGCGCCTGCCATCAGCCAGGTGGCAAGCAGCATGGCTCGCAGCTATCGCTTGCAGGTTGATCGTACCTTCTCGCATGTCTTGCGCGGATTTGTCGTTCGGGCCAGTGACAAAGCCCTGGTCAATCTGCTGCTCGATGATCGAGTTGCCTATGTTGAGGAAAACGGTGAGGTTTCGATTTCACAGACGACCCAGACCAATGCGACCTGGGGTCTGGATCGGGTCGATCAGCGTGACCGCCCGCTCAACGGCACCTACATTTATGACACCACGGCTTCGAACGTCTTTACTTACATCATCGATACCGGTGTGCGTGCTTCGCACAGCCAGTTCGGTGGTCGGGTATTGAGTGGTTTCACCGCCATCAGTGACGGTCAGGGATCCAACGACTGTAACGGTCATGGAACGCATGTGGCCGGCACAGTTGCCGGTTCCATTCATGGCGTAGCCAAAGCGGCGCGCGTGGTTCCGGTTCGAGTCCTTGGCTGTAACGGCTCTGGCAGCAATGCTGGCGTGATCGCCGGTATGGACTGGGTGGCAGCCAATCACACCAAGCCGGCGGTTGCCAACATGAGCCTGGGCGGCGGTGCCTCCACGGCGACCGACAATGCCGTTGCCGGCATGCGCAATGCCGGTGTCACGGTGGTTGTTGCGGCAGGCAACGAAAACCAGAATGCCTGCAATGTTTCGCCCGCTCGCTCCACAGCAGCCATCACTGTCGGCTCGACCACCAACACCGATGCACGCTCCAGTTTCTCCAATTGGGGCAGCTGTGTGAACATTTTTGCCCCGGGCAGCAATATCACCTCGGCCTGGCATACCAACAATAACGCCACCAACACGATCAGCGGCACCTCCATGGCTTCGCCACACGTGGCTGGTATCGCAGCGCTGTATCTGGCCGGCAACCCCACTGCGACTCCGGCACAAGTTACCAACGCCATTATCAATAACGCCAGCACCGGCAAGGTCAGCGGCCTGAACGGCTCGCCCAATCTGCTGGCCTATTCACGCTTCGGCGGTGGCGGCACCACGCCTCCTCCATCAGGACCCACCGAACTGCAAAACGGCGTTGCTCTTAACAACCTCTCTGGCAGCCAGGGCTCGGAAACCTTCTACACCGTGGTTGTGCCGGCTGGCGCTTCAAACCTGAGCGTCTCGATCAGCGGCGGTAGCGGTGATGCCGACCTGTATGTGCGCTTCGGTTCTCAACCAACCCAAACCACCTACGACTGTCGTCCGTTCCTCAATGGAAACAACGAGACTTGCACGTTCGCCAGTCCGCAGGCGGGTACCTACCACATCATGTTGCGCGGTTGGTCGAACTATTCAGGGGTAAGCCTGGTCGCCAGCTTCGTGGAACCGTCCAGCGCACCGTGCAGCAACTGCACCCAGTATTCCGGTTCGTTATCCGGAACGGGTCAGTCGCAAGTTCAGCCCAACGGCACCTGGTACCAGGCTGGAGCTGGTACGCACCGAGGCTGGCTGCAAGGTCCGGGCAACGCCGACTTTGACCTTGAACTTTATCGTTGGAGCGGATCGGCATGGCAGAAAGTTGCCGAAGGAATCAGCTCGAACAGCGAAGAGTTCGTTCAGTACAACGGCACTGCCGGCTTCTACTACTGGCGCGTTCGCTCCTTCTCTGGCAGCGGCAGCTACGATCTCTGGCTCCAGACCCCCTGATGGTCTGATTCAGCGATCAAACGCAACAACAAAAACGCCCCGGACTTCCGGGGCGTTTTTTTATTCCATAAAACCAAACGACTTTTCACCCAAAACCTCTCCTGATTGCGTGTGAAGCTCGACCACGCTTTCAGGGCCAGGATGGCCCTGTCCTCTGTCCTTCTCCCCTTCTCACTCCACGCCTACGCTGCATGATCAGAAAGCACACTGGCCACAACGGTGGTCAGGCGCGAGGCATACGACAGGTGCAGAAACTCGTTGGGGCCGTGGGCATTCGATTGCGGTCCCAGTACACCGGTGATCAGAAACTGAGCGTCAGGGAAGGATTCACCGAGCATGGCCATAAATGGAATCGTCCCGCCCTCTCCCATATACATCGCCGGTTTTCCGAACACCGCCTGCGAGGCGGACTGGCAGGCCTGGTCCAGCCAGTCGGCGACCGGCGGCGCGTTCCAGCCGGTTGCGGACTGATCCGGCACAAATCGCACCCGGGCACCATAGGGAGGATCAGCTTCCAGCGTTTGCTTGACTAGCGCCGTTGCCTGGTCACCATTCAGCGTCGGCGGCAGCCGCAACGACAACTTGAGCTTCGTTCCGGGTCGCATGACGTTACCGGCCGATCCAATTTCCGGCAAACCGCCCGCACCGGTGACGGCCAGTGCCGCCCGCCAATTGCGATTAAGCAGACGTTCAAGCGCCGCATCGCCGACAGGACTGGCACCGTCCATCCACGGATAGGCTTGATGAATTTCATCGCCAAGCACCTCGGCTACTGCTGCCAGCTGCTCGCGCCGCTGCTCCGGAATGGCGACCTTGAGCTGATCAGGAAGAATCTGCCCGCTGTCCTCATCTTCCAACCGCGACAACAATTGCCGGGCAATCCGGAAGCTGGATGGCACGATGCCCGAGGCATAGCCCGAATGCACGCCCTCGCGAAGAATATCGACTTCCAGTGTACCGGCCACCATACCGCGCAGCGAGGTCGTGATCCAGAGCTGGTCATAATTGCCGGCCCCTGAATCCAGGCAGACCACCAGCGACGGCGTGCCGATCCGGTCGGACAGATGGCTGATGTAAGCCGGCAGGTCATAGCTGCCCGACTCCTCGCAAGCCTCGATAATCAGCACCAGGCGAGCATGGGGCTGGCCTTGCTCCTGAATCGCCCGGATCGCCGCCAATGAGGCGTAAGCAGCATAGCCGTCATCCGCCCCACCCCGCCCATACAGTTTGCCGTCGCGGATCACCGGCTGCCATGGCCCCAGGCCTCCGGACCAGCCGGTCATTTCCGGCTGTTTGTCAAGATGGCCGTACAACAACACGGTATCGTCGACTGCGCCCGGCACTTCCATGTAAATGATCGGGGTTCGCCCTTCCAGGCGGATGACCTCGACCTCAAGACCCTCGATCGGCTGGTCACGACACCAGCGAGCGATATGCTCGACAGCCTCATCAATATAACCATTGCCCTCCCAATCGGGATCAAAGTGGGGTGACTTGGCCGGAATCCGAACGTAATCCACCAGTTCATTCGTAATGCTGTCTTTCCAGTAGGCGTCAATCGCCTGCGCTGCCTGATCCAGTTTCATTGGTTTTTCCTACCCGTGCTCTAAAGATGCGAAAAAGTAGCATACCCCGATCGGGCGGCGCGAATTGCTTGCGCATCTCGTATAGTAGAAAGACGCTTACCGGGAGCACTTGAACGCATGGAATGGATCGGAATTGGCATCGCGGCCGCGCTGCTTGTCTGGAGTATCTGGACCTACAACCGGCTGGTGATGCGGCGTAATCGAGTGGCAACGGCGTGGAGCGACATTGACGTCCAGCTGACCCGCCGTCACGATCTGGTCCCCAACCTGGTCAAGGTCGTCAAGGCCTATGCCGGGCACGAAAAAAGCACCCTGGAAGAAGTGACCCGCCTGCGCTCCGAAGCCATGTCGACCCAGAGCCCGGCCCGGCTGGGTGAAATCGAAAATGACCTGGAAAAGCTGCTCAGCCGGTTATTGGTACTCAAGGAAAACTACCCGGACCTCAAAGCCAGCGACAATTTTGCCCAGCTCAGTGAGCAACTGGTCGAGGTCGAAAACCATTTGCAGTACGCCCGGCGCTACTACAACGGCGCGGTTCGCGATCTCAACACTCAGGTCGGCCAGTTTCCCGACCTGATCATTGCCAAACTACTCGGTTTTACCGAGGCCGAGTTCTACGCTGCCGACGTCGGTCAGCGCCAGTCGGTTTCCGTGGGAGCGCTTTCATGAATAGCCATACGACCAGCCGCATGACGATCCGTTTACTGGCATTGCTTGTCCTGGCCAGCCTGGGCACCTCAGTTCAGGCCCAGGTCGACGACGAACGCATTCTCGACTATCACAGCAAGATCGAGATCCAGGCCGACGCCAGCGTCATCGTAAATGAAACCATCACGGTCCGCTCCCGGCAGCAGCAGATCCGGCGCGGGATCTACCGGGATTTTCCGACCCGCTATCGTGATCGCTTCGGCAATCGCGTCAAGGTAGACTTCGAGGTCCTGGAAGTTCTGCGTGACGGCCAGCCCGAGCCCTGGTTCACCGAAAACCGGTCCAACGGTATTCGCGTCAACACCGGCGACGACAGCTTTTTGCCCGGTTCCGGCGACTATGCCTTCACCATCCGCTACCGAACCACCCGTCAACTGGGTTTCTTTGATGAGCATGACGAGCTGTACTGGAACGTGACCGGGCTTGGCTGGGATTTCCGTATCGACAAAGCCAGCGCCGAAGTTCACCTGCCCGAACCGGTTCCGTCCGATCAGATTCGCCTGGATGCCTATACTGGCCCGGCCGGATCCACCGCATCAAATGCCCGGGCCGCCAGTTCCCTCCCCGGCATTGCGCGCTTTGAAACCACCCAGTCGCTGCCCCGAGGCCACGGCCTGACCATTGCGGTCGGTTTCCCCAAGGGCCTGGTTGCCGAACCCAGTGGCTGGACCCGTTTTACCTGGTTGCTGGTCGATAATCGCGCACTGATCGTGCTGATGCTGGGCTTGATCGGGATCCTGGTTTTCTACTGGCGATCCTGGCTGACCAAAGGCCGCGGCCCGGCCCCCGGCATCATCATCGCCCAATACGAGCCGCCGGCCAGCTATTCCCCGGCGGGCCTTCGTTATGTGATCAAGGAGCGCTACGATCAAGGAGCCTTTACCGCCGATCTGGTCGCACTGGCGACCAAGGGGCTTGTCAGCATTGAACGGGAAAATCGGCTTTTAGGTGATCGCTGGACGCTGATCCGCAGCGATAAACCTAACAATGAAGAACTGCCGCCAAGCGAGGCGGCCCTGCTGCAAGCCCTGTTTCTGCAAGGCAATCGCGTGGAGCTGAAGAAAAGCAACGAAACCGCCCAACGCATGCAGGCCGTGATCAAGGCTCATCGCAAGGCTGTCCATCATCGTTACCAGGGCCGCTACATCGAACCCAATCATGGCACATTGATTATTGGCTGGGCTTTGTCCGTCGTACTGGCCGCGGTGACCCTCCTGATGGCGGGTGGCAGCGGGATGGTTTTTATCATTGCCGGGCTGGCCGGGTTGGTTTTCGTCAATGTCATGTTCACCTTCCTGATGCCCGCACCGACCGAGGAGGGACGCAAGCTGCGCGATCACGCCGAAGGACTCAAGCGCTACCTGAGCGTGGCCGAAAAGGAAGACTTGAGCCGCCTGGAGATGCCGCAAGCCGATGCACCTGAACTGACCCCGAAACGCTACGAGCTGCTTTTGCCCTTTGCCATGGCGCTTGATGTGGAAAGCGCATGGACCGATAAATTCACCCGGGCCGTCGGCCAGTCAGTCGCTGAACAGACTCAGCGCAATATGAGCTGGTATACCGGCAGTGGCGTTGCCACCGGCAGCTTGAGCGCCATGAGCAGCGGCCTGAGCAAGGGTCTGTCATCCAGTATCTCGTCGGCTTCAACCCCACCCGGCAGCAGTTCAGGCGGTGGTGGTGGCGGCTCATCCGGTGGCGGTGGTGGTGGCGGCGGTGGCGGCGGACGCTGACATCTGGCGTCCGGCACTGCACGACCCGAGCGACTACCTCGAAATCATCAACCCACACAAACCCGATTTCGGCCCTCATCCTTGGCCTGGTAGAGCGCCCGATCGGCACGCCGAATGATATCGAGCGGATCACTTTCTCCGGCGAACTCAGCTATACCGATGCTGATGGTGATATCGACGCTGCTGTCATTGAACTGAATCGGTGTATCGGCGATCGCCCGACAAATCTTATCGGCAACCACCGCTGCCTGGCTGGCATCGGTATCGGTTAACAACACCAAAAATTCCTCGCCGCCCCAACGCGCCGGGCGATCCTCGGTTCGCAGCATGGCCCGCAATCGACGTCCGACCTCGCGCAGCACTTCATCACCTACATCATGACCAAACCGGTCATTGACCCGCTTGAAGTGATCCAGATCAAGCATGAGAATTGAGAAGGTGGAGTGGTGACGACTGGCACTGGCCGTCTCACCCGCCAACTGCGGTTCAATATGCCGGCGGTTACTCAATCCGGTCAGCGGATCGGTCGCCGCATGCTCGGCCAGTTGTTGATTGGCGATAAAAGCCTTGAGCCAGGTCTGATAAAGCATCTCGGCAGCAAGCGCGGCAACCAGAAACAGCATGATGGGATCAAACAAAACCGCAATAATCGCAATGATTGACTGCCCGAGGATGTGCATCACCGCCAACAAAACCAGCAATGGAAAACCAAAAAAGACGATCAGCTCGCGCGCACCACGCAACGAAAACAGCGTGACGGCGAAGGTGCAGATAATCACGCCACGAATCATGCGCTCGATGTCATCGCTGCCAGCCAGCCAGTGCAGCGCAAACAGGCCAAACATCATGGCCATGACGCTCAATGCCAGCAGTCGCAATAGTAATGGCGCACCATACCCATCCGGATTCACCTTGCACCAGACCAATGCCAGCGCCGCGATCGTGACCGGCACCGCCCGCCAGCCTGCATGTGCCCTCCACATATCCGGCAAACCGCCGGCCAGAAGGAGCTCCTGCAATTGATACACCGGCACAACCAGAATGACCAGAGCCGCCGCAGCAATCACCAATCGTCGGGAAAGATCGCGATGATGACGCCTCAGCGCCAGCGCCTGCGACTCGGTCAATTCGTCCAATCCAGGAGCCAGCAACGGCCTTCCTTGATGATGTCCTGCAATCAGGCTAGCGCAAATCGAGTCGAAACTACTTGATCAAAGTCAAGTTACACCCTGCCTCGGCCATCAACCGAGTATAGAGCCATGATCAGAACCCCGATGTTTCAGGGCATGAACCGTCCTTCAGCTCTTGACTTCACGCAAGCGGCCTTCGACATACTTGTGCAGGATGCTGGCGATCAGGGTCTGGTAGGGAATACCCTCGGCCAAGGCCTTTTTCTGCAAGCCTCGCAGATCCCTCGATGTTAGCCGAATGTTGATCCGCGCATCCTTCTTGAACATTGTCTCAGCATAGTCCTGATGACGTTTCCCGATTTCATCCGCATCCGGCCTGCTGCTGGTCTTGCCCGCTTCGAAGGCTTCCAGGATTTCGCGCTCTTCCTGGTCAAGTTTGATCATTGCTCTTTCCTCCATATTGCCTGGTCGCTTTGCGGCTGGGTATGATGGTCTTGATAAACAGCTCTTCATCTGCTTCGACGAACGGGACCAGATACACGTAATCTTCAATCGCCATGACATGAATCTTCTGGCCTGGATACCGTTCCTGATTCGGATGGTCGATCGTATCGAGGATGTCACCGGCCATCATGTGGAAAACCACATCCTCGAACGAGACACCTCGTTCGGCGCGCAACTGCGCGTTCTTCTCCGCATTCCAGGAGATGATTTTCATGTGGCGATAATAGCACACTGTGTGCCGATTGCATTCCAGATCGGATAAGGCGGGGCGGATCCTGGATTTCGACGAAGGACACTCGGAAGGCGCGCCCCGCACAGCCTCCGAGTCCACAAATAATCTGGGCCCGCTGTCGCGACAGGAACAAGACTCAACTTTCGAAGCGATCTGCGAAAATCTCGCCAAGCTCAGGATGGGTTTCCAGGGCACCGATATCTGGTGTTGGACCACGTGGGTTTTTGAGGATGTCTTCGCTGGCCGCCTCGGCCGGGTTGGCGCTGTCGATGGCCGGGCTGGTCTTGGCCGGTCTGCCGTACTGATTAACCAAGTGGATAAAGGCTTCGCGAATGGTCAGTGAGCCATCGGCAAAGGTGCTGCCATTCCACACCGGTACCACCAGACCGGCCTGGACAGGCAACAATGGATCGCCGACGATCACATTGGCATCGTCATTGAAGCTCAGGAACTGTTCGCTATCGATTGGAATGGCATTGCCGCCGTTGTAGTACAAATTGTTATCGAGCGTCACCGACTCATTTTGGGCTGGCGGCGCGTCGAACAGAAAAACCCCGGCGAAGGCCTCCGAACCCATGGTGCCGTTGGGATCGGAATAGAGATTGTTGTGGATCTGAATATTCTGGTTCTGCGGATTGGCGGAGACGGCAATCAGGCGTGCGGCAAAGCTGCGGGCGGGCATGTCACCGACCAGGGTGTTATTGCGAAACACCACATCTCGCGAGCCCTGGATGGTCAGCGGACTGCGCATCAACACGCTGGAGTTGCCGAGCATCAGGTTGTTCTCGATCAGAATATCGAAAGCCTCAAAGTTGGCGGTACCATCTTCGCCCACACGAACAAAGCTTTGACCGGCATTGCCGTGCCAATTGAGGAAGACGTTTCTTCGAACCGTAATGTCATTGACACCCAGCACAGTGTCGCTGTTGCCGTTACTGTCCTTGATGACGACGAATGAGCTGGTGTCGGGGCGATCGGCGGTATTGAGAAAGATATTATCCTGAACGGTTACGCCGATCACGCTGTTGATGTCGATATGTTCATCGGAGCCGGACTGGTTGAAGAACAGGTTGCCCTCAATCAGGATATCTTCGGCCCCGTTGTTGACTTTGAGCAGATCATTATTGGTGCTGGAATGAATGATGTTGTTGCGAAACACGATACCCGAAACCACCGGGTCGATTCCATCGTCGCTACCATTGACCTTGCCGAGCAGGTCCTGCACATGGACGACCAGTGCGTCGGTATTGCCCGGCGCATGGGCAATATCGAAGCCTGATCTTGCCCCACTTTCTCGGACACTTGGTTAAGCTACATGCTGCAACTCGAATGTCTCTGGGGATAAGTACCCCAAGCGTGAGTGCAGGCGCTTTCGATTGTAATAGATTTCGATGTACTCGAACACATGGTCAATGGCCATTTGCCGGGTCACAAAGCGTTCTCCGTGAATGGCCTCAACTTTGAGGCTGTGGTTCCAACTCTCCATCGCGGCATTGTCGTAGCAGTTGCCCTTTTTGCTCATGCTGCACAACAGACCGTTGTCACGCAGCAGGCGACGGTGGTCGCTCGAACAGTACTGGCTGCCACGATCGGAGTGAACAATGACGCCTCTTGGCCGCCTGCGCCGCCACAGCGCCATTTGCAATGCATCACAGACCAGCTTGGCCGTCATTCGATCCGACATGGCCCAACCCACCACCCGACGGGCATACAGATCGAGCACTACCGCCAGGTAGAGCCAACCTTCGTCCGTAGCGATATAGGTGATGTCGCTGACCCACTTCTGGTTCGGAGATGTGGCTGTAAAGTCCTGCTCCAGCAGGTTGGGGGCTACCGGCAGGTTGTGGTTTGAATTGGTCGTCGCCTTGTACTTGCGCGCCGCCTTGCCGCGCAGGCCATCGGCCCGCATCAGCCGAGCCACCCGCTTCTTGCCCACACTCTGACCTTCAGTGCGCAACTGCGCCGTGATGCGGGGCGCACCGAACCGGCTTCTATGTTCGGCGTGTACTCGCCGGATCTATGCCGTCAGGCACCGGTTCGCTTCTGCCCGTGCCGAGGGGGCTCGGCAACGCCAGTCGTAATAGCCGCTGCGCGAGACCTCCAGAAGCCGGCACATCAGCACAACCGCATGAGCTTGCTCGTGACGTCGAATCATGGCGTACCTCACTTGGACTGCTTGGCGAAGTACGCCGTCGCTTTTTTTAGGAAGAGATTCTCCTCTTCCACCCGAGCCAACTCCCGCTTCAGGCGGGCCAGCTCGGCATGCTGGAGTTTCTGTTCCTCGGTCGTCAGCCCCTCAAGACGCCAACGTTGCCGCCAGCCGTAGATCTGACTTTCCGCCAATCCCAGATCCCGCGCTGTAGCTGCCACACCGTCCTTCTCGGCACGCTTGAGGGCCTGTTCCTTGAATTCCGGACTGTACTTATTGCGGGTCTTCTTCTCGTTCTGTTTCGTTTTCATTGGTTCACCTCGGATCAAGAGTGTATTCTCTTAACCGGGTGTCCGGAGATTCGGGGCAAGATCATGATCAATTGCTCCAGCTTCCAACACTTGTATGTGGGGGCGGTTCCGCCCCAATTTGACGTCGGCGGTTCGATGCCTAAATTCAGCCTGATTCGATTTTGAACGTTTTTCCATAGCTCGCCCAGCTCAATCTGCGGGTTGGCATTGAGGTAGTCGATTGCCGCGATGGTGCAGGTCCTTCATTCCGACCATCGCAATAAGAGTGCGAATCGAATGCGTAGGTCACGTCTGGCCGAGAATGGCCCGTTCTGGGCTCGTTATGGGCTCGATCTGGGCACGGGGAGGGAACCTCGTACTTCGGGAACACGGGATAGGGTCAAAAAATATCAAATAATCAGGACGTTACGATGGTGCCGGTGGACGGAGTCGAACCGCCGACCCACGCATTACGAACCCAAAAACGCCCCCCTATTTGCAGGGCTTCCAGATATAACTACCTGATTATATGTATGAGCTTGTGCCCGGTTGTCCGTAAGTGTACAATTAGTCAGCACTTACAGGAGCACTTACGGCCATGTACGAACCTCAGACAGTCACAAAGGCACTTATCAGCAAGCTGGCCAAGGCAGACGGGCCGGACAAGCCCAAGGAAATCCGAGACGCAAAGAACGGGTTAATCCTCAGACACCAGCCGTCCGGGTACTTGGGTATCTATGCCGAACTGGGCAGAGGCAAGCGGGAGCGGATTTGCGACGCCCGGCGAATCATTGACGATTCTGACAGCCTGATTATTTCCAAAGTCAGAGCAGAGGCCCAACGTCTCCGGGGACAAGCAGCGTCGGGTCGAGACTTCAAATCCGAGAGAGAGCAAAAGGCCGGATTGCCTACGCTCAAGGATTATCTGGCTGATACCTATGGACCTTGGGTAAAAAGCAATCTCCGGTCGGGCGATGCCAACGTGAACCGAATCAGGAACCGTTTTACTGAGTTCCTAAAACTTCGGCTGGACCAGATTACTCCGGACAAGCTGGAAAAGTGGAAGGCCAAGCGGGACGTAAAGCCAGAAACCATTAACCGGGACATTGCCACGCTTCGCGCCGCACTCGGCAGAGCGGTAAAACTCATCAAGCCATTGAAGTCGAACCCGCTGGAAGGCGTCGAGATGATGAAGGTTGACCGGAAGGCGCAACGGGTCCGGGCACTCACAAAAGACGAAAAGCAACGGCTGGTTGCCACCCTGGTCGCCAGAGACGACGAGAAGCGGGCAGCGCGGGCAAGTGGCAACGAGTGGCGGGCGGAGCGCGGCATGCAGCCCATGCCAACCATCGCCACGTTTTCGGACGTACTTACTCCGGCTGTGATTGTCAGTCTGGAATCCGGTTTAAGACGCGGCGAACTGTTCGCGTTGAAATGGCCATCTATCGACTTGAAGGCAAAGACCCTGACCGTCGAAGGCGAGACGGCCAAGACGTTCGAGACGCGCGAAATCCCATTAAATCAGACCGCATACAGAACCCTTCGGGATTGGTGGTTGCAGCAAGGCCAGCCAAAAGCCGGTTATGTTTTCACGATTGACGGCGGCAAGATTGGCAGCCTCAAAAAGTCGTATCACAAGGTGCTTGCCGATGCTGGTATCGAGCGCATGAACGGCAAAGGGCAGCGCGTCACATGGCACTCACTCCGGCATACCTTCGGCACACTGCTAGGCGCTACCAATCAGGTAGATCCGACCACCCTAAAGGACCTCATGGGCCATGCGAATCTATCGACTACAGAGCGCTATTTGCATACCGACGAAGTGCGGAAGCGCGCAGCAGTTGAGGCGTTAGAGGCATGACCGCCGAACGACTAATCGACGCAATCACTAGACGAAAGTACCCGGAGGCTTTCGACCGGCTTTCCACAGAGCTGAGAAAGCAAGGGCCGGCCTATGAATTGGCTGAAGTGGATGAGTATTGGCGGCAGAGGTGGCGAGAGCATCTTAGCCAGTTCGACACCACCATTCTTGATGAGGCTGGTTTAACGGTTGATGAGCTTGTTGAAATGCGAGACACGAAGGTCAAGCAACGCCAAAGCGGTAAGGGAGGCCAAGTTAATTCCAATTTCGTCGAAACCTTTGCGGATTCAGTTATTCGGGCCGAGTTGGCCGAGTTAACATTTAAGGAAACAGTAGACCTAGCGCTCGAAGACCTGAATAAAGAGTACAACTACCAGATGAAGCGATCTATGGCGCATGACTGGCTCAGTACCGCGATTAGATTCAAGGCCTGCAACATAGAGCCACCCAAACTAGGTAGGCCGAAAAAGAACCCTTAGGTACCTGAGGGATTTTTTATCACATTGGCGGACTTGATGATGTACGTAATCCAATCACGGACACGTACATGCACACCGAAACACAATCAAGGCTTGCATACAGCATTCCAGAGTTCATGCGTGATGCCGGGCTCGGTTCACGCTCCACCGTTTACAAGGAAATTGCCGAGGGCAGATTAAAGACCGTCAAGGTCGGTCGCCGTCGATTGATTCCCGCAGATGCCGCCCGCGAATGGCTGGACAATCTAAAGGGGGATGTCTGATGGATGG
>CAZFYM010000009.1:0-11214 GCA_964523755.1 uncultured Wenzhouxiangella sp. | reverse complement strand
GGTCGAAGAGTCGGCCCGCCCCGGCTGGACACCAGGGACGGACCTTCAAACTACACGCGCAGCCAGTATACCACTCCCAGGTCATTCTGGGCCGGATGGTCTGGCCCTGCCGGCATGGCCCCGCCAGTAATCCGCAAGCCGTCAAAGCCTGCTGACACACTCTGGCGACCACGCCGGGAGGTGTGCCGATGACTGCCAACGAACTGCAAACCGCTGCCGCAAATCGCCTGGCCAAAGAGATCAGCATCGTGGTGGCTGCCTCAGACTGCATGGCGCGTGGCCATAGTCTTTGCTGGGATGACTATGACCGGCTTCATGAAAGCCATCAATTCATCATCCGGGTACTGTCTGAACTGACCGGACGCGAGGTGACGCAATGACCTTGCAAGAGCAGGCTAACAAGCTGGTCAATGGAAAAGGCAAGCCCGCGCCGTTCACGTTGCCGGACTACCCCGAGGCCCTGCTGAATCTCCCTGGAAGGCTGGGACAGGTTCAGGACTTCATTTATAACCGAATGACCTATCCGAGTCGGGCACTGGCCGGGATCGCTACATTCGCGACCCTGGGGCCATTCGCGCAAACGAACGTCACGATCAAGAGTCGAGACGGACTCGGGTTCAATGAGTTTTATATGATCCTTGCGCCTACCGGATTCGGTAAAGAAGACTTGAGGCGTCCGATAGAGATCCTTGACCGCGCAAGTGAAGACGGCACCAGTCCGGCCATCATTCACGCCGCGCCATCCTCAGCGCAAGGAGCGCACCAGCTACTCGAACAGAACCCGTCCATCATCTTCGTATCTGATGAGTTTGCCGAATGGTTGAAGCACAGCCACCGTCCAGGCAGTCACATTCAGATGGCGCTCGGGTACATGATGCAATCGTATAGCCGCGCACTCGGCTGGATTCATCCAGGCAACGCGGTAACCAACCAATACGAGCCGGTCGAACATCCCCGTATCAGCATCATGGCCACCAGTACGTCAGAGGCGCTACTGGCGACGATGACCAGGGACCAGGGCGACACCGGAGCCTATAACCGATGGGTCATGTTCGCCGGCGATACAGAGTTACCAGCAAAACGGTATGAAGGTCTGGTCTACGAACCATCACCCGAAGTTGTCGATTTGGTCCACTACCTGAAAACACGGCCACCCGGTACAGAGGTTCGATTCAGTAAAGCGGCCTGGCACGCGTTCATGAAGTTGGATGAGGACCAGGCCGAGTCCATCAAGCGAGAGGATGGATTACTCGGAGGTCGATTGTCGGAGCAGGCAATCAAGATGGCCGCACTCATGGCCCTGGCAGACCATCGCAATCAGATGGAGCCTGACGACTTGATGACGGCCTTTGATATTCGTGTCGGTCTCTACCATCGAGCCGCCGCCCTGGCACGTCATGAGGGCAGCCTGGACGGCCTGCATGTTACGGGCGAGGCAGCACGTCAAGTCGAGGATCTGTTCACGCGGCAATCCGGCATCTATCGGTCAGCACTCAAGAAGATGAGCCGCAAATATCAGGCGCTATCGGTACAGCTTCAGAAGTCGGTCATTGAACATCTGATTGACAACGGTGTGTGCAAGCCAGACCCGGAAAGACCGAAGTATCTGCACAGCCTGGTATTCAATCAGGGCGACGAAGCCCCACCCCCAAACCCTGACCAGAAGCTAGACGACCGATTCAGGGGATGCGAATGAACATTCAGACAATCGCCATTCTTTGGACGTTTTTGGACAGTCATCGTCCAAAACCTGCAAGCCCTGAAATCATTGGGTTTAAGAGTCTTTTATTCATTCTTTTGGACAGTTATACACCCCACCCACACACCCTTACTTCTCTACGTGTGTGCACCCCGTCCAAAACGTCCAAAACGTCCAAAAATCAATGGGAATCATTCGCATTATGAACGGTAGACAACAGGTTCAGCTCTACGCGCAACTGGCCAGCACGATTCAACCGGGCTGCCTGGTGGAGATCCGGCAATTGGGCAGGGCTGAAGTATTGGAGGTACTGCCCGAGGGCATGCTGAAGGTTAGAACGGCGAACAGATGCCCGGTATTGGTCAAGGCTTCAGTGTGTCGGCTGGTATAGGCGTAAATCCGCAGGATGTCGCCGTCTTTTTCCTGCCGACTATATTTGCATATATAATGCAACGGTCGTTTCCGCGAAACCCTTTGGCTATATGGCTTCCGTGGTATAATGTTTTCAGTAAGTGACGAGGTAAGTGCGCAAGTGTCAGAACACCAGACCAACAAAGCCACCACGAAAGGCCAGCGCTGTAGCGTTGATATACCTGGCTTGGGCATGGTTGACGGCAGAACCCGAGAGGCCCGGCTCTACGGCGGCACCGTCTCCGACATTGCCAGCGACCTTGGAGGGGAAGGCCACCTATCCCGCGCTGAAATGGAGCTAGTACGTCGGGCCGCTGGTTTGAGCGTCCTGGCTGCCCTGGCTGAAAGCAATCTGCTGTCCGGCACTGACATTGATATAGCCGAGCTGGTTTCTGTCGGAAACGCACAGCGCAGGATTCTAACCACGTTGGGACTACAGCGCCGGGAACGGGATGTAACCCCAAGCCTGTCCGAATACCTGGCAGCCAAAGACCGTGAAAAGTCGGAGGCGACCCAATGAGTGCCATGCAAAACGCAAAGGTGCCGCTGGTGAACGTGAGTTGAGCCACTACCTGACCGACCGGAGTTTTCCTGCCCGCCGTGGTCGCCAGTATTCAGGAGATCCGACCGCGCCCGATGTTGTATCCGAGTTGCCCTTGCATATCGAGTGCAAACGGACTGAACGGCTAAGCCTGTATCCAGCCATTGAGCAGGCAGCCGCCGATTCAGGCACTAAGCCGCCTTTGGTCTGCCACAGACGCAACGGCAAGCCCTGGCTGGCAATCCTTCACTTGGATGACCTGCTGACCTTGCTGGGAGGCTCGAAGCCATGAGCCTAGGACTAACCATCGGTCTACCAATCAGGCCCACTGGCAGGCCATTGCTGGGTGATGCTGATGGGCCGGAAGATGACGACCAGGAGCTGACGACCGAAAAGCCAGACGACGAAGGGGCCAAGGAATGAATCAGGCCCCGCACCCCTTAGACTTTTTCGACCACCTTAAGTGGCTTGATGGTCGCCCGCTGATGAAGACCATCGAACCATACCGGGCGAAGATGTTCACCGATGCCTTATACACCTTCGGTCCCGATGATAGGCCACAGTACAACCTTGTGCTGTCTGGACGCGGCAAGAAGAACTTCAAGACCTCAGACATGGTGCTGGCATGTTTTTATCGGTTTCTTGCATGGCCAACCCCCGGTGATGCCTACCTGCTGGCCAACGATGAAGACCAGGCCGGCGATGACCTGAAACTGGCAAAGCTAATCATCGAAGCCAACCCGCTACTAGACAGAGAGGTAGTAGTTGCCGCAAAGGAAATCAGGCGACGTGATGGCCGTGGCGTTCTGAAGATTCTGCCCGCTCGTGATGCCAAAGGCGCACACGGAAAGACTTACGGCTTCGTCGGGTTTGATGAGATCCACGGCTACCGGACATGGGATCTACTCGAAGCGCTGGCACCTGACCCGACCAGGCATGACGCACTGACCTGGATCACCAGTTACGCGTCAATCTACAATTCACCCGGCGCGCCCCTTTACGACATGTTCCAGTCGGGCAAGAAAGGCGATGATCCGAGAATGCTTTTCAGTTGGTACGCCGGCGACTTCACAACCGATGATGACCTGGCCGATGCTGAACCCGAGGTCAAGGCGAATCCGTCCATGCAGTCATGGGACAACCCTGATTACCTGGAGCAGCAAAAGCGACGGCTACCGACTCACAGGTACCGCCGGTTGCATCTCAATCTACCTGGCACACCTGATGGCGCGTTCTATGACGCCAAGACGGTCATGGACGCCATCGTTAATGGTCGCAAAAGCCTAACGCCCTGTGATGGTGTCGATTACTTCGCCTTTGTCGATATGTCCGGCGGCTCCAGTGATGACGCTTGCCTGGCCATCGCCCACAAGTCAGAGGACCGCACCGTCCTGGACCTGGTGGTAAAGCAGAACGGTAGCGCTCCATTCAACCCACGCCACGTGGTCAAGAAGTTCGTGAAGATCCTCGAACGCTACCGACTGGCGAGAGTGACCGGCGATGCCTACGCGGGCGAAACCTTCAAGTCTGATTTTCAAGATGAAGGCATCACGTACATAAAAAGCCCGCTCACCAAGTCGCAGCTATACGAAGACCTGGAACCGCGCCTGAACGCCGGAGAGGTCGAACTACTGGATCACCCGGTACTGCAAGAGCAGCTGCTGACCCTGGTCATGCGCGGCACGAAGGTCGATCACCAGGCCGGCGATCATGACGACTTTGCCAATGCAGTCGCCGGCGCGTGTGTGCTCATTACGAGAAAGAGCAAGAAGCCTGCCCCCGGCATCCTGGTAAGGACAGGCAAACAACCCCCCAAACCGAAAGAGGAAATCTCATGGAACAGACCGATATGAAAGTGTTTATCACCGCGACCGCCAAGCAGGCTGTTGCCGATGTACTGGCTCGCCGCAAGGCAGCCGGCATGCTGGACAAGCCCGAGACCGTCTTTAATTGGCTCGCCAATCTCCCCAGCGAGCAACCGCTGAAGGTCACCAACGGCAACCGCCCGAAACTGACCGGCCCTGATGGGTTCGATTGGTTCGATGCCCTGCCAAAGGAGTCAGCATGAACCCTGACCTGACGATGATCCGAGATCCGGCCCAAGTGTGGCCGGACGCTCAAGACTGCCCAGACTTCCCGGTCAATGGCCGGGGTGCTGAACCGCAACCCGCCTGGAGCCGTGAGGAAGCCGAGGCGCGTCTAAGGTCACTCAGTCGCAAGCTGAACCCCGATGGCGAGTTGAGGGAACCGACCGACGAAGAACGGGCCGACCTGATGGAACGCTACTTTAAGAAGCCGACACCCGGAATAGCGGCAAACGAACGGATGGCAAAACAAGGCTTTCCCGGCCTGGTGTCCAATCGAACTGGCGAGGGCTTCCAGATTGCCGAGGCGTTCCATCTCCGGGGTTATCTTCGGAAGCTGGCCGACCATGCAGCCAGTCAGCAAAAGGCGACCGAGCAACGCGACCAGGACAGATTGAAGTCCACGGTTGACACCTTCCAGCAACGCGCCAAGGCAGCCCAGGACGAAGCCGAAGCCCTTGCCGAGTCTGCCCGCCGCTACCGCCAATGGGAAGCTGACAGACTGGCTCAGCGTCGGCTGGAAGCCATTCCCGATGACCTGGCACGGATGCACCGTGCGGCTGTAGAGGCTGCCTCAGAGCTTGGCATCGAAGCGCCGGAGCTGCCCGACCTGACCGAGTGCCTTACCTGATTCTCGGCCGAGCGGGACGGCTGGCTTCGGCCATCACTCCCGATCCGGAGCGCCGCGCGCCGGAGTTTGAAACAGCGGCATAGGCTCAGGAGGTAGCGACATGAAAACCATCATGCGAATGTTCAGAGCGGTAGATGACTACTTTCGCCAGCCGATGATTATCATCCGTTCCCATGACCCCGTGCTGGTCGAGCTGGAGCGGCTACGGGCCAAGCTGCAAGAGCTGGAGCGCCGTCTCTGAAGCAAGGGCCATGCGCATCGTAGACCGCCGCCGTGGCGAACTACTGGGTCCGGCTGAGCAGGGCAAGCGGTCAGATTTGGAACTTCGGAATCATGATGCCGATGTTCCGGTTTCAGGCAGGGCCGCACGAAACTACCGCACCATAGCCGCCCATTGGGATGATATCTGAAACGCTATGCTGGCTGGCGAGCTTGGCGGCTGTATCGTTCAAAGTATCAATTTGATCCTTTGATCTACGATCTCCACCGCGCCCACCTTTCTGCCGGTTATACCGCCGCCCAAGGCAAGCACAAACCTTTTCCGCATGCGGAAGAAGTGAAGTCGGCAGACGTTACCCTTGTCCAACCAGCCAATCATCATAGGCAGTGGATAATTTAGTATCCGCTATCGCTTCAATCATCAACACCCTGGCCGCCTGGCTGGCTTTCTTACCGATACCCTTGTCAGTGCCTACCTTGTCCGGCAAACGCGCCTGGAGCCATTCACGCACGGCCTGCTGACTGTCTGGGCTGGTGCCGAGCTTGATGGCCAGCATGGCGCATAAAATAGTATCCGCGCTGATGGTGGTTCGCTGGTCTCCGAGCTTGATATGCAATCGAGTCTGATACATGGCATGGCCCCGTGGTGATAGTGGATAAAATAGTATCACAGTGAATAGGGAAATGGATAGTATTTTATCCAGAGCCAAACCATGCCGGAAATTTCCTAGACCCTGCCGAGCGATTTTCCTAGGCCAAGCCGGGTAGTTTTCCCGATGCCGCCGTGATCGCGCCTGGCCGATCCTAGGGCATGGCAGACCGGATTCAGGCCCGCGCACTCGCACGGAAGCCGCTACCGAAGCCGGAATGTCCGAGAATCAGAGAAAGCAGGTGCTAGGGGTTGCGGGTGCTATTACTTCTTGACTTTACTCGTGGAGATTGCTCCCACACACAATTTCCAAAACTCTCTTTTCATCATCCCAGCCTGAGCCGCCATCGACCCGATTAGAAAATCAGTGAAGGGGGCTTTGGGGCAATCAACGGTTACTACTCTCCGTCTACCACGAAAATTGAGGTGTTGGAACTTTTCGTGAGAGCCCCGATTGGTCGGCTTAGGTTCAAAGCCCAGTTTGGTGAGAGCTCTTTTGACCTGTTTGCAGGTCGGTGGAGCGAGCTTCATGCCGTCAAAGCATCAAGCCTCACGGTCTCCCGGAACGTTTCCACCAGCCCGTCAATGTGGCTGCGAGCTTTCAATCCCAAGATACCGAAGTAATAGCGAGCCCAGTGCCCGAGAGGTGACGGTCGAGACTCAAGGCCACCCTCATGTACTGCGTCCAACAAGTAGTCCACGACCTGATCGTGCAACTTCTGTTTGGCTTCGGCGAGATTATCCCCCTGAGCTGAAAGACACAAATCCAGGCAGGTTGCGACTACCTGATCGCCAGTCTGAAAGGCGAAGCAGCGCACCGAAATAATGCCCTGATTATTCACCAATGAGCGCCTAAACATTGTTTTCTCCAGTTGTGTTCCCCAGTGTGAGCACTTATCCACAGGCAAGTGAAAAGATACCCACAACCAAGAGTATATACCGCTATTGACAAGAAAATTGTGTCAAATGTTCAATTTTTGATAAACCGCATTGCAGCGTGGTGGTTAGGCCGGTCTGAAAAGAAAAAAGGCCCGAGCCGTAGCGGCACTTAAACCGCCTTTCCCGCACTTACTTGGCACTTACCGCCCGACAGCACGAGAAGTCCACAGGTGCCGATCGGCTGCAAGGTGATGATATTACGGGGAAATTTTGGTGCCGGTGGACGGAGTCGAACCGCCGACCCACGCATTACGAATGCGTTGCTCTACCAACTGAGCTACACCGGCGCCGGGAAGCGGTGAATTATACCGGCTTCGGGCGGGGTTTGTCATGCCTGAGGGGTGGGAAATTTGCGGTTTAGGAGGGTGGGTCCGTTCGCATTGATGGCCTGAATTGGTCACAATGCGTTTTGATCACCCATCGAAGCCGGAGTTCCTCTTGACCCTGTTGAAGGATTTGACGACCCCTGCCCTGTTGATCGACGAGGAGCGTTTTTCGCGCAATCTTGCCCGGATGAACCGGCAGCTTGAGCGACTGGGAGTGCCACTCAGACCGCATCTGAAGACGGTCAAGAATATCGAGCTTGCCCGGCGCATGAGGGCGGGTCATCCCGGTGGCGCGACGGTGTCGACGCTGGCCGAGGCGGATTATTTCCATGCCGCCGGCATTGACGACTTGCTGTACGCGGTTGGCATTGCACCGGGCAAGCTTGACCAGGTCGCCGCCAGAATGGCTGCCGGCATGCCTCTGGTGCTGATTCTCGACCACTCCGATTCGGCAACCTCCGTGGCCGAGGCCGCGTCCCGGCTTGACATCAATTTCAAGGTACTGCTCGAAGTCGACGCCGACGGGCATCGTGCGGGTTTCCGACCGGACGACCCGGCGCTGGTGGAGGCCGCCCGCATCCTTGCCCGGGGCGGCGCCACGCCGGCCGGCGTGATGGTGCATGCCGGCGGTTCCTACGCTTGCCGGGATCGGGATTGCCTGGTGCAGATGGCCCGGCAGGAGCGCGATGCGGCCCTGGCTGCGACTGCGGCGTTGCGCAGGGCCGGTTTCGAAGCGCCGGTGGTCAGCGTTGGTTCAACGCCCACGGCGCTGTTCGCCGAAGATTGGGCCGGTATCACCGAGGTGCGTGCCGGTGTTTACGCATTGATGGATCTGGTCATGGCCGGGCTGGGTGTGTGCAAGCTTGACGATATCGCCATTTCGGTTTTGACCGAGGTCATTGGCCATCGCCGCGAGCAGGGTCAGGTTATCGTGGATGCGGGCTGGATGTCGCTCTCGCGCGACCGCGGCACGGCTGAGCAGGCGGTGGATCTGGGCTACGGGCTGGTCTGCGATGAGGACGGAGCATGGCTACTGCCGGAGATCATTGTCATGGGCACCAACCAGGAGCATGGCATTCTCGGCCGTCGCGACGGCAAGGCGCTGGACCTTGCGACCTTCCCTGTGGGTCGGCGCCTGAGAATACTGCCCAATCATGCCTGCGCTACAGCGGGGCAGTTCGATGACTGCTGGCTGGTCGAGTCGGACGGTCGGACCGTTGAGCACCTGGAGCGTTGCCGGGGTTGGTAGTACGCCAGCAAACACAGTATCTGCGACGACCATTTTGTGACAAATTGCTTGTGGACAAGCTCGACTAAAGCGCCTAAGCTGGGGGTTCTGTCGAGAACCGATAGCGATGAAATTGCCGGTGACATGACGCGGATACCTTCCAGGTTAACCCAGGGCCGTTCGGCTCGACGGGCCGCGTTGCGGATTGTACTGACGTACGCCGTTATCGCCTTGCTCTGGATCTACTTCTCCGACCGGGCACTCAGCTCCATTGTTTCTGATCCGAAAGCGCTGATCCTGGCCAATATGATCAAGGGCTGGGCGTTCGTTCTGATTACCGCTGTCATACTGTACGTTCTGGTGTCTCGGCTGATCGGCAAGATTGATCGATCAATAGCGCGTGAAATTGAAACCCGTGCCAAAAAAGATGCCCGTATCCGTGAAAGTGAACAGCGTCTGCGTTTTGCCCTGGAGACCAGCCAGATCGGGGCGGCGGAAATTGATCTGGAAACGCTGCAGACTCATCGTACGCCATTACATGATCAACTGTTCGGCTACCCCGATGGAATGAAAAAATGGACACCGGCGATATTCTTTGAGCAGGTTGTGCCGGAAGATCGCAAACGCGTGGAACAGGTGTTTCGTCAAGCGACGGAAGCCAGCGAAACCTGGAGCATGGAGTTCCGCATTCGCCGTCCTGACGGCACGGATCGCTGGTTGCGTGCGGCCGGACGGCCACTGCCGGACCGCAAGGGCCAGGCCAGACGCGTTTCGGTCATCGTTCAGGACGTCACCGATACGCGCCGGGCACAGGAGGAAGTTCGGCAGCTCAATGCCAGCCTCGAGCAACGCGTTGCGCATCGCACCGCAGAGTTGAAGGCGGCCAACGAAGAACTGGAAAGTTTTGCCTACGCGGTCTCCCATGACCTGCGCGCCCCACTTCGAGCAATGAGCGGCTTCTCACAGGCCATGGTCGAAGACTTTGGTGATCAACTGGATGATCAGGCCCTCGGCTACCTGGATCAGATCACCGAGGCCAGTCACAAGATGTCGGAACTGATCGAGGGCATCCTGGTGCTTTCTCGCAGTACTCGCGGACAACTCGAACGCGAGGATATCGATATCTCGGCGATGGCCGGAGCGATTCTTGATAACCTGTCCATGGCCGATCCAGAACGCAAGGTTGAATGCCTTATTGAACCGGATCTGAGCGTATTCGGCGATCCACCCACCGTCGAGGTTTTGCTGCGCAATCTGGTCGAAAATGCCTGGAAGTACACCAGCAGAACCCAGCGGGCGACGATTCGCATAACAAGTGTTACACTCGCAGATATGCCAGCCATTGCCGTGGAAGACAACGGGGCCGGCTTCGATATGAACCATGCCGAGAGACTGTTCAAGCCTTTTCAGCGTCTGCATCGTCAGGACGAATTTCCCGGCACCGGAATCGGCCTGGCCACGGTACAGCGGATTGTTCACCGGCACGGTGGCAGCATTGAGGTTACGGCCGCTCCGGGGAAGGGAGCGCGATTCGTTTTCTCGCTTGGAGAAACGCAAACTGCACAAGGGGAAAGCTGACCTTGTCCAATCGAATCATTCTGTTGGTAGAGGATAATCCTCAAGATGAATTACTAACACTGCGTGCATTGCGCAAGGCCAACCTGGTCAATCGAATTGACGTGGTCCGTGATGGGCAGCAGGCACTTGACTACCTGTTTCGCCAACGTGCCTTTGCCGACCGTCAGGACGATGACTTGCCCGTTGTCGTACTGCTCGACATTGGCTTGCCGCGACTCTCCGGGCTCGAGGTTCTCGAGCGCATGCGGGCCGACCAGCGTACTCGACTGCTTCCGGTCGTGATGCTCACTTCCTCGGACGAAGCCGTTGATCGCTTACGCTCTTATGAGCAAGGTGCCAACAGTTATGTCCGCAAACCGGTGGACTTTGGCGAATTCGCCCAGACCATTTCCCGCCTGGGTGTGTACTGGGTGGTCACCAACGATCCGCCTGGCGACACCGTACGCCTATAATGCCCAATCGTCCAAACATTCTGGTTATCGAAGACAACCCGGCCGATTTTCTGCTGATTCAGCGCCGGTTGCACAAGGATGATTTCAAGGCCCACATGCAACGTGTCGATACCCTCGAGGCACTCTCGCAGCAGTTGTCTGGTGATTGGCAAGTAATTCTTTACGACTACGAGATTCCGGGTCTGAATTTTGGCGAGGCGCTCGGAATGATCAAGACCATACAACCGACTTTGCCGATCATTCTGGTTTCTGGCACGGTTGACGAAGCCCTGGCCGTTCGGCTGCTGCAAACCGGCCTGACTGATTTTATTCTCAAGGACAATCTGAACCGTCTGGCCAATGCCATTGGGCGGGCCATCAACGAGGCTGAAAACAAGAATGCCCGCCAGCGCGCCGAAGCCGAACTACGCAAGCTCGCTCTAGCCCGAGTTTACCGGGTTCAGCAGTAACAGGGCAC
>CAZFYM010000008.1:37327-68927 GCA_964523755.1 uncultured Wenzhouxiangella sp. | reverse complement strand
GGAGATTTCTATGTCGTCTGGCCCGATCAGGGTGAGGTCTTGCGTCAAGGCGATCAGGGCCCGGTTGTCGCCGAGATGAAGCGGCTGGCCGCTGAAATTCAGGATCCAGTCTGGACGGGTTCCCTGGATGATCGCTATGATGAGGACTTTGCTCGTTGGGTCATTCGCTTTCAGCGCTACCACGGGCTGACCGAAGATGGCATGATTGGTCCCGCTACACGTTTGTTTTTGAGGGTTCCCCAGCGCGATGGCCCCTCGCTTGCCACCCGAATTGATGGAGTTTGACGCGTGTCCTTTATTCTTGATGCCCTGCGCAAATCCGACCATCGTCGTCGCATGGGAACGGCACCTGGCCTGCAAACCAGTCACAGTTCCGAGCCGCCGCGCAACCGTCGCAAGCCGGGCTGGCTGGTTTCCGGCTTGGCGATCACATTGATTGCCGTCGCCGGATTTATCGCTTTCCACCAGCGTGAACGACTCGAAACCCACTGGCAGTCGTGGCTGGGTCAGGACCCGTCGCCCACCGGACTGAATGAACCGCCCGAGTCTGTATTGACCGAAGACACGATTGCATCCGCACCGGCAGACTCAGGCAATCAGGGCATGGCTGTAGCTGAAACTGATGATCAGCAACGGCGCGACATGGTGCGTGAACGCGTCGTCACCGATCCGGCCCGGGCGCGTGCCGAAATCGAGCGACTCATTGCCTCACGCCAGCACGATGGCAGCGCTACCGAAACTCAGGCAAAGGAAACATCATCGACCCCCATTGATCGTCGCGCCCCGACCTATCCGCGCTCGTCCTCAGTGGTTGCCCAAGCGCCCGAACGACCTCACGTGCAGGCACCGGATCCGGTTGAAGCCGAGCGTATACAACGCCAGTTGCTGCAAGCTCAACAACGCCGAGAGGAAGGCAAGACCGGCAACCCTGGCGATCAAGGATCAGACCAGGAGATCGTTCAGTCTGGGGCAGTTGACCGCTCGCCAGGCGAGGAAGGTCCGGTCAATCCGGCTGAAACCGTCTGGACACCGCAAGCCAGTGAATACGTTCGGAGCTGGGAACTGCCTTTGTCAATTCGCCGCAACATGCCGGCACTCAGCCTGACTATTCACGTGTATGCCGAAAAGCTGGAAGATCGCTTTGTCCTGATCAACGGCGAGCGATTCGTCAGCGGCGACGAACTCGTCGATGGTGCCAGACTGGTTGATATCCGGCGCGAGGGCGCGGTAGTCGATTACCGGGACTATCGCTTTCTGCTGGAACCGTGATTCAGCACAGCCGGCACCGGCGTAGCGGCGAGCTGGTCTGGCCCTGGATTCTGATCACGATCGGATTCATCTGTCTGGCACTGTTTGCCGGCTTCACCTTCTCCGCCATTGATCAGTCCATCTGGCTGTCCAGCCTGGGTTTCGTACCCGGGACCGTCATGCAGGTGCTCCAGCAACCGGTGGCACAATGGTTCACCGTTGAGCTGAGCCGATTGATCAGTGCCCTGTTTCTCCATGGCGACTGGCTGCACCTGATGGGCAACCTGGCCTATCTCTGGGTATTTGGTCTGACAGTAGAGCGGGCGGTGGGACATGCGCGATTCGCACTGCTGTTTATCGTATTGGGAGGGTTGGCCAATCTGATCGTGGCCTGGCAAATGGCCAATACCAGTCTGCCCGTGATCGGTGCCAGCGGCGGTGTGTCGGCCATTATCGGCGTCTATCTGGGACTGTTTCCCTCTCGTCGAATGGGGCTGTGGGTACCACTGGGACTTTACCTGCAATTTGCCCGAGTTCCGGCGCTGCTGGTCATTGGCTCCTGGTTTGCGCTGCAATTGCTGTTTACCGTGTTTGGCCCCATTTCCGGACAGGTCGCCTGGTGGTCGCATGTTGCCGGTTTTCTGCTCGGCCTGACGGCAGCCTTGCCGCTTCGTTTGTTTTCAAGCAAGGTCAACCTTGGCTTAAGGGAAGATTGATATGTTCAAGATTACGTTTCTCAATCACGGCAAGGTCTACGAACTGTTCTGCAACAAGGTCCGGAGCAGCGACCTGTCTTATGGCTTTATTGAGGTAGCCGAGCTGGTTTTCGAAGGCGACGAAACACTGGTGATCGATCCGACCGAGGAGCGCATGCGCGAAGAGTTTGCCGACGTCGAAACCATGCATATTCCGGCGCATTCGGTGGTTAGAGTCGAAAAAGTCAAAAAGCGTGGTGCCTGCGTGATTCGCGACACTCACAGCGGCGAAAAAGTCACGCAATTGCCGCTGGACAGCCCGCGCCGCAAGCGCTGAAGCCCAGGGTCTGGCTCACAGGTACCGACTGTGCTAAGGTTGCGCGCTATTGCTCAAAGGGATTCAGCCATGCACCGTGCCGTCATTTTTGCCGTATCTTTACTGCTTGCAACCAGTGCTTTTACCAGCTCCGAAACCGTCAATTCTCAGGATGAATTCTGGAAAAATCTGAGCGCGCATTGCGGCCAGGCTTTTGCCGGCCAGATGACCGGTTTCAGTCGACCTTCCGACGATGGCTGGCTGGATCGCAGCGTCGTCATGCACGTTCGGGAATGCAGTGATGACGAAATCCGTATTCCCTTGCATGTCGGCGAAGACCGTTCCCGGACCTGGGTTCTGACCCGAAGCCATCAAGGCCTGCGGCTCAAGCACGACCACCGCCATGAAGACGGCAGCGAAGACGCCGTGACCTGGTACGGCGGCCACACCACCGACCCCGGTCGAAGCTGGCGCCAGACCTTTCCTGCCGATGACTATTCCATGGCCTTGTTTCTGGCCAGCGGGCTGAACGTGTCGGTCGGCAATTTCTGGAGCATGGAAGTCCATCCCGACGAAAAATTCGCCTATGAGCTGGTCCGCTCGGGACGTTTGTTTCGTGCCGAATTCGACCTTACCAGCCCGGTTGAACCACCGCCTGCACCCTGGGGGCACGAATAACTCATTGGATCAGTCTTTATTTAATCAATATTTATCGTCATAAAACAACGATCGGGGATTTTGCAGATGACTGAGAACAACCAAGGGCAAAGTTCTGGTGCCAGTGCGCCCAATCCGGACCTTCACAAGGTGCTGCCAGGCGAACGCACCCTGCTGGAGCGTGCACTCAACACCATAGAAGTCGTCGGCAACAAGCTGCCCGACCCGGCCGTCCTGTTCTTTTTGCTGATGATCGCCGTCTGGATCGCCTCGGCATTTCTAGCTCAGTTCACTTTCAGCTCTGTGCATCCCACTACCGGCGAAACCATTTCGGTCGTCAACCAGTTATCCGGCGATCAGATGGCCAGCTTCATGGTCAACATGGTGTCGGTGTTCGTTAATTTTGCTCCGCTGGGTATCGTGCTGGTGGCCTTGCTCGGCGTTGGCGTAGCCGAGCACACCGGTTTTGTCAATGCCGGACTGCGCAAGCTTCTGGGCTGGACCTCGGTCAGTCTTTTGACCCCGATGGTGATCCTGGTGGCCATTATCAGCCATACGGCGGCCGATGCAGGCTATGTCGTGGTCATTCCATTGGGTGCAGTCATTTTCTACGCGGCCGGGCGCCATCCGCTGGCCGGTATTGCCGCTGCGTTCGCCGGTGTTTCCGGCGGCTTCTCGGCCAATTTCATTCCCTCGGCCATCGATCCCATGCTGGCCGGCATTACCGAGGCGGCGGGGCAGGTGCTCGACCCCAATCTCTATGTCAACCCGCTGGCCAACTGGTTCTTCATGAGTGCCTCCAGCCTGTTGATCATTGCCGTGGGCTGGTGGTTGACCGACAAGGTCATCGAGCCCAGGCTGATCAAGGACACACCGGTCGATGGGGACATGTCCGACATGCCCAAGCTTGAAGCGCTTTCGCCGGCTGAGTCGCAGGGTCTGTTCTGGGCCACGATCAGCATCCTGATCTCGCTGGGATTGCTGACACTGGCCATTGTCATCCCCGGCTCGCCGTTGCGCGATCCCAATCCGGAATTGAGCCTGTTCGAAAGCATCACCTCATTCGGCGCGCCGGTGATGCGCTCAATCGTCCCGCTGATCTTTATCCTGTTTCTGATTCCCGGCGTGGTTTACGGCTACGTCGCAAAGACGATTGATGGTCACAAGGACATTATCACCGGCATGACCAAGGCGATGGAGTCCATGGGTTATTACATTGTCATGGCCTTCTTCGCCGCGCAGTTCATTGCCGCCTTTACCAGTTCGAATATCGGTATACTGATTGCGGTCAATGGTGCGGCCTGGTTGCAGTCGATCAATATGCCGGCCCAGATGACCATCGTCGGCATTATCGGGCTGACCATGTTCGTCAACCTGTTTGTCGGCTCGGCCTCGGCCAAGTGGTTGATCATCGCACCGATTTTTGTGCCGATGCTGATGCAACTCGGCATTTCTCCGGAACTGGCCCAGGCCGCTTACCGGGTGGGTGATTCTTCGTCCAATATCGTCACCCCGCTGTTACCGTACTTTCCGCTGATCGTGGTGTTTTGCAAGCGCTACTTCAAGGATGCCGGGATTGGTACGTTGATATCGATGATGCTGCCGTATGCCGTGACCCTGGCTATTACCTGGACCGTGTTCTTGCTGATTTACTGGGCCATCGGCATTCCGCTTGGACTGCAGGCCGGCTACACCTACCCGTAAATCAGGGCGCGGTTAGTCGAGACAGGACAGGTTGAAGGGGCAGGGTAGCCAGTTCCGATACTGCCACCAACTCCAGGCCCTGTTCCTCGAGCCGATTCAGTTGGTCGCGCAGAAAGGCCAGCGTATTGGGCCGGGGATGGCCGATCGCTATCGCACCGCCGTGGCGACGGGCCAGTTCAACCAGGTTTTCCCAGGCCCGGGCAATCGCTTCCGGATCATTATCATGATCCAGAAATACACGTCGGCGCGCTGATGGCAGGCCGGCCTGGCGCGCCAGCGACTCCAGCTGACTGCTTGCCACGGTGCGGCTGTCGAGCACGAACATCGGCACCTCGAGATCGCGGGACAGATCAACGATGGCCTGCACCAGCCGGTTTACCGCCGCACGATCTGCAGTAAAACGGCTACCCTGATGATTGTTGATGCCCGTCGCACCCGGCACCTGGACCAGGGTATCGCGCAAATGCTGACGAATCCGCGCATCCGGCCAGTCCAGGCCGATGCAGGTCAGTACCGGCTGACAGTTGTCATACCCCAATCCGGCCAGGGGAAGATGAATCAGAATTTCACGCTGCTGTTCAGTCGCCTGTCTGGCCAGTCCGCTCGCATCGGGGGCCTGCGGAATAATCGCGATGGCAATTCGATGATCCAGCTCCAGCACTGCCTGATCAAGCTCAAGCTGATAACCCATATCGTCCATGACAATCGCAATCCGGGGCCGGTCCTGGGCAGCCGGTAAGGATTCGCTGCCCAGGCATAGCCCGGCAAAGGCTGGCAGCATGATTAACCATCTTAGGGCCCTTGGTGCCATGTCTTAATCGATACCGTCCGAATGGCCGAGCTCATCAAGGAGAAGGCGAAGTGCGTGCTGCATGATCGCATCGTCCATCGCAGTATTGGCGGCAACCACGATGTCGGGCATGATTCCCGCGTCCTGGATACTGTGGCCCAGCGGGGTGTAAAACCGGGCCGTCGTCAATCGAATACCGGACCCGTTCGCCAGCGGCCAGATACTTTGAATAGAACCCTTGCCGTAGGTTTGCTCACCCATAACCCGCGCCCGACCATGGTCTTGCAGTGCGCCGGCGACAATCTCAGCTGCCGATGCCGACTGCCGATTAACCAGAACCAGCATGATGGTGTTGGCCAATACTTCTCCTTCCTGGGTCATAAAACGCTGGCTTTGGGCAGCACCTCGACCTTTGGCCGTAACGACCAGCTGATTTGACAGAAATCGATCGCTGACTGCCACGGCCGCCTGCAGCATGCCGCCCGGGTTGTTTCTGAGATCCAGAATCAGACCTTGCGGTGGCGATCCCGCCTGGGTGAGCTCGGCCAATTGATCATCCAGTTCGGTCGCCGTGGTCTGTTGAAAATGATCGATACGGATAAGTGCAATACCGCCCATCGCCCAATCGCTGCTGACGCTGTTGTGACGAATCAGGTCCCGAATCAGAGCCAGGTGCAGCGGCTCGGCCAGACCTTCACGCTCCACCGTCAAATCAACCATTGTTCCGGGCGGGCCACGCAACCACTCTGCCGCCTGGTCGATATTGACCTGGGACAGCCGAATCTGGTCAACGCCGATAATCCGGTCGCCGGGACGAAGGCCTCCGCGACCTGCCGGTGAGGTGGCTGGCGCATCAATCACTTCCAGGTAATCCTGCAAAACGGCAACACGGATTCCCAGGCCACCGTATCGTCCGGTTGCCTGCTCTTCCAGAAGCCCGAAATCGGACTTGCTTAGCCAGGCAGAATTGGTATCCAGCTCGCCAACCATGCCGCGAATGGCCGCTTCCAGCAACCGCCGGTCATCGACCGGCTCGACATAACTGGACTTGATATGCTCCCAGGCCTCGGCAAAGGCGCGCAAGTCTTTCAGCGAGACCGACTCCAAAGCCGAATCGTTGGCCAATCCGGGTTGCCACAAGCACACGATGATAAAGCCCAGCACCCGGTGCATGAATCGATAGCCTTGCATTGCATCCACTCCTTTACGCCTGCCTCTCATTCAACTATTCACTCAACCAGGCGCCCGGATTGATCGGCTCGCCATTGCGTCGGAGCTCGAAATACAGGCCGCTTTCGGCCACGCCACCGGAATTGCCGGCACTGGCAACCACATCACCTGGACTGACCCAGTCGCCGACGTCACGCAGCAAGGCTTCGTTGTGGGCATACAGGCTCATAAAGCCGTCACCATGATCGATGATAAGAATCAGGCCGTAACCGCGCAGCCAGTCAGCGAATGCCACCCGGCCATAACCCACTGCCTTGACATCAGTGCCAACCGGTGCCGGCACAAGCCAGCCGTTCCAGACCAGCTCGCCGGCACGCCGTTCGCCAAAGCGATGCAGCGGTTTTCCCCCCGCCAGCGGATGCGGCAGGCGGCCGCGCAAATCGGCCATTGAAGGCACATCAGCCTCGGGCGGAATATCGGCCAGACTGGCTGCCAGCTGATCCAGCAGGGCGGCCAATTCGCGTTCATCCTGTTCAAGCTCGGCCAGCTGCTGCTGCCGAGTCTGGACCCGTTTCTCAACCTCGACCAGCGCCGCCTCGCGCTGTTCCCGCGCACTCTCCAGGCGTGCCAGATTTGCTTGCTGACTTTGGTCCAGTACGCCAAGCTCAATCTGTCGCTGTTCAAGTTCGGACCGGGACTCGGCCAGGGCCAGGGCCGTCGATCGCAGGGTATCGATCAGATTCAGACGCTGGCGTGACAGGTAACCATGATAGGCCAGGTGTCGATTGATCTGTCGAGGGTCGTCCTGATTGAGCAACAGCTTCAATCGGGATTGCCCGCCTTGCCGGTAGGCCAGGGCAAGCTGATTGGCCAGTGCCAGTGCACTGGCACCAATCGACAACTCCAACTCGGCAATCTCATTATCCAGGCGCTCGATATCCTGGCTGGTGCGTTCAAGATCGTCCAGCGTCTGACGTCGAGCACGTTCGGCATCGGATACTGCGCGCTCGGACTCGGCCAGCGCATCCAGTGCCAGGTCGCGTTCGCCCAGCGCCTGATCCAGGCGCTGGCGGATGGTCTCGATCTCGGCGCGCACGGCATCCAGGCGCTCGGCCAGACGAGCCTTGTCGGCCTCGTTGTCCTGGGCCGCAGCTATCGGCGAGAGCACCAGCCAGAGCAGGGCGATCAGAGCTGTCTTGCCTTCACTCACTGCAGTCAATCAACGACTGACCCGTCATAACCGCCGGGATGTCCAGCCCCAATAACTTCAGCATGGTTGGTGCAATATCACGCAGTGATCCTTCCTTGAGCATGCGGCAGTCGCGCTGACCGAGGAAAACCAGCGGCACCGGATTGGTCGTGTGGGCGGTATGGACCTGTCCCGACTCGGGATCACTCATCTGTTCGATATTGCCATGATCAGCAGTAACCAGAAGTTCACCACCCGCTGCCCGGGTGGCGGCAATGACCTCGCCCAGCAGCACGTCCACAGCTTCGACTGCCTTGATCGCGGCCTCGAAGTTTCCGGAGTGGCCAACCATATCAGGATTGGCCACATTGGCCACAATGACCTCGAACTGGTGATCGCGTATGGCCTGAGCAAGCCGCCGCGCCAGTTCAGGTGCGCTCATTTGTGGCTGCAAGTCATAGGTTGCCACTTTGGGCGAGGGCACCAGGATCCGCTCTTCGCCGGGGAACTCCGTCTCTTCACCGCCGTTGAAAAAATAGGTGACATGGGCATATTTTTCGGTTTCGGCAATGCGCAACTGGCGCAGCCCGGCGCGCGCGACGACCTCTCCAAAAAGCTCGGTCATGCGGTTAGGCTCGAAGGCCACCTGGCAGGGCATGTCGGCCTGGTAGCGCGTCATGGTCACCATGGTTGCCAGCTTTGGCTGCCGACGTTCAAATCCATCAAAATCGGGATCGCAAAGGGCGCGCGTCAACTGGCGCGCCCGATCGGCACGAAAGTTGATGAAAATCACCACGTCATCATCGGCAATCCGACGTCCGCCAGCGACGAGGGTTGGCTCGACGAATTCGTCAGTCTCATCGCGCTCGTAAGCCTGCGCCAATGCTGCTGAAGCCGTCGCGGCCTGGTAAGTCGCATTGGCCTCGACCAGCGCCTGCCAGGCGCGCTCGGTTCGCTCCCAGCGCTGATCCCGATCCATGGCGTAGTAACGGCCACAAACACTGGCTACCACGGCACGCTCATCATTGGCCAGCAGTGCCTCCAGACGTGCAATGGACGGCCCGGCACTGCGCGGCGGAGTGTCCCGACCGTCGAGAAAGGCATGCACGGCAATGGCGGGCACCGAGGTGTGCAGGGCCATGTCCAGAACCGCCAGAAAATGATCTTCGTGACTGTGAACACCACCGTCGGAAAGCAGGCCGAGGACATGAACACAGCTGCCCCGGGCGACTGCAGTTTCCAGCGCCTGTTCCAGGGCCGGATTGGTTGGTAACTGGCCATCGGCAACCGCCTGGTCGATCCGGGTCAGCTCCTGGTAGACAATGCGGCCGGCACCGATATTCATGTGGCCAACCTCCGAGTTGCCCATCTGGCCATCGGGCAAACCGACTGCCGTTCCCGAAGTATTGAGCAAGGTATGACTGGCGTGCTCCCACAACTGGTCCCAGTTTGGCGTTCGGGCGCAGGCAATGGCGTTATCGCTGGCGGCTTCGCGGTGGCCCCAGCCATCGAGAATCAGCAAGGTCAAGGGCGCATGATCGGGCATACCGTTGAGGTTCCGTTGGCAAGGTCTTGGCCGAATTATCCCATATTGAACCGGGTGGAATGGCCTGATAGGCTGGCAAGCTGGCGCAAAATCGCGGATAATGGGCGGCTTTGGCCAAATCGTCTGAACTCATGCAGCAAGTCTTTGAATTTATTGCCAACCATCCGGTACTGAGCGGTGCCTTTGGCATCGTCCTGATTGCCTGGCTGGTCTACGAGGTCGGTCGCCTGATGCGCAAATGGCGTGAAGTCGATACGCTGGAGGCGGTGCGATTGATCAACCGTGATGAGACGGTTGTCATTGATGCCTCCAACAGCACTGACTTTTCCAAAGGTCATATTATCGGAGCCATCCACATGCCACCGACCCGGATCGAGGCGGGCAATCAGCAACTGCTCAAATGGCGCGAGAAGCCGGTCCTGCTGTACTGCAAGAACGGTCAGGCCTCGCCACAGCTGGCCAATCGACTGGTCGGCCTGGGGTTTACTGACGTTCATGTGCTGGCCGGTGGCCTGGCCCAGTGGGTCAGCGACCAGCAGCCGGTCAGTCGCCAAAAAGGAGCCAGCAAGGCTCCGACCGATAAAAAGAAGAAGAAAAAAGCACTGGCCGAATGAGCCGGTACAATTCGAGCTATTCAACCCGTTTCAACATTCAAGTCATTTCATTTCAAGGAATAAACGATCATGGCAGAAGAGCATCAAGACGCCGTAGCCGGTGAAAGCAACCAGACCCGCGAAGCCCAAATGGTAGTCCAGCACGTTTTTCTCAAAGACGCATCCTACGAGGCCACTTCGCCGCAGGAACTGGACAATTCCGAGGGCCAGCCAGACATGAACCTCAACCTGTCGCAGCGCACCAACCAGCTTGGCGACAACCGTTGGGAAGTCATCCTGACGGTCACGGTAACCGCCAAACAGGGCGACAAAACTGCGTTTTTGTGCGAAGTCCAGTACGGGGGCATTTTCCAGTTTGCCGGTTTCAGCGATGAACAGTTGCCGTACGTAATCAATGTTTTGTGCCCGAACGTCCTGTTTCCCTACAATCGCTCCCAGATCACCAGTCTGATTGCCGCCGGCGGTTTCTTCATGCCACCGATACAGCCAATCAATTTCGAGGCCATCTTCCGTCAGCGCATGGCGGATGCACAAGCCCAGGCCAATGGTGCTGCCGACAAGGACGACGCTTCCTGACATGGGTGCTCGGATCGCGCTGCTGGGAGCCGGTTCCTGGGGCACGGCGCTGGCCATTCAACTGGCCCGCATCGGTCACCAGGTCCGGCTCTGGGCGCGCGATCCCGAACAGGCCAGTCAGATGCAGGCAAGGCGTGTCAACCAGCGCTACCTGCCCGAGTTCACGCTGCCCGAGAACATCAGCATCCACGCCGACATGCCGCAGTGTCTGAGCGGCTCGGACCGGGTTTTGGTTGTTACCCCCAGCCATGCTTTCCCGGAAACCCTCAAGTTGCTTCAGCCACTGTTGAAGCCAACGATCGGCCTGGCCTGGGCAAGCAAGGGCTTTGAGCCCGGCAGCGGCCGGTTATTGCATGAGGTGGCCGAGGACATTCTGGGTAAAAGCATGCCGCTGGCCCTGATCACGGGTCCCTCGTTTGCCAAGGAAGTTGCGGCTGGCCTGCCGACAGCAGTGACCGTCGCCGCCAATGATCCGGAGTTTGGAGAGACCTGGGCAGGCCTGCTGCACGGCTCGGGTTTTCGGGCCTATTACACCTCTGACCTGACCGGTGCCGAACTGGGTGGAGCGGTCAAGAATGTCCTGGCCGTAGCCTGTGGCATGGCCGATGGCCTGCAACTGGGTGCCAACACCCGGGCCGCCCTGATTACCCGTGGACTGGCCGAGATCATGCGCCTGGGCAAGGCTATGCAGGCCGATCCCCGCACCCTGATGGGCCTGGCCGGCATCGGCGATCTGGTCCTGACCTGCACCGGCGACCTGTCGCGTAACCGTCGACTGGGCCTGGCACTGGGTCGAGGTCAAAGCGTCGACGAAGCAGTCGCCGAGATTGGCCAGGTCGTGGAAGGCATCAAGACCTCGGCCGAAACCATGCGTATGGCCGAACGTGCAGGGGTGGAAATGCCGATCACCGAGCAGGTCCACGGCATCCTGTTCAAGGGCTGGAATGCGCGCACCGGTGTCAAGGTCCTGATGGAACGCGATCTCAAGCGCGAGACGGAGTAGCGCCGTCAAAACCCGTTTGCCGCCAGGCTTCATACAGCGCAATTGCGACCGCATTGGACAGGTTCAAGCTGCGTGATCCAGGCAGTTGGGGAATGACCAGACGCTGATCCTCAGGCACCGATTCAATCACTTCATCCGGCAAACCGCGAGTTTCAGGCCCGAACATCAACACATCTCCCGGACCATAGGACCAGTTCGCATAGCAGCGCCTGGCGCGGGTGGTAAACATCAACCAGCGCGACCGTGGACAAGCGCTCTCCAACGCTGAGAGATGCGAATGGATGTGAAGCTGAACACGGTCACGATAATCCAGTCCAGCCCGGCGCAAGCGCCGGTCGTCCATTACAAACCCCAGTGGCTCAACCAGATGCAGACGAGCGGGCGCATTGGCACACAATCGCATCACGTTACCCGTATTTGGGGGAATTTCCGGCTGGTAGAGCACTACGTTCAAACAGTGCCCGAATGACCTGGTTTCGGTTGTCATGTGAATTCAATCACGTTGCACTTGATTCCCATCAGTAGAGCGATTAAGGTACCACCGGTGGCACAAGATATTGTGCCCGTGTGGGGAAAACGACACAACGGGTTGTGGAAAAGTCCGCTGAAAACCTGTGTATAACTCTAAACACATCTGGACTATCAAGAGGTTGCAGCATGAGCGTTTCGGCAGAAGCCCTGACAGCGGCACTCCCTGACATTGCCTTTCAGGAAGCGTCGCTGGACATCTGGGACAAGAAGTACCGCCTGAAGTCGAAAACGGGGGAAATCATCGATGCAGAAATCGACCATACCTACCAGCGGGTTGCCCGGGCCCTGGCGGAAGTGGAAGCCACGCCCGAAAAGCGCGAACTCTGGTATCGCGAATTTTTATGGGCGCTGAGACGCGGCGCGATTCCGGCCGGACGAATTACCTCCAACGCCGGAGCATTGGCCTACAAGCCCGCCACCTCAACCATCAACTGTACTGTCTCCGGCACGATCGGCGACTCGATGAACGATATCCTGGGCAAGGTGCATGAAGCCGGGCTGACGCTCAAGGCCGGCTGCGGCATCGGCTACGAGTTTTCGACCCTGCGTCCAAAGGGGGCTTACGTGTCCGGGGCCGGTGCCCATACCTCGGGCCCGCTGTCATTCATGGATATTTACGACAAGATGTGTTTTACCGTCTCGTCGGCAGGTGGGCGGCGCGGTGCCCAGATGGCGACTTTCGATATTTCCCATCCGGACGTGGCCGATTTTATCCGGGCCAAGCGCTCCGACGGCGTACTGCGCCAGTTCAACTGCTCATTGCTGATCACCGACGACTTCATCCAGGCAGTCAAGGACAACTCGGACTGGCCGCTGGTCTTCCCGGTACTCGACAGCGAATCAGGAGAGATCGACTTGACCGATCCTGAAACCGTCATCTGGCGAGACTGGCCGACCACCAACGGATACGTGGTCAACGCCGACGGTCTGGTGGCCTGCAAAATCTACAGCAAGGTACCGGCAAAGCGCCTGTGGAACATGATCATGACCTCGACCTACGACTACGCCGAACCCGGCTTTGTCCTGGTCGACCGGATCAATGAACAGAACAATAACTGGTGGTGTGAAACTATAAGGGCTACGAACCCCTGTGTAACCGCAGACACTTGGGTGCAGACCACGCAGGGTGCGCGACAGGTCGCTGATCTGATCGGGCAGGCTTTCGAAGCCTCAGTCGACGGATGCAGCCATGCCAGCGGACAGGACGGGTTTTTCCGTACGGCCACCAAATCGGTTGTGCGTCTGATGACGGCCGAAGGCTATGCGCTGCGATTGACGCGAGACCACCGGGTCCGGCGGGTGTCCACTTTTACTCGCCATCGCACGGAAACCGAGTGGTGTGCAGCCGGAGACCTCAAGACGGGCGATCGCGTGTTGCTCAACGATCATCGTGAACAGCCGGGCTGGGCAGGTGTAATGAGCGAACAGGAAGGCTACCTGCTGGGCCTGTTGCTCGGCGACGGTACGCTCAAGAAGGACAAGGCGATACTTTCGGTCTGGGCCGGGCAAGCCGTCGCTAATGGCTCCGAAGAAACCCTTGACGCAGGCACTCGATCAATCATGGCCCGGGCGGAAGCTGCAGCGCGCAGTCTGACTCATCGTAGCGACTTCAACGGCTGGGTGGCCGTACCAGGCCGAGGAGAGTACCGGCTGGCAACTGCTGCTCTGAAAAAGCTGGCGCTTGAGGTTGGCATGCAGCCCGGTGACAAGAGGATCACGCCGGCGATTGAAAAGGCGTCTTCTTTGGCCTACCAGGGTTTCCTGCGTGGCCTGTTCGATGCCGATGGCTCGGTCCAGGGCACGACAGTCAAAGGCGTTAGCGTGCGCCTGGCGCAGTCAGACCTGCCGACGCTTGAGGCGGTGCAGCGCATGTTGCTCAGACTGGGAATCGCTTCGAAGATTTATCGTGATCGTCGGCCGGCGGGGTCGAGCCTGTTACCCGACGGACGCGGAGGCACTGCCAGCTATGCGACCAAAGCGCAGCATGAACTGATAGTCTCCGGCGAGAACCTGGCTCGCTTCAACGAGCAGATTGGCTTTGGTGACAGCAACAAGCAATCACTCCTTGACAAGTTGCTCGGCGGTTATCAGCGTCAGCTCAATCGGGAACGCTTCGTTGCTCGCGTAGTCGCTGTTGAAGAGGATGGTATTGAAGATGTCTACGATGTTCAGATTCCTGGCATCAATACCTTCGATGCCAACGGGATTCATGCGCACAACTGCGGCGAGCAGCCACTCCCGGCTTACGGTGCCTGCCTGCTGGGCTCGGTCAATCTGACCCGTTTTGTCGACAATCCGTTTACCGACGAGGCGACTTTCAATTGGGACGAATACCGGCGCACGGTGCGCATATTCACCCGCATGCTCGACAACGTGGTTGAAATCAACGGCCTGCCGCTGGAGCAGCAGCGGCGCGAAATCGAGTACAAGCGCCGTCATGGCATGGGCTTTCTCGGTCTGGGTTCGGCGCTGACCATGCTGCGCATGCAGTACGGCCACCCCGAGTCATTGAACTTCACCGAAAAAGTAGCGCGCGAGATGGCGGTTGCCGGCTGGGAAGTCGGGCTGGAGCTGGCCGAAGAAAAGGGCCCGGCACCCATCATGAATGACACTTTCGAGGTCACCGCGCAGATGCTGCGATTGCGGCCCGAAATGAAGCAGGATGGCTACCAGGTTGGTGATCAGGTCCCCGGCCGCGTATTGCACGCCCGCTACAGCCGTTACATGCAGAAAGTGGCCGAAGTGGCCCCGGAGCTGGTCGAAAGAATGGCAGAGCAGGGCAGTCGGTTTACCCATCACACCTCGATTGCCCCGACCGGCACCATTTCGCTGTCGCTGGCCAACAACGCCTCCAATGGCATCGAGCCCAGCTTCGCCCATCACTACAACCGCAATGTGATCCGGGAAGGGCGCAAGAGCAAGGAAAAGGTCAGCGTTTACTCCTACGAGCTGCTGGCTTATCGAACCCTGGTCAATCCGGCGGCTATGCCATTCTCGGAAGATCCCGAAGAACAGTTGCCGGATTACTTCGTCACGGCCGAAAGCATCTCTCCAAAAGAACACGTTGCCATTCAGGCCGCGGCGCAGAAATGGATTGATTCCTCAATCTCCAAGACCGCCAATGTGCCAACGGATTATCCGTACGAGGATTTCAAGGACATCTATCTGTTCGCCTGGGAGCAGGGTCTGAAAGGCTGCACCACGTTCCGCTTCAACCCGCAGGCGTTTCAGGGTGTGCTGGTCACCGACAAGGATCTGGAATCAACCACTTATAGCTTTGAACTGGAAGACGGCACGACAGTTGAGTTGCAGGGTAATGAAGAAGTCGAATACGACGGTGAAACCCATACTGCAGCCAATCTGTTCGACGCCCTGAAAGAAGGCTATTACGGGAAGTTCTGATCATGACAATTCGCATAGACAAGAAAATCATCGGCTACCAGGTACGCGATAAAAGCAAGGGTGACAGTGAGGCTAACGAGAAGCCGGCGGTCAAGAAAGCAGAAATCATCCGCATGCATGAAAAGCTTGAGCGGCCCGAGGGCATGGAATGCCTGGAAGGTGCGACCTACAAGATCCGCACGCCGCTGGATGATCATGCCCTGTACGTGACCATCAACGACATCGTACTCAACTCCGGCACCGAACACGAGCAACGCCGTCCGTTCGAGATCTTTATCAACTCGAAAAATATGGATCACTTCCAGTGGATCGTGGCCCTGACCCGGGTGATGTCGGCCGTGTTCCGCAAGGGCGGCGATGTCACTTTCATGGCCGAGGAACTGCAAGCTGTGTTTGATCCCAAGGGCGGCTATTTCAAGCCCGGTGGACGCTTTGTGCCGTCCATCGTGGCTGACATTGGCGCTGTTATTGAGCACCACTTCAAACGCATTGGCCTGCTTGCTCCCGACGAGCTCAGCGAACAGCAACAACTGATGCTGAACGAAAAGCGCGCCCAGGTCGAAGCACGAGATCGCCAGGCAGAGCAGGGCCGCGATAACGTTGTATCCAGCGAGGACTCCTACCCAGACTCAGCCATCTTGTGCTTCAAATGCTCGACTAAGGCCATGGTGCTTCTCGACGGTTGTCAAACCTGCCTGGCCTGTGGTTATTCAAAATGCGGGTAAGCGACAAACCCTAAGGCCCCGGTCAGTGCCGGGGCTTTCTCGTTTGCAGGCAGATTCGGGCAGCCTACTGCAGCCGACGTCTCAAACCGAACAGGCCGAGCATCATCAACCCACCGGCCAACACGAACGTAGCAACCCGACTCATGATTGGAACCGGAATCGCCGGTTCGGCGGGTGGGGGACCTGAACCGTCAATTCCGGCACCACTGAGCGCAACGCTGGAATCACCACCCAGGCTATCCGAAGTCACGGTAACAGTCTGAGCCGCATTTCCAATCGCGACCGGTGCAAAGCTGAAGGTCAGGGTGCAAGACTCGGTCGGTGCCAGCGTGGTCGTGCCGCCGTCAAAACAAAGCCCGGCACCGGCAACCAGCCCGAACGGTGCCGCCACATCAGTCCCGGTAAGCTCCAGCGGTGCATCGCCCACATTACTCAGGTTGACCGAGCCATTGGCTGAGTTACCGACCAAAACATTGCCGAAGTTGATCGAACCCGGCGCAATGGCCAGCTCCGGTGCCACACCGGCACCACTGACGGGCACTTCGGCGGGAGAGTCAATTGCATTGGACGGTACCAGCAGAACGGCATCAAACAAGCCGCGTCCCGGTGGCTGGAAAGTCACATCAACCGTGCAGTCAGCACTCGGCGGCAAAGTCTGCCCGGAACAATTGTCATTGGCCAGTCCGAATGGAATGACCCCACGCATTGAACCAAATGACAGTTGACCCAACTCCAGATCGGCGCTGCCCACACTGCTGATGGTCAGCTGCGCCGACTCATCCAGGCCAACCAGCGTGCCGATAAAATCAATCTGGGAGAGCGACAGACCGACTTCCGGCTCGACCGGAACCCCGGCAGCCTCGAATGCACCCATATCAATGACCCCATCAATGATTCGATCAAAGCCCGGTCCGCGCTGATCGTAATAAGGCGCGTTGGCAATCGTAGCATCACCGGCATTGATGGCCGGCGAGCCGTTCAGCAAGGCATGGGTCAGACTATAAACTGAACCGTTGGCAGCCAGCGGGCCGAGCAGGGGGTCGACATCCAGAAGATTGTTGGCCCCGGAAAAACTCAGTCCTGTACTGTCACCAACCAGACTGAAGTTCATCGATACAGCGCCAGCGTCGACCTCCACATCGTTGCTGCCATCAACACTGGTGTTATTGGCCACAATCACATGAGACAGTGTCGATTGATCATCGGTCACCAGTCCTCCGGCCCCGCTAAATCCTTGCTGTGGCCCGCGGAGACCACCAGTCTGGGCGTTAAACGCAATGGTCGAATGGACAATCTGCGACTCAAAAGCAAGCACGCCGCCGACGGCACCGCCAGTGTTTCCGCTAATCGTGGAACTGTTGATGATCAAAGCGGCTGGGCTACCACCCAGCGTCGTCTGCCGCGTGATGAACGAATCCGCAAGCACACCACCGAAAATGTTACCGTCGTTATTGGTGATGGATGAATACGCGATTAGGCATTGAGCAGCGTAACCACACTCGAAGCCGCCAACAAAACCCTCGGCATTGCCATCCACCTGGCTGGCGAACATCTCGACATTGCCTTGTTCTGCCAAGATGCCGCCGCCCGAATTGCCCGATACCGAGGAAAATACAACCGTCAAATCGCTTAAGGGCCCAAATTCGCCGCGAGCCCATCCATTGTTGGGATTTGGAGGGGAAAAGAGGCCACCAGCCGGTCCGACAAAGTCAATCCCGCCGCCTTCGTTTCCGTCAATCTGCCCACCATAAACGAACAATGTGCCACCGAAGGAACCAATGCCACCGCCCGCATCCTCGGCCGTGTTGGACGTAAGCTGCGAATCGTAAACGGTCACGCGATTCGTTTCGTAGCCGCCTCCGGAGGTGCCAAATTGCGGATTGTAACTGTAAGCATAGGCACCAATACCACCCCCCAGAACCGCAGCGTTGCCGGTAATCAACGAAGATTCAATCGTTAGATTTTGCCCCGAGCCCGGAACAGGACCGCCCAGGATGCCAGATTCTGGATTCCGAGCCTGAAGCTTTCCACCTCCACCATAAAAGTAACCAGCGCCAACACCACCGCCAATAACAGCATCGTTGCCCGAAATCACCGAATCATAGATATGGAGTGAAGTGGTCTCGGAATAACCTCGATCTGGCTGAAGCTGTGGCCCGGATGACAGATTATTCACCATCAAGGCACCACCCAGACCCGAGCTGTTCTGTGTAAATTCGGATCCCGTTATCACAGCCGTCCCACTGGTTACGGCAATAGCACCACCGTTGTTTACACTTTCATTACCGCTGAATTCACAATTATCAACCGAAAGGTAGCCATTGTAAACCTCGATTGCGCCCCCGTTCCCGGTAGCATAGTTGCCGGATACCACGCAATCGGAAAGCGAAAGCACCCCATTATCAATCAGATAGAGCGCTCCACCATAACTCTCATAACCTTCGGTTAATGTTACCCCGGACAACCCGACATTGGCTCCATTGGCCACTACAAAGACCCGGCTTGCGCTTTGGGCGTCAATCGTCAGGTTTTCCGATCCGGGACCCACAATCGAAACCGACGCATCGAGATGGATTTGTCCATCGTTAAGTGCCAGGGTGCCAGTCAGGCCGGATTCGAACACGATCTGGTCATTGATCCCGTCACCGGCAGAACAGCCGTAAACCGCAGTCTGGTCATAAACGGCCTGGACAGCGGAGCGCAGCGAACATTCGCCAGCGCCACCGGGATCTTGCAGCGTGTCAACCGTAATGGTCGCCGCCTGAGGCGCTGAAGCAGCCAGCGCAGAACCGATTGCCAGGGCCAAACGCGAGCGAGAAATCTTGTGATTGGACATATTCGCTGGGATCCCTTTTTTTATACAGAAGCTGAATAATTTAAGTGTGCTAAATCTGGCCCGCAAGGTCAAGTAATTATTGTCAATAATCAAGAGAATACTGACGCCAATTAGAATGGCAGTCCACCGGCGCGGCTTCAATAAACAATTTGTCTGCGACCCAGAACCGAGTGATACAGTTTTTATAGAGAAGCATTCTAGAAAACAGTATTAAGCAATTGAATATGAAGACCTTAATCTTTATACCTATCGGCTGGTTAAGCCTTAATCCGCGCCCTCGAAATAGCATTTAATTATACATAATATACATTATGCGAACTACCAGATGACCGCGCAAAAACTTGATAAGCGGACCCACCGCTTCGACCGCTAAAAAAAATACTGACTGGTCAGGCAAGCGGATGCTGCCAGCGCAATCCGGGAAAGCGGTCAAAATCGGAATCCGTGCTGATCCAGGTGCAACCGTGTTCGATGGCCATTGCGGCATGCTGGGCGTCGGCGGCCAGCTTGCCGGTCGCTTTCGCATCTCGACACAGCCTCTCCCAGATTTTCAGGTGTCGCGGTCCCGGTGCCAGCAACCGGGCATTGGGACGTTCGACGAGTTCTTTCATGAACGCAAAAACCTCGTCAAGGTTCGATGGTGGGCGAAAGATCCTCGGATTGGTCACGATACGGGCGACGCCGACCAAAGACAATACTGACAGTGCAAAGGGTTCGTCGCCGGTCGCCAGCGATTCCAGCCACGCCGCATAAGCCAGGTGCTCGTCATGAGAATCGCGCCGATGAGCGTAAATCAGCACATTGACGTCCGGCATCATCACTAAATCTGAGGCTCCTTCATCCAGATAAGCTCGTCCTCCTGAGATTCAAGCAGACGCGGCTTGTCCAGGTTGATGCCTTCCGACACCCCGTTGCCGCCGACGGTGACCAATCGAAACGGCCGCTGGGGTTCTGGCTCGTGGCGCTTTAAGTTGTCGTCGAGAATCTTTGCGATAAACGCGCTGACACTCATGCCCTGCTCCGCAGCGCGGCGGCGAACGTTCTCTGCCAGTCGGTCATCCAATGAAATTGTTGTCCTCATATTCCTAGAATATCACAAATGAATACTTTCATAACGGGGTAAACCTTTCCAGCCACGCATCCGGACTTGACAATGATTAGATATTTAGCTAATCTTCTAACTATGAGCAGCGTATTCAAAGCCATTTCCGACCCGACCCGGCGCAAAGTTCTGCAGCTCCTGCGCAAACGACCGATGACCGCCGGCGAACTGGCCGAGCACTTTGATGTGTCCAAGCCGACCATGTCGGTGCACTTCAGGGTGCTGCGGGAAGCCGACCTGATTCATGCCGAAAAACAAGGCAAATCCATTACCTACTCGCTGAAGATGTCGGTGCTCGAAGAGGCGCTGATGGGCTTCGCCCAGACCTTCAATATAGACGTGCGACACGACGACGACAAACAAGATCAAGAGGAAAACGAATCATGAACGCTGGACTCGATCCGATCACCGTGCGCAAGATTGCGCTGCAACTGCTTATTCTGCTTGGTTTACTGTTCGGCGCCATCGCCTGGAACCAGCGACCGGAATCCGCCCTGGTTTGGCTCACCGGAATGCTCACGCTACCCGTAGCGTGGGCGCTGGTGGCCATGACCGGCGCATTACCCGCACCCGGCGCAGAAAAGGCCGCTGTCCGGCGCACTATCTATAACAACCTGGTTGGTGCCGGCCTGCTGGTGACAGGGGCACTGATGGTTACCGCCGCAGCCGCTCTCGCAACCATCCCCGAAGACTGGGCGACCCGGTTCGGCATGATGACTTCGGCCCTGGTACTGATCGTTATCGGCAATGGCCTGCCGAAGAAGATCGACCCGGGCTGCTCGCGACACCGTAGCCTGGCGATCCAGCGCCTGCTCGGATGGATTTTCATCGTCACCGGAATGGTCGCATTGGTTATCTGGCTAACAACGCCGTTGGTCTATGCAAAAACCGTCGGTCTTTCGTTCTATGCCATCGCCTTCCTGTTTGCTGTAATCGGCGTCATACGCATTCGAAACCGCCACGGCACTGGCTGATCCCGGCCGGCCATCCCGCCGGCAGCAACACCGACTCATTCCCACCACCGAAGCGGCCTTTGACGGGTAAACGCTTTCGTTCCGCATACCCCGTGCCACAGCCACCTACACCGGCACCTGGCGCCCGATGAAATGTGCGGAAAATGGCTGCGACCCGGCCAGCCCGATGCCACGGTTTGCCTGAAGTTCGAGCATGTCAGCGATGGGCAGACTGAGACACGCGCCCGGGCACAGGAACCCGGCGACGATGTTCCGTATGAACGGCGCGAGGTAAGCTTTGCCAATATACGCGCCGGCGGTATCGAACTGGCCGGGACCCTGACCCTGCCGGCTGGCTCTGGCCCCTTCCCCGCCGCCGTGCTGATCTAGGGCTCGGGCCCCCAGGATCGCGACGAGACTTTCATGGGCCACAAGCCGTTCCTGGTGCTGGCCGACCATCTCTCGCGTAACGGCATCGCGGTGCTTCGCTACGATGATCGCGGCTTCGGCCAATCCGGCGGCGACCACTGGGCCGCAACCACGGCGGATTTCGCCACCGATGCCGCGGCTGCGGCAGCATGGCTCGCACAGCAACCTGAGATCCGACACGATGCCATTGGTCTGATCGGTCACAGCGAGGGCGGATTGATGGCACCGATCACCGCTCGTGACAACCCGGACATCGCCTGGATGATTCTGCTGGCCGCACCGGGGATCAACATGATCGAACTGGTCGCAACTCAGACCGAGACAATGGCAACCACTCAGGGTGCAAGCGCCAAAGAATTGCAACGCGTCATGCCGATCAACCGGCGGTTATGGCGCATCATTGCTGATGCCGATACGCTCGACCAGGCACGTGAGCAGTTGGACGCCTTCTTGACGACAGAAGTACTGGAAACCCTGGGAGCAGCCTCCGATCGCAAGCCTCTATTGATCGAATCGATGCTCCGCCCGTGGCTGCGCTACCTGCTGCGCTTTGATCCCGCACCGTATCTGCGCGCGCTCGACGTACCCGTTCTGGCGTTGAATGGCAGTCTGGACGTGCAAGTCACGGCGACCGAAAACCTGGCCGCAATCCGGTCATTGCTGGCTGAGCATCCGGATGCGACGGTGATCGAACTGGGCGGACTGAATCACCTGTTCCAGACCGCCGAAACCGGCGCACTGGGTGAATACCGCGATATCGAAGAAACCATGGCACCGTTGGCCCTCGAACTGATCAGCAATTGGATCTCGCAACGATTCCCGAACTCCTTAGTCCTCCGCACTCCCGGATAAGGAGCCATCGCCTGATTGTTCTTTTGGTCGTGCCCCGGAGAATCGGCGATTCGGGCCGGCGCCCGGAAGTCAGTGCTGACTGACTACCGGGGCTTGCGAAATCGCAGGGTCATGCGGTCAGATTCGCCGATCGGGCGGAAACGCTCAATGCATGCACGGGTTTCGGCCTCGCTCATGCTGCGGCAGCCGCGATAGGACGGCGGCAGGCTCCAAACGCCTTCCGGGTGGTCGCGGGTGTCGTCCGGGTTGGCGTTGATTTCGCTTTTTTCCTCGAGCACGAAGCCGGCACCCTCGGCCAGTTCGATCACGTGCGCCTCGGTCATGTAGCCATCGTCGGGCACATTCTCGCGTGGCGTACCGGGCGCCGCGCGGTGTTCGACGACACCAAGCACGCCACCGGGCCTCAGCGCCCGATACATCGCGCCGAACATGGCCGGGGCGTAGTCGCCGTTGACCCAGTTGTGGACATTGCGGAATGTCAGCACCATGTCCAGCGACCCGGGCGGCGCGAACGTTGGACGTTCGGGGATCGACAGCTCGGTCATTACGACATGGTCGTATATACCGGGCTCTGCTTCGAGCTTTTCGGCAAACTCTTTCTGGTAGTCCTTGCGCCATTGCGGCGTACGGTCGGCGCTCATCGAGAACCCGGCGGCAAAATAGCTGCCCCGGTCGCGCGTCAGCGGTGCCAGCACCTCCGTGTACCAGCCGCCAGCCGGCCAGATTTCTGCAATGTCCATGTCCGGCTGCCAGCCGAAAAACGCCAGTGTCTCGGCCGGGTTCCGGAGCCGATCGCGCGCGCGGTTTTCGTCAGCGCGATGATTGCCGTCCAGCACGGCCTCAACCCGCGCTTGAATTTCCTCGACCGACAATTCATCGCCAACGGCGAAGGCCGGTAACAGCGCGAGTATCAACAGCGCTGAGCTGATCAGAGTGCTTGAGCGTTGTTCAATCATTTGATCTTCCATTGTGCTGGTTCGTAAAGACCCCTGCCCCATTAGATACGCATGCAGCAGATTATCTTGCATATATTAGTCCTCGCTTTCTCGACTGATGAAAATCTTCCTCAAGCTGACGAGGCGTGATTGCGCTGCTCGACGGCAACGTCCTGATCGCGATGGGCGACACCAACCACCAAGGTCGAACAACGCTTCAACCTCTGGATCGGCCGCGAAAAGAAAGCCGGTCGCGAACACACCGCCGAACAAATGGAATGGCTCAAAACCATCGCCAGCGACATCGCCGCCAATGCAGAGATTACTCCACACGACTTTATCGAAATTCCCAGCTTATCGGACAAAGGGGGCATCATCCAGGCGCAGCAAGTCTTCGGAAAGCAGCGGTTGAATGAAGTGCTGGAAGAGTTGCAGGGGGCGATGGTGGCGTGAGCGTTTGTCCCAGGGCTGGCACATGCTCTAATGCATTCAATGATGATAAAATGCCGTCAACGAATGCATCAGGAGGCGCCATCATGGCCATGCTGACCGTACGCAATCTGCCCGACGAGGTCCACCGCGCCCTGCGCGTTCGTGCCGCCCGGCACGGGCGCAGCATGGAAGCCGAAGTACGCGAAATCCTTGAGGCCATCGTAGCACCGAAAGGCCGGGTGAAGCTTGGATCACTGCTGGCCGAAATCGGCCGTCAGGCCGGGCTGACCGACGAGGAAGCCGCCGTGTTCGATGACGTGCGCGACAAAACCCCCGCGCGCACCATTGATCTGGAATGATCATCCTCGACACCAACCTGATTTCGGAACCGTTGCGCCCGGACCCCGAACCGTGCGTAGTGGCCTGGATCGACGCCCAGCCGTTCAAGGCCGCCGGCGTGAAGGTGATTGACCCGTGGCAATGATTGCGCCCGGTGTTTCCTGAGGGAGATCCTGGCTGTTCGAAAGCAGCAACGCAGGAATATCCGCCCCGGACTGGGGCCGCTCGAAGTAATACCCCTGCACCAGGTCAAAATCGAGTTTTCGCCCGATCTCGAGTTGCTCGGCGGTTTCGATGCCTTCGGCAATGGTGATCAGCTCCATGCTCCGGGCCAGGCCCATGATTGCGCGGGCCAGGCGCTGGCTGTCCTCATCGGGGCCAAGATGGCTTATCAATGATCGGTCGATCTTGAGAATGTCGACCGGGAAGCGATCCAGGTAGGACAATGAGGAATAGCCGGTGCCGAAATCATCAATCGCCACCCGGACCCCCAGTTTCTTGAGCTGGTGCAGCTGAAATGTCGTCCCATCATAGGCCAGCGCGGACTCGGTCATTTCAAGCATCAGAAGCTCCGGCGGCAGTTGGTGCCGCTTCAATGCGTCTTCGATAACACGGGCCAGTTCCGGGCGCGCCATGTCGCGAGCGGACAGATTGACGGCCACATGCCACGGCTCGCTTCCACTCGACTCGGCCAGGCTAAGCCATTCGGCAGCCTGTCGGCAGGCTTCCTCCAGCACAAAGTCGCTGATTTCTTCGATCAGGTCAGTCTCCTCAGCCACACCGATGAACTTGTTGGGTGGAATCATGCCCCGGACGGGATCTTCCCAGCGAATCAGGGCTTCAACCCCGACATGCCGTCCCAGCCTGATTGAATGGATGGGCTGGTAGACCAGTTTGAACTCGCCCTGCTTGAGCGCCGAGCGAATACGATGCTCGACGCCCAGGCGCCGAACCTCCTCAGACAGCGGGTGGCGCACGGTTGGTGCGAGCAACCAGCCCGATACCTGCCCGACAAGAATGAAAAAACCGGCCCTGGAAAGCCACTGCACCGCCTCCTGCGGCTCGCCTGCAGCGACAACCCCCGGCGTCAACGGGCCGGCAAGCAGCCCGGCAACACAGGCCACGATCAGCGCCGCCAGCGGGCCGAAACGCGTTGCCGCGAAAAGAATTGGCAGGTAGTACCAGTGCGGCGCGACGAAATCCGCACCACCACTTGAGTAAGACAACAACCAGCCCACAACCAGTCCGACGCCGATAAGCACCAGCGACAAACCGCGGGACAATCCAACGGAAGCGCGCATTGCACGGTAGGCAAGATCGCCATCGGTTCGTACCTCGCCAACGCCAGCGCGCGGCAGAAAATCGTGCTTGGTCACGATCATTCCCCTTCATATAGTCAATGATTCGGCTTCTCCTTCCCAAGACGGGCCAAATCAGACTGAACTCTAGCACGATAGATGGCTAAAGTGAACCGGCTCCTGGACTCTGAGCGCTTTTGTCGCGAAAGCCCCCTATTCCCCGCTTAATGAAAATCCGATTCCTTTGCTGCCAGGCTCCGTGCCATGGAAGCATTGTGGGATGCGCTGACCCACGGAGAAACCGAGCCCCAGTCCCCAGCCTGGCACGAAGAAGTCCTGGCCAGCCGAAAAGCGAAGATGGACTCCGGCGAGGCGCCTTTCGTTACTCTGGATGAACTCAAAACAGGCTGACCGATACATGGCCACCCTGCCCGATCACAGAGTGAGCCCAATATTCAACTCCTACTCCGCGTGGACAGCGGATACCTGGTCCAGATAGAAAATATTGCCGTCCGGGTCACTCATCAAAGCCATGAATCCACCCCAGGGCTGCCTCGTCGGGGCCAGGGTGAAGTTCACACCAAGCTGTTTGAGTTGTTCGTGCTCTGCTTCCAGATCAGCCACTTCAAAACCAATCCCGGTATGCCGGCCAATCAGCGCTTGATCATCTTGACCAGGAACCGCAATTCCCAGCCGTACCGCGCCTGCTGAAAAAGAGGCATAGCCATGCTCCGCCGACGAAAACTCGAGATCAAGGCCAAGCTTTGCCTGATAGAACTCGATGGCACGATCAAGATTACTCACAAAAACATTCAGGTAGGCAATCTGCATGATATTTCCACTGTTTACTGTCGACCGGATCAGGCGTTCATGTTCACCGGAATAGGCACTTGGTGGCGCAATAATGAGAATTGCGCCACATTAGCCCAATTAGTAGCGCGCTTCAATTATCGCAGTAAAGCAGTGTAAGGTGCCATCGGCCAAAAGGGCCACAAGGCTTACAGCCCTGATTCCACTAGCCGGACTCAAGCAAATACTGGATCCAGACGCTACTTCGGTGTGCAGTTTCACCTTGAGGATATTCTCGGGCGCCCGGTCGACCTTGTCACAGAAAAGGCTCTGCGTCCGGAACTACGGCACTACATCGAAAGTGAGGCGGTCTATGTCCAATAGCAAGCGCCCCGAACGCGAATGCCGATGCTGAAACAAAAACCTTCCACTCCCAGCCCGTTTTCCGACTTCATTCGGAATACTTCTGCGCGGGAGAAGAAAAAGGTCTATGAAAAGGTCCTCAAGCGGGCCTCGGAGCGGCAACGCCGGGTTCTGGAGAAAAGCAAGCCCGATCGGTAATCCTCGGATATGGCTCGGCCAATCCATCCTCAGATCCGCATGATGAAGGCTGCTTAGAAGAACCATCTGGCAAGTCCGCTCAGGTCACCGGCCATTCTGAGCGTGTTCACGCAATTTGATGGTGGTGTTTTCACGGTATCTGATGGAACCTGGTGGAGCCGTTGCCCGGCGTGTTGATGCCGGGCGGTATGGTGGGGGTCAGAACGGCAGTCGATCATTGAACGGTGGATCGCTGGGTGGTGGTTGTGGGATGCCGGGCAGGTGGTGCTGCTGGTGTTATCGCAGGGCGAGGTAGTAGTCGGTTTCGAGGCACTCGACCAGTTGGTAGAGGAACTGAAGTGTGGCTTTGGCCTGTTCGAGATCGAGAGTGATGGGGTGGAGGGTGAGTTCGGGTTGGCTTTTCATGGTCGTCTTCCTACCAGGCCCGCTTGCGGGCCCTTAGGCATTTCAAAGATTCCTCGTTCCAAGACCCTGAAGAATTACACTCACTCAATCAAGCAGTGTATGGGACGAGGTTGACACACAGGGAGACGAGAACTCCGACATCCGATCATGATCGCCATATGATGAATGTCCTTGATCCATTGGCATCAAACGCCAGATTTCCCCTTTTTATTCCGGTCCGGACTGGGTTATTATCACTGAGGTGCAGGATTCGCTTTATCGTCTGACAAGCTTGCCGAGAGCGTTGTAGCGTCCGCTTTTGGTGTGAGGGAGCGGCATTGCCGTTCAGGAGGATTGTCAGAGGCAACCCAGGACGCCTGACAGTTTTTGACGGAAATTGACAACAATGAAAATATCGATCCATCTGCTGCCGCGTGCGGCTGCCTCGCTTTTTGTTCTGCTTTCGTTCTGTGTTGCCGCATCGGTGTCGGCGTCAGACCGTCAGTGGGTACGCATCCACCTTGCAGGAGAGACCCCTGCCCTGGTGAATCTGCGCCAGTCTGGCGATCTGGAAGACTACGGCACGATGCTGTGGGGACAGCTGGACAAGTCAACCATCAGTCAGCTTCAGGCCGATGGAGTGCGACTGAGCACCTCCGCTAACCCGTTTGAGTTGAATCTGGGCGGTGAGACCTTCGATCCGCTGGAATCTGAGTCAATTTCCCACCTGGCGGATCCGGCGGGCGATTTCCACCTGATTCAATTCAGGGGGCCGATCCGGCCCGATTGGGTCAACAATTTGCGAGCCCAGGGTATCGAAGTGGTGCAGCCGCTGCATCCGTTCAGTTATATCGTGTGGGCGACTGCTGACCAAATAAGTTCGGCACGAAGTCAGAGCGCCGTTCGCTGGTCCGGACCCATGCAGTCATCCTGGAAAGTCCAGCCGCATCAGCGTGCATTTGGCAGCGAGATGCGAGCCACCATGATGCTGGCCAGTGCCCACGTGAATTCACGTGAGCTGGTGGCTGAACTCAATCGTTTTGGCCTGGTCCAGGCTATCTCTTCGCTCGGCCGACACTATCAGGTCATCCAGATGGACGTGGCCGGTGATCGCTATATGGAACTGGCCAATCTGCCGGCCATTTACGCCGTTCAGTATGTGCCGCCCGAAGCCGGCCCGCGAGGCGAGATGTCCAACCAGTCGGTCGTTGGCAATATTGACGGTAACGGCAATGTATTTCCCGGCTATGCCACATGGCTTTCAGATACCGGGTTTGACGGCTCAGGCGTCACTGTAGGGGTCGTTGATGGCCGTGTACTGACTACCCATGTTGACCTGGCCGATCGCATGTCACCCTGCCTCGGTACCAATGGAAGCTGCACGACATCAGGATCGGATGACCACGGCACCCATGTCGCCGGAGCAATCGCCGGGACAGGTGCCACCGGTACGCTGCTGAATGGTTTTCTGCGGGGTCAGGGAGTGGCTCCCGGTGCCAGCCTCGTGACCCAGGTTTTTCAGCCGTTCCTTGGTGGCGGACCCGGCGGCATGGTCGCCAACGGTATGCTGTCAATCTATCAGGACTCCGCTCGCAGCGGAGCCTTGTTGACCAACAACTCCTGGGGCCCAACCGGCAGCCCGCAGGGTTATGACATACCCACCCAGCAAATTGACTTTATCTCGCGTGACGCCGATCCCGCCACGCCTGGCGATCAACCGGTACTGGCCGTCTGGTCGATCATGAATGGCAATGGTGACAGTGGCGGAAATTGCGCGCCGAGCTCTCTGGGATCCCCGGACGAAGCCAAGAACCTGTTTGCTGTCGGTTCTACAGCACTCCAGGCCAGCAACGGTAACCAACTTGACAATATTTTCCGGGTTTCGGCAAACTCTGGCCACGGACCAGCTTGTGATGGTCGCAGGGTGCCGCATATCGTCGCACCGGGTTGCAGTACCGATAGCACCACTAATAGCTCCAACACGGCCCATTCGGCCAATTTCTGCGGAACCTCCATGGCCTCGCCGGTTGTGTCCGGGGCCGTTTCAGTCTGGGCTGAAAAATACATCGCCGCCGAAAGTACCAACCCTTCACCCGCCCTGGTGAAGGCGGTCTTTACGGCCGCAGCCCAGGATCTGGTGGGAAATCCGAATGCCGATGGCGGCATCATGGGTCACCGTCCGGATCGTTTTCAGGGCTATGGTCGGTTGGACCTGGATCTGGTCATGAATCATGGTCTGGAAGTTTTCATGGTTGACCAGGAAACGGTCTTCGATGCGACCGGCCAGGACTGGTCGCTGGCATTCAATGCCGTTGACCCTTCGGAACCCATTCGCATCATGCTGGCCTGGACCGATGCGCCGGGCCACGGTATGGGTGGCACAACGCCGGCCTGGGTCAACAATCTGGATTTAAGCGTCGAGGCTGATGGCAACCTCTACCTGGGCAACGTCATCGGTGGAGACGGCTGGTCGGCCACTGGCGGCACGGCCGACGAGCGCAATAACCTGGAAGGCGTTTTCCTCAGCCCGTCCCAGCACAATGGCGCTGTCGGGATTACCGTTACTGCCACGGATCTGGCGGGTGATGCACTCAATCCCTTTGACCCCGGTGCCCCCAGCCAGGATTTTGCCCTGGCCTGCTACAACTGCATTATCGGCGACCCCACCTTCACAATTTCTATAGAGCCCGAGTTCCTCGGGGCCTGTATACCTGACGCTGGCAGTAGCGATTTTGATGTGGCCGTCAGCCTCGGAACGCTGGGACAATTCACCGGTAGCGTGAACCTGTCTGCCAGCGCCGGCCCAGCCGGCGTGACCAGCAGTTTTGACCCTGACACCGTGGTAGTACCCGGCACTTCGACCTGGACGATCAATGTCGATAGCACCGCAACACCAGGCAGCAGCACGTTGACGGTGACTGGCGATGACAGCCAGGATATTCATACGCGCGACCTGGGTCTGACACTCGATGCCCCGCTGAGCGATGCGCCGGCACTGGTTTCTCCGGCTGATGCTGCGGCAGATATTTCACTGACTCCCCAGTTTGTCTGGAACAGCATTGCCGGGGTGGATGACTACACCATCCAGATCGCAACTGACCCCGGGTTTGGATCGCTGGTTATCGATGAAACAGTCACCGGCACCGAATTTGCTCCGGGCACCGATCTGGCGCTGGGTACCGAGTTTTTCTGGCGCGTCAGTGGTGTCAATTTCTGCGGCGAAGGTCAATGGAGTCAGACGCGAAGCTTTACCACGCGGCAAGAGCCTGTGGCCAGTTTCTCAGTCACCGAATTCAGCTTTGCTGTTGTTGGCAACACCACTGATAGCGATACCCTGGACATTGGCAATATCGGTACCGGCAATCTGACCTGGAGCATCGAACTGGATGAAACCCTTCTGCTCGCAGCGGGAAGAGAGTTCGAAGGTGATTTCGATCTGAGCAATTGGATGCTGGTCAACGCACCGGCCAATGTTGGCGGCAGCTTCAGCACCCAACCAGGGCCACCCATTGAAGTCTTTATCGAAGGCGGAGATGGCAATGGTGGAGGCACCACCGATTACGAGATTGTCATACCTGTCGATGGAACGATCAGCTTTGATTGGGGATATCAGTCCGCTGATACAGAGTGCTGGGATTCTGGAGGCTTCGCAATTAATGGCACGTTTACGACGCTGGCCTGCAACGACGCCGCTGTACCCTTTTTCCAGGAAAGCGCTACCGTAGCGGTTGCGGCTGGTGATGTATTCGCTTTTCGTGTATTGACTGAGGATGGGCTGTTCGGCCCAGGCGAACTGGGTGTAACCAATTTCAATTTCACACCAGACTCCTGCAGCGATCCACTGGTAGTCCCTGCCTGGCTGAGCGTTGACCCGACCAGTGGCACCGTGGCAGAGAGTAACAGTGAGCAGGTGACCGTCACGGTGGATACCACCGAATTGGTTGATGGTGATTATCTGGGCTTTCTGTGTGTCAGTACCAACGATCCTTCCAATGAGCTGGTATCCATGCCAGTTGAACTCAATGTCAGCGGTTCGACCTTTACAGATGATGCCGTTTTCGAAGATCGCTTCGAAGCCCAGTAATCGACCGGGATAAGTTCACCGTCCTGACTTGAAGCAAAAGCCTGGCCAGAGCACTGGCCAGGCTGCAAGATTACTATGGTGGATACTGCGGTATGGATCGCCGGGTCGGAGTATTCCGTGATGTCCGCAGATTCTGTTCTTACTCTGGGCCGATCTCCGATTCGTCGTCTTCAGAGGCAGCAACCCGGGCCATGCCGATGACCTGCTCCTTTTCGGCCAGGCGGATCAGTGTCACACCTTGGGTATTGCGACCCAGGCGCGAGATCTCTCCGGCGGATGTGCGAACCAGTGTGCCGGCATTGGAGGTCAACATCACATCGTCATCGTCGGCCACAGAAAGAGCCGCAACCAGCTCACCGTTGCGCGAGGAAACCTGAATGCCAATCACGCCCTGCCCGCCTCGCTTGTACACCGGGAAATCGTCCAGCGCAGTGCGCTTG
>CAZFYM010000008.1:0-37317 GCA_964523755.1 uncultured Wenzhouxiangella sp. | reverse complement strand
GCTTGGTGGTGGCCATGGCGATGATGCCCTTGCCGCCGCGCCCGGTGACGCGATATTCATAAGCCGAGGTGCGCTTGCCATAACCGTTGGCTGTGGCCAGCAACACGTCATTGGCATCATCGCCGGTTACCAGCATGGAAACGACTTGCTGATTTTTCTTCAATCGTATGCCGATCACACCGCGCGTTTGCCGGCCCATCGGGCGGGCATCATCTTCATGGAAGCGAATGGTCTTTCCGGCCGATGAGAACAGCAACACGTCACGCGTCCCATCGGTAAAGGCAACGTTGACCAGTTCATCGCCTTCTTCCAGCAAGACCGCCCAGATACCGTTGGAACGGATATTGGCAAAATCCGACAGTGGCGTTTTCTTGACCCGGCCAGACCGGGTAGCGAAAAACACGAACCAGTCATCCGGAAACTCGCGGGTCGGCAATACGGCGTTGATCCGCTCACCCTCTTCCAGCGGCAGCAGGTTGACCATGGGTCGTCCGCGGCTGTTATGGCCTGCCTGAGGCAATTCATAGACCTTGGTCTTGTAAACCTTGCCGGCACTGGTGAATACCAGCAGGGTATCGTGGGTATTGGTCACCCAGAAACGCTCGACGAAATCTTCGTCCTTGGTCTTTGTCGCCGTGCGTCCGCGGCCACCGCGCTTTTGTGCGCGATAACGGTCCAGCGGCTGATACTTGGCATAGCCGGCATGCGACAGCGTGACCACGACGTCTTCCGGCGTGATCATATCTTCCATGGTCAAATTGAGATGATCGCGCACGATTTCCGAGCGACGCTCATCACCAAACTGATCCCGGAGCGCTTCAAGTTCTTCGCGAATGACCTGCATCAGCGCATCGGGCTCGGACAGAATCCGCATCAATTCCTTGATCTGGCCGAGGATTTCCTGATACTCCTCGGCCAGCTTTTCCTGCTCCAGGCCGGTCAGCTTCTGCAAGCGCAGGTCGAGAATGGCCTGCGCCTGTACCGGTGAGAGTTGATAACCGTCGTCATTCAGCCCGTATTCCGGCAGCAGCGCCTCGGGACGGGACAAATCCGCCCCGGCCTGACCCAGCAAGGCCTTGACCAGTGCTGCATCCCAGCGCCGCCCTTGCAAGGCCTCACGCGCGTCGGCCGGTGTCGGTGAGGCCTTGATCAGGGCGATGACCTCGTCGAGATTGGCCAGGGCAACCGTCAGGCCTTCCAGGATATGGGCCCGGTCACGGGCCTTGCGCAGTTCGAACAGACTTCGGCGCGTGACCACTTCGCGCCGATGCGACAGGAATGCCGCCAGGATCTCGCGAATATTGAGAATCTTGGGCTGGCCATCGACCAACGCCACCATATTGATGCCAAAGACTGTCTGTAGCTGGGTTTGCTGGTACAGATTGTTCAGCAAGACTTCCGGCACTTCACCACGCTTGATCTCGACCACCATGCGCATGCCGTCCTTGTCGGACTCGTCGCGCAGTTCCGAAATTCCTTCGATCTTCTTGTGCCGCACCAGCTCGGCAATCTTTTCCAGCAGGCGGGCCTTGTTGACCTGAAATGGCAACTCGGTCACCACAATGCGCGCGCGTCCGCTCGAGTCATCGATTTCCACGTGCGAACGGGCACGCAGGTAGATCCGCCCCCGTCCGGTGCGATAAGCCTGATCGATCCCGTCAGCGCCGTTGATGATCGCAGCGGTTGGAAAGTCAGGGCCCGGCATGTAAGTCATGATGCCGTCGATGTCCAGGTCCGGATCATCAATCATGGCCAGCAAGGCACCGATCACTTCGGTGATATTGTGCGGCGGGATGTTGGTGGCCATTCCCACCGCAATACCCGACGAACCATTGATTAGCAGGTTGGGTACCTTGGTCGGCATGACGGTCGGTTCATGTTCCGACTCGTCGTAGTTGGGAATGAAATTGACCGTTTCCTTGTCGATATCGGCCAGGATTTCATGGGCCAGCCGCGCCATACGCACTTCGGTGTATCGCATCGCAGCGGGGGAGTCGCCGTCCACCGAACCAAAGTTGCCCTGCCCGTCGACCAGCATGTAGCGCAGGGAAAACGGCTGGGCCATACGTACGATGGTGTCGTAGACTGCAGTATCACCGTGCGGGTGGTATTTACCGATCACATCACCGACAACACGGGCTGACTTCTTGTACGCCTTGTTGTAATCGTTGCCGAGCACCTGCATGGCATAGAGCACGCGCCGGTGGACGGGTTTGAGACCATCGCGTACATCCGGCAGCGCCCGACCGACGATCACGCTCATGGCGTAATCGAGATACGACTGGCGCATTTCGTCTTCCAGGTTGACCTGGAGTACTTCGCGTGCGAGTTCGGCCATCAGGAATTTTCCTAAACTTGATTAATAATGCGTGGCAAGCAATTGAAACAAAAGCTTTTATAGAAAGCTTTCCGATACTTTTCAGAGCTTGGAAAACAGGGCGTAACTAACCGGAAATATTACCACATCACACCCCTTTACGGACAATGGTATGAGCGCCTGAAACGACGTTGCCAAGAGCGCGATCAGGTCACTTGATCAACGACGGTTCGAACCAGCGCCCGACAGATTGCGGGCCACTGTGGTTGACCAAGCAGGCGGGTGTTGATCTCGATCTCCAGGGTGATCAATTTGTCCGACCTGAAATGCCGACGATGCTGCTGGCCCAAGCCGTTGGATGTTCCGCGATATGGCTGGTTGGCATGCACCTTGAGATCGCTGAATCGATTTCTCAGACTAACGATCAATGATCTGCACCAGTTGCGTTCCTGCGTTCGAGTCGGATCGTAAAGCAGACCGATATCAGACCTTCGAACCACACCCTCCAGCACTGGCGTAAAACTGTGCCAGGCAATATGCAGCCATCGTCCGGGTTGATCGATATGGTCGCGGTAGGCTTGCCAGTGGGGTGCGTGCCACTGCCGGACCAGTTCGTGGCGTTCGTCATCGCTCAATTTTCGACTGAACTCACTGAACAGACGGGGATGACGGATTGATCGGTTCAGATCGACCAGCAGACGGGTCAGCTTTCCGGACAATATGGGTGCCGACAGCTCCCTGGCAAGCTGTTTGGCCAGTTCCCCGCTGCCGGGATCCCAGGCACGGTGGGTCTGGAGCACGTCTGAATGCCGTTGAAAACACCACGCCAGGTCTTCGGGCACGGCATTGCTGGCATGCTCGGCCGTGATCAGAACCGAAACAGGTGATTGTCCTGCAGACATTGCGCGAGTTTCCGGTAACACTGCCGGATGGATTCCGGCGAGGGTTGCTGACCAAGCTCGGCCATGATGGCTTCGGCCAGCGTGCCGCGCTTGAGCAGAACATCCAGGGTAGTTCGTGCCCCGGGACTGATATCCGGCAGTCGATCCAGTAACACTTGCCAGACTTGTCCGGCTGCCATGGGCCGGTCCACGCCCAGCAACTTCAGGTAGTCGGCCGGCTGGACCATCGCCTTGCTGCCCTTCTCAGCGGCAAGAAACAGGCAGTCGGCCAGCGTTGATGTTTCCAGGGCCTGTTGCGCCGCCGTGCTGGCCAGCGCTTCATCGTAAAAAGCACGAACCAGCGCAACCACCAGTTCAGCGATGGCCAGGTCAGCCGCCGGGCATTCCTGCAGATCGATGATCCGGATCTCGATGGTCTGGCGTTCAAAGCGGGCAATGGCCGCGCGTGAGTTCAACCAGTCGTCAGCCAGGATATGGTCGGGGTCGTGTGGCGCTATGGCTTGATACATTGGCGCAAGAACCCGGCGATGATAGTCGTTGATACTGCTGACCGGTTCCGGGATGACCTGGCCTGAAATGGTCGGAATGCGACGCTGGTTATCGCGGTAGTAGCGCAAGCGGTTGTCCAGCCAGGCAGACCGCCGGCCCTGCTCCAGCGGCGAACTGGCTGACAGTGCCGGAATCAGCGGCAGCACCACCCGGATGGCCGCATGCAGGCGAACAAACTCCTCGTCATTGGCAAACGGCAGATTGATATGCATGGACTGCAGGTTGGACCAACCGTGTCCCTTGCAGCCGAAAATCCGGTCATAAGCGGCATAGATATCATTCTGCCCGTAGGGCCAGAGCACGGTTTCGGCCAGGGGGTCGAACAGCGGATGCATGGCTGTCGGCAGCAGACAGGCCCCATATTCAAAGAGCGCCTGGTTGATGGCAAGAACATCGGCATGAAAATACTTGGCCAGCCCGCCCAGGCCGTCGGCTGGGCCGTTGGTCTTTAGCTCGATTACATGAGCGACCAGTTCATTCGACCAGGCCAGTTCACCGTGCTCGACTTCGTTGACTATCTGGCCGGCGGCATCCACCAGCAGGCGGTCGGCCAGCGACCGTGCCGCCAGCGTCTCACAGTCGACAATCATGTACTCCAGCTCGATACCGTAGCCTTTGAAAGCGCCCAGATGAATCTGCGGAGTGACAGGGTCAAGAATTGGCATGATGGATTAGCGTACTCCCAGTTTGCGGGCGGTCACGCGTTTGAGCATGACGCCCATGATTTCCCGATACAGCGCCGCTTTCAGCACGGCATCCTCGCACCCGGCATTGATCGACGGGTTGTCATTGACTTCGATCACCAGCACGCGTCCATCGATTTCCTTTAAATCCACGCCATACAAGCCGTTGCCGATCAGGCCGGCGGCACGAATGGCCGTCTGCACCACCGCCTCGGGCGCTTCGCCAACACTGATGGTATCGGCATTGCCTTCGTGCTTGCCCTGGCCGTCCCGATGAATGATCTGCCAGTGACCGCGGGCCATGTGGTAGCGACAGACATATAGTGGTCGGCCATCAATCAGACCCACGCGCCAGTCGAAAGCGGTAGGCAGGTATTCCTGGGCCACGATCAGATCTGAACTCTTGAGCAGGGTCTGAACGCGCTCGGCCAGTTCGTCCGGCTCATGGACCTTGACTACCCCTAAGGAAAAGGCACTGTCGGGTTGCTTCAGCACCACGGGTAAGCCGAGTTGCTTTTCGATGTCGCCGGCGTTGTCACGATGGACCAGCAAAGTCTTGGGTGCGGTGATCTTGTTACGCTGCAGCAACTCGGCCAGGTATACCTTGTTGGTGCACTTCAGGATGGAATCCGGGTCGTCGATCACGACCAGCCCTTCGGCTGCGGCACGTCGGGCAAAGCGAAAGGTATGATGATTGACGGCGGTTGTCTCACGGATAAACAGTGCATCGAACTCGGCCAGCCGACCAATCTCGTCCGGCCCGATACGTTCGACGTTGAAGCCGACCTCCTCGCCGGCTTTCTCGAATCGCTCGATTGCCCGTGCATCGGATGGCGGGTCCGATTCGTCCGGATTGAGCAGGATCGCCAGATCAAATCGACTGTTGCGGCGAGCCGCACGGCGCGGTCGCTTGCCGGAAAAGAAATCCTTTGCTGCGTCGGCGACAAAGTCCAGGTGCGTGTCCGGAATATCGGCAAAGGCCATGGGGCTGAGTTTTTTCAGTAACCAGGCATCGCCCAGGCGCTGGAATTCGGCGCGCAGCAGTGGTGCCGGAAACAGATTGAATAGCGCCCTCGACAGGGGCTCGTAGCGGCGCGCCAGGTTTCGGCCGAAATACATGCTGAGCACAAAATGATCGGATTGCAGGGGTTTCAAACTGGAGCCGATCAGTCGACTGAGCTCTCCGGACGACAGGCGGACCACGTTCTGGCTCTTGAGGTCCTGGATGGTGCCGATCGACGGCAATGGCTTGTGTCCACGGGCCGCTGCCAGCAGCGACACATAATAGCCATTGGCCTGGTAGCGGTAGCTGCGACACAGGTTGTAGACCCGGGCCGAGCGCAGCTCCGACCAATCCGGATTGGTCAGATAGTCTCGGGCTGTGACGGTTTCGACACCGGGAATTTCCAGCGGCCAGTCGTCCGGCCGGCTGACGATCATCAATTGGCGCATGTCAATAGGCACCTGTTATTTGTCGCATGGGCGTATCACCAGCAGGTTGGCATCGTAAGTCAGGGCTCCGAGCAGGATCGCACCGATCACCCGGTCAATGTGAATGCGGTAATTCTGACTGCCTTGCGGGTTGGGATGAGTCGGGTCGGCAATCAGGATCTCGCGTTTTTGGCGGTCATAGCCGGTCAGCAGAACAAAATGCCCAACCGGCTCGCCACGAATGTCGTCGTCGGCATCATCCGGACCGAACTCGCGCGCCGAACGATACAGATACGTGGCACTTAATCCGGTCAGCACCGGCTGGCCCCGCTTGAGCAGGCGGCGCAACAGCGCCCGATTCAGATCGAGAAAACGGATATCGCCACCGGCACTGAGGTAATCCAGGTAGCCATTGGTCGCCACCTGCAGTTTGATTCGGCGCTTGGCGCGCGCCTGGGTCTGGAGTTTGTCGGCCAAGTCAATGGACTTGCGGCCAAACCAGGTCGGGTCAAAGACCTTGAGATTGTAGGTATAGATCGTGGCAGAAAATCCACGCTGCAGCGCATGGTTTGCGAGAAATACGTCCAGCGTGCCGCCGTGATCCAGGCGCTGGATTTCATCAATGATCTGGCCAAGAGCAATATCCTGCCCATAGTAGCGATACAAGGCATGCAGACAGGTTGGACCGCAGGTCGTTGTATCCGGCTGCGCTTCGATCGGCACCGCAACCGTACTTGTATCCATGATCATTCGATTCGAAAGTCCTCCCAAAGCCCCGACTTGGAACATTATCGTCGATATTGGTTCGCACAGACAGCCCTGATACACTGTGCCGCTTTGCTTTCCGATCACTTGCCATGACCCCCGAACAAAGAGAGCTGTTTGCCGACGAGCCCGTCGAGCATGTCGAGCGTGATGGCGTGGACTACGCCCTGCTGGGTACGGCGCATGTGTCACGTACCAGTGCCGAGGCAGTGGAGCGGTTGCTCGACAGCGGCCACTATGATGCCGTTGCGATTGAACTGTGCAACTCGCGACATCAGGCTCTGACCGATCAGAATAGCTGGCGGAATCTCAATCTTTTCACGATTCTTCGAGAGGGCAAGGCCGGCATGATGATGGCATCCTTGGCCCTTTCGGCCTATCAACGGCGAATTGCTGAACAGTTTGGTATTGAACCGGGCGCGGAAATGAAGGCCGCCATGATGGTTGCCAAACGACGCGGATTGCCGATTCAGCTTATCGACCGTGAAATTGGCATCACCCTGCGCCGCGCAAGCCGCCGCCTTGGTTGGTGGAAACGCTGGGTAATGATCAACGGTCTGGTTTTCTCGCTGTTTTCGCGCGAGGAGATCTCTGAAGAAGACGTGGAGAGGCTCAAGGAGGGAGACCTTCTGACTGAGACCTTCAGCGAGTTTTCCGAGGCCTCTCCTGAGCTCTTTGACGCCCTGATTGCCGAGCGTGACCGGTTCATGGCCGCCCGACTTCGTCAGGAGAATATCGACCAGCCGGGCCGAAAAGTGCTGGCCGTCCTCGGAGCCGGTCACCTGGCCGGAACCGCCCGTGCGTTGCGCAGCCACGATGCACCGGCTGAAACGCTCTCCTCCCTCAATTCCATGCCACCAGGTTCACGCATGCTCAAGCTCGTACCGTGGATCATCCTTGTTGCGGTACTGACAGGTTTTGCGATTGGTTTTTCTCGCTCCTCAGATCTTGGCTGGTCGCTGATTGCGACCTGGGTCATCATCAACGGCGGCTTGTCGGCGCTGGGGGCACTGGTCGCTCGTGCCCACCCGATAACCGTTCTGACGGCGCTGGTGGCGGCACCGCTGACCTCCCTGAATCCGACCATTGGGGCCGGCATGGTGACTGGCGCGGTTGAAGCCTGGATCAGGAAACCCCGCGTCGGAGATTTCGAAACCCTGCGCGACGATGTGGTCAAGCTTTCCGGCTGGTTCAGGAATCGGGTGTCACATGTCTTCGTGGTGTTCTTTCTGTCCAACCTGGGTTCGGCCCTCGGCACCTGGATCGCCGGCTTCCGCATGGTGCAGCAATTGATGTAGCGAAAACGACCGAATCCTGAAATCCTGAACCACCGAAATCACCGAATTCACCGAATTCACCGAGAAATCAGCCGGGGTGGAATACCAGTAAAGCCACAGCAGAAACAACCAGACTGGTGATATAATAATATTATATATCAGTAACATATCAAACATTATTAATGTGAAATCATGTTTTGTACAGTTCCCAGGCGGTAGCCACCCCAGACGGCAAACAGCCAGCCGCTGATCGACAGGCCGAGATAGAGCACTGCTCCCGCCCAGGCTGAAGCCTGAAGCATCATCGCCAGCTCCAGGCTGAAAAAAGAAAAGGTGGTAAAGCCACCGCAGACACCAGCCAGCCAGAATGCCTGCTGTTGCGGGTTCATCGGCCAGCGACCTTCGGGCTGACCGACGGCGACCAGCCAGCCGATCATTCCCGACCCCAGCAGATTGACGACCAGACTGGGCCAGGGGAACGCATCCGATGCCAAGTCCACCCCTGCCAGTACGACCGAATAGCGCAGCACACTGCCTAGCATGCCGCCCGCGGCTGCCATGAGATACAACCTGGTCCAGGAAAACGTCGTCACCATGAAAAGCCGGCCCTCGAAACCGCCCAAACCAGACCGAGGCCGGCAAACACAAGCACCAGCCCGCCAATCACGCTGGCAATCAGATAAGCCATGGCGAGACGAAACCGACCTGCTCTTGCCATCATCAGGCACTCGAGACTCAGGCTGGAAACTGTGGTGAACGCCCCGAGAAATCCGTAGCCCAGCCAGACGAAAACCCAGGATGGGTCAGGCCCGAAGAATATCGCCGCTCCAGTCAGCATGCCGATCAAAAAGCTGCCACTCCAGTTGACCATCAGAGTTCCTGTCGGAAACTGACCCGGGATGGCCGGCAGCAGCTGCTGGTTGATCAGCACGCGAGCTGCGGTGCCGGCAGCGCTGCCTAAAAGCACACCCAGAAAAAGCGGCAGTCCGGACAAGACGGGTCTCAGTCTTTCTTGATGGTGAACGTGAGTTCCGGGAGCCCGTCGATTCGGGCGACCACCCGATCGCCAGAAACCAGCGGCGCGACGCCGGTTGGCGTGCCGGTAAACACTGCATCGCCGGCATTCAGGGTCAACTCAGAGGACAACCGCTCCAGCAACTCGGTGACCGACCAGATCATCTCGCCCAGTGTGGCCTGCTGTTGGGTCACGCCGTTGACTTGCACCGAGATCGTTGCGTTCGAGTCGAGCTGCCACTGGCTCGCCGGCAGGACCAGGCCGACCGGACCGGACTGATCGAAGCCCTTGCTGATTTCCCAGGGCTGGCCCGATTTCTTGAGCCGGGCCTGAACGTCGCGCCGGGTCAGGTCCACACCGACAGCAAAGCCGAAGAGTTTCTTTGGCCAGTCAGCGGCGGCAATGTCTCATCCGCCGGCGTCCAGAAAAACTACCAATTCAACTTCATGATGCAACTCGCCGGTCGCTGGTGGATAGGCAAGCGCGACCGCATTGGTCACGGCCTGGGCCGGTTTGCTGAAAAATACTGGTTCGGATTGCCGGGGATCGACGCCCATTTCCCGCGCGTGTTCGGCATAGTTACGCCCGACGCACCAGGCATGGCGTACCGGAAAGCGCCCTCCTCCGACAACCGCCACGCTCGGCGGTTGCCAACTGACCATCGACAGGTTCATCCCAGAGCGCGAATGCCGACAGCATCACGCAGTCGATCCATCAATGGACCACTCAACTGTCGCGCGCGATCCGCGCCGTGTTGCAATTCCCGCTCGACTTTGGCCGGTTCGCTCATCAGCGCCTCGTAGCGCTCGCGTGGGCCTGTCAGCTCCGCATTGACAAGTTCGAACAGGGCCTGTTTGACCTCGCCCCAGGCAATACCCTCGGCAAAGGCCTTGCGCATTGCTTCTCGCTGGGCCGGCGTGGCGAAGGCCGCGTAGACCGCGTACACGGCGGCCGTATCCGGATCCTTGGGCTCGCCCGGCTCCTGCGAGTTGGTCTTGATCTTCATGATCGCCTTGCGCAGCTTTTTTTCCGGCAGCCACAATGGAATGGTATTGTCGTAGCTTTTCGACATCTTGCGCCCGTCCGTGCCCGGCAGCGTGGCCACATGTTCGTCGGTTTCGGCATCCGGCAGCGCGAAGTGTTCGCCGTAGCGATGATTGAAGCGCTGGGCAATATCGCGTGCCATTTCCAGGTGCTGGATTTGATCCTTGCCGACCGGCACGCGGTGGGCATTGAACATCAGAATATCGGCCGCCATTAGCACCGGATAGGAAAACAGGCCCATGGTGATGCCCAGATCGGCATCGTCGCCGGCCTCGCGGTTCTCGTCCACGGCCGCCTTGTAGGCGTGTGCCCGATTCATCAATCCCTTGGCCGTGACACAAGTCAACAGCCAGGTCAGCTCGGGAATCTCGGGGATGTCGGACTGGCGATAGAACACCGCCCGACTGGTATCCAGGCCCAGGGCCAGCCAGGTGGCCGCAATTTCCAGCGTTGAGCGCTGCACCCGCTCGGGATCCTCGCATTTGACCAGCGCGTGATAGTCAGCCAGAAAATAGAACGAATCGGTGTCAGAGTCGCGGCTGGCAGCGATTGCCGGCTTGATCGCGCCCACGAAATTACCCAAGTGAGGTGTCCCGGTGGTGGTAATCCCGGTCAACACCCGCTGCTTGCTTGTCATTGCTCATGAATCCGATCGAAATCTCAGTCTGATATTGTAGCGACTGCGAGCAGAGCACGGACGCCTGGGAGCGAGTGATTCGGTTTGGAAAGTCAACAAAAAGTCTCAGGCAGAGGCGCGTAGGGGCGCAGAGGAAAGGCAAAACGAATGAAAAATGCCAAGTCGTTAGTTCAATTGCACCTGGATTCAACAACTTGTTATTCGAACTTCATATCCGAGATCATGAATGGCGTGTATCACTCTAAATTATTGAAGTTAATGAAGATTTATTGGAATTTATGGTGAAAAATGATTGACAAGGCAGATTGACAGGCGTACAACTGATGCTGACGCGGAAGCCTCACAAGGGTGAAGCGGCGTTAGAAGGCTCCATCCAAAGAGACTTGGCGACGGTGTAAAAACCAATCGTACATCAGGACTCCAGCGCTAACGCTCCAATCTCAAATTATCCGCGGACAAGCCCCGGTTCCAAGAGACCGGGGCTTTGTTATATGTGGTTTGCTCGCTCCGATCATGCACCCCGTCCTGCCAGAATTCGCGGGCTTGTCATGGTATCCTAAGCGGTTCACACGTATTACTCGAAGGAAACCCATGCAAATTTCTGAAAACAGCGTTGTCGCCATCGAATACACCTTGAAGGACAACGATGGTCAGGTTATCGACACCTCCGAGGGTCGCGAGCCGCTGGTTTATCTGCACGGACACAGCAATATTATTCCTGGCCTGGAAAAGGCGATTGAAGGCAAGGCACCAGGCGATGAGCTGGAAGTCACGGTTCCGCCTGAAGACGGCTATGGTCAGTATCGCGAGGAGTTGGTCCAGGATGTGCCGAAGGAAGCCTTTTCCGGTATGGACAAGGTTGAACCCGGCATGAGCTTTCGGGCCGAATCCAACGCTGGGCCGATGACTGTCATTGTGCGCGAAATCAAGGATGACGCGATCACGATCGACGGCAATCACATGCTGGCCGGGCAAGTCCTGAACTTCAAGGTCGCGGTCAAAAGCGTGCGTGAAGCAACGGCCGAAGAAATCAGCGAAGGTGCGGCACAGGCTGCCTGAATCTGATCGACCACGAATGCCCATTTGTGTCCAACGGGCGGCGGAGTCATCCGCCGCCCGTTTATTTTTTCCGGAGCCTGGAATTTTCGCTACCATCTGGTCCTTGCGTGCTGATCGGGAGAGTTGATGAACACAGAAAAACTCCCTGATTGGCATGCTCTGCAGATAAACGCGCTGTTGCAGAAACTGGATGCTCGTACGGACGGATTGTCGTCCGCTGAAGCCAATGCTCGACTGCAGGAACTCGGCCCCAATCGTCTGCCTGAACCCGCTGGACGTTCAGTGCTGCTGCGCTTTTTGGCCCAGTTTCATAATGTGCTGATCTATGCGCTGCTGGTTGCCGGCGCCGCAGCCGGGTTGCTTGGTCATGTTGCTGATGCCACCGTTATCGCTGCGGTTGTCGTGATCAATGCCGCCATCGGATTCATTCAAGAAGGCAAGGCCGAACAGGCCATGGCAGCGATAGGCAAGATGCTGGCGCTGAAAGCCAGGGTCAGACGGGACGGCAAATGGCATGAAAAATCAGCCGAAGATCTGGTACCGGGCGATCTGGTGCGAATCAAGGCCGGCGATCGAGTTCCTGCTGACCTGAGACTGCTGGAGGCACATGGCCTGCGGATCGATCAGGCTGCGCTGACCGGGGAGTCACTGTCGGTCAGCAAGCAGCCTGGCGAACTGGCTGTTTCCACTGAACTGGCTGACCGCAACAATATGGCCTATTCCGGCACCATGGCGACCAATGGCACGGCAACCGGACTGGTCGTGGTCACCGGGGCCCGGACCGAACTTGGCCGCATCAGTCATTTGCTTGATAGCGTGCAAACGCTTACGACACCATTGCTGCGCCGGATCAATCGTTTTGCCAGAACGCTGACGCTTCTGATTCTGATCATGGCCGTCGCCATGGTCACCATCGGTGCCCTGCTCCACAGTCTGCTGCTTTCAGACGGGCTATTGGCTGCCATTGCCCTGATCGTCGCGGCGATTCCGGAAGGGCTTCCGGCCATCATATCGATCACGCTAGCCATTGGCGTTCGCCAGATGGCGGGGCGTCGGGCCATTATTCGACGGCTGCCGGCGGTAGAAACTCTGGGTTCGGTCAACGTGATCTGTTCCGACAAGACCGGCACACTGACCATGAACGAACTCAAGGCGCGAAGGGTTGCACTTAGTGATGGCACCATCTCCTGTGAACAAGGCGCTTTGACTGGACCGGGTGCCGAGGCATTGCTGCGAGCTGCCGCACTCTGCAATGACAGCGAACCGGACAGCGCAGAGGGTGATCCGCTGGAGCGGGCCTTGCTCGAACTGGCCGAGTCTTTGCAGACTGATATCGCCGACCTGCGACGAAAGTACCCGCGTCTGAGCGTGATTCCTTTTTCATCGGATCTGAAGCTGATGGCCACTGGTCACCCGGAATTGCTGGTGGTGAAAGGGGCACCAGAACGTATTCTGAATCACTGTGAGTATCAGTTGGATCGCCAGGGGGAACAAGCTCTGGACGAGGCATTCTGGCAGCAACAACTCGACAGCATGACCGCAAACGGATTGCGGGTGCTGGCGCTGGCCCAGGGCAAACTGGATCAATGCCCTGCCCAACTGGATCCGGCAAAAGATATCCGTAACCTGACCTTGCTCGGACTGGTGGGATTTGCCGATCCGCCGCGCCCCGAAGTGCCACAGGCCATTCGCGCCTGTCAAAGTGCAGGAATCCGGATCAAGATGATTACCGGCGATCATGTAGCAACCGCCTGCTCTGTGGCCGTTGAGCTTGGCATAGGCACAGATTCGGTCAACAGCATGACCGGCCTGGAGCTTGACCAGATCGATGATTTAGAATTGAAACATCGGGTCATTGAAACCGATGTGTTTGCCCGCACCACGCCGGAGCACAAGCTGCGCCTGGTCAAGGCGCTGCAGGCCAATGGCCAGGTTGTTGCGATGACCGGCGACGGTGCCAACGATGCACCGGCGCTGAAGCGCGCGGACATCGGCGTGGCCATGGGTATCAAGGGCACCGAAGCCTCGCGCCAGGCGGCCGAAATGGTGTTGGCCGACGATAATTTTGCAACAATCGTTGCCGGGGTCGAAGAAGGACGCGGCGTCTACGACAATATCCGCAAAGCTGTGCTGTTCATACTACCAACCAATGCCGCCGAATCGCTGGTGATACTGCTGGCCGTTCTGGCCGGTCTGACCTTGCCAATAACGCCAGTGCAGATTCTCTGGGTCAACATGGTCACTGCCGTTACCCTGGCGCTGGCACTGGCATTCGAACCGCTGGAGCATGACGTATTGCGCCGGCCACCAAGACCAATCAATCAGGGCCTTCTGAGTTCGTTCGTGATCTTCAGAGTCACTTGGGTCGGAATGCTGCTGACCGCGGGCACCTTTTACCTGCACAACCAGGTCATGATTGCCACTGGTGACGCGGCCATGGCAAGCACCATGGCGCTCAACATGCTGGTCGCCGGGGAACTGGTCTACTTGTTCAACTGTCGGCGCTGGCAGCAGTTCAGCCTGGCTCCGGTCATTCTGTTCGCCAATCCCTGGGCCTGGGCCATGGCTGCCATACTGGTCGTCCTCCAACTGTGCCTGACCTATTTACCACCCGCCCAGGCTGTTTTTGGTACCGCTCCACTCGGGCTTGACGCCTGGTGGTCCATCGCGCAGTTCGCCCTGCTGGTATTTGGGCTGGTCGAACTGGAAAAATTCATTACCCGTCGCTCAGGATTTGCCTGGGCAGGCCCTGGAGGAAAGTAGTGCTTCTGTCGGTTAAGAATCTGCATTTCAGTATCGGCGGTCCGCTGCTGCTGGAGAACGTCAATCTCGAGATTGCCGCTGGCGAACGTGTCTGCCTGGTTGGCCGCAATGGCGCCGGCAAGTCGACGCTATTGAAATTGATGACCGGCGAGATCACGCCGGACGATGGCCAGATCGTGGTCGGGCCTAAGGTCCGTGTGGCTCGCCTGAAACAGGAAGTTCCCGCCGATGTCGGCGGCAGTGTGTTCGATCAGGTGGCCGCCGGTTTGGGTGATGTCGGTGCCCTGCTGACCGAGTATCACCATGTCAGCCAGGGCGAATTCGATGCCGACGCACTGGCGTCAATCCAGACAAAAATCGAGGCGGCCGATGGCTGGGATCTGGACAGTCAAGTGGAAAAAGTGCTTGACCGGCTGGGCCTGGATGGCGAAATGGCGTTTTCCGAGCTTTCCGGCGGGATGAAACGACGGGTGCTGCTGGGCCAGGCTCTGGTCCAGAAGCCGGATATTCTGCTTCTGGATGAACCGACCAACCATCTGGATATCGAGGCCATTGAATGGCTGGAGGAGTTTCTCAAAAGCTACCCGGGCAGCCTGGTCTTTGTCACCCATGACCGACGCTTTCTGCAGGCACTGGCGACACGGATCGTCGAGATCGAACGCGGCCAGGTCACGTCCTGGCCGGGTGATTGGAACAACTACCTGCGCCGAGTCGAGGAACGGGCGCATGCCGAGGCACTGGAGAATGAGCGATTCGACAAGCGACTGGCCGAGGAAGAAGTCTGGATTCGCCAGGGTATCAAGGCCCGCCGTACGCGTAATGAAGGCCGCGTACGGGCCTTGAAACGCATGCGTGAGGAACGGGCCCAGCGTCGCGAACGCCAGGGCAATGTCAATATGGCCATGGCGACCGCCGGAAAGTCGGGCAAGAAAGTGATCGAGGCCAAGGATCTGACCTTCGCCTGGGACGGTGAGGTGATGATCAAGGACTTCTCCACGCTGATCATGCGCGGCGACCGAATCGGTCTGATCGGCCGCAACGGCAGTGGTAAATCGACACTGCTGAAACTGCTGCTTGGAGAGCTCACGCCGGACCAGGGCGAGGTACAAACCGGCACCAACCTCGAAATCGCTTATTTCGACCAGCACCGCTCGGTGCTGCGCGATGACTGGTCAGCGGCCGAGAACGTGTCCGAGGGCCGCGAGTTTGTCGACATCAACGGCAAACAGAAACATATCATCGGCTATCTGCAGGATTTCCTGTTTACGCCGGAACGCGCCCGGGCACCGATTGCCAAGCTGTCCGGCGGTGAGCGTAATCGTCTGCTGCTGGCAAAATTATTTGCCAAACCATCCAACCTGCTGGTGATGGATGAACCGACCAATGACCTGGACGCGGAAACCCTCGATCTGCTCGAAGAAATGCTGGCCGACTATCCGGGCACCCTGCTGCTGGTCAGCCATGATCGGGCCTTTCTGGATAACGTGATCACCAGTTGCCTGGTGATGGAAGGCAACGGGCGAGTCGGAGACTATGTGGGCGGTTACAGCGACTGGCTGCGTCAGCGCTCACGCTCCGCTACTGATGCCAACGAAAAGACCAGCAAAGAGGCCAGCCAGCCATTTGCCCAGGCTCCGGTCAAGAAGAGCCCAGATCCGGCCACAGCGCCCAAAAAGCTCAGCTATAAACTGGCCCGTGAACTTGAAATGCTGCCGGGCAAGGTCGAACAACTGGAGCAGCGCATTCGCGCACTGGGAGAGGAGATGAATGATCCTGCCTTCTTCCGCCAAGACCAGGATATCATCAACCAGAAAACCGGCGAAGCGCAAGCGCTTCAGGATGAGCTGGATGCCGCCTACAAGCGCTGGGAAGAACTGGAATCCTGATGGCTTGTTGTGGTGCGACTGGTCGCTGAAGTCAAACGCAAATCTGATTCCTCAGCCACGCTCGCGGGCATACGATATTGGTGAGCCTTGATTGAGCTCTACCCCTCTACCCTTTTTCCACCTTTTCGATCCAAGCGTAAAGGACCATCCCGGCCCCTGAAAGCGTGGCTGAGGTATATGCGTAACCGGGAAGATCAAAGCAGCGATTCAAACGCGTCTTCGAACAGTTCGTCCGTAAATTCCACAACCTCGATGCTGCGCTCAACGGTTTCTGCTGGCTGCCAGTTGTTGTCGCCCGATTGACTGGCCGCCACAACAATCGTTCCGGTAACCCCGGTCAGGGTCAGCAGATTGTTGTTCAGCGTTGCCGGACCTGAGACCAATTGAAAACTGACGGGTAGTCCGGAGTCGGCTGTGGCCACCAGATTGATCTCGACCTGATCGTCAAAGACCTGGCCGGGAACCTGGAAGTCGATCGCCTGGGCGGCCGGCAGAATCTCGAAGGTCCCGCTGATATTTTCCCGCCAACCGGGGGCGGTGACGATGACGCTGTAGCTGCCCGCATCCAGCGGTTGATCAAGACTGCCGTCATAAGAAATGATCAGACCTTGCCCGGGTGGATTCGTGGTAACCGGAACCGCTTGTGGTTGACCATTGAAGTCTGCAGACAGCGAATCAAACTGCAAAGACAAACCGGACTCGAAACGTGCATCGGCGTAATTCGCCACCAATTTGCCGATCAAGACATCGTAAGCCGTTGCATTGAAGTGAAAACAATCCAGGCCGCCAAACAGGAAACGCTCGCGCATCGCAGCAGCCGGACTGGGAAGGCTGATATCACCAGGTGCCGGAATCGTGCCCGGAGGCATGCCCGGCAGCCCGAAGAAATTCTGTGCCTGGCCCAGATGACGGACATGACGGATTCTTGGGTTGGTATCCGTCAGCGTTTCCACGGCATCGATAACTTCGACTGCAGCCGTATTGAGTTGAATTGGCGTTGGCTGACCGAGATCGTTCCATAGTGGGCCGCAGGCAACGGTCCAGATCAAGCCGTTGCGGGTATCTTCAAAATTTGGATAGTCGTAGAGACTGATGATGATCTCGATCTCTGGCCGCTGGTTCAGGATAAAGGTGCTTACAAACTCGATATCCTGCTTGATCAGATCAATCAATGCCTCGAACTGACCAGGACTGAAACCGGTATTCCAGGTATCCAGAAAATCATTGCCGCCGACGGTCAATTGCACCGTATCGATATGCGGATACTGAGCCAATGCCGCACCGATTCGATCCAGGTTTTCCGGCATGACCCATTCGGCCGCCGTACTGCCGCTGGTGGTGGTCAGTTCGCCGGTCACTCCAACGGCGGCCAGGCTATTGTTATTGAAAACCCGCTGGTGAGAACCATCCAGCCATTGCTCTTCCGCCCAACTGTCACCGACGACAAGAAAACGGGTGACCTGCGCCTGGGAAACTATCGGCCACAGTAACAGGCCAGCGACCAGCGCCAGAATAATGCGTTGCATGTACTTCTCCCTGCACTTTGTTGAGACTATCCCCTCTCGTCGTAAATCGTATCATGAATCAGGTCATGGTCAAATCCCGGTATGCCCGGTACCAAGATAAACGGCAAAATCATGGCATAGGCCAGATACCCTAAGGCCATGGTCAGCAGGGAGACATTCCAGTCAAACAGCAGGCCCAGTACCACCGGACCCATCGCGGTGCTGACCACCATCAGCGCGGCGTACACGCCCCTGATCATTCCCAGTTGGGCAGTTCCGAACAACTCGACCCATACCGCACCGCTGATCACACCGTTAAGCCCGGCGGTCATGCCGACTCCGGCAAACATCAGCCACAACGCCAGCCCGGGTGAAACCAGCGAAAGCGATAGTAGTCCCAACCCGGCCGGCAATAGCGAGAACCGCAGCAGCGCCCGGGCACTGAAGCGATCAATCAGTCGCCCTCCGGCAAAAGCAAACACACCCTGAATGGCGGCAAACAAAACAAAACCGGATGCCACATCACCCAGTGACCAGCCCAGCCGCTCGGCCAGCGTACCCTGGTGCAAAAACACCGCAGTCACCACGACCGGCGGTACCAGAACCACGGCCAGCACGCGCAGGAAGCCGCCGTGGCGAAACAGGCTGACGCGTCGCATCAGCAGCGGCGCGGTTCCATTATTAGTTGACGATTCAGTGTCGGAATACCCGGTCAGCGGTCGTGCCAATAGCGCCAAGCCAGGCAGGGCGATGATCAGCATCAGCACGGCTGCCACCCACCAGACGCCGCGCCAGCTCAGCCAGCCCATCGCTGCGGCAACCAGCAAGGGATAAAGCGCTTCACCGACAATAAAGCCGTAGGTCACCATGGCAACCGCGCGTCCACGCCGCCGAACGGCGTAGCGAGCGGCAGCAACCACGGCCAGATGCCCGGCCAGCCCCTGGCCGCACAGACGAATCAGAAACAAGCCCGTGATCAGGACGACAACGCTCGGCGCACTGCCAACCAGCGCCGCGCCGATAGCCAACCCAAGCATGGTCAGGGCAATGGCTCGGCGCATCGGCCAGTGGTCGGCCATCGAGCCCAGCCAGAACATGGCCAAGCCACTGCACAATGTGGCAGCACCATACATTGCACCCAGCGCTGACTGGCTCAACCCGAACTCCGCGCGAAAATCGCTGCCAAACAGGCCGATAAAAAAGGTCTGACCAATGCTGGAACACAGAGCGGCCGCCAGAGCAAAACGTCCGGCTGGCGGTATGCCACTAGCCCGCATGTTTCATGAATTCGCGCGATGATCGCGCAGGATATTGTTCGCACAAGGGATTTTCCGATGGAGCGGCGTATCGGGGAATACGACCGACAGAGGAAAATTTCTTGTGCGGACAAGAGACAAGCGAGGGCGTGTGGAATTCATGAAACATGCGGGCTAGGTTGATCGGTTTTCATGGAATGCTCGATGACCAGCAGCGCCCTATGGTAGCAGTCAACGACAGCCAAGCAGATACACTAACGGTATGTCATCCAATATCCGCCTCAGTCTGATCATTCCCGTCGGCCCGCATGAGCGGACCTGTCCGCGCATTCTCGATCACCTCGAAACATTGCCGGATTCATGGGAGATCATTGTTTCGTTGACCGGGGACTCGAAACCGGCACTGCCTGACCGTTGCCGGCAGGTCCAAGGTTCTGCCGGACGTGGCATTCAGTTAAACCGAGCGATCAATGCAGCAAATGGGCACTGGTTGTGGCTGGTGCATGCTGACTGCCTGCCGGACAAACAGGCTATCAGAAGTGCCGACCAATTGGCTGCTCGGGACCAGGCCTGCCTCGGCTACTGTGATCTGAGATTCGAACGCGATGGTCCCTGGTTGACTCGTTTGAACGCCATTGGAGCCAACTGGCGATCACGTTGGCTCAATCTTCCCTTCGGCGACCAGGGCTATTGCCTGCAACGCAGACTATTTGATCGCCTGTGCGGGTTTCGCGAAGATTTGCCGCGCGGCGAAGATCTGGATTTTCTGATCAGAGCGCGCGGATTGGGACTGGATTTACAAGCGATGCGGGGAACCATGACCACGAGTGCACGCCGATATCGCGACAAAGGCTGGCTGAAAACTACGCTGGCCCATCAGTTTGCAGCGCGTCGGTTGATCCGCGATGCCAGGAAAAGTAGCGCTTGATCATGACTGCGATTGCAATTTTTGTCAAAACGCCGGGATACTCCGCGCTCAAGACCCGGCTGGCTGCAGGCATTGGGCAACAGCGAGCCGAGGATTGGCACAGTCGTGCAGCAAAAGTGGTCGGTGCCTTGGCGAAACGCAGTGCGGTCGGTCCGGTCTACTGGGCCGTGGCAGAAACCTCGGCCCTAAAGGACCATCGCTGGACCGGCCTGCCGGTCATCAGCCAGGGCTCGGGCGGGCTGGGCGAGCGCATGCATCGGGTGCACTCGCATCTGGTCAAGACGCATGGCAGCGGCCTATTGCTGGGTGCCGATGCGGTGCAATTTCATCCTGACTGGTTGCAGACTGCCAGTCACTGGCTAAGTGCCAGTGATTCTCGATTGTGTCTGGGACCGGCCACGGATGGCGGTTTCTGGACGTTTGGTGCCAATGTTTCATTGCCAGGAACCGACTGGACCAGCGTCAAATACAGCCAATCAACAACCGAACGCGATTTCAGAGGTTGCATGGAAAAGTACGGTGACTGGACCAGGTTACCCGGCCTGACCGATCTGGACCGCATCGAGGACTTGCCAAGTGTTATCGACGAACTACGGCGACTGAAAAACCCCCTGCCCGAACACCAGCGAATGCTTGAGTTTCTTCTAAAATGGCCAGAAGCACAGGACTTCTGAACCTCAAGCTGACGACCAAGATGCTACGCTTTACACCATGTGGCTGCTTGATCATGAACCGGAAATCCGCCTGCTGAGTTTTCTTGGCGTGCTGTTGCTGATGTTGGCTGTCCAGCGCCTATGGCCAGCACGTGGCGACGGACGCTGGTCACGCCGGCAAGGAGTCAATACAGCGCTGGTGGTGATTGACACCCTGCTGGTGCGGCTGGCCTTTCCGATCCTGGCGGTGGGGCTGGCGATACTGGTCTATGAGCGCAATGGTGGAATGCTCGGCTGGTTGGACTGGCCACTGTGGCTTAGCATACCGTTGGCCGTTGTGATTCTTGATCTGGCGATTTACTGGCAGCATCGCCTGATGCACAGGATTCCGCTGTTGTGGCGAATGCACCGGGTTCATCACGCAGACATTGGATTTGACGTCACCACCGGAGTCCGCTTTCATCCGCTGGAGATCGGGCTGTCAATGGGGATCAAGCTGGGGCTGGTGCTGATTCTCGGGCCACACCCGGCCGCCATGCTGGTGTTTGAACTGCTGCTGGCGGCCGGATCGCTGTTTACCCACTCCGATTTTGCCTTGCCGAGGGGACTGGACCGTCGACTGCGCTGGCTGTTTGTCACCCCGTCCATGCATCGCATTCACCATTCGACCTGGCGCCCGGAGACCGATTCGAACTATGGCTTTCACCTGTCGATCTGGGACCGATTGTTTGCCAGCTATACGGTCGAGCCGCGCGAGAACGAGCTGACCATGCCGATCGGACTGAATGAATACCGCAAGCCCCAGGACCAGCGATTGCTGACACTGTTGCTCAATCCCTTCCGCAATCCTGAACAAGCGGATCGAAGCAAGGATTAAAATCAGTTTCATGAGAAACGCTGAGGCTCAGATAAAGATTTACCTGATTACGCACGTTTCTCAGTCATTCTGTTGGGGGTTGAACTGTGCTGATCCAGGTTCCCGTGTCTATCGATCGCTTCGAGCATCCGGTGGTGCCACTTGCCGCCTGCCACCAAACCTGCCCCCTCTCGGCGATGGCTGAGGTTTATGCGTAATCAGGAAGATTTAAACTTGATCGTGCGCAAGACCCGCTCATTTCAGCCCTGTTTTGACGGTGTTGCAATCCCTGTGCGCGGCAGCACGACATTGCCGACCAGGCGAGACGATTGTGCATCGACCCAATCGGCATCAAAACCCTCCATGCGCTCGATCACATAGAGCGGACGATTCTTGGTTTCGATAAAGATTCGGGCCAGGTATTCGCCCAGAATGCCGATACTGATCATTTGCAAGCCGCTGAAGAACAGCACCAGTGTGGCCAGTGAAGCATAGCCGGGTACATCCACGCCGAACAGCAGCGTACGCAGCACGATCCAGCTGGCATACAGCAGGGCAATCAGTGCGAAAACAAAGCCCAGATAGCCCCACGCCCGAAGCGGCGCGGTACTGAACGAGGTAATTCCCTCAAGTGCCAGGTTCCACAATTTCCAGACGCTCCAGCGGCTAGCACCGGTGTGGCGTCCTGGACGAACATAATCGATCGTCGCAACCGTGAATCCCACGTAGTTCATCAACCCCTTCATGAAGCGGGTCTTTTCCGGCAAATGAAGCAAGGCATCGACCACGCGTCGATCCATCAGGCGAAAATCCCCGACATTCGCCGGCACCCGATTTCCGGCCAGGACACCCATGACGCGATAGAAAGCGGCTGCCGTCAGACGCTTGAACCAGCCATCCTCGTTGCGCAACGTTCGATGCGCCAGCACCATGTCAGATCCTTCGCGCCAATTGCGAATCATCTCGGGGATCAATGCCGGCGGGTCCTGCAGGTCGGCATCCAGGATAATCACCGCTTGTCCCCGGGCGAAATGCAGCCCACAAGTCATCGCCGCTTCCTTGCCAAAGTTTCGGGCCAGGCGGATCGGATGAACGGCTTCGGAACGACCACGCCACCTTTCCAGCGCGGTGAAAGTTGAATCGGTGCTGCCGTCATCAACCAGAACCAGCTCATAGCCTGCAATATCCAGTTTTTCGAGAATCGGCTCCAAGGCGCTGGCCAGCGCCTCAATACCATCGGCCTCGTTGTAGCAAGGGATGACGATACTCAGTTCGGGGACTGGTTGGGTTGCCGCCATGGTGGTAGCAGATTTTATGAAGATGGCAGGCGGCAGTATAGCGAATCTGCCGAGTACTCTCGGTTTAGGGCCCTTAGAGTGGCAAGCCAAGGGCGCGATGGGTTTTTACCCGGGCACGCCGCTCATTGCGCTCATTCCAGGGCTGCCCGATGAGTTTGCGCATCAGGCCTTCGACCCCCCGAATGACAGTCAGGTTATAAACCATCCTTGCCAGATTGACCGGCGTCCGGGGGAAGGCACGCAGTGACATGGAAAAACCGATCTCCTGGTAATTTACGTAGTGCCAGTAGCCGGGTGGAATATAGAGTGCGTCGCCATGCTTCAGCTCGGCCACGCAACCTTGCGCCTGCTTGAGTGCCGGGTAGCGCGCGTAGTCCGGAGGATCGATCCCTGCATCGAACAGTGCACTGAACGAGAATGGCACTCGGTACAGGTACGGCGTCTGATCCGGTGGAAACAGAATAACCCGCTTCGGTCCTCCAAAATGGCACAGCAGGATATCGGCCATGTCGATATCAAAGTGCAGCTGAACCCGACTGCCCCGGCCGCCCATGAACAGGACCGGCAGCTTGCGGAAAAACTTCAGGCCGATATCCGGGTACTCGAAATCCTTCGTCAGTTCGGGAATCGCGTTCAGAAAATTGAAGAAGAACAGTCGCAAATCATTCTCGCCGTTCTCCAGCCGGTCCAGGTACTCAGAAAGCGTCAAGCGGACAGCTGGCGCGTGCTGATGCTTGCGACCGCGTGAAGGCTTGCTGTCATACAACGGCACGGCCAGCTCACCAGCGATCTTGCGAAGATAATCGGGTTGCCACTTTTCCCGGGCTGACCAATCAGCTGTCAGGGATTCAATCACAACCGGCAAAGCCGCCTTTTTGAAGTCTCGCAGAAACGCGCCCTTGCCAATCGAATCCAGCCGTGAAACCGTCGTCAGTTCAACCATGGAAATTCAATCAGTATGGTCCTGGACAGATAACGCCGAATCTGGAACATCAATGCACTCATGGCATCAATTATAAGGCGTTCGTGGGCAACATCAGCGGAATCAGTCTCGAATCGCTGCAACCCGGGTAGCTTGCCAGGCCACCGCTTTCCAAAGGGTTTCCTCTCGACGAAACACGCCGGTATTGAAGTACTCGCTGGATTCGCCTTCTGATCCCTCGGCCACAAGACGGAAGGTGACTACCGCCGTTTCACCATAGTGTCGAATCGTGACATCCTCGGCGGAATAGACCGGAGTACCACCAGTTTCTGGCTGGTTGGTGTCGTCAGACAAGCCTGACATGATCGCCGCCTTACCGAATCGCTCGCCGCTGGAGCTGGTGTAGATCAGGTTTTCCGACCAGAAGCGATCATGAATGGCCGCATCATTGATCGAGGCGCCCGCCAGAAACTCATCGAGCAACACTCGCAGAGCGTTGTCATCATCGGCGTTCACGCTGATGGCTATCAGAACCAGAAAGACTGCAGTAATCCCTATTTTCATTGCTAAGGTTCCAGTTGGAGAAGCATTGAGTAATTGAGCTGCCGTGCGTCATCGGCCGGGGCAACGCAATCGATTCAGATTTCTGAATTGCGAATGAAGTCGCGCACAACTGGATAGACTTCGGTTCGCCAGCGTCGACCGCTGAAAATGCCGTAATGACCGGCTCCGGCGGCCTCGAAATGCTTGCGGCGCTTGTCGGGAATACCTTGACACAGATCATGGGCGGCACGCGTCTGCCCCAGCCCGGAAATATCGTCCAGCTCCCCTTCAATCGTCAACAATGTTGTTTGGTCGATAGCACCTGGTTTGACCAGCTCGCCATTGACCTCCCAGGTACCCAGCGGGAGTCGATGATCCTTGAACACCGTTTCAATGGTGTCCAGGTAGTACTCGCCTGGCATATCCATCACGGCATTGTATTCATCATAAAAACGACGATGCCCTTCAGCATCCTCCAGGTCGCCGGCGATCAGTTGCTTGTAGAAATCCCAGTGTGACGAGGCATGGCGGCGCGGATTCATCGCCATGAATCCCGCGTGCTGCAGGAAACCGGGATAGACTGCCCTGCCCGCTCCCGGGTAGCTGGCCGGCACCGGATGCACCACATTGCCACGAAACCAGCTCATTGAGCGCGTAGTTGCCAGATCATTCACGCCCGTGGGGCTTTTACGAGCATCTACCGGACCCCCCATCAGCGTCAGGCTGCGCGGCTGGGCTTCACCGCGAGCGGCCATCAAGGCCACTGCCGCCAGCACCGGCACCACCGGCTGACAGACTGCGATCACATGCAGGTCTTCAGCCCCGATATGACGGATAAAGGTCTCGATGTAGGCGACATAGTCATCGAGGTAAAAAGCTCCTTCCGAGGCCGGGACCATGCGCGCGTCGATCCAGTCGGTGATATAGACCTTGTGTTCAGGCAGCAGGGTGCGAACGGTATCGCGCAACAGGGTGGAATGATGGCCCGACAACGGAGCAACCACCAGCACAGCCGGGTCGTTTCGCAGATCCGCAATGGTGTCCGGATCATCGGAATAGCGCTTCATGCGCAACAGGTTGCAGAACGGCAGCTTGAGCGCGCTAAGCTGAACCACGGGCACCTCGTGGCCATGCGCACAAACGCTGTCCATGCCGAATTCCGGCTTGTGGTAATCCTTGCCGATTCGATGAAACAACTCGTAGCCGGCAGCCAGTTGATCCGCCCCGGGCAGCTTCGAGAACAGGCTGGCCTCGCTGGCAAAGATCTCGGAGCCGGCTTTGGCCCAGATACTGAAGGGACCAAGCCAGGAGCGCTGAAATTCATAAAACTGATAAAGCATTGAAGACCGCCGAAAAATGAGTTTATGCGCCGCACAATAACAGAACCCGGTCACGGCGTCATTGACCGGGTTCAGTCCCCGAAGTAGTCCAGGACCAGCGCCAGCATGGCCCGGGTTCCCAGATCCAGCGCGGCTTCATCCAGAAAAAACAGTGGTGAATGATTGCTGGCCGCAGCAGCCATGTTCTGATCCGGTGGTGTGGCGCCAACGAAGAAAAACAAAGCCGGTGCCAGCCTGCCGAACTCGGAAAAGTCCTCGGCCCCGGTAATGGGAGGCATCTCGATCAGCCGCCCATCGGTCACACGCTCAAGCGTTGGCCGCATCCGGGCGGTCAACTCAGGCTCATTGCGAGTCACCGGATAACTGTCCATCCAGGGAATGTCGGTCTCCACCGTCGCACCATGAGCCGCCGAAACGTTAAAGGCAATCCGTTCCAGACCGTCAAAAACGTCCTGGCGCATATCCGGTTCAAACGTACGAATGGTGCCGATCAGCTCAACCTTGTCCGGGATGATATTTTGTCGGATACCACCGTGAATGGCACCAAAGGTCACCACCACCGGGGCGCGAGTCAGGTCGGAGCCGCGACTGACCAGTGTCTGGGCTGTGCTGACAATGTCGGCAGCCGCGACAATCGGATCAACCCCGCTCCAGGGCCGTGAACCGTGCGCCTGGCGACCCTTGACAACAATCTTGAAACTGTCCGCCGCAGCCATGATCGGACCGGAACGAAGTGCAATCACGTTTGAAGGAATGCCGGCACCCACATGCAGACCGAATACCGCCTCGGGCAGAAAGTTATCAAAAAGTCCCTCGGCAATCATCAACGAGGCCCCGCCCTGCTCACCTTCAGGCGCGCCTTCTTCGGCCGGCTGGAAAATAAACATGACCTCACCGGCCAGTTGCTCGCGTTGACTGGCCAGCGCTTCGGCCACACCCATCAGGATGGCGGTATGCGCATCGTGTCCGCAGGCATGCATGACGCCGGTGGTCTGACCGCGAAATTCGGTCACCACTTGGGAAGCAAACGGCAGGTCGACTTGCTCGGTGACCGGCAGCGCATCCATATCGGCCCGGAGCGCAATCCGCGAGCCTGGCCGGGCACCGCGGAGGATGCCAACCACACCGGTATGCGCGATACCGGTTCTTACCTCCATACCCAGCGCAGCCAGATGATCGGCAACCAGCGCAGAAGTTCGAAATTCCCGGTTACCCAATTCGGGATGCTGGTGAATGTCGCGGCGCCAGGCGAGCACTTTGTCGGCGACCTCGGCAGCCAGTTGTTCAGAATCAGGCCCTTCCTCAGCCAGGCTGGCTGGCGCTGCTGACAGGCCTGCAGCAATCACGGCAAAGGACGCAATCAATCGAAGGGTTGACTGGAGCACTGCGGTTTCCTCATTTGAGCTGTGAGTCATCAGTGTACAACGCTCACTTTCATTGTGGGGGCATCCGCTACTGGGATGCATGCCAAAGCCATGCTACTTTAAGATTCTGACGATTCGAGACCCACTCATGACCCGATCCATTCAACAGCAAATTCTTTTCCGCGCCGAAACCTCCGCTGACCAGCCTTATCTCTGCCAGCCCGTGAATCGGCAATGGCGCCAGTGGACCTGGGCCGAAGCGGTGGCTGAAGCGAAAACCCTGGCGATGGGGTTAAAGGCTCAAGGTCTGATGCCGGGTGATCGCGTCGGCATTATCTCGCGCAATTGCGCTCACTGGGTCCTGGCTGATATGGCCATCATCCTGGCCGGGCTGGTCAGCGTCCCGGTCTACCCGACGGCCAATGCCAGAACGATCCAGCAAATCGTGGAGCATAGCGGTACCCGGGCCTTGTTCATCGGCAAGATTGATGAGCCCGAAACCCAATTGGCCGGACTATCAGACAGCGTCACGATTATCGTTACGACAATCGCCATGCCCTACCCGGAAGCCGTGGGCAAGCAAACCTGGCAGGCGCTGCTGGATGCCGGCAAGGAGGCGGATTTCGAACTGGTTGAACGCCAGCCTGACGAACTGGCTACCCTGCTCTACACGTCCGGCAGCACCGGCACGCCCAAGGGCGCCATACACAGTCACGCCAACTTTGCCTGGGTTGGACAAGCACTTCCGCAGGCTGTTGGCGTCACCCCGGGCGATCGTGTGCTGTCTTATTTACCACTCTCTCACTGCACTGAGCGCGCCTATGTTGAGGCGGCCAGCTTTTATGCCGAAAGCACGCTGTACTTTGTCGAGTCAATCGAAACTTTCATGGCCGATCTTGCCCATGCACGACCGACCCTGTTTGGTTCGGTACCGCGCTTGTGGAAGAAGTTCCAGATCGGGGTGCTGGAAAAACTGCCGCAGCAGAAGCTGGACCGGCTGCTGCGTATTCCGTTGCTGGGCAAGCTGATTCAGCGAAAAATCAAACGCGGTCTGGGCCTGGATCAGGCACGCTGGTTTGCCAGTGGCAGTGCCCCCATCGCGCGTTCACTGCTGGAATGGTGGGACCGGCTTGGCGTGTCCATCAGCGAGGGTTGGGGCATGACCGAGACCTTTGCCTACGGCACCTCGTTGCCGGTCGGTCAGTCGCCACGCTTCGGGGCCATCAGTCGGGCCTTGCCGGGGGTCGAGCTCAAAATCAGCGAGAATCAGGAACTGCTGATTCGCTGTCCGTGCCTGATGCAGGGCTACTACCAGACTGCCAAAGAAAACAACAGCCATTTCAGCGATGGTTTTTTTCGCACCGGCGACCGGGCCTCGATCGATCAGGATGGATTTGTCTACATCACCGGCCGGGTCAAGGAATTATTCAAGACCAGCAAAGGCAAGTACATCGCCCCGGTACCCATTGAGAGCTTGCTGGCGCGTAATGGCCATATCGAACTGGCCTGCGTCATGGGAGCAGGTCTGGCACAACCGGTCGCACTGATCCAGCTGGCCGAAACGGCACCGCGTGATCGCGGCCAATTGATTGATGAACTCGAATACACTCGCGAGCAGGTCAACGCCGAAATTGAACCGCATGAGCGACTCAGTCGACTGATTGTCATCAATGGCACCTGGGAAGCCGAAAACGGCATGCTGACGCCGACCCTGAAGCTGCGCCGGGATGCGATCGAAGCCCGTTATACCGACCTGATCGCCCGGTCTGGCGATTCAGTCACCTTTGAAAGCCAGGCCTGAGTATGGAAATCCTGATTTTAGCGGCACTCGCCTTTGTCGCCTGGCTTGCGTGGCTGGGCTGGCGCAAGCGCCGCCGGGAAAAGTTGTTCAAGCAACCCCTGCCGGCCGAATGGGTACGAATTCTTGAACGTAACATGCCGCTATACCGTCGTCTTCCCGACGAGTTAAAAACCAGGTTGCACGGCCATATTCAGCTATTCCTCAACGACAAGTCCTTTTACGGTTTTCAGGGTGTGGTCATCGACGACGAAATCCGGGTCACCATCGCCGGCAATGCCTGCATCCTGCTGATCGGCCGGCCCTATCCCGGTTACGCCAACTTTTCTTCCGTTTTCGTGTATCCCAGCACCTTTATGGCCGAGCAGGAAAGTTTTGACGGCGTTCTCGCCTCCACTGAGCAGCAGGCCCGATTGGGAGAATCCTGGCAGCGTGGTCCGGTGGTATTGGCCTGGGATTCGGTGCTTCACGGTTGTCGCGATATTCGGGACGGCCACAACGTGGTTTTGCACGAATTCGCGCACAAACTCGATGATGCCGATGGCCGTGTCGATGGTGCACCGATTCTCGCCCAGCGCTCCCAGTTCACCAGCTGGGCGCGCGTTATGCAGCGCGAATACGAACAACTTCGCCGACATGCTGAGGCAGGTACCCGGACCGTACTGGATCACTACGGTGCAACCAACCCGGCCGAATTCTTCGCCGTACTGACCGAAACCTTTTACGAGCAGCCCCGACAGCTCAAGGAACATCATCCGGAGCTGTACCGGGAAATGCAGACTTGTTTTGGTGTGGACCCACTGGCATGGCTGGACGCCGAACTGGAAGCCAGGCGAATCTCTGGTCAAACTGCAACGAGCTGACGGTTGTAGAAGATAAAGGAAGCCGCCAGCGCCGCCAAGGTCACGATCCAGAAAACCATGAAAACCCAGGCAGATCGTCGGGCCCGGGTCTTTTCCCACCACTTTCTAGGCGTGATGCCACGGGTCAGAAAAACAACCATCGCCGCGAGATTGACGGCCGCGATATTGGTGCTGTAAAGCAACAATGCTCCGGCAGATTCTGTCCAGTGACCCGATCCTGCAAGAACCGCCGCGACCAGCAGCGGCGGCAGCAGGGCAACCGCTACCATAACGCCGACAAGCGTACCCGCCACACCGCTGGTCATGGCCAGGGCACCCGCTCCACCGGCTGCCAGAGCAAGGATCAGGTCCAGCTCATTGATTCTCGTTCGACCAGCAATTTCCGGTAACGCGGGATCCACCTCGAACAGCCAGCCGCACAGGACTCCCAGCCCGGCTGCAATAACAACGCCGGTCATTCCAGTCTTGACGGCACGCCAGCCAAGCTCGACATCGGCCAGCGTGGCGGCCATCGCCAACGCCATGTTCGGGCCCAGCAATGGTGCAATGACCATCGCCCCGACCAGGACAGCCACATTGCCCTGAACCAGGCCAACGGCGGCAACGATGGAGGAAAACAGAACCAGCAGCAGATACTCGGAATTCAAACGCGCGCTTTTGCTGACCCGGGCATGAAGCTCGACCCGGCTGAGGCGGTCGACCTCGGCATTTTTGGTAGATGGACTGTCCGGCGTTCCGGCATTCTCGTCCGATTCCGGTTCAGCAGGCGGTGGTAAAGTCACTTCAACCGCATACAAGGTCATGCGGAAATCATCGTAGCGCTCACTGAGAGCCTCGAATCGATTGAGAAAGGACTCGACCCGACGCTGCGGCATCAGCACGCGCAATATCGCCCGCTTTCCATCCTGATCGGCCAACGCACCGACCTCCAGAGGCTCATATTCGTGAACCCGTTCGCGAAGTCCCTCAAGCCGGTCAAGCGGCAGACTCATTTCAATCAGACGGACAGCCATTGCAGATAATCCTGGTTCCCGGCAAAACTATAGCACTGCTCTGCCGTATCATGGTTTCGTTGACCTTGTCATCCTAAAACCGACATTCTTGATGCATTCAAGCCCGCCATCAACCCGCAAACTTCCGCTGGCCAGGAAACCTCACTGGCGCGAGCGCTGGCTGCTTCTGACAACGATAGTCCTGGGCAGCCTGACTATCTGGATCGTGTGGTCGGAGACCCACCCGGAACAGGAAGGCTGGTTGCGCAATCATGCCCACGACCAGCTCAGCAGCTGGTTTCCTGAGGCCATGGAACCACCCCGTGGCGCGGTTGGGCTGTTTGACGGCACCGATGTACTTCAGGCATCAGAGACAGCCGTCAATGTGGTGCTGGTCCACGGCCTGGATGAACCCGGAGGTCTGTTCGATGAATTGACACCGGCGCTCGAACAGGCCGGTTTCAGGGCCGTTGAGTTTCGCTATCCCAACGATCAGGCAATTACACGCAGCAGCGAGTTTCTGGCCGAACTCAATCAACGTCCCTGGCCCTCGTCAATGCCGATTCGGGTGCTCGGCGGTCAGCTATCCGAGCCAAGCAGTAATATGCAGGCCGGAATGGCAGAGCTGGCACAGGCGACCGGGGACGCTGACTGGAGTCAGCGCTTTAGAGACTGGTTTGACGGTCCCATCGAGGGGCTGGGTGACGGAGTTGTCCCGGTCGACTCGCTGGCAATCAGGGGTGCGCCTGAGCCGGAGATTGTTCAAGCGACGCACCGGGGACTGCTGCTTTCAGGACCATTCAATGATGGGCAGCCTCCGGCCATTGACTGGTCAGTTGCCTGGACCACCCGAATCCTGCAATGACACCGGCCTTGATCTGACCCGCGTTATACTCTTTGGTAATTTTTGCAAGGAAATTTCCATGTCCAGCGTTCGCGCCTTTGCCGCCCAATCCAGCACTTCCGGTGTCGCCCCTTTCGCCATTGAACGACGAGAACTTCGGCCAGACGATGTGGACATCGATATCGAGTACTGCGGCATCTGCCATACCGACATTCATTTCGTCAACAATGACTGGGGTGTCACGCTGTACCCGGTCGTTCCCGGTCATGAAATCATCGGACGGGTTCGGGCAGTCGGTGACAAGGTTTCGGGGTTTTCCGTTGGTGATCAGGTGGGTGTGGGTTGCCTGGTTGACTCCTGTCGGCAGTGTGAATCCTGTCATGATGGCCTGGAGCAGTATTGCGAAAACGGCATGGTCATGACCTACAACAGCGAGGATCGGCATGACGGCACTCGTACCTTTGGTGGCTACTCCGAGCGCATCGTTGTCAGTGATCGATTTGTTCTGAAAGTGCCGGAAGCGCTGGACCCGGCGGCCGCTGCCCCGCTGCTGTGCGCCGGCATTACAACCTATTCACCGCTCAGACATTTCGGCGTCGGGAAAGGCCATCGCGTCGGCGTTGTCGGGATGGGAGGCTTGGGTCATATGGGAGTCAAGTTTGCCCGGGCACTGGGTGCCGATGTGACCCTGTTTACCCGCTCGGAATCCAAGGTTGACGAAGCCCGCAAACAGGGAGCTCACCACGTCGTGGCTTCCACCCAGGAATCGCAGATGCAAGCCGTGGCCGGACAGTTCGATTACATTCTGGACACCGTGCCGGTTGCCCATGATGTCAATCCCTACCTGGCCGCCCTGAAGCGGGACGGTACTCTGATCATGGTTGGCATGCCCGAACCGATCAATCCCCCGGTCGACGGCGGTGCGTTGATTTTCGCTCGTCGGCGGATTGCCGGCTCATTGATCGGCGGTTTACCCGAAACCCAGGAAATGCTCGACTTCTGCGCCGAACACAACATTGTTTGTGACATCGAAATGCTGGACATCAACCACATCAACGAAGCCTATGAGCGCATGAAAAAAGGCAATGTACGCTACCGCTTCGTGATCGACATGGCCACGCTGAGTGCGATTTCTCGGTAGGTTGCCCAATCAATAGCAAATATCCCTACCTCCCCATGTACGAGGGATAAGATTTAGCCGGCACTAGCATAAGGTAATCCCGCCGGCACCCTGGTCTCGTAATTACAGCCAGTTCAGGCCGTACATTTGTTGGGTTAGATTTTTTTGGCGATTTTGCTGGATGTGTGATCGCGTGCAACGCTGGCTTTGACTCTGTTTGAGATAAAGACACACGACGGCGGCGGAGTTTCGAGTGGAGTACTCGACCTTATACTGACTGGCGGCTGTGTCCTTAGTACCCCTGGGCATAAATACACACACGTTCAGCGGGATCGGAAAAGCCCATCGCCAAGGCGCGCGAGCGCAGGACTGGCCAGCCAATTCAAGCGAGTGCAACGCCGGAGATGGGCTTTTCCGACCCGCCCGAAGGGAGCGCCTCCAAAGCGCCACTGCGGCGTTGCGCTTCTTGGCAAGGGCTTGCCATTCCCTGCGAAGCGCGCCTTGCATTGACGCTTTGGAGACGCTCTGAACGTGGTCACTCGCACGCCCCCTCGTTGAATTCCACCCACAAAATGCAGTATTGTCGGCGCGTCAGCACTCTCATTGATGACGGTGACCGGCGAGAAGAACCCAATTCCTTCTACTCGCACATCGTCTTCCGGTGAGAAGACGTAAGTATCCAGACCAGGACCTCCTTTCAGTATATCGATGCCTTTGCCCCCATTCAGCGTGTCATTTCCAGGGCCGCCCTCCAAAGTATCGTTTCCGTCTCTCCCATACAATTCATCGTTACCATTGCCGCCAGTAACAAGGTCATCTCCCGGGCCGCCCGACACCACATCGTCGCCATCTTCGCCATGGACCTCGTCGTCGCCAGAGCCACCAACCAGCCGATCATTGCCTGATCCGCCATATATCGTATTTGAACCGGAGACGCCATCAATCGTGTCATTGCCGTCTCCACCATACAAGGTGTCGTCACCACCGAGGCCGAAAATGACGTCGTCGCCAGCCAGGCCATCAATGATGTCTGCATTCTCAGTGCCTTGGAGCCAGTCGTTTCCGCTCGTTGCCATGTGGGTACCTCGATTTGTAGAGAAAAGATCCAGATGGGTCAGGATGGTGAGAACAAATAGGTGTCATCACCTGCGCCACCGTCCAGAAGATCACTGCCAGCGCCGCCGTCAAGCAGGTCGTTGCCACTTCCGGCTTCAAGCACATCATTACCATCTTCACCGTACAGTAAATCATTCCCTGCAAGTCCCGAAAGATAATCATTGCCCGAACCGCCGAACAGACTGTCATTCCCGGCATCCGACTCTGAACTGTCGCCATAAAGGTTGTCGTCGCCCTCGTTTCCGAAGATCAAATCGTCTTCAGGGCCACCGTCGAGAATAGAATCGTCTCCCAAGCCTCCCGAAATCACATCATCGCCCCCGCCGCCCCAGATTGAATCCTGGCCGGGGCCTCCGGTAAGCGAGTCGGCAAAGGCTTGTCATTCATCATCGCCACGGATCTGATCGTCGCCCGGGCCGCCGTCAATTTGGTCCTCCCCGGCATTGCCAAACAAGTGATCGTCACCTTCGCCGCCGTAGATGAAATCGTCTCCGGCCAACTCGCCGACCGGAAGTGGCACCAGGTCATCACCGTAAATCCAGTCATTTCCCGGTCCACCGTTAAGGATGTCTGAGCCGGTCTGACCCGCGATCCAGTCATCACCTGGTCCACCGTCAATCAAATCAGCAGCCCCGCCCTCTTGTACTCGAACAAATGAGCCGGACGGCCGCGCTATTTGAGGTGCGAAAACAAAATCACCCGCCGATATGCTGGCGCTCCAGTTGAAGTGCGACAGCGGAGTCAAGATGGAGAATTGGGCAGAAGCGCTGATCCATGAACTCCCATCGAAATTATGGTCAGCAGCAAAAGATATTGGCACATCGCTAGTGTCGACGGTGGAAGGAGGCAAGAAAAAGTTGAAGTCGCCATCACCGAGAATGATATCGAAACCACTCCCACCCTGAACAACGTCCGCGCCAGCTCCACCAAGCAACACATCGTTCTGGTTCGATCCGATCAGCAGGTCAGCACCAAGGCCCCCGTTCAACAGATCGCCTTGCAGATCATCGGTGTCACGATTCGGGTCGTCCAGACTGGTTTCTGCGAACAACACATCGTCGCCGACTCCACCATTGAGAAGATCCGTATCGGCTCCTCCCTCCAAAACATCATTGTCGTTTTCGGCATCCGACAGGTCTCCGGTCAGCGGACCGCCCACCAGATAGTCGAGCCCCTCTTCTCCGAGCACGGTGTCGTTTCCGAATCCAGCCAGACATCGATCATTGAGGGTCCCCAACAAAACCACATCGGCTCCAGAACCCAATTCGCAGAAATCGCGCTGAGGTCCGGCGTCAATCAAGTGCGAAAGCGTCCCGGACCCAAAATACATGTCTCGTCTGTCGCCATTGTCAATCGGCGCTACGACATCCGTTGGTGGCATCGGGTTTCCGCTGCCGACCAATGTGATCCCGAGATCCCCATCCGTGAAATTATCAATAAACAGCGAATTACCCGCCTGGCTGGTGTCGATCACCTGCAATTGCTGTGAACCTCCAGAATCTACGAGATAAAACCTGAACCTTTGATCAGCACTGACCCAGACACTTCCTCCTGCCTGGTTTCCACCAATAAGTTGGGCGGAATTGAAAGTCACCGCTCCCAGTCCATCGACGTCCAGAATTCGTACGCCATTCGAGGTCACGACGTAGCTGTCATTGCCCTGTCCACCGACAAGAATGTCGGCCCCTTCCGTTGAGATCAACTGGTCATCGCCTTCCTGTCCAAATAATTCGTCCGACTTTCCGCCCCCGGACAAAATGTCTGATCCAGACGAACCGAAAACGACTTCCCTGGGGGTTGAAAAAAGAAACAAGCCGGGCTTGACGGTGTATTCAATGCCTGACGAAAGGTCTGAATAGCGCACCGCCGATACTACCTGGCTGGACTGTACGCTGGTGCCAGGGCCTGGGGCTACCCCGGCGTCGAGGTAGGCAAGGTGGGCTACGAGCATGCCTGCGCGCGCGATCAGATATTCATCTTCCAGATCGGCAAGCGATGGGTCAGGAGCGGGTGTAATTCCGCCACTGATCTCAAATGGACTAAGAGCTTCCAGCGACTTTCTGGCGGCCTGGCTGCCTGATTGCGCCGTATCGAGCAATTCCGAGCTGCTGCGGGCGATCACATGCACGTCATGATTCTGATCGCCGGGCTCACCATAAAGTGCTGGACCCAAAACCTTGAAGTCGCTATCACCGGAATGCAGGGTAACCGTTCCGACAAAGGCGCTATCCAGGAGTGAAACCAGGCCGGTCTGGCCGTATTGATACACCTGCTGAAAGCCGGCTTCGGCCACTGTGTCAGAGGTCATAAACTGCAGAAATGGCAGGCAGTTGCCGAACGTGACGCAGACCTCCACGGCGGTTTCCGCCGCGCGGATAACCTCGGAGGTTTCGGCGCCCAGGATGCTTCGCCCCAGGCTCCAGATTGCATCCAGCGCGGCGTCTTTCCTGCCTTCGCGGACGGATTCGACTGCGTACTGTATATTGCGGAAATCATCCAGAGAGTCAGCCTCTAATGGACTGAGACCTGTGGAGATCAGAAGGTCGGTCTCGTCGCTTCCGAGAAGAGGAACCAATACTGTTCCCGCCCAGCCTGAATTGTGTGTGAAAGTGGTATCAAGAGGGGTAGAGTTGTAGAGTGTCAGTCCAATGGCATTAGCATCCTCATCAGCGATTTCAGATAGGGCTGGTAATATCCATGCCGGTGTGATCGTTCCAAAAACTGCTCTTGCAACGTTATTTGAGGTTTCCTGCAGCAAGTTTTCGGCAAATCTTGAGCCTGTGACCAGACCCCCAAATGTCTGGGTATATTCACGGATCAGCGTCGAATAGGGCTCAAGGCCAGCGTTTGCAGGGATCGCACCATCAAACCAAAATCGACTGGCGAGCACTGCTGGATCGCTATCCGGTGGTGGCCCGTTCGAGTCGTCTACAAGTATGTCGCGGACAGTGATGTAAAAGGTACTGAAGTTGCCCGGTTGACCTGGATTGGGTCCACTATTAAAAGCGGCAGTTATCTCAATCTGCTCATCGTCCGTGAATTCATAAGGCATTTTCAAGGCTCCCTGATAAGAATGGGGCTTGGGACGTGTGAGTCCATCAGCTTTTTATGAAGGTTGCTCACGATCTCATCGATCAATGGCAAGTGATTTGCATGAAAGTGCATCGATATCGTAACGTTTGGCGTCAATCGAAAGAAGCCTCGGCAAGCGGCAAGCCAGTTCACCCAAGGTTCGGCGCTATAGGCTGGATGGGGTCTACCAAACATTGAATCCAACGTGATTGAAGGGGATTGTCCCTATCGAGAGGAATGCCGATAATTGCCCCAAGTCGAGTGCCTTCGAGCCAGTAGAAGCGAGAGCCAAATTGCTGTGGCGATAGGCGAACAGAAGGTTCCAAGTCAGCAAACTCGGTGTTGAGCCTTGTCGCCCTCGCGATCTGGCGGAAGGTATACGTTCCATTGCGGGGGCTGGAGATGCGCATATTTACATTGATGGGCCAAGCTTCTCCGTCCGGGTAGGTCCAAGATCTGCCCCATTGCGTATTCCGGTGAACGTGAACACCCATTCCGGCCCAACGTGAACAGCTGTTT
>CAZFYM010000007.1:0-69430 GCA_964523755.1 uncultured Wenzhouxiangella sp. | reverse complement strand
CTGACCGCTCAGCGACTCGCTGGTTGTTTCGAAATCTATGGGTCACGGTACTAGCGCCGGGTTCATTCCATGTTCAGAGTCCCACGCTTAAAGTGTAGCTGTCAGCAACCGACAAGGAGACCGACATGAAAGCACATTGGTTGGCATTTGTTATCCCCGCACTGTTCGCATTGACTGTGGCCGGGCCGGTCGAAGCCGATGGTTCTGGTTACCGTGGGCATGGAAAATCGTACTCCGGCAGCCATGCCTACCGTGGCCATTCCGGCTACCGTGGCCACTCGGGCTACCGCGGGCACTCAAGCTATCGGGGCCATTCCGGCTACCGTGGCCACTCGGGCTACCGCGGGCACTCAAGCTATCGGGGCCATTCCGGTTATCGCGGTCATTCGGGTTACCGTGGTCACTCGGGCTATCGGGGCCATTCCGGTTACCGCGGCCATTCGGGCTACCGTGGTCATTCCGGCTACCGCGGCCATTCTCGTTATCGTAGCCGTGGCCACACTGGTTACCGTTATCCGACGCGAGCAGCGTATGATGTTTATCTGCCACCCATCCGGGTCGGTGGAGTCGCGCTGCATATCGGCTATTAAAGGCCGTGTCGTTTAAGAGGTTTGCCAGGCGCCCCGAATGCCGGGGCGCTTTGGTTTCCAGCTTCAATCGCTGACGGAAGTCACTGACATTCCGAAACCTGTTTGATTCATGCCGGGACGATGCCCTGTATCCGCCATATCTATTCCAGCAATCGGATCTATTGCCGACATGAGGCCGGCAGATATTTCTCGGCGATGCTTGTGCTGACGCAGCGCCAGCGAGCAACCATCCCGTCCTGAAGTACCGGCACGATTTCAAGCACGGCTTGCTCACCCAGAGCGGGATCGGCCGGCAGGGTGGCGACCAGACGCAGGGTGCGGCTGTCGTAGTAAAGATCAACTAAAGTCTCGTCGATGGCGCCCAGATCCAGTTCGGCGGTTTCCTCGGCATTGGGCAATCGTCCATGGGTGGCGTAGTGCTCGGCGATCACCAGCCGTGCGGGTGCCGTGGCGGTCAATGCGGCTGCCACTTTGGCGCGCACGGTATAGTCCTGGTAAGCCGGTATCGCAATGGCCATCAGGATGCTGGCCATGGCAAGTCCGCCCATGCCGCCCACGCCGCCGTAGAAAAGATCACCGGGGTGATTCTCGAAGGCCAGGGTGGCACCGATCAGGCTGTTGCTGTAGTCCATCGAAAACCCGATGGTGCCGGTGCGTTCCAGACCCAGTTCGCGGGCACTGGGAAAAGCCATCAAATCAACCGGATGGTCAAGCATGTCACCCAGTGCCTGCAATGTCGTCAGGTAAGTATGGTAGTTGCGTTGTGGCGCATCGCGGATTTCCGTGGCGGCAAACAGACCAGCGCTGTCGACACTCAGGCCGGCTGCCTTGAGCCACTCTGCGACGGGGGTGTCTCCGGGATAAGTCCGACGGTCAATCAGGACCTGCGGCACGCTGCTGATCAGGATGTTTTGATCTTCGCGGGTCCAGAAAAAATGGGTACCAATTCCCATTACCTTGCGCAGGAAAAACAAACCGGCCTTTTCAGCGGTGCTATCGCCATCGTCCAGATTTCCGGCCAGTTCATCGTCCAGATTAATACCCGGCAAGGCGACGTGATGGATGGTCTGGCCTTTACGTTCCGCTGGTGTCTGCTGAATGTCGAAGCGCTCACCGAGCTTTTTCCACAAGGCTGACCACTGCTCGGGGTTGCGCGCCTGGTGGACCAGGTAGCCGCCGTTGTCATCCTTGACGTAATAGAGCCGGCCGGCGAAGGTATCGACCAGTTCGGAAAGACTGACGCCGACCTCTTCGACCATCTTGCCATCCAGTTCCGATATGCTGTCCTGGCCGGTTTCATCCACACTCAGCCACACTCGTTCCAGCCAGGCGTAGTCCGGCAGCACCAGGCCGGCCACGGCACGCGGTACCCCGCTGGCCTGAAAATCCATGCCATCGATGGCGGGCAGGGACAGATCCCAAAGCTTTCCGCCGGAACCGCTGGCCAGCAGGGAAAGCCCGGCTTTGCCGTTGACATCGCCGTAGCCCAACGCCAGCTGGTCGGTTGCGAGAACGCCCAAGGTTTCCAGTTCCTCAAGTTCATCCGGCGGCAGAGTCTGCTGCATCAATGGCGTCAGGCGAGCCATATCGGCCCAGATGAACAGGCCATGGCCGCTGGCATCGATGCGGTCGTGAAATTCACGCATCGGTGCTTCCGGGTTCACCGGCCAGGTGCGCGAGCGGTCGAAAGACTCCGGCTGGGCTGCCATACCACCTAACAGTCGCACTCGCCGGGTTTCTGGATCGAAGGCAAAGAAAATCGGAAAGATGCCGGCCAGGATCTGCCCCGGCTGATCTTCCGCGGCCGGCTGCAGTAGTTGCAGCAGGCCACCAGGTTCGGTGAAGTCTGTCAGCAGCGCATTGAGCGCATCCACTGAATCGAAGTTGAAACGCCCCTCGATCACGATATCGGCTTCCATCGGCTGCGGCCCGTCGCCAACCAGGGCGATTTCCAGCGGCGAGCGCAGAGTTTCCAGCAGTAGGGTCAGCAACGGCGCGGCTGGCCCGAACTCCTCGCTCATCACCTCAGGAATGCGCGCCTGCAGGGCGGCAATGGTTTGAGCATTGGCCGGGCTACCCAGCGCCGGTGCCAGCGATCCGGACTTGGGTGCGCCAATCATGCCCCACAGATTCGGAATCCGGATATAAGCCAGTGTGGAATCCGGCAGCACCTCGAACAGTCGGGCGCGCTCGGCCAGCGACTCCTGCCAGGCATTGGTGAACGACCGGTCAGCAGACGATGACGAATCCCCTTGCTCCTGACCGCAACCGACAACAAACAGAACCAGCGCGATCAGTATCGCGCCGGCAAATCGTTGAATATTCATGTAGTTCCCTCATGATGATATTGGCTCTGACGGTCGATATTGTATAAGAATCGCCCCTTGCCTGATTCAGGAACAGGCGACTGATCGTCAGAGTCATCGTTATTGCAGGGATTGGTTTCAGCTCAGCAGTGCCAGCTTGCCGATGGTCTGGCCTGATTCAATGCGTTGCTGGGCTTTTGCGGCCTCAGCCAGCGGCCAGGATTCGACGGGTAAAGGCTCGAGCTCACCCGAGGTGAAGCGGTCAAGCAGCCAGTGCATGCCTTGCTGCATGGCTGGTGCATGCGCCTGCAGAAAGCTGAGGTTGGCAGCCAGCACGCTCTTGTTGGATTGGGTCATGTCGAGAGGATTGAAGCGTGGGGTCTTGAGCCAGTCGCGTGCCAGCTTAAACCAGTTCAGTCGACCGTCTCTGGGGAGCATGCTGGCAAAGCCATAAATCACCAGGCGGCCGGTCGGGGCCAGGTGGGCATAACTTTGCCTGAGCGTGGCCACGCCGTTGGCATCAAAGATAGCGTGGAAACCGTCCGGGGCGAGAGATTTGGCTGTCGGCCAGAGCGGCTGGTCAGACTTGTCGATAACCTCATCGGCTCCCATCGCCCGGGCGTGATCGACTTTGTGGCTGGCTCCGACTACGCCGATGGTATGCACACCGACCAGACGACCCAGTTGCAGCAGTGCCGAGCCGACGCCGCCGCCGGCTGAATGCACCAGCCAGGTTTGTCCGGGTTCGGGATGGACCTGGCGATGGACCATCCACCAGGCAGTCAGAAATACCGTGGGCAGCGTGGCAGCCTGGGCGAAGCTCAGATTGTCGGGCTTGGCGAAAACGCCGTCGGCGGGCAGCTTCACATGACTGGCATAACCATTGAACAGCGTCAGGCCGATCACCTCGTCGCCGGGTTGCCAGCCATCAACATTTTCACCGACCTGATCGACCACGCCAGCCACTTCGAATCCGGGTGTGATCGGGTAGCCGTGCAGTTGCCTGGCTGACTTGTACAAGCCCATACGGATAATCCCGTCGGCATAGTTGACGTCGCAGGCCCGAGACCGGATCACCAGTTGGCCGGGGCCGGGTGTCGGGACGGGCTGCTCTAACAAACGTAGCGCTTCATATCCGCCGGGCCGATCAATAACGATGCGTTGCACCCTTCAGGCCGCCTCGCGGCATTGCGTTGCAGACAAGCGGGCATCGAGTATGGCCTCAATAACCTCGGCCAGGTCCGGAATCCAGCGCAACACCACGACCAGGTCGTTGCATTCGTCGATGTAGATGTAGTTGCCGCCGAATCCGGCCGCCCAATAGGCCGATGCCGGCGCAGCTGGAATCCGCTCCCGCTCAGTATTCAGCCACCACATCAAACCGTAATCCGGGCGCACCGGCGTCGGCTCCTGTAACAGCTTGAACCAGTTGTCGGGCAGTAGCCGATTGCCATCCCAGACACCGCGGTTTTTCATCAGCAGCCCGAAGCGGGCGTGATCGCGCGCCGAGATGAACATCCCGCCGCCGAAGTGGCCGCCACCGGACACCGACTGGATGCGCTGGCCATCCAGTACCACCCAGGAGTTTTCGTAACCGTGCCAACGCCAGGTATTCGAGGCACCAATCGGGTCCATGATCTCACGCCGCAAGACCACCGGTAGCGGTTCGCGGAGGACCTGCAACAGGCTGTAGGCAGTCAGATTGACACGCACGTCGTTGTACTTGAAATAGCTGCCCGGTTCACGCAGTTCGCGATTCGGCCAGGCGTCGGGGTCGTCGCCTTCGGGTCGGTCCGCCCAGTCCGGTGTATCCCACAGCGAGCCCGACCAGTCGGAGGTCTGGTTGAGCAAGTGACGCCAGGTGATGAGGGCATTGTGTTCGGAATCGAACTTGCCGTCATGCACGTAATCGGCCACAGGCTCGTCCAGCGACTGGATCAGGCCGTCGCGCCAGGCGATCGCCCACATCGTGGCCAGATAGCTCTTGACGGCGCTGAACGTCATATCAACCCGATGCACATCGCCCCACTCGGCCACAATGCGTCCCGTACGGAGAATGATGCCGCTGTCGCCCTTGCGCGGCCTGGTCGGACCCAGAATCCGGAAATTCGGCTCGCGGGGTGCAAAGGAATCGGTAATGACCTGGTACAGGTCCGTCGGCTCAGTGACGGCCGCCGCGCGAGCAAGGTTGATCGCGGCGGCCAGCGCATCGGCGTCAAAACCGGCCTCGGCGGGTTCAATTGTCTCCCAATGATGACGATCCGGGAAATAGTCCTGGGCCGGCAGCGGCAGGGCGATCGATAGCAACAGCAGGGGGATCAGGCGAAACATAAGCAGTCCTTTCAAGACATTGGCCATGGAATACTGAGAGTCTATACAATTGGCGAGTGGTTGACCGAGGTCGCCTTTGCGCTGGCCAGTCGGCTGGCTTGTTCGGAGAAGCACAAAATGAAAATTCTTGCATGGTTCACGGCCCAGGTTGCGGCCCGTTTCATCTGTCGCTGGATCCTGGGGTTGTTGTTTATCATGGCAGGTTGGTGGAAGGTCTTCGAACTGGGCGCACTCGAGCATGCGCGGCGGTTCTTTGTCCAGGGATTCGCTGAGCACTGGATTCCGGAATGGCTGCTGTGGGCGCTGGGCACAGTCATCCCTTACCTGGAACTGATTGCCGGGCTTCTGCTTCTGCTGGGTTTCAAGTTGCGCTGGACTCTGACCATTCTGGGACTGCTGCTGATCGTGACCACCTACGGCCACGCCCTGCAGCAACCGCTGTTTAATATTGACGGTCATACATTCACTCGATTGGCGCTTATCGTGTTCCTGTTGATGGTCGGTAGCGATGACGACCGAACCACGCTGGACTGGTGGTTGAACCGACGTGCAGACAGCAGCCGATCCGACCGATGATTGGGAGCCTTACCCCGGGCAGGATTTTGTTTGACACCATGCGGGTAAACCGCCTACGCTTGAACCTGGGAACCAACTCCCGGGACCGGCCACTTGAGGTGGCAAGAGAGTCGGACCGAATGATTGCCATATCAGTCGTGATTGCCATATCAGTCGCGGATCTCACTGGTAACCGGATGCGTGATCACGCCTACCCGGTCTTGCGGGCCTGAAGCATGTCCTCCCTGCGCTCGAACCTTGGCCGATTTTTCATTCTGCTTGCGCTGATCGGTGGAGCATTGCTGGCCTGGGCCCTGTTTGATCAATGGCGCGCGATTGCCGAGCGACACGAAATTCAGCAGCGCAGCCAGATCGCCGCGCTGGGCAACGCGACCCGAAACGTACTGAGTAACCAGGAAGTGCTGCTGGAAGTGCTGGGGCGTGTACTGCTGATTCATGATGGTGCCGGCCTGACCGCATCGGACGCAAGCCGTCTGCTGGATGATCTTCGAGCACTTAACTCATTCGTGGCGGTTTACTCACTGGTTGACAACGAGGGTCATCCGAAATTGGTCAATTCGGGGTTTGCCGAGTATGAATTGCCCAATCTGCTGGAATGGGAGGACACCAGGGAGTCATTCGAGCGTGCATTGACTTCACAACGCATGGTCATCGGCCGACCGACCTTGCTGCTGGCACTGAATCAATGGGTGGTTCCAGTGGCCAAAGCCATTCGCTACCCGGATGGAACCGTGGGCGGTGTGATGACCGCCGGCTTGTTTCTGGATGGGTCGAATCCATTTTTCGACCCCGACACCTTTCTCGGACCACGCAATAATGTACAGGTGGTTCGCGGATACGACCTGTACCCTTTGCACTGGGCTTCCGAAATAGCCCGTCCGCAAGCCTACTTCTCGCAACCCATTCCACGCCGTTATTACGATGCTGCCGTCGCTTCGGCTGAGCACAGAAGCGGATTGTCCATCGAGGAAATTCGCCATTCGGGCCGACCGGTTTCCTATCGCGTGGTCAATGCGCTTGGACCGCATCTGGGCATGACAGTGTACGACCCGGTCTATGATTTCTGGGTACTGTCGCAGACTCACCTGAACCAGTTGCGCCTTGAGTTGCTACGATCCGGGAGCGTACACGTTGCCGTCTATGTGCTGCTGTTGTTGATGCTCTTTGGGGTGCTGCGGGCAATTCACCGGGCCGAAGAAGCACGCCGCCGGGAATTGGTCCACCGGGCCGAACACGATGTCCTGACCAGCTTGCCCAATCGACAGCGGATGTCGGTCGACTTTGAACACATGAAGCAGATGCATCCCGAGGGCGTGTCCTTACTGTTTATCGACCTGGACAATTTCAAGGCCTTTAACGATGGTTTCGGCCATTTGCTGGGCGATCGGCTGTTGCAGTACCTGGGTCAGCGCCTGCGTGACTTTATTGGCGAAAATGAATGCGTTGCACGTGTGGGGGGAGATGAGTTCGTGCTGACCACACCGGAAATTGATCCAGGTGCGCTCAAGCAACGGGCTGCGCAACTGATCGAAACCCTGACCACACCTCTGGCGCTGGATGAGATGCACTGCGAGCTGGGCTGCAGTGTCGGCATAGCGCGAACACTTGAGGCGGGAGATTCCCTGGAAAATGTCCTGCGTGCGGCCGATGTCGCCATGTACTCGGCCAAGCATCAGCGCAACACCACCTGTTTCTATGAAGCGGGCATGGGCCAACGTTACCTGGAAAATATTCAAATCGAACAACGCCTGCGCCTGGCCCTTGAGAAAGGTTCGATCGAGATGGTTTATCAGCCGCAGTTTGATTCGCGCCGTTGCCTGATCGGCCTGGAAGCGCTGGCGCGCTGGCAGGACGAAGACCTGGGTACCATAGAACCCGAGCGTTTTATCGTGATCGCTGAGGCCTCCGGACTGATTGACCGACTGGGAGACTACATCCTGGATCGAAGCCTGGAACAGATTTCTGATCTGGCCGAACGGATGGGTCAGCCACTGAGATTGTCCGTCAACATATCGGTGCGCCAGTTTACCGGGCCGGACTTTACCAATCGCCTGATTGAGCGTGTTAGGGCCTTTGAGCACCGCCCGGTAAAAATCGCCATCGAAATCACTGAGAGTCTGCTGATTGAGGATGCCCAGGCCATCATGACTGAGCTGGAACAGCTTCGACTGGCCGGTCTGCGCATCTCACTGGACGATTTCGGTACCGGCTATTCATCGCTCAGCCTGTTGCAGACACTCCCGATCGATGAACTCAAGATTGATCGCACATTCATTCAGGATATGGAAAGCGACCGCCACGCACGCCAATTGGTGCAGAGTATTATCGGCATTGGCAGCTCACGCGGCCTCAGCCTGATGGCTGAAGGTGTCGAAACCGAAGCACAGCTTGAACTGCTGCAAAGCCTGGGCTGCGAAGCGTTTCAGGGTTTTCTGCTTGCCCGACCGATGTCAGCCGCTGACTTGCATGAATTTCTAATCGACCCGGCACGGGCTGGTGCGGATTGTTAGTAAACCCGGAATAGCAGTCCTGCTTGCTTGCTGGATGCAAGCGGGTTCAGCCAACCGGCAACAAATTCAACTGATTAAGGAAACAAACAATGAAAACCGGATGGATTTATCCAATCGCACTGGTGTTGATGATGATCAGTTCCACCGCCCAGTCACAATCGATTGAAGAGGTTGAAATTGGCGTATCGTCAGTGGCTGAAGGCGTTTTCATGTTGACCGGGCGCGGCGGCAATCTCGGCCTGGTAGTGACCGAAGAGGGTGCGTTTCTGATCGATGACCAATATGCACCGCTGACCGACAAGATCCTGGCAGCAGTGCAATCGGTGACCGATCAACCGGTCAAATTTGTGCTCAACACCCATTGGCACGGTGATCATACCGGAGGTAATGAAAATCTGGCCAGCCAAGGTACGCTGGTCGTTGCTCACGACAATGTGCGCGAGCGGATGTCCAGCGAGCAGGTCAGCGAGTTTTTCGGTCGCACTACACCGCCATCGGCCGGTGGCGCTTTGCCGGTGATGACGTTTGATAACACGGTCACTTTTCACCTGGGCAATCAGACGGTTCACGCTTTTCATGTGCCACATGCCCACACTGACGGTGACTCCGTGGTCCACTTGCCCGATGCCAACGTGATCCACACCGGCGATATCGTGTTCTACGGGCTGTATCCCTTTGTTGATGTCGACTCTGGCGGCAGCCTGGCAGGCATGATATCGGCCGTGGAGCGAATCGCCGAACTGGCTGACGAGGACACCGCGATCATTACCGGTCATGGTCCACGGATCGATCGCAAACAGTTGCTTGGTTACCATGAGATGTTGACAACGGTTCATCAGCGTCTGACCGACGCTATTTCCGAGGGGCAGAGCCTGGAGCAGATCAAGGCCGCCGGCCTGACCGCCGAGTACGATGAAGACTGGGGTGGCGGTTTTATTCCGACCGAGCGCTGGATCGAGCTGCTTTATCGCGACCTTACATCTGATTAAGGAACCTCTGAACAAGTCTACGCGGAGCGCGTTTCAGTCAGAGAAGCTGTATTTCTGCCGCTTTGCCGGCTCAAGCGCGGTCAGGCCGCGCTTGAGCCGGCAAAGCCTCATCAGTCGATTGGTTGTCGGGATGACTCGACTCTCTCAATGTCACAGGATTAATGACGGGGTACACTAGCAGGCATCGACGACAAAATTGGTGTCCGGATCGATGTGGCTGAATGGTGGCGAGCCTAGCGAGCGACCGGACACGGCGTGCCCGCCGTCGGTAACGAACCAGTAGGCGCGTGCATTGTCGAGATCACCCATGATGATCAGATTGCCGGGGGTTGTGACATAGTCACCGATTCCCAGGCCCGTGTCGCCGATTGGGTCATCGCCGCCGGCTGCAGCCTTGCCGATCAATCCCCCGATCAGGGCTCCGACCAGGGCCGCTACTGCCACCACGACCAGGACGATCAACAGGACGGCAAGCAAGCAAAGCAGATAGAACGGCCCGGACGCCGAACAGCCAACGGCCGCTCCGATGGCAACACCCGCAATGATCCCGCCAATTCCGGCAATTGCCGCACCCGCTATCGCTCCGGCCCCGGCACCACATACTTCAGAACTGTGGAAAAAAGCTGCCAGCATCGGTGAGCGTTCCGGATCATCGTTGCACACGACGGTGGCACCGCCATTGTCGACCAGGTTCCAGTAATCGCATTTGACGACAACATCAATGCGGGGATGGCTGGCTGCGAACGGAAACACCCACTCGCTCCAATCATCGAACGAGGGAAAGACCTCTTCGATCACGCCGGCCGAACAGGTATTGAGGCCCCGTGGATTTTCGTTGCAGTTCTTGTGGAAAAAGACACCGATCACGACCAGGACACCGACGTAGGCGGCGATGCCTCCCAACCAGAATAACCAGGGTGCAGAAATCCCGATGAAAGTAACGATGGTACTTAGAAAAGCGGTTACCTCGGCGGCCTTGGTTATGACCGTGATCGTGCCTGAGATGAGTGATATCAGGATCATGACGACGCCGAAGATGTCAGAGAATGTGGTTTCGGTGGAAGCGCTGCCGGAACCGCAAGGGGGTTTGACTAGTGACATGACTGATTCCTCACTTGATGATGCGTGCCGGCTGGCGGCAGAAACGACATAGCAGCCGGCCCACGATGAGACCAATCAGAATGCCGATCAGAAAGAACACCGAAGGCATCGCGCTGAGATTGCACAGGTAGATCGTCAGCACGCTGGTCATCAGCGAGTTGATAAGCAATGGGCCGGACACCGTGGACGGCGCATAACGCAGCGGCCCGCACAACAGGCCAAACAGCAGCATCCAGCAGAACGCGGCCAGGACCAATGCCAGATAGAGCCATAATGGTGCCGCTACCGGGGTAAAGGCTGGGCCGACAGAAAACCAGATTGCGGAAAAAATCGTTCCTGCAATCACGCCAACCAGCATGCCATTGAGTTCGCACGGGCTCATCCGCGAGGAGAACGGTCGACTCGCAGAAAGCAAAGCACGGATAATGCTGTTCATGAGTCAACCCTCACCAGTAAGGTCACGCCACCGAGCACTCTGCCGCTGCTGTCATAGCCGACGACAGTTGCATCTTTGAGAATGAACCCGCCGGCGGGAGGCACGATTGCCGTGGGAATATTGGTCGTCAAGGTCGCTGTGATTTGCTCACCGGGCGCGAAAGTTCGACTTGCCGGCGTTACAGTGGCACCGATGTCATTGGCCAATACAACCAGATTGATCGTTTCCGCCACCGGGGATGAGTTGACAACGGCAAAGGACATGCCTGGAGTCCGCCCGTCATTCGAGGTCTGAACACCATGGATGGCCTGAAATCCGACATTGTTGTCAGGTTCCTTGTCGTGAGGATGGCTGATTTTCACCCTGATCGACACATCGTTGCCCAGTGCTCTCAATTCATCGCTGATCGGGAAATACAGATTCTGTTCATCCGGTGCAATGCCGAGGTGGACCATCTGGCCCCCAAGGGGACTGAAGGGTGTATCGATTCCGAACGCTGCCCAGTCCACCTGGATCAGGGTGTTGATCGCGCTGGCTTCATTGGACAGGTTGCGAACCCTGACCCTTACGCTGTCCATGAACCGCCAGTCGCCCCAGAAGTTTGTCCAGACATCCGGGCTTTCCCAGCTCGCGGCCAGGCCCTGCGAGAGGCGCTGCAACTGACTGTAGATGGCCGGATCGGGCCGCTTTGGCGGCTGGTCCGTGCTGATACATTGGCAATGAGGGCGCTTGGGTCTTGGCCGCCACTCACAGCGATGGTCGTTTCGAACAAATCGTTCGACGACAGCCGTCATTCGTTCCGACATGGCTTCCTCCTGGAAGGGTTGACCAGGCAGTGATGCTGCCTTTCAGTCGTACGGAATGAACGGCCGTAATCGGATATTCCCTCACACGGTTCTCAACCCGCATGTTTCATGAATTCCCGCGATGATCGCGCAGGATAGTGTTCGCGCAAGGGATCTTCCGATCGACCGGCCGCGCTTGTCGTATCGGGGAATACGACCGACTGAGGAAAAGCTGTTGTGCGGACAAGAGACAAGCGAGGACGTGTGGAATTCATGAAACCCTCCCCGGACCCTAATACGCAATCAATTGGGAATTGCTGAAGGGACCATGACATGCAACCGTAACAGGGAGCGAATCAGCCGTACTGTCGACGCATGTGCTTGACCGATGCCTGGATCAACTTCTCGAGGACGTCGATGTCGATGTCCGCCAGGCGTTTGATGTAGAGGCAGGATTTGCCTGTCTTGTGTTTACCAAGACGTTTCATCAGGTCGTCGTAGCGCGAAAAGCCAGGCATGATGTAAACGCTTAGTTCCTGCTTTCGGGGTGAAAAGCCAACCAGAAACCAGTCGCCCTCGCGGCCACTTTCATAGCGATAGTGATAGCTGCCGAACCCGACGATGGCATTGCCCCACATGGTCGGTAGGTCGCCAGTGGCGTTCTGCATCAGTTCGGCAAGTTTTCGGCAGTCGGCCTGCTTTTCCGGATCTTCGACGGTATTCAGGAACTCGTCGACGCTGGCGGTGTTTTTTTGGGTCTTGAGTGTGGCCATGATGTCGAATCAGTTCTCCGTATCAATCGATGATCCTACGCCAGCGCGATCAATGCAGCAACAGCAGGCAACAGTCCGTTGCTTGCCGGGTGGTCGGCAATCGGTGTAGATTTGGATCAGAACTGTCGAGAAAGCGTTGGTCCGTTCAACAATGGGGTGATATTTACACAAGGAGAACAGCGCAATGCCCAATACCATCAGAATTCATCGTGTATTCACCGCTGCGCCCGAACGTGTCTACCGGGCGTTTCTCGAGCCAGACGCGATCGTCAAGTGGTACGCACCCTACGGGTTTACTGCCAGGATCGATCACTTTGACGCAACCCCCGGTGGCGGCTACAGAATGTCGTTCATCAATTTCGGCACGGGTACAGTCCATTCCTTCGAAGGGAAGTATCTCGAACTGGTTCCGAACGGGCGGATTGTTTCCGTAGACATGTTCGATGATCCGAATGTGCCCGGAGAAATGAAGGTGACGATGACGTTCAAGGCAGTGTCATGCGGCACGGAACTGAACATCACCCAGGAAGACCTGCCCGATATCATTCCGCCTGAGCACTGCTACCTGGGCTGGCAGGAATCGCTGGATCTGCTGGCAAAACTGGTGGAGCCGGAGATCCCGGATCAGGGTGATTCATGAGCCAACGATTGCAAGGGAAGCGCTGTCTGGTGACCGGAGCGGCCCGCGGGATTGGCGCAGCCATTGCCAAGGCTTTCGTCGATGAGGGCGCAATGGTTTTTGTCACTGACGTTCGCGACGAGGAAGGGCTGGAACTGGTCAAGTCGCTGGGTTCGGCAGCTTGTTATCGTCATCTGGATGTACGTCGCGAAGACCATTGGACGGCGCTGGCCGACGAGTTACTGGAAGACGGCGGACTCGATGTGCTGGTCAACAATGCCGGAATCACGGGTTTCGAGAGCGGGACCGCGGTGCATGATCCCGAGCATGCCAGCCTGGCAGACTGGCGGGCCGTGCACGAGACCAATCTGGACGGCGTTTTTCTCGGGTGCAAGTATGGAATTCGCGCCATGCGCGGGAAAGGCTGTGGCTCGATTATCAATATTTCGTCGCGGTCGGGTCAGGTCGGCATTCCAGCCGCGGCAGCCTATGCGTCGTCCAAGGCAGCGGTGCGCAATCACACCAAGTCGGTCGCCCTGTACTGCGCCGAACAAGGCCTGGCGATTCGCTGCAATGTTATCTTTCCGGCCGCTATCCTCACACCGATGTGGGAACCGATGCTGGGTCAGGGGCCGGAACGCGAGGCGCGCATGCGCGAATTCGTCAGCGATTGCCCGATGGGCCGTTTCGGAAAGCCCGGGGAAGTGGCCGCTGTGGCTGTGTTGTTGGCCTCCGATGAAGCCACATACATGACCGGTTCGGAGCTCGTGGTCGACGGCGGCACGCTAGCGGGAACGGCGGTGCCGCATGTTGAACCCACCTGAGCGGGCCTCACTAAATCAGGCGCACGGTCTACCGGGCAGCAAGAAATTCAGCGGGCGTCAAAATGGGTTTGTCTTCGTACGGGTTCAGTACCAGAAGGTCTGCGTCTCCTGTGATCAGGACATCGCCATCGCCGGTCACCAGCACTTCGAGGAATCGGTTGTCGTCGGAGTCGCGGCAGTCGGTAATCCGAATTGATGGTTTGACCCATTCAGACAGTTCGGCTAGCCATTCAAGATATCGATCCATCTGCTCCCGAGTGCGATAGCGATCGAATTTTGGCTGTGCCAGTCGGGATGCCAGTTCCAGGAAGGTCAAACGTGACAAAAGTAATGTGGATCCGCTGTCGGCGAGCTGCTTTATGGTCTGACCGGGTTTTCCGTTTGGTGTCAGCAGAGCGCTGATGAGTACGTTGGTGTCGACCACCACGCGGTCAGCTTTCATCGGCAAGCAATTGATCCAGCGTCTCTTCAGTCAGGTTGTGCTCGGCGGCGTAGCCTCCTGTCTCCTCCATCACGGTCAAAAGGTTGCGCCAGGCTCGGGATTGGCGCCGCTGATATTCCTCTGCGGACAGAATGACCACACTGGGTCGCCCTTGTCGGGTAACGGTAACCGGCTCGCGCTGGGCAGCATCGATGACTTGCCCAAGGCGGTTTTTAGCTTCCAGTGCAGTAAACGTTTTCATGAATTCATCTCAACAGGCAATATAGCTATTCTAGCTGCAGATCCATATTGCTTCAAGCTGGAATCGTTCCAACTCCGGTCCAGGCACCGCGGGGTGCGCTGCCCGCGACCGCAGGCGGCGTGCCAATGGGATGCGAAAATCGGAAGTTATTGTTGCGCGGGCCCTTAGCGCAGTCACCAGCGCGGACGCGTCACCGGAAAAGTTGGTCGGGAGCGGGTCGGCGGTGGCGAATCTTGTTATTGTCCTTCAATCCCAGTCGGCACGTTCAACAGTTGGAACTGACCGGCTGCCAGAGCGGTATCCAGTGCCAGCGGGTTGACGGATTGATCCGGATCGGTCGGCCAGACACCGAAGCCGCGATTGCGGCCGGCATGCTTGGCGCGGTAGAGCAACAGGTCGGCGCATTTCAGCGCGGGTTCCCAGACTTCCTGTCCGGAGTCGCGCAGCAGCCCGTTAAGGGGGGCAAATCCGAGGCTGGCGGTTACCGCTACGCTGCGACCCTGCCCATCTTGAAGAGCCAGTGAGGCTATGTCGCTTAGCAGATCGTCGGCAAGCTCTCGGGCCTTATCGACATCGGCATCGGCAAGAAACAGGGCAAACTCCTCGCCGCCCCAGCGACCGCACGTCGCGTCATGGTCTTTTGCTATGCGCTTGATCAGAGTGCTGATTTCCAGTAGTACCCGATCACCAACATCGTGACCATGAGTATCGTTGATCTGCTTGAAATGGTCCAGATCCAAAAGCAGCAATACAGCGCAATGCTGGCCGGCCGCAAGCTGCTCCATCCGGAGTGTCAGATAACGGCGATTGGCCAGGCCGGTCAGCGCGTCGGTACGACTGACCAGAAGCAGACGCTGCTGATTGGCGCGTTGCCAGAAAGCCAGCAACACGGCGATCACAACCACGCCGATCAGAGTGGCCCAGGCCACCTGGCGTCCAAACGACTCTTTGTCCAGTTGCAATTGCTGTAGCTCGGCGCTCCGACGCAGTTCTTCGAGTTCACGTGCCTGCCGTTGCATTCCCAGGCGGGTTTCCAGTGCATCCAGGCGTGACTGCTGGCTGCTCTCGAGAAACGCCTGATGGCGCCCGGCCAGCTCGCGATGCAGTTCGAGCGCCTCGGCATATTCCCCGCGTCGTGCCAGCACGTCAACCAGATGCTTCAACGCGTCAAGGATGCTGCGTTCATAGTCAATCTGCCGCGCCAGAGCCAGAGCCTCGCGACCCAAGGTCTCTGCGGCCCCCAAATCGCCTTGATCCATGGCCAACACGGACTGGTCGCGGCGCAGGGCGCTGAGCTCTCCCGGGTTATCGAATTGCTGGTGCAGTTGTTCGGCCTGATTCAAGTAGTCGGCGGCCTGTTGGTAGTCGCCGAGCTCGCGCCAGGTGCTGCCCAGCATGCTGAGCGCCGTGGCCAGACGTGGCTCCAGGCCTGGTGCCTGCAGCGCCGGCAGCAACCATTCCAGGTGTTCGAGAGCCTCTTCGGCGCGCTGGTCCAACAACAGGGCACGCGCCAGGTTATAGCGTACCGGCACCAGCGGGATTGGCACTGCTGATCCGGATTCAGCCATGGCGAGAAGGCGCTCGAAGTGCTCAATGGCCGGCGCGAACTGACCTGCCTCGGTCAGGTAGATCGCGATATTGCCCAGTACCTGAGGCAGGTCGTCGTTCAACTGGTGGGTTTCAGCCAGATTCAGCGCCTCATCCATGGCTTCCAGCGCGGTAATCTGATCGCCGCCCCGGTAATGCAGCTGAGCCAGGCGCATTAGCAGTCCCACGCGATCTTTCTGATCACTGATCTCACGCGCCAGCGGATCGATCTCCAGGGTGATCTGGCGCGCCTGCTCCATACTTCCAAGTTGCATTTGCGACCAGGCCTGGCAGGCCATCAGCAACCCACGCTGTGCAGGAGAACGCCCCTCGTCCAGCGCCAGACCATGTTCGGCAATACGCATGGCGTCGTGAGGTTGGGAGTATTCCAGCTGCTCGCAGCTGCGGATCGATTCGGCGACTGTCTGCGGCAGCGGCTTGACCTGGTCGGGTGTCGGGTCGGGTGTCATTGCGATAAGGCCCGCGATAAAACCGGCAAACAGAAAGGACAGCATTCAGATTTCCCCTTTTGAGATCGTTTTCGTGGCGGCAGCATTTCTGGCACATTTGTCGCCAGGGTGCGAAACGACTATTTCAGCACAAAACCGGCTGCAAAACGAAATCGGGGCACCTTTTCATTGGTATCGTGAAGGGTTTCGGTTCGCTTTGCCGGGCACCCCGGACTGATGGATTCATCAGCACGGTCAGACGATCGACGATATTGTGCTTCTTGCCGACCATGCGCTTTATCAGGGCCAAGCGCGACGGACGCAACAGGATGGCCATGGCGACCGCGTCCACGCGCTCTGAATAAAGCATGACCCGCGAGGGGCCATGCTTCAAGAAAGTTGACGGGATGACGGTTCAGGCGTCGTCGTCGCTGCCGTCCCGGCCGATAAAGTTATCGAAATCCCAGCCGTCGCCAGCCTTGCCGCTGGCGATCAGCCGACCGACTGCGCCCGGATCGAGATTGCCATGGATGTTGGCCAGAATCAGGGTGTCGCCATCGTCGCGCAGAAACAGTACCAGGCCCTTGACGAATTCAGTGGTCTCAATCATGAACAGATCGATCAGGGTGTCGTCATCCTGAATCTGGATGGCCTGGGTCCAGCCGGCGCGATCAAGCTCAGTGATGGCGTTGCGAAAGCCGGGTTCAAGGCCCGCCGTGTCGACATCTTCAAACACCATCAGACGCAGACCGGCCACACCATTCAGAATGCTGGCCAGATCCGGATTGGTTGCCGTCATGCCCTCGGCAAAGCCGCTCATCATGGCCGGCCCGAAGTTGATGTTGACCTTGGGGCTGAGCTCGCCGCTCAGGCCGGACAGATCGAACAGCCCGCTGTCCGGGCCCTGGGCCGAGACGGACGATGTGGCCAGGGTGGCCACCATGGCCAGGCTTGTGATCAGGGATTTCATGTGTTTCATGGGCTTCTCCAGCTGGGGGTTGAGGTTATCGAGTTGATTGCAGGGACGAGCGGAACCAGCTCCACACCGTCTCGGTATCGGGTAAGGATGTGATCCGGACATCCGGCCGCTTCAGATGCGGACGGACTTCGCGCCCGGTGACTTGGGCCACGCGGCGGCCGCTGGCATCCAGTGTGCTGAGTGCCAGGTGTAGCTGAGTCCAGTCACTGGCCGTGAGTTCCTGGGGATCAATGGCTGCCGGGTCGTCAATGGTCTGCAGGACAGCGACAATCAGCAAACTCATCACAATGGCAGCGGCAAGCGCCATCCAGCCCATCGGAATGGGTCGACGGGTGTGGGACAAAACGTGTTGGCGCAATGACGCTGGAAGCGTTGGCGGCTGAATGCGTGCCAACTGCGTCCGGAGTTTGCGGTCAGCAGCCAGTTGACGGTCGCCAATGGGCTGCCTGTCTGATTGAATTCGCGCCTCGAGGGCAAGATCTCTGGCCATGGCGTCTGGCGAAATCGGCGTATCAGAGCGATTTATACGATCGGATTCAGGCGACTTGTTCATGACAGGCCTCTTCAAGTTGACGGCGCAGCGCACGACGCGCGCGGAAGGTGTAGACCTTGACCTGATTGGGTGTCAGGGCGAGCGTTCTGGCGACCGTGGAGATATCCACGTCTTGAATGTCTCGCAAAATCACCAGGGAACGTCCAGGTTCAGGTAATTCAGCAATCGCGGCATGAAGTTGACGCGCCCGTTCGTCGTTCTGGTTGAGAGTGTCGGGATCATCAAAGTCAATTTGCTCGTTCAGTTCGCGATCCATGGCGTGAATCTGGCGCTGGAGATTGACTTGCCGCTGGTCACGGCGAATGCGATCGAGACAGGCATTGCGGGTGCAGGTGATCAGCCAGCCCAGCTCCGTTCCGGCTTCCAGCTGCGGCAGATAGCCCCACAATTTGATCAGGCTGTCCTGGACAACATCTTCGGCTTCTGAATGGGCTTTCAGCATAAACCGCGCAAGCTGCAGCAGCCGACCGCCATGCGCATCCACCAGATTTTCGAATCGCCGTTTCATGTCCAATAAACGTCTCAGACGGGTTGCCGTTACAGATTGAAATCATTTTATTCTCACTACTTACAGCCTGTCTGACTTGACCGGTCGCGGTCCAATCGCCTAAGCTGCATCAGCGAGACGGGTGCCTGAATAGTTTTTTGCGCCGGAAAGTCGGGGGAGCGCGCTTTCCATGCACATGGCTTGGTCTGGGTGGGCAGTCCGAATGGGGCTGTCCCACTGGATACTCTGGCCAGGGCCTGATCTGCAGCTCGCGCAGATCGCGGCCGGGAGGAGTGAAAGTATTGGGATGACTGATCGATTTCATCTCGCGATTGTCGGGTCCGGGCCCGGTGGCCTAAGTGCCGCCGCTCGGGCAGCTGAGCATGACAATGAGCAAAAGCGACTCGCCTCCAGTCACTCCGCCGGTCACATCCTCCTCGAAGCCTTCAACGCGCCGGCCAAGACCATTCATCGCTACCAGAAAGGCAAGCATGTGATGGCAGAGCCGCATTTTCTGGATTTACGCAGTCCCTTACGCTTCAGAGCAGGTACTCGCGAAGCGATCCTCGACTGGTGGCAGCAGGGTATTCGGGAAAAGAAGGTCAATATCCGATTCGACTCGGAAGTTACAGGCATCACGGGTGAGAAAGGCGACTTTCGGCTCGCGCTGAAAGACGGTCAGATCATTGAAGCTGACTACGTTGTTCTGGCCATTGGTACCCAGGGGAATCCGCGCAAGCTCGGGGTTGCCGGAGACGATTGCGGAATAGTCCAGTATCAACTCGATGATCCGCTGGCTTACCGGGATGAGATCATTGTCGTGGTCGGGGCGGGTGATGCGGCGATCGAAAACGCGCTCGGCCTGTCAAGACAGAATCAAGTCATTATTGTCAACCGGCGCAACGAGTTCGCCCGCGCCAAGGAAGGCAACCTGAATGCTGTCCTGAAAGCGATCAACGATCCGGCCCTCGAGTTCGATTGCTTCTATGAGACCGGCGTCAAGACCGTCGAGCCGCCGGGTAATGCCGGAGAACTGGGTGCCATCGTGCTCGATACACCGGAGGGGGAAAAGCGAATCGCCTGTCATCGAATCATTGCCCGGCTGGGATCGATTCCATCCCGTCGATTCGTCGAAAGTTGTGGTGTGACTTTCCCGGACCAGCGGCCGACAGCGTTGCCCCAGTTGAGTAGTCGCTACGAGAGCAATGTGCCCGGCCTCTATATCATCGGAGCGCTGGGTGGTTATCCGCTGATCAAGCAGGCCATGAATCAGGGCTATGATGTCGTCGAGTACATCCTCGGCAACGACGTCAAGCCGGTGGATTATGAGCTGCTGCGTTTGCAGTTTGCCGGGCTGCCCTACCTGGCCGACCCGGAAGAGATACTTGACCTCTACCAGCAGCGCTTGCCGATGTTCCGGCGCATGAACGCACTGCAGTTTCGGGAGCTGATACTGGAAAGCCGCGTCATTGCAAGCGTCCCTGATGAAGCGTCGAAACAGGAAGCCCAATCCAAGGCCAGTAACGTCGAACAAGAGCGCTGGCGCAAGCTTGTCGAGCGTCACAGGGCAAACCTGAAGGAACTCGAACAGGCCGGTGAGCACGTCACCGATGCCGACCGGGCCCCGCCTCAGCCACCCAGAGCAACCCAGATTGTCCGGGAAGGAGAGATGATTTATCGGGATGGTGAATACACAAATACGTTCTATACCATTGCCGAAGGTGAGGTTCAAATCCAGTATGAGCTCGACGGTCCGGTTTATACCCTCAAGCCAGGCCAGTTTTTCGGTGAGATGAGCCTGATCTCGGGTCGCCCGCGTAGCGGAAGCGCGAAAATCGGACCGGAAACCATCTTGCTTGAAACGCCGCGTCGGATGATGGTCAAGGTGATGAACTCCAATGAGGAGGTCAAGGACGGTATTGACTGGATCTTCAGCGTTCGCGCTCTGCAGAAGCATTTTGCACCCGAACTTCCAGTCACGGAGCTGAGAAGAATTGCTGGCAGGGCAGAGCTCAATCGGTTTACCAGTGGCGAGACGATCTATAGCGAAGGCGAAACGGGCGACTGTCTGCATCTGATCCGCAGCGGTACGGTGACGCTCTCAAGATTGGTTGAGGGCGCATCCATCGCTATCGATCATCTGCAGAGTGGACGCATGCTGGGTCAAATGGCGCTGATGGGGGACCCGGTTCGCCGCGAGACGGCAACCGCTGCCGTCAAAACCGAAACCATCATGTTGCGCCAGCCAGAGTTTCTTGCACTGTTGAAGATGGATCCGCAACGTATCCGCAATATCCAGCAGGAGACCAGGAATCAGCTTAAACTGGAAACGCTTCTGGCTTCCATGCCTGAGGGCGGCGGCATTATATCGTTCCTCATGGATGAAGGCCTGGGCGAGGCGACCAACGCGATGATTATCGATGAAGATCTTTGCGTGGGTTGTGATAATTGCGAAAAGGCCTGTGCTGATACGCACGGGGGTATCAGCCGCCTCGATCGAAACAGCGGTAGCTCGCATGCCTCTGTTCAGGTACCCATTTCATGTCGCCATTGCGAGCATCCGCATTGCATGAAGGATTGCCCGGTGGATGCGATTCATCGTGCGCTTGGTGGGGAGGTTTTTATTGATGACTCCTGCATCGGTTGCGGAAACTGCGAGACTAACTGTCCCTACGATGCGATTCATATGGCACCGGAGCTGAATAAGCAAGGTGGCATCCTGTCATGGCTGCTGTTCGGGCTGGGTTCAGGGCCGGGTGAAGAATCGTCGCAAGCCGAGATGAAGGCGGCGGGCGAGCAGTCCGGGTACAAGGCTGTCAAGTGTGATGGCTGCATGGATCTGAAGGGTGGGCCAGCTTGTGTGCGGGCGTGCCCTACCGGAGCCGCCATTCGAATCGGGCCCGAGCGGTTCCCCGAGTTGATCATGAAGCGTTGATGTCGTGCACAGAAATCTCCTGCAATATGGCGGCAGCCGCTACCTCTGGGTCGTGCTTCTACTGTTGGCGTTGTGTATCGCCATTTACCTGACCCAGGACAGCACACTTCCGCCCAACGGTGGCAGTTGGCAGGGCTATACGCTCGGTGGTATCAGCGCGGCCCTGATCGTCTGGCTGTCGATTCTGGGTATCCGCAAGCGCTCCTACCGGTCGTCCATGGGGACCGTTCAGGGATGGACCTCGGCTCATGTCTATCTTGGTTCCGGTGTTGCCGTTATTGCGACGTTGCACAGCTCGTTCCAGGTTGGGCTCAATGTGCATACGCTTGCTTATGTATTGATGCTTGCGGTCGTCGTCAGCGGCTTGTTCGGACTTTACATGTATTTGAGCTATCCACGGCAATTGGTGCGGGTTCGTTCCGGCAGGCGTCGCAAGGAGTGGCTGACCGAACTCAATGAAATCGATTCGCGCATCCACGATCTGGCTCAGCGCTGCAACGTTCAAACCAGGGCCGTGGTGGAAAGCGCGCTGGATCGTACGCTTCTGGGCGGAGGTCTGATCGCCCAGCTTCGCGGAGCTGACCGCTCGATGGTGCTGCAACCCGAAGCCGGTGACAGTGCCTCGAAGCTGGTCAGAAATGCTGATCAGAGTATCGTCATTGATCATCTTGCCTCCGCTGTTCCCATGGCAGGCAAGCGTGAAGAAACGCTGGTGCTCCAGGAACTGCTTGGCTTTTTCGGGCGACGCCGTACCGTACTTGGCCGGCTGCGTCGAGACATTTCCCTTAACAGCCGGATGCAGATCTGGCTTTTCGTTCATGTTCCGCTGACGGTTGCGCTGCTGGCCGCGCTCGTTGTGCATGTGATCACAGTTTTCCTTTACTGGTAACTGATCGATGCAGATTCTCGTTCGCCATATTCACAGGGACCAAAAAGGACAGGAAGAGCTCGACGAGCAGATTCTGGAAAATGCTGTCGTCAGCGTGGGTCATGGTAGTGATCAGATTATCCAGTTGCTCGATCCTGCCGTTGCGCGACGTCATCTGGAACTGAAGGCGCGATCCGATGGCCAGTTCACCTTCCGGACCGTCGGTGGGACGATAATTTCCCTGGACGGGGTATCTCTCAAACAGGGTGTGCTAAAGCTGGGAAAAAGCCTGGTGCTTGGCAAACAGACCATTACGGTGGTCAGCCCTGCGGGCGGTTTTGCTGCGGTGCTTGAAGTCACCACCATTGAACAGGACCAGTCGTTAGGATCGACCACCCATTTTCGCGTTGACCTGTCCCAGGTCGGACTGAGCATGCGTCGTCCGGCCTGGCTGCTGCTGATCGCCGTCCTGTTCATTTTTCTCGTCATTCCGCTGGCCGGATACTTCTGGTCGGACCTGGGTTATCAATTGCGCCAGAGTGCATTCCTGCCATCCGATCAACTGTGGCTGTCCGGCCCACTGGCCGATGTGCATCATTCGCCCGAGATCGGCAACAACTGCCAGACTTGTCACATGAAACTGTTTCAGCGTACGCCGGACGTGGCTTGCCTGGATTGTCATGCAGAAGTGGCCGGTCATGTAAACCCGCAAAATGTAAAGGTCGCCAGGCTTGATTCGACTCGCTGTGCCAGCTGCCACAAGGAACACGGTGAGCCTGCCTCACTGGTCCGCGATGAATCCGGTCTGTGCCTGGATTGCCATCGCAACCCCGAACGCCATGCGACCGCTCTGGCCGCAAACACGTTGCCCGATCCTGTAGCCGGATTTTCCAGTGCTACCCATCCCGAGTTTCGTCTGGCGCTGTTGCGACCGGTTAATGAAGGGGAGCAGTGGCAAATCGAGCGGCTGCTGCATTCCTCCGATGCTGCGCGGGAAACCTCACAGCTGAAGTTTCCCCACGATCTGCACCTCGACCCGGACAAGGTTCAGTCGCTCAGCACGGGTCAGGCGCTGGAGTGTGCGAGCTGCCATGCGTTGAGCGAGGACCGGGAGCATTTCGAACCCGTGACCATGGAGGGTGCTTGCCAGAGTTGTCATGCGCTTTCATTTGATGACGATTTTCCCGGTCGGCAGTTGCCACATGGCGATGTTGAAGCCGCGCTGCTGGCTCTGGAAGAGCACTATATTCGCAAACATGCGGACCCGGAACTCAGCGGGGATGGTGGCCAGCGTGGACGACGTCGACCGGGTCAGGCTGAATCGACTACGCGTTGCCTGGGAACGGTGCTTGATTGTGGGCGCCAGTCTGCTGCTCGGGAAGCTGTCAGCCAGTTTTCACGCTCCGGTTGCGTGACTTGTCATGAAGTTTCCGAGGAGCAGTCGCGGCCGTTTCTGGAACGTTGGCAGGTTCGGCCGGTCAAGCTGGCCGACGACTGGTATCCCTTTTCCCAATTCAATCATTCGGTCCATCTGACGCGCAGCCGCGACCAGCTTGGCGATGCGATCGCGTGCGCTTCGTGCCACGCTGCGCAAGCATCGGATTCCAGCCAGGATGTCCTGATTCCGGGAATAGAAACCTGTCTGGATTGCCATCGCGACGATCCGGTCCAACGAACTCGAACGGTCGCCTTGAGCTGTCAAGGCTGCCATGACTTTCACTTGTCATTTCATGCGGCGATGCGCAGCCCGCACTCGGGCGTGGACAGGCAAGCCAACCAGAACCCGACTTATTCTGATCGAGGGTATGCCAATGAATAGTCCTGTAGATCCAAGGCTTTTGCCAACACTGCTGGTACTTGCCGCACTGAGCTCCGGACCGGCCTGGGCCTCGACCCCGGGATTGATCGACGAGCCGCAGCGGATAGAGACCACTCAGGGCGAACCGCAGATAGAGCGGCTATGCCGACGCTGCCTGCAACGGGTGCCTGCCAGCATGTCCCAGGCACCGGGCGATGCCGGGACCAGGTTGTCGGCATCGGACGTTTCGGCGGTCATTGCCCGGGCGGTAAACCAGGCTCAGGCGCTGAGCGCCGTTGCCACGATTGCGGTAGTGGATCGGGTTGGCAATGTATTGGCGGTCTACCGGATGGCCGGTGCCAATCCCGATGTCCGGATCAGCACCACCGGATTGGGCGAAACGCCGGTGAACGGCGGACTGGAAGGCATCATTCTGCCGGCGGCGGCAGGCGGTGATGCGCTGGCGGCGATTGCCAAGGCGATCACCGGTGCCTACCTGTCGACCAGCGAAGGCAACGCGTTTTCTACCCGCACGGCCAATCAGATCATTCAGGAACACTTCAATCCGGGTGAGATCAACCAACCCTCGGGCCCCTTGTTCGGTGTTCAGTTCAGTCAGCTGGCCTGTTCCGATTTCACCCGACGCTTCGACAACATTGCACCGGGCCCCGGTCCGCAGCGCTCGCCACTGGGCCTGTCGGCCGATCCGGGGGGGTTCCCGCTGTACAAGGATGGTGCCCTGGTCGGTGGAGTAGGGGTGATGGCCGATGGCGACTACAGCATCGACACCAATATCCTGGATTTCGACCAGGATATCGACGAAATGATTGCGTTGGCCGCAACCTTTGGTTTCAGTCCGGATGAAGACATCCAGGCCAGCCGGATCACCATCGAGGGCAAGACGCTTCGCTATGCCGATGTAAGCCTTCAACAGCTGCCAGCCGATCCGGCCACCGCACCAACGTTCGCCACGCTGGGAGCGGGTATCGGGTCCTTGATTCCAGTGGCCGGCTACAACGACGCAACGATCCAGGCCGGCACGGCTTTTGGGTATGCGGCATCCGGTGTGCGCGCCAATGACAGCGACTTTCCCGGTCGCGATGCGTTTGTATTTGTGGATGACATGGATACCAATCGTTTTCCGCCAACGGCAGGTACAGGGGCTGCGGCGCTGACGGCCGAGGAGGTACGCGTCATCCTTGACGAGGCGTTGGGTGTGGCCAATCAAGCCCGGGCCCAGATCCGGCGCCCGCTGGGCAGTCAGGCGCGGGTGACCGTATCCGTGGTGGATTCCAACGGTGACATTCTGGGCATGGCCCGCAATCGTGATGCGCCGGTCTTTGGTTCGGATGTTTCCCTGCAAAAGGCCCGCACGGCCGCATTTTTCTCATCACCGGGAGCGGCCGGTTTTCTCGCCCAGATCACCGAGCCTACCGTCTATCTGGATCAGAATCTGGCACCGCGCGCACTGATCAATATTCCCGACTACGTTCAGGCTGCGCGGGACTTTATCGGTCCGGGCGCACTGTCCGATGGCACCGCCTTTTCGGACCGAGCCGGTGGCAACCTGTCACGGCCGTTCTATCCGGACGGTCTGGTGAATCGCGAGCATGGTCCTTTCAGCAAGCCAGCCGGCCAGTGGAGTGTGTTCTCGACCGGACTACAGCTTGATCTGGCCATGAACGCCATCGTCCAGCATATCGGTTTTGTCGCCGGGCTCTTTCCGAACGAAACACCCGACAACTGTATCGGCGTGGCGCTTGGTAGTGGCGCGTCACTGGCACCGGGCAGAAATATTGCCAATGGCATCCAGATATTCCCGGGCAGCGTGCCGATCTATCGCGGTAACACGCTCATCGGCGGCATCGGCGTGTCGGGCGATGGCATTGACCAGGATGACATGATCGCCATTCTGGGTGTTGATCGGGCCGCCACGCGCCTGGCAGCTGCCGTCAACAATGCGCCGGCTGAAATCCGGGCCGATCAGCTTCGACCCAGGGGCGTGCGCCTGCGATACGTGCAGTGCCCCTTTTCGCCCTTTCTGGATTCCAGAGAACAGAACGCCTGCAGCGGCCTTTGAGCCGGCCTAGGAGAGACAGTCATGGCATCACAACTCCCTCGGGTAATGGTGTTGCTGGCGGCACCGATTGCCGCACTGGTATTGCTTGCCGCCCCGTCACCTGTCCAGGCACAGGATCACGACGAACAGGCAGAAGCTGAGCAACAGCGCGAACAGCCGCGTTCTCCGGTACGCCGTCGCCGTCCGGGTGCCCGGGAGATCCCGGAGATTGTTGAACCGCCATCCCGGGAGGCGCAGCAGGCCGGACAGCGTCGGCGTCGTCCCGGCGAGCAAGCTGGTGAAGTGGACCACGAGCCCGCCAGGGCATCCGGGCGGGTGGTTCTTCCGATCACTGAATCTCCGGTGCCGCGCCCCGGTATCGAGGCGTTCGACGATCCGATTGCCGTTCCGGACCGGTGGCGCATTGTCGATGCCTTGCGTGAGGAGCGCTTGTGGGACCCGTACAACCGCAACCGGTACAAGGGTGACAAGCCGATTCACGGCGAAGACTGGTTTTTCAACGTCACCGCGTTTTCCGATACGATCGCCGATTTTCGCAATGTCGCTACGCCGGTGGGCGTGCAAAGCGCTGACGACCCAGGGTCGACCAATGTGTTTGGCGGGCAGAACCAGTTCGGCTTTGTCCAGAACATCGGTGCCGAGCTGGTTTACTACAAGGGTGATACCGTGTTTCGTCCACCGGATTACGAGTTCCGGCTAACGCCTGTGATCAATTACAACTTCACCCAGGCGCAGGAGCTGCTCAATCTCAACGCCGATCCAGGCAAAGGAACGACGCGCCACGACCACCATATCGGGCTGCAGTCAGCATTCTTTGATTATCACATCCGCAACGTCTCTGAACGCTATGACTTTGACAGTATCCGGATCGGCATCCAGCCGTTCAACGCCGATTTTCGCGGTTTTCTTTTCCAGGATGACCAGCTCGGTATTCGCCTGTTTGGTACCCGCCACAACAATGTTTTCCAATACAACCTGGCCTGGTTCCGGCGACTGGAAAAAGACATCAACAGCGGCCTTAACGATGTCAGCACCGCGCCGCGTAAGGATGATGTCGTGGTGGCCAATCTGTATTGGCAGGATATGCCGTTCCTCGGTTATTTCTCGCAGTTCACACTTGCCTACAACCGCAACCGGGAGAATAGCGAGATCGTTTTCGATCCCAATGGGTTTATCGCCCGGCCGGCATCAATCGGCACCGAGCGACCGCGCAAGTATGACGTTGCCTATCTGGGTTACAGCGGCGATGGGCATATCAATCGACTCAACATCACCGGTTCAGCCTATTACGCGCTGGGGACGGAGGAAAACAGCGCCTTTACCAATCGAAAGAGCGATATCCAGGCCTGGTTTCTGGCGACCGAGGCGTCAATGGACTTTGACTGGCGTCGGTTCAGGCTGTCGTTTCTCTACGGCTCGGGCGATGATGATCCATTCGACGACAAGTCAACGGGCTTTGACAGTATTTTTGAGAACCCCCAGTTTGCCGGTGCCGATACCAGTTACTGGATTCGCCAGTCGGTCCCGCTCGTCGGGGGCGGCCGGGTCGCGTTGTCGGGCCGCAACGGGATTCTCAATTCGCTGCGATCCAGTAAAGAGCTGGGTCAGTCAAACTTCACCAATCCGGGTTTGATTCTGCTTGGGGCTGGCGCGGATTTCGATGTGCTTCCCGAACTGCGGATTTCAGTCAATGCCAATCAACTGTGGTTCGACAAGACGGAGGTTCTAGAGGTAGCCCGAAACCAGGCCGGTATCAACCGAAACATCGGTCTGGATCTTTCCGTTTCGGCGATCTGGCGACCGTTGATGATCCAGAACCTTGCTTTTCGCGCCTCGTATGCGGCATTGATTCCCGGAAAAGGCTACAAGTCGCTGTTTCCCGATGACGATACGCCGCAAAGCCTGCTGTTGAACATCATCCTGACTTACTGAGCAAGGAGGGCACACATGATGCCCAGGACTTTTGAATCAAGACATTTGAATCTGCGTCAACCGGTTCTCCTGACCCTGATTGTGTTGCTGATGACGCTGTGGGCAACCGGGCTGGCAGCTGACAAGGGTTCCGAGCCAGTGGAACGCTTCTATAGGATGGCACCATCAGCCCCGTCATCACAGACAGTCGCCGATGTTGATGCCAAGACCAAAGGCTGCATGAGTTGTCACAGCCAGACCGACCGCATGACCATGCACCAGAATCCGGCGGTCAAGCTGGGGTGTACCGACTGTCATGGCGGGAATGCATCTGTCTTTCTTCGAGACGGTGTCACCAGGCAGGATGAAGTTTACAGGCAGGCCATGGACGAGGCTCATATTCTGCCGCGCTATCCCGGGGCCTGGAATACGCCGGGCAGCGCCAATCCCGAGCGCAGCTACACTTTGCTCAACCGCGAGAGCCGCGAATTCATCCGGTTCATGAACCCGTCCGATTACCGGGTCGCGCGCGAGGCTTGCGGTGCCTGTCACATGGAGATCATTCACGCCGCCGAGCGCAGCCTGATGGCCACCAGTGCGATGTTCTGGGGCGGTGCGGCGTACAACAACGGAATACTGAACCAGAAAAACTACTTTCTCGGTGAGGCCTATACGGCAGATGGTGAACCGGCCAGGCTGACCGCGCCCATCGAGCCAACCGAAGAAATGAAGCAATACGGCATTCTGCCGGAACTCATTCCAATGCCGGCGTGGGAGACCGTGGAGCCTGGCGACCACTTCCGCGTATTCGAACGCGGTGGTCGCAACAAGCTTCACCTGTTTCCGGAAACCGGCAACCCCAATGTTACCGGTCGCTTCGTGTTACTGGAAGAGCCGGGTCGGCCTGATATACGCCAGTCCAATCGCGGGCCGGGTACGGGAGCCCGGATTTCCGTGCCGCTGCTCAACATGACCAAAACCCGCCTCAATGACCCGACCATGTGGTTTATCGGCACCAATGATCAGCCGGGCGACTATCGCAATTCCGGCTGCGCGGCCTGCCATGTGGTGTATGCCAACGACCGCGACCCGCGACATTCCGGTGTTTATGCGCAATTCGGTCACAGCGGCGAAACGCAAACGACCGATCCGACCATTCCCGTTGCTGAGTCTGGTCATCCGCTCAAGCATGAATTTACGCGCGCCATCCCGACCAGTCAGTGCATGAGCTGTCATATGCACCAGCCCAACATGTTCGTCAACAGCTACCTTGGCTACACCATGTGGGACTACGAATCCGACGCCCCGCACATGTGGCCGGACGAGCAGCAGTATCCTGATGATGACACCGTGCGCAAGGTGCTTGACCGCAATCCCGAGGGCGCTGCCCCGCGCGGCAAATGGGCGGATCTTGATTTTCTGAAACAGGTCTCGGAAATGAATCCCGAACTCAGTGACACGCAGTTTGCCGACTACCACGGGCACGGATGGAATTTCCGAGCGGTATTCAAGCGCGATCGCCAGGGCAATCTGCTCGACGATGAGGGTGCGGTTGTCGCCAACGATGACCCTGACAAGTTCGACAAGGCCGTGCACATGTCTTCCATCCATCTGGACCAGGGTATGCACTGTGTGGACTGTCATTTTGCCCAGGACAACCACGGCAACGGGCACATTTACGGTGAGGTTGCCATGGCCGTGGAGGTCAAGTGTGTGGACTGTCACGGGACTGTTGCCGCCTACCCCAATCTGCGCACGTCTGGCCCGGCGGCACTGGCTGGCGGCACCGATATGAGCGTATTGCGAACCCCTGATGGCAGACGCCGCTTTGAATGGGTCGGCGGCAACCTGGTGCAGCGTTCGGTGATGGATCCGGATCTGGAGTGGAACCTGAGTCTGGTGATGGATTCGGTCAGTGAAGGCAGCAGTCAGTACAACAGTCGTGCAGCCCGTGCCAAGCTCATGAGTTCCGACGTGGAAAACCAGTACTGGGGATCGCATGTCGAGCCCGATAGGCTGGCCCACAACAACGAGGAAATGGAGTGTTACGTTTGCCATACCTCATGGACAACCAGCTGCGGAGGCTGCCACCTGCCGATCGAGGCCAACTGGAAGACAGAGCGGCTGCATTACGAAGGCGGCGAAACGCGCAACTACTCGACCTACAATCCCCAGGTTGCACGCAACGAGATATTCATGATCGCCCGGCAGGGCGGGCAACAGGGCGGAAAGTACGCCCCAGCGCGTTCTTCATCGGCACTGGTGCTGTCGTCCACGGATGCCTTCAGGCAGAAGATCTATATTCAGCAGCCGCCCATCTCGGCCAGCGGCTTCAGCTCCCAGGCGATGAACACGCATTTTCCGCATACCGTCAGAAAGACCGAGACTCGGGTCTGCAGCGATTGTCATCTGTCTGAGGATGGCGACAATAATGCCATCGTCGCCCAGACCCTGATGCAGGGTACCAACTTTATTGATTTTGTTGGCTACCATGTCTGGGTGGGTGGCGATGGCGAAGTTGCCGGCGTGCAGGTTACCGAATGGGATGAGCCCCAGGCCGTTATCGGCAGCTATCTGCATCGCTACGCCTATCCCGACTGGTATGAACAGCATATCGAGCGCGATCGGGTGCTGCAGACCGCCCATACGCATTCAGCCGGTCGGGTGGGCTGTGTTCAGCAGCGCGGAGAGTATCTTTACTTCGCCGGCGGGCCAGCCGGTTTTCGAGTCTTCGATATTGCCTCGGTTGCCAACAAAGGGGTCTCACAACGGATTATCTCGGCTCCCTTCAGTTCGCTCGGGCACGATACGCACGTGGCAACCAGGAATGCCACCTGCCTTGATCTGGTTACCACCCAGCCGATTCATCCGGATCGCAACCAGGGTGATCTGATGCGTATCGACAACCAGGAACAAGCCTTCGATCCGATCTATAACTACGCCGTGATCACCGACTCCGAGGAAGGACTGATCCTGGTTGATATCAACACCCTTGCCGACAGCGAGCCACGCAACAATCAGCTTGAACGGGCACTGACCTGGAACGAAGGAGGCGTACTCGATGGAGCCCGGCATGTGACCATGGGCGGGCACATCGCCTATGTCGCCGCGAACCGGGGCCTGGTGTTGATTGATCTGTCCGATCCCCAGTCGCCGCAAGTCGCATCTATCGTCCCATTGACCGGTGCCAGAGCTTCAGCACTGCAGTTTCGCTATCTGTTCGTGATTGATGCTGCGGGCTTGTCGGTGATCGACGTCACCCGGCCTGACCGGGCCAGGCTTGTTGCGGAAAACACCATCGCGCTGGGCAACGCCCACAACGTGTATCTGGCCCGAACCTATGCCTATGTCGCTGCGGGGCAGGATGGGCTGGTTATTGTGGATGTAACCCGACCGGAATCAATACAGCTCAAACAGCGCTACACAGCTGATGGTGCCATCCGTGATGCGCACGATGTGATTGTCGCATCGACCAACGCCTCGCTGTTTGCGTATGTCGCTGATGGCATCGGTGGCCTGAAGGTCCTGCAACTGACCTCGCCGGATTCACAGCCGAATTTCTATGGCTTCAGTCCGGAACCGCGTCCCGAACTGATTGCTTCATTTGCCACTGACTCACCGGCCATATCGCTGTCCCGGCCGCTGGAGCGAGATCGCGGCGTCGACGAAACCGGTGGCCAGGTGGCGGTTTTCGGCCGCAAGGGTGCCAGGCCGCTGACCCTGGAAGAGATGCAGGGCCTGTATCTTGATGCCAATGGCGAGCCGTGGTTCGTGCGTGATGACGATGATCAGTAAGCGTGCCCTGAAATCACTGGGGGGATTGGCGGCCAGTTCCTTGCTGGTGCTGGCGCAGGCCCAGCCACTTCCCTCAGAGGCCGAGTACAAGCATCTCGGCCCGGCCACTTGCGCCAGCTCGGTCTGTCACGGCAAGGTGACGCCGGACCAGGCCGCCAATGTATGGCTCAATGAATATCGGGTCTGGTCGCGCGATGACCCGCATTCAGGTGCCTACAACGTCCTGCGCAGTGATGCATCCAGGCTCATGGCCGAAAAGCTTGGCCTGTCCAGCGCGACCACGGCCCGGGTCTGTCTCGATTGTCATGCTGATAACGTCCCGTCAGAACGGCGCGGCGAGAAGTTCCAGATCAGCGACGGTATCGGCTGTGAGGCCTGTCATGGTGGTGCCGAACGATGGATCGAGTCGCATGCCGAGGCGGGCGCGACGCATGCCGACAACCTCGCACGCGGGATGTATCCCACCGACCAGCCAGTGGCACGGGCCCGACTGTGCATGTCTTGTCATGTGGGTACCACCGGGCGATTTGCCGACCACGACATCATGGCGGTCGGTCATCCTCGTATGAGCTTCGAGCTGGAAACCTTCACCGTGAACCAGCCGGCGCACTATCACGTCGATGAAGACTACCTCGAACGCAAGGGCAATATCCGGAGTGTCCATATGTGGGCGACCGGTATGGTGATGAAGGCCCGCCGCCAGCTCGACCTGATTCAGTCAGAACTTTTCTCTGGCCACGGGCTGTTCCCTGAACTGGCGTTTTTCGACTGCCATGCCTGCCATCACCCCATGAATGATTCACGCATGCGGGAAAACTCGCTGACCGCCGGCTTGCCACCCGGTGTTGTTCGCTTGGATGACAGCAGTTCCCAGATGGTTCTTGCGATTGTTTCGGTGCTGGATCCCGAGGCCGAAAACAGACTCAAGGAACGGGTCCGCGCATTACATCGGTCAACCACCCAGGGTAGCGCGCCGCTTCGGGACAGTGCCCGCCGCCTGGACGATATGCTCAGTGAGATGACCGACTTGATTAGTCGGCATGAATACAGTGATCAGGATATACAGCAAATCCGGCGTCGGTTGCTGGAGCGCTCCGCTCAGGGTGAATACCGGGATTTCACCAGTGCCGAGCAGGCCTTTCTGGCGGTCGAAACCTTGTCGCTGGAGCTGGGCGACCAGGAGCGAATTGCGCTTTCGCTGGATGCTTGGTTCGAGTCGCTTTCCAATGAGCACGATTTCGATCCCGGGCGATTCGCGGCAGTGGCCCGGCAAATAGGTGACAATGCACGCTGATTCTACCTGCCTTCCCTCCCGGTCGGCTGTCTGGGAGTAGAATCAAGCGCAGGGGGGCTGGTCGAACAGAGCCAGGTCAGCCCGTCACTGTCATTGTCCTGAAGCGCATAGAATCAAGATACTTGCATGAGCGAACAGCCTGAAAAAGCCGGTCCAGACAATCCGTTCTTGCTGGAAAGTCAGCAAGACGGTTCGAAGATACCCGTTGAGGGAGATATCAAGGTTGGCAGGGATCCTGCCTGCGAACTGGTGCTGAACTGTGATCGCTGCTCGCGCGTGCACGCTTTGTTTGCGCTTGACGACGGTGCGCTCTGGGTGGAAGACCGGGCCTCAACCAACGGCACGTTCGTCAACAAGCAGCAGATCAGCGAACGCACCCGGCTGCAAGACGGTGACATGGTGCAGTTCGGGGATTCTCGGTTTCGCGTCATTGCCCCGGCACCAACAACAACCGACGACGATAATCCGGCAACCGTCAAGGCCAGCCGGGAAAGCCTTTTGCGTATGCTCGAGGGTGCAGACAAGGCCGTGGAGGCGGCCAAGTCCCTTTCCTCCTCCGATCCGGGCCAGGCGACCCGGACCGCCAGCGCGGACTCCGAGCCTGGCTCCGACTCAGAAATCAAAGCACCGGTGAGAAAGAAGGGCGGCAAGATGCCGTCAATCCCGCACAGCTGGGCCGATGCCGATCGACTCGAACAGGCGTCCCACACTTCAGTGTTCGTTCGTGGGAGCAAAGACGGCGACAATAGTGGCACGGGCGTGCTCCATCCACTTGAAGCCATCGCCCAGGCGCGGCTGAATACACCGGCGCATATGGCAATTTTTGTCGGACTGAAAAAACCGGTGCAAGGCAAGCTGTTCGAACTGGACACTGCGGAAGGCGCGAAAAAGTGGGAGATCGGGCGCGGGGCCAAGGCCGATATAGATATCGACGACGTCAGTGTCTCCGGTCGCCACGCGCAAGTGATTCATGAAAAGGGGCGCTGGAAGATCGTCAATATGATGTCTGTCAACGGGACCTTCGTCAACGATCGCAAGGTATTGAGCGCCTACCTCAATGCCCGTGATGTGATCCGTGTCGGTGCCGTGGAGCTGGTCTTCGACGCCCGTATCAAGGGAGCAAAAGGACCCGCGCCATCTTCGCAGAAGGGTGGGTTCTGGTCGTGGCTACGACGCCTGTTCGGTCGCCGCAAACGACAGTAGAGGCTGCCACGAAAAGACGAATTTCTTCCCCTCCCCCCTTCTCCCCTTTCCCTTTTCCCCCTAACCTTCCCCCGCAGCTTGCACCAGCGGCAAACACCGGCTGATAATGAGCACTTCCTTCAAGTTCAAGGATTGTGTGATGAGATACATCTGGATTTGCCTGTTCGGATTCATGCTGGCCGCCTGCCAGCCTGCCGAGGAACCGGGTGCTGAAGCAGGGTCGGAGTCCGAGATAACGATTGCCGAAATGGACCGGCAGCCAGAATCGCAGCCGGCAGAGCTTTCGGCATCGGAACGCCTGGACCGGATTCTCGAAAGTCAGCCGGAGGAGGTCAAGGCGCGCTATGACCAGCGTCATCCGGCCGAAACACTGGCATTTTTCGGTATCGAGCCTGGCATGACCGTGGTTGAGGCGCTGCCGGGTCGCGGCTGGTATTCGAAGATTTTGCTGCCGTATCTGGGCAGAGAGGGTCGCCTGATTGGTGCCAATTATCCGATCAGTTTGTTTGAGCAGTTTGATTTTGCGACCGAGGAGTATCTTGCCAGCCTGGCCAATTGGCCCGAAACGTTCCCGGGGGAAGCCAGCCAGTGGTGTGCAGAAGATTGTGCCTCGGTTGATGCTTTCTGGTTTGGTCAGTTGCGGGACGACCTCAACGAAAGTGCCGACGCGGTGCTGTTTGTACGGGCTTTGCACAACATGGCGCGTTTCCAGAGCGCGGGTGTCGATGACTATCTTGATCAGGCACTTGGCAATGCCTATGACGTGTTAAAGCCCGGTGGTGTGTTGGGGATTGTCCAACATGAAGCGCGCGAAACGATGCCCGATGAATGGGCTGCCGGCGGCCCTGGGTACCTGAAAAAGTCCTTTGTCATTGCCCAGGCCGAAGCGGCCGGATTTGAGCTGGAGGCACAAAGCGCTATCAATGAAAACCCGGCCGACCAGCCCACCGAGTCCGACGTGGTCTGGCGGCTACCGCCATCGCTGGATACTCGAAACGTTGAGCCCGAGCGGGTTGCCGAGACAGTTGCCAGAAATCAAGCGATCGGCGAATCACACCGTATGACGCTCAAGCTCCGCAAGCCGCTTGAGTAATCATTAATGGGAGCCCGAATGCCCGTATTCGGGCTCCCACTGATGGCGCCGCGGTGTCAGATTGAAATATGCGGGTTAAAGACTACGCATGGCTGATTGCTCCCTGATCGTCGAGTATCCTTCGCTGCTTCGGCATCGTGGCGAGCTGCGCCAGCAGGCGTGTGCGCGCCGCAAGCGATTACTGGTCGGCGTACCACTGGTACTGGTCATAAGCCTTGGGCTGCTTTGGCTCAGTCCGCCGCTGGGCCTGCTGACGGGTGCCGTCGGCACCGGGGTGCTTTTCTTTTTGGCGCTGCCAGGCAGCTCGACGGTTGATGCCGGTGAATTGTCCGGTATCGAGGGCGAAATCGCAGTTTTGCGCCAACTTGAAACCTTGCCGGATGAGTTCCTGCTTTTCAATCGGGTCAAACTGCCCGATGAAATGCTGACCAACGGCTTTCGCGAACTGGATTTCATTGTCGCCGGACCGACCGGGCTGTGGGTGATCGAAGTCAAGAATACACCCGGCCATATCCATGTCCGGCCCGACGAACGCCAATGGCCACTGGCCCGACGCAGTTGTGGTTCAGCACCCTCCTGGAACGCATTGCGTAACCCGATTCCCCAGGCCCAGGCGCAGGTTGACGCGCTGGGCCGCTGGCTGCTGCGTCACGGCGTCAACCTGAAACCGCAGCCCATGGTAGTGCTGGCCCATCCGGAAACCGCCTTGATTGACGCCGATCAATCTCAGGTGCCGGTTCTGGTTTGCGGACAGGTGGCAGACACAGTTCGTCAGCACGATCCAGTCCGGGTACCACCCCGGCTTGTTCCGGTACTGTCCCGACTGCGATAGCTAATCGCTTTAATTTCTCCTGCAGAATTACTTTGATTGTGGAAATCAAAATCGATGGGGTGGTGCTGTCGAGCAGCGACTTGACAATCTTCTGGCTCACCTATATTTGACAAGCACCGGTGTGGCGAAATAAAATCAGAAACCATAAAAGCGAAGTGTTTCCTAACTGATTGTTTTCACGTAATTTTGCGCGAGATTTGTTAGGCTTAACCTGGAATTGCCGCAATACGGTTAGGCAAAAGTTTGGAAATAGCACTTACTATAAGTAAACTTTGGAGAGTCTGATGATGAAGTGCGTCACAAATGGAATTTCATTCCGTGATGGAAATCACGGTGGCTAGTTGATAGCTTCACAAATGTTTCGGAAAGGCGAGTCCAATTGGGCTCGCCTTTTTTTGAGGGGTTTAGCTGATGAGTGTTCAACAAAGATGCATTGAGGAATGTATTACTGGCAGCTCTGCGGTTTGGGACCTTTCAACGTGGGCCGACATAGCTGTTATCGGTGCCAGCGTTGCCACGGTTCTAGCGGTCATCGTCGCTTGGATTGGGATTAGCAAAACCATCAAGAACTCTAGAGACTTGGCCAAGAAAACTCAAACTCTCAACATGATTGTTGGGGGGGAAATCACGAAGCTGCACGAAAACGGAATTCGCGTATTGAAAGAGCATCCAAACAACGGGGCTCAAACAATCGCCAGACTGGCAGTAGACAAGAAAACCTTGGAAGCAGACGATCAAGCCAAGGCGGATGCACTTTACGAAATGCTTAACTGGTATGAGTACTTGGCTGCTGGAGTGCGGCATGACATTCTCAGCGAAGAATACCTACGAAACTCAAGTTTCACCACCATGAACTATATCTGGGATGATGCTCAGCTTTTCGTCCAGGGTGTTCGAAAACGAAATAACAGCCAAACCTTTTGCGAAGCTTTCGAAGAGTTGATCAATCGTTGGAAAGAAGTCGGTTACTCTGGAAAGCTTCCAAGTAGAAAATAATGAGGGCTTGCTCCTTATTCTGCGCTCATGTGGTGGCGAGTAGACGCGTGACTCGAATGAGTTGAGAATGGAATGAAATAGGGTATAAGCATTGACATTACCCTATTTATGGTTGACTATTGCCCCATTCTTGACGGATTTGGGCTGTGCACTCTCTTTCGGTTGCCTTTCTTGAAGCACTGCGGCTGACGCCTGAACAGGGCGCGTCGTTGCGGGCTGTGGGTGAATATCAGGGTAAGCAGGCGCTGTTTTTCCAGCAGGCACCGGAAACGCTTAGGTCCTTGCGGCAGTCAGCCGTGATCGAATCGACTGAATCGTCGAGTCGAATCGAGGGTGTGACTCTGCCGGCCGCGCGTCTGGAGCATCTGATGCGGCGGACCACCGATCCTCGCAATCGATCCGAGCAGGAGATTGCGGGCTATCGCGATGCCTTGAGTTTGATCCATGAATCGGCTCGCGAGATGCACTTCTCGCCGCCGGTGATTCAGCAGATTCACACCACACTCTATCGCTACATGGCAGAGCCGGGCGGTAACTGGAAGTCGAGTCAGAACGACATCACTGAAACTGCGCCGGATGGTTCCAGGCGCATTCGCTTTGCGCCCACGCTGCCGCATCTCGTGCCCATTCAAATGGAAGGGCTGACTGACAACTACGCGGCTGCCCTGAATGCCGGCCGGTTCGACGGGCTGATTCTGATTCCGCTGGTCATTCTTGATTTTCTCTGCATCCATCCGTTTCGCGATGGCAATGGCCGAGTGGCGCGGCTGCTGACGCTGATGCTGCTATACCAGCATGACCTCCAGGTGGGGCGCTACATCAGCATCGAGCGAATCATCGAGGACAGCAAGGAAACCTATTACAAGAGCCTGGAAACCAGTTCTCAGGGCTGGCACGATGGCGAGCATGACGTGTTGCCGTGGCTGGAGTATTTCTGGGGGGTTTTGTTGCGCGCGTACCGCGAATTCGAAGAACGTGTCCAGGCGGTACACACCGGTCACGGTGCCAAGACTGAACAGATTCGCCTGGCCGTGCTGCGTCGCAGTCGGCCCTTTGCGATTTCGGAAATTGAGCAGGAGTGCAGCCAGGTCAGCCGCGATCTGGTGCGGCAAGTGCTGCGAAAGATGCGCGACGAGGGTCTGATCGAATCGACGGGCCTTGGACGTGGGGCCAAGTGGCGGCCTCTTGACCAGAACCACAAAGAGCAGAACGGCAATGATGAATCCGTTCAGAACTGAAGTAGACAACAGGATTTGAGATGACCAGTAAGACTGACATTCCAGACTTTGCCCGATCCGCCGACCCGGCGGCACAAAAGCGCACGGAACTCGAAGCCCTCCTACCGGAGGCTTTCAGTGAAGGCAAAGTCGATGTCGAGGCGCTCAAACGTACGCTCGGCGAAGGCGCGGTGGTCGAGACCGGCGAGCGCTACCGGCTGGACTGGGTCGGCAAGACCGAAGCCTATCGTACGCTGCAGGCACCCACGACGGCCACGCTCCGGCCGGAGCGCGAGCAATCGGTCAACTTCGACACCGCCAGTCACGCTTTTATCGAAGGCGAAAACCTGGAAGTGCTCAAGGTGCTGCAGAAGGCCTACTTCGGCCAGGTCAAACTGATTTACATCGACCCGCCCTACAACACCGGTTCGGATCAGTTTGTCTACCCGGACCGCTTTCAGGAAAGCAAGGACGAGTACCTGAAACGTATCCAGGATATGGATGATGAGGGCGCGCTGCTGCGCGAGGGCCAGTTTCGCAAGAACAGTCGCGAATCCGGCCATTATCACTCCAACTGGCTGAGCATGATGCTGCCCCGACTCTATATCGCCCGAAACCTTTTGCGCGAGGATGGCGTGATCTTTGTGTCGATAGACGACAACGAAGTGCACAACCTGCGGTGCCTGATGAATGAGATTTTTGGGGAAGAGAATTTTGTTGCGCAATTTGTGTGGAAGGCCAGAAAATTTTCTGACGCTCGAGCCACAACTAATGTCTCTACTGATCACGAATACTTGCTTTGCTATGGTAAAACCTCAGGATGCACATTGCGAGGTGTGCCCAGAGACGAAACTAAATTCAAGAACCCAGACAATGACCCTGGTGGACCATGGATGAGCCGTAGCATCCTTGGACTAGCGACAGCAACCCAGCGGCCCAACTTGCACTACGCGATTACTGATCCCCAATCAGGCAACGAGTTTCCAGCTCCCAAAGAGCGCGGATGGCGCTACTCAAAGGAGAGGATGGAGGCTTTGATTGCAGAAGGGAAGATTCTGTTTCCAACAAAAAAAAGCGGTCGGCCACGAGAAAAGAAGTTTCGTGCCGACATGGAGTCTGACATGATCCCGCTTCCATCGCTGATAACAGATGTGCATACAGCTGATGGAACGCAAGAGGTGCGCGATCTGCTGGGTTCTCAAGTTTTTGATTTCCCAAAGCCGACGGCACTCATCAAAAAATTGATTGAGCAGTCTACTAGTGCCAATGAGCTTATCCTTGACATTTTTGCTGGATCGGGCACTACGATGGATGCCGTTCTCCAACAGAACGCCGAAGACGGCGGCAATCGCCGTTGCATTCTGGTCCAGATGGCCGAGCCGCTGGAAGCCGACAATGCCGAGTTCTCGGATATCGCCCAGGTGGCCCGCACTCGCATTCGTGCCGCGTTAGATGCCTTGCGCGATTCTGAAACGAAAGCCGGTCAAGAAGCTCCGGGACTCTCCGAGGAGGAAGGCTTTCGTGCCTTCCAGCTGGTCGAATCCAATTTTCCGCAGTGGCGGCCAAAAACGTTCGAATCCGGCGATGCACTGGCCGAGCAGATTCAGCTGTTTATGCAGACCGGCGTCCGCGATACCGAGCCCGAAGCACTGGCGCTGGAACTGCTGCTGAAATCCGGCTACCCGCTGACTACGCAGTTTGAACGGACCAAGCTGGCCGGTGTGCCGGTTCTTGTCGTGGGCAAAGAGACCGATGACGCCAAGCTTGTGTTGCTGCTCGAAGCCTTCTCAACCGATATGCTGCCCGAATTGACGGATCTGGCACCGACGCGCATCATCGCGCTGGAGCGCATTTTCGAAGGCTCGGATGCCGCCAAGAAGAACCTGGCATTGCAGTGCCGCGACGCCGATATCCGCTTTGAAAGCTACTAGCCTATGAAAGCCGATAAGCAGTTGAAACCGAAGTTCGAAAAGACCTGGGAGCTTGAGGTAACTATTGGCTTGAACGATATCGCGACTCGATGTTTCCGCAACACGGCGGATCACGAGTACATCATGGCGCGTATGGCGTATCGAGCAAATTTGCTTCTGCAGTTTAATTGGTCTGCGCTGCACGCACTGGAGAAATATCTGAAAGCCGTATGTCTGTATAACCGGGTCGACTCCAGATACTGTCATCACGATCTGCGAAAGCTGCGCAAGCGATTGCGTGTGCTTGATTTTTTCAGGCTGAGGTCCGACACGGAAAAATTCATGGACGCGATTCAGAACTTTGGCGGGGACCGCTACCTGTCGAGGTCCTGGATGTCGCGGGCGGAGGACCTGCTCCGCCTGGATCGGGCAGTCTGGGATGTAAGACGGTTCTGCCAGATACTCAACTCCGAATATACACGTGATCCGGAACAGCAGCGTGAGCCACTTGCCCGGTTACGTGACAAACTGCTCGACAAGTACTTGCAGCCACACGATCAACCGTCGCTCCACGGTCGGCTCGAAAAAATTTTGGAGCAACGTGAGCATCCTGCGAGAGAGGCACTGATCTGGATGAATCATTGCTTCGGTTCGAGGCGGCGGCGGACCATCAAGATTCGAGGGTCGAAGATCCCTGCCTTCGAGAACTCTCCTTCGTTTCTCTATCCTGAGATAGTTGAGGAGGCAAAGAAGTATGTCTACTGGCCCTAACGCTGATCGGCGCAATGCCTCCAGAATGCAATTAAAATTTGACGCTGATCAGGTATACCAGCGCCGCGCGATTGACGCGGTGGTAGATCTGTTCGAGGGCCAGCCCGGGCGCGATGCGGGCATTAGCACCTATGGGCAGGACAGTCTGACCAGCCTGGCGCTGACCGAGGTCGGGATTGCCAACCGCTGCGTACTGTCGCCGGACCAATGGCTGACCAATCTTCGAGCCGTGCAACAGCGCGAGGGTCTGGAGAGCTCGGAGCAACTTGAAGGACTGCTGGACCAGAAGGGCAAACCGGTCGGTGATTTTCCGAACTTCTCGATTGAAATGGAAACCGGCACTGGCAAGACGTATGTCTACCTGCGGACCGTCCATGAGTTGCACCAGAAGTTTGGCTTTTGCAAATTCGTGATCGTGGTGCCGTCGGTGGCGATTCGAGAAGGTGTGCTCAAGACGCTACGGATCACGCAGCGTCATTTCCGCGAACTCTACAATGCCGAGCGGATCAAGTTCGACGTTTACGAATCGGCTCGCGTCGGCCAGCTTCGGAATTTCGCACTGTCCGACGCGCTGCAGATTCTGGTGATCAATATTGATGCCTTTGCCAAGGATGCCGATCCGGCAAGTGGTCAGAAATTCAAGGGCAATGTGATCAACCAGCTTCGCGAAAGCGGCATTCGACCAATTCAGTTCATTCAGGAGACCTGCCCGGTCGTCATTCTCGACGAGCCGCAGAACCTGGAGACCGACAAGCGCAAGCAGGCCATTACACGACTGAACCCGATGTGCACGCTGCGCTATTCGGCCACGCACCGCAATCCGTACAACCTGGTTCATCGTCTGGACCCGTTCGCGGCCTGGTCACAGGGCCTGGTCAAACAGATCAGCGTCGATTCAGTGGTCGACGAATCGAGCGTGAATCAGGCCTTTGTCGAGCTGGAGAGTTTCACGTCCACCTCGCGCAGCGTTTCGGCGAAGGCGACAATCTGGGTGAATACGGCCAGCGGGCCGCGAAAAAAGCGTCTTTCCTTGAAGCCCGGCGACGATCTCTATCAGAAATCCCGCGAGCGCGAGATTTATCGGGAGAACTTTATTGTCAACGAAATCGATGCCGAGCAGGGCTTGCTCCGGTTCGCAAACGATGTCGTGGTCCGAGTCGGCGTGCCCCATGGCGTGGCTGGCGAACAGATCGTACGCATGCAGATCGAAGCGACCGTCCGTCGGCATTTCGAAAAGGCCCGAAGGCTCGAACCCATGGGCATCAAGGTGCTCAGCGTATTTTTTATTGATCGAGTGTCCAGCTACCGGGTTTACCATGAAGATGGCTCCACCACGCTGGGACCGTTCGGGCAGTGGTTCGAGGACATTTATCGTCGTTACCAGTCGATGGAAGAATTCAAGGACGTCTGCACGTTGGATGTCGAAGCCGTGCATAACGGCTATTTCGCGCGTGACAAGCAGGCGCTGAGCCCGTTTTCCGAATCGTCGTTTCGCACCAAGGGCGATGCCGAGAGCGGTGCCTTTGAGTTGATCATGCGCGATAAGGAGCGCCTGCTCGGCCTCGACGAGCCGCTGCGCTTCATCTTCAGTCATTCGGCGTTGCGCGAAGGCTGGGACAACCCCAATGTGTTCCAGATATGCACCCTGGCGGAGTCTCGCTCGGAATTGAAGAAGCGGCAGGAAATTGGCCGCGGCCTGCGACTCTGCGTGAATCAGGACGGTGAGCGCGTCCACGATCGGGCCGTGAACCGGCTGACTGTGATCGCCAATGAGGCGTACGAGGACTTCGCGCGGGAACTGCAGAGCGAGCTGGAAGCGGACGGCTACGCCTTCGAGCGCCGGATGGTGGTCAACGAGCGCAAGAAGGTGCAGGTTCGACTGCGCAAGGGCTACCAGACCGACGAGCGATTTCTGTCGCTCTGGGATCGGATTCGCGGTCGAACGCGCTATCAGGTCGAGTTCGATACCGACGAGTTGATTCAGCGCTGCGCGCGAAAGGTGCGCGAGGGCATGGAGCCGATTCGCCGGCCCGGTGTGGTGTTGACCCGAACCGACCTGGCGATCACGGCGCAAGGCATTGATCGCCGGGTCACTGCCGTTAGACCGGAGTATTTCGTTGGAGCATTTCAAATGCCGGATCTGATCGCTGCTATCGAACAGCGCACCGGGCTGGCGAGATCGACCGTCGCGCAAATTCTGCTTGCATCGCGGCGGCTGGATGATGCGCTCAACAATCCCCAGGCGTTTATCGAGCAGGTTTCAATGTTCATTCAAAATGAGCTTCGCGAACTGCTGGTCGATGGCGTGCAGTACCTCAAGGACGGCGATCGGGTCTACGAGATGCGTCGATTCGAGGCACTTGACGATCTGCCGCTATTCGAATCCAACGTCTACGAAGTTCAGCAGCCGGACAAGACCCTTTTTTCACATATCGTGCTGGATTCGCAGTCAACGCCCGAGCGCAAATTTGCTGAGGACTGTGAAGCTAACGACGATGTGTTGTTTTATTTCAAACTGCCAACCTGGTTCGTGATCGAGACACCAATTGGCGAGTACAACCCGGATTGGGCCCTGGTCTTCAAAGGCGATCATCGCCTGTATTTCGTGGCCGAAACCAAATCGAAAGGTACCCAGGACGATGCCGCAGGCGGCATGCTGCGGCCGATTGAGCGCCTCAAGGCCGAATGCGGCAAGCGCCATTTCAGTCAGTTTGAGGAAGTCCAGTTCAAGCGGGTCGGGTCGTTGCGAGAGCTGATCGCCAGTTCATGATCGCCAGTATTGACCCCAGGCCGCTAAAATTCGGCGGTCTTCGGAATCACCATACAAGGTCGGGAAGTGGTTACTGGCTGGCCTGGAAGTCAGGCGCAGATTGTCAGTAGTGAGCGTGCTCCGGCACGATATTCAATCAATTTTGTCAATGTGTTAAAATATCTAGCAGTTGACAATCTGGAGCATCTCAGTGAACGCTACTCTGCAACGTATGGTTCGGGATGCCTCGCCCGAAACACGCTATCAGATCGAGCTTTTGTTGCGCCAGGACGCCGATGACCGCGCCTGGGCCGATCAACTGGGACCGGCCTATCGGCAGGGCGATGTGGCTCGACTGCTCGGCAAGACCCGCCAGGCGGTGTCGGCAGACCGCGGTCTGCTGCGGCTGGAAATGCGCAACGGCGAGATCGGCTATCCGGTATTCCAGTTTGACGGCGCTCGGCAACTGCCAGGTATTCGCGAGGTCGTCAGGGTTCTCGATCCGATGGTTGCCAGTGCCTGGACCATCGCCTCATGGCTGTGCTCTCCGGCCCCACAGCTTGATGAACGCACTCCGCTGGCCGTCCTGCGCGAGGGTGAACGGGAAACGGTGTTGTCGCTGGCGCGGCAAACCGCCTCAGGTATCAGTCATTGATCAATCACTGATTAATCGCCCGTAAATGCCGTTATCATTTCCACCGGCCGGCGCCGGCAGTCTCGCGTCATTGCCGCGGCAGACCTTGTCCGGCCGCGCACTTTATCGGGTCTGGCGATATGAGCTGGCAGACGGGACCAGGCGTCAGGCTCCGTGGTGGTTTGCCAGCGCTGAAGTGGATCAGCCTGACGGCGGCCGCTTCGATCTTCCCAGGCCGATGGGAACCTGCTACTTCGGTACCCGCCCTGAAGCGGCGTTGCTGGAGGCCTTGCAGATGCGGCTGACCAATTTGCCGCGCGAGGAACTGACAATACGACGCCTGGCCACCCTGACCCCACCCGATGATGCGCCCGAGGCGGCCATGCTGACTGCGCGCCGGGTGGCCGGCGAGTTTGGTATTACCTCCGAGCTATGGGCGGGCCGCAACCGGGTGCTGTCGAAGAGCTGGGCCCAGGCGATTCGTCGCGACGGCTGGTGGGCAATTTATGCCGGGGTTTCGCACGACCCGTCCGGGCGATTGCGCGCTGTTGCATTATTCGATCACCATGGTGACCACCCACCCAGCCACGCTGGGCGCTGGCAATTCCAACAGCGCGAGATCGACAGGGATTCGTCGGTTGAAGAGGCGCTGGCGCGCTTCGGCGTTGCTGTTCGCGACCCGGGTCAGTTGCCCTGGGCTCGCCCTTTGCATTGACCCCAACGTTGCATAACATCGGGCCGGAATCGCTACGCTGCCCGGTATAGCAGCGTTTCCGCAGCCTGTACTCGCGTTGCCAATCCTCACGTAGAGTGAAACTACGCTCCGGTTGTCAACACTCCGTGCAGCCCGCGGAAACACTACTCTCCGGGCTTCCAGCTCCGATGTTATGCAACGTTGGGGTTGACTATGGTCTTTCTTGAACTGGCGAACCTCCGAACAAGTCTGAGCCGAATGCGTTTCAGTCGGAGAAGCCAGAAGAATACCTTGTAACCACCGAATACATCGAAATTTCCCAAGTTTTACTCGGTGATGTTGTTGTCGCCGATCTTGTCCTGGGTCCGTTTGTCGAAATCGCTGGCGTCGTGGCGTTCGTGAAGCTGCAGCGCTGGATCGCCGAACGGTCGATTGACCATGCGGCCTCTGAGTACGGCAGGCCGGGCATCAATCAGCTTTGACCAGCGCTGCACATTCGCATAGGCCTCGACCTGGAGAAATTCGGCGGCCTCGTACAGGCGGCCCAGTGCCAGTTGGCCGTACCAGGCCCAGATCGCCATGTCGGCGATGCTGTAGTCGCTTCCGGCCATGAATTCCCGCTCAGCCAGGTGTTGGTCGAGCACATCGAGCTGACGTTTGACTTCCATGCTGAAGCGGTCGATGCAGTACTTGATCGGCTCCGGTGCGTAGGCGTAAAAGTGACCGAAACCGCCGCCGAGATAGGGTGCAGCACCCATCTGCCAGAACAGCCAGTTCAGGCACTCGGTTCGCTCGGCCGGATCTTTGGGAAGGAACGCATCGAACTTTCCGGCCAGGTAGAGCAGGATGGCTCCGGATTCGAACACGCGACGCGGCGGATCGACGCTGTGGTCGACCATGGCCGGGATCTTGGAATTGGGGTTGATCTCGACAAACCCCGAGCTGAACTGGTCGCCCTCGCCGATATCGATCAACCAGGCATCGTACTCGGCATCGCTGAATCCCAGCGCCAGCAACTCCTCGAACATGACGGTGACCTTGACCCCGTTGGGTGTTGCCAGTGAGTAGAGCTGGTGCGGGTGCTTGCCTACCGGCAAGGTTTTTTCGTGGGTCGCGCCAGCCGTCGGTCGATTGATACTGGCAAACTTGCCACCGCTTTCGCCATCCTGTTGCCAGACTTTGGGTGGCGTGTAGTCGTTGTCGCTCATGCTGATACCTGCTGTCCGAGATTTGAATGTTGCGAAGGATTATACGGTCTGCCCGACTCGCTGAATGTTACAGAACTAACGGTGGGGTAAAATATCGAAGGTATAGCGTGCTGGCCCATAAGTCCGTTACCTGAGCGCTACAGCGAACAACGTAGATATTGGGAGACGTCAAATGACCGAAAGTGAAGAATCCGCCACTGAAATTCACCGCGCCCATCTGTTCTGCACCCCCATCTGGCAGTGTCGGTTACCGGAATTCGAACCTCACGCGGCCGACATTGAGCGATGGATTCTGTACGAGTGGCAGCAGGGCTCGTTCGAGAAGCATGCCTTCGGTTATGGATACCAGTCACCCCCACGGTTGTTTACTCCGGAAATCCTGGACAACAGCGTCGGTCTGACCGTGCTTCGAGATGCCTTCCGAAAACGCGTCCAGACCATCCTTCGTCAGCGAGTCAACCAGGCAACGCAATTACCTCCGGAAAACTATGCCTTGCAGGCCTGGATTCTGATCCAGACCAGCGAAGATTGGGTCAGCGGGACCTGGCATGACCATTTCCCCGCGACCTTGAGCGGGTGTTACTACCTGCGAGTGCCCGAGACCAGCCGCAAGGAAGAAGGTGCGCTGGCCTTCCAACGTCCAGGCAGCCCGGACCCGTTCACTCCGCAGATGCAGTACATCAAACCTGAAACCGGCGATCTTGTCCTGTTTCCATCCAGTCTGACTCACCGCCCCCAGCCCTGTCCGTCAGCCAAGGGGCTGCGCATTTCCATCAACATGGACGCTTATGTGCACTGGAGTCACTGGAACGAGGATGGCAAACCGATGCCGAGTGCGGATGAATGGGCGCGGCGGGTGAAGAAAAGCCTGGATCCAGCGGCGGAACATCCCGGCTGGATTGGACGGCAAAAAGAGTGAAGGGTCACTAGTACCGTGACCCATAGATTTCGAAACAACCAGCGAGTCGCTGAGCGGTCAGATGCAAGGCGCGCTGGCGCAGGAATGGCAGGCCCCATTTCAAGCCAGCGCAACGCCGCAGATGGCCGCTCAGCGGCTCGCCCGAAGGGAGCCCCCCGGATGCACCAGGACGGCGTTGCAGCGCTTGCCAAGGGCTGGGCTGGGCTATTGCCGGCGCACTGCGCCTTGTCCCGGCAAATCCGGGGGGCTCTGGTTGTTCCGAAATCTATGGGTCACGGTACTAGCCCGCATGTTTCATGAATTCCACACGCCCTCGCTTGTCTCTTGTCCGCACAACGGATTTTCCTCAGTCGGTCGTATTCCCCGATACGCCACGCGCGGCCGGTCGATCGACAAGGTCTTCTTTCGCTGGCGCTCAAGCCAACCTTGCCGCTCTCCCTGCGCTCCATCGGAGAATCCCTTGTGCGAACAATATCCTGCGCGATCATCGCGCGAATTCATGAAACATGCGGGCTAGCCATCCCGCGATGCTGCCAGATTTCGCCGGATTTCCTGCAACTGGCGGCTTGTCTGGTTTAGAAAATGCTGATCCTCTGCCAGGTTTAATTCTCTCAGTCGCTGCATTCTGGCGTCATCGAGTGCCGGTCCCGATGGCGCTTCCAGCGTGCGTTCGCGCAACTGCTGCAACTCACGCCGCTCATTTCTCAGCGTCGCTACATTCTCCTCCAGTTCGATGGTCAGGTCTGACAGGCGAGATCGTTCATTATTCAGACGCCGTTCCTCAGCTGTCACCTGCTGCTGGCGTTCCTGGACCTGTTCTTCCTGAAAAGCCACCTGCTGGCTGCGCTCACGAACCTCCTGGCGAACTACCAGGGCCTGAACGCTGGCAATGACCGGTGACCAGAATATGCCGCAGGCCAGTGCAAACGCCAGGGCATGAGATGGCGCCTGGGGATCGGTTTTGGCCACCAGAAAGACGCCCAGCAAACCGGCCAGTGTGCCCAGAAACATGTAGCCGGCAATGGCAAGCGGGAGGCTGTTAATCAACGGCTCGGGGCCGACCACGGTGGCCAGCACCCAGGATCCGAAACCACCAATCATGCCGGCAAATCCGACGAGGTATGGCAGGCGGGACTTGCCTTTCTCAGTCATGAGTCATCTCCGGTGTTAGCGGTCGACATCGCCAGCTTCAGGGTGCCGGACAATCCCTTGCGACTTTTGATCGGGATCACGAATGCGTCATGTTGGACGTCGAGCTCGCTGCCCAGTTTCTCACCCCATTCGTCGTCGATATGATTGCAGCGCACCCGCCAGCCTTGCTCGGCCCGGGTGGCACGCACGCAAATGGTCTGGCGATACAGGTTTTCGCCGGGAATGCTGCGGTCAAAAAACAGTATGCCGTCAATGACATAGTCGGTCGCGCTGATGACCAGTTCGACCGTGAATACCAGGGTGCTGCCGCGAGTGATTTTGCGGGTATCCAGAAAGGCTGAAAACAGGAATGGCCAGCGTGCCCGGTTCAGGCCGACTGTCGCCGGTTTCATCATCTCGTCAAACTTGCGCATCACTGCGGAGAAATTGGACTTGCGCCGCTCGGTCAGGTAAAACACCGAGCCATCCTCAACCGCCGGTCTCGGCGAGACACTGGCCTCGAACCAGTAGGAGGCTTTGATATCCTTGCCCTCATCCCGGGCTTTCTGGACCGAGGGCGGCAGCGGCAGGTGATCGAGTTCCAGAACGCCGTCGACGCGCACATCGCCAAACAAGAAACGAACCAGGTTCTGGTAGCCTTCTTCGGAATTGACGATGCCAAACGGACCGCTGTGGCTGCGATGGACGAATGCCCGCGGCGCGCCGCTGACGGCGGCATTCTCGATCCGCACCAGGCCATCGCTCATTTCGCCGGCCAGCTTGCTCGACAGGCCGGCACCGGCGGCATAATCCTTGTGATTGGTGCCGACCAGGCAGAAAAAACGCTGCGGATCGAAGTGGCCGTCCAGCGTTGCGACATTGCGATGATCGTCGAGACTCAGATACTTCTTCATCTCGCGCCGGTTGAAGTTGTTGATATCCCACAGGCCCAGGAAGCGCGGCACGTTGAAGCCGCCAAGCTCGATGCCATTGTGCGGTGTGGCATAGGTAAATACCTTGTGCACCTGCCGGGCTTCTTTTGAATCGCGCAAGGTCTTGTTCTGCAGCAGCGTGCGGCAGATCAAGCCACCCATGGAGTGGGCGACCAGATTGACCCGAAAGTCGCGTAGCGCCCCGGCATCGTCACCGCAGATTGCCTGGCGCACTTGCGCAATCAGTTCCTTCAGGTCACCAGCGGCCTCAAGAATGGACGGTCGCTTGCCATCACCGAAATCGGAATCGGCTGAGTCGTAGTAGCGATGGATAAAAATGGAACGCGCCGGAAGCTGCTCGGTTCTGAGTCGGCCGTCCAGATAGGCATCCGAGTAGCCATACTCTTTCATCAGCCGGATCAGCGGCGATTCGAAGTAATGGCGCTGAACCGATCCGTCCCACAACTGACGCAACTTGGTCGATCCCAGATTGAAGCCCATATAGGGCGTCGCCGTGGTCGCCTCGATCTCGCCCTGGGTCATGGCAAAGCCGCGCACATAGATGATCGGATAAAAGGGTTCTGCCGGCATGGTCTGAGCTCCTGTTTACTATCTCTGAACGTTCAAAATACCCTAATCCCTCACTGCCAGCACCTGGTCACCCCGATCAGATGAGACGATTTGACACCCTCTGTGCATCCCCAACCGAAGTGCGACCGACCGGTGGTCGGTGTGTGGACTGAAGGAAATGCTCAGCTTTTGAAAAAACTCCTCGTCACGATACTGCTGCATTTCCGTGATATTTTTCCATTCAACGGCACTAATTTCAAACTTCGGCTCCCTGAGTTCGAATGCTGAAACAAGCTCATCAATGGTGGACGCCACACTTCGTGCCCTGAGGTTTGCGATGGCCAGATTCAGCTGCTCGCTATCAGGTCTCCGGTTTCTTTCTCGATCCAAAAATGGTGATTCACTGGCGAATCCCCATGTTTCGACATTGATGGGTTGGTTAAATGTTCGGCAAGAACGCTGCAGACTTAATAAATGACTTTTCAAATGATTGCGCTGTTGCTCGCTTAGTTGGAGAGACAGGTCCTCGAACCATCCGCTATCGACTTCCTTCCAGGATCCCGCATGGTTCTCCCAGCCTTGCTGAGACAGGGCCCCTGGCTTGAAAACCAGGTAGGGGGCGTGCAAAGTGTAGGTGGGATTGAGCACGGGTTCCGATTTTTCTATTGCCCAAACGTAAATAAACTCAGTCGGTGAAGGTGCTTGATTGAACTGCTCTGAGTTGGAATGTGACAAGATTAGGATAGTCAAAAATATAGGCGCAGAAATAAAAAAGCTTGCAACCCCGGCTTTTACTTGGAATGCGCGCCCTTTAATTCGCTCACTTTTAATGTCTGAAGCGGAAGAATTGTCGGCGATGTAATTAAAAATAGCGACAATCTGTTTCCAGACTAGCTCGGCATGTCGCAGTCCAAATAGTATCAAGCCAGAAAGCCCGCCATAGGCAGCCCCGCGGGCAAAACTTGGTTGATCTTTGAACCTGTCGACTAGCATCCATATCAGGCAACCAGCAAGTGCGGCCCCCAAAACTGAAGCATATAGTGAGGCTATGGCTCGTTGGAAATAAGGAATGCACTTCTTTATTCTGGTCATCATGGCATCGGTTTTCAGGCAGCGTTGATAGTTTTGTGCCGCGAAATGACTAAATCTCTCACCGGTATCAAGTGGTCTCTGGGGTATGGACGGTCGCGCACACGCGCGGACATTCTCCGATCAGGCGCTTCTTGCATCCGGCAATGCCCTCCGAACTGCCCGGGCTGATCTACGCTTTGAGCTGGCATTGCCAATCCGGATGTAAGTCGGCACACTGAACGGGTTCCATTATTCTGAATTTCTCATGCAAAGACGCACCAAGATTGTTGCCACCCTCGGCCCGGCCACGGATGACCCCGAGGCGCTGGAGAAACTGATCCGTGCCGGTTGCGATGTGGTGCGGGTCAATTTCTCGCATGGGGATCCCGATACGCATGCACGGCGCATCCGCATGGTGCGAGCGGTGGCACGCGAGCTGGATACCGATGTGGCGGTACTGGCCGACCTGGCCGGGCCGAAGATCCGCATCGACCGATTCCGGGAAGGCCGGGTCGAGCTCCACGCCGGCCAGGCCTTTGTTCTGTATGCCCGCGAGAATCCGCCGGTCGGTGATGAGCGCGGCGTGGGCGTGGCCTACCTGGGTCTGGCCGCTGATGTTCAACCGGGCAGTGAGCTGCTGCTGGATGACGGTCTGATGGCGATGCGGGTGGACAAAGTCCAGGGAGACGAGATCCACTGCACCGTGATCACCTCCGGCAGCCTGTCAGATCGCAAGGGTCTGAATCTGCGCGGCGGTGGCCTGTCTATCCCGGGTATTTCAGAGGCGGATGCGGTCGATATTGAGCGGGCGGCCGAGTGGCAAGTCGACTATCTGGCGGTGTCATTTCCGCGCAGTGCCGAGGATATGGAACAGGCCCGGAGTCTGCTGCACAAGGCGGGTGGCACGGCCGCGCTGGTATCGAAAATCGAGCGTACCGAAGCGATCGAAAATCTCGAAAGTCTGATTGAGGCTTCCGATGCGGTGCTGGTGGCGCGCGGTGATTTGGGCGTGGAAATCGGCGAGGCCGAGTTGCCGGGATTGCAAAAGCGCATTATCTCCATGTCACTGAACCAGAACAAACCGGTGATTACGGCCACGCAAATGATGCAGTCCATGGTTGACAGCCCCATTCCGACCCGGGCCGAGGTGCTGGATGTGGCCAACGCGGTCATTGACGGTACCGATGCGGTGATGCTGTCGGCCGAAACCGCGGTCGGACGCCATCCGTCGAAAGTCATCGAAGCCATGGCCCGGATTTGCGAAGGGGCCGAGCGACACGTTCAGGCGCACATTCCATCTCGCCTGCTCAATGTGCGCGCCGAGCGCAGCGACCAGGCGATCGCGATGGCGGCGATGATGACGGCCAACAATTTTCCGGTATCGGCCATCATCGCCCTGACTGAATCCGGATCGACTGCCCAGTGGCTGAGCCGGGTCCGCTCGCCGGTGCCGATCATCGCCCTGAGCCCCAACCGGGCCTCGTTGCGAAAAATGCGCCTGTTCCAGCACGTCCTGCCCTTGTTCTTCGCGCCCGGTGATTGTTCGCCTACCGACATTGCCCGCCTGGCGCTGGAGCGCGTTCAGCAAGCCGGGTTGATCGCCACCGGCGACCGCGTCCTGTTCACCCTGGGTGATGACATGGGCGTCCTCGGCGGCACCAACACCCTCAAAATCCTGACCGTGGATTGAAAATCTTACTGTCGCAGAGTTGCAATGCTGCCGAAGGATTCGACCTCTAAAATCTTTCTGTCGCAAAGCAGCAAAGCAGCGAAGAATAAAAGTTGAAAGAATTTTTGGATTTTTTGCTTTATTTAATGCTTAGGGCCCACGCAACAATAACTTCCGATTTTCGCATCCCATTGGCACGCCGCCTGCGGTCGCTCCTTGGTCGCGAAATCCTCAACGTAGGCCTGGCTACGCCTGCGGTTTCGCTCGGTCGTCGCAACCGCATTCGACGCACCACTGGGCGCGCAAACTCGAAAGTTATTGTTGCGCGGGCCCTTAGTTGCTTTGCGACCCAAAGATTTTGCTTTAGGCTGCTGGGGGACAGAAAGAATTTGATCTGGAATTCGTGGGTGATGCCGGGCTGCAGGGTGGCTACAATAGGGGATTCGTTCGTCCATTCCATTTCCGGAGCCGATCATGACCGATCAACTTGAACAGCTAGTAGAAACCGCCCAGGCCATGGTGGCTCCGGGCAAGGGCATTCTCGCCATTGACGAATCCACCGGCACGATCAAGAAGCGTTTTGATGGCGTTGGCGTGGAAAGTACCGAGGCCAACCGGCTCGATTATCGCTCGATGATGTTGACCACGCCGGGTTTGGGTCAGTTTATCTCCGGCGCGATTCTGTACGACGAAACCATCCGCCAGCAAATGCCGGATGGCACGCCGCTGGTCAAGGCGATGGAGCAGGCTGGCATCCTGCCGGGGATCAAAGTGGATGCCGGGGCCAAGGATATGGCCGGTTTTGAGGGTGAAAAGATCACCGAGGGCCTGGATGGCCTGCGCGAGCGGCTGGCCGAGTACAGAAAGCTGGGCGCAAGATTCTGCAAATGGCGGGCGGTCATCACCATCGGCGACGACATTCCCTCGCGCGCCTGCATCGACGCCAATGCTCATGCCCTGGCACGCTACGCTGCACTGTGCCAGGAGGCGGGCCTGGTACCGATCGTCGAGCCGGAAGTGCTGATGGACGGCGAGCATGACCTGGACACCTCGTTCGACGTGACAGAGGCAACACTGAAGTCATTGTTCCAGCAGCTCTACGAGCAAAACGTCATGCTCGAAGGCTGCATTCTGAAAGCCTCGATGGTGATTTCCGGCTCGGATGCCGATGATCGGGCCAGTGTCGAGGAAGTGGCCGAAGCGACAGTGGATTGTTTGCTCAACGCCGTTCCGGCTGCCACCGCTGGCGTGGTATTTCTGTCCGGCGGGCAGGGCGATGTCGAGGCCACCCAGCACCTGGATGCGATGAACAAGATCGGCGACATGCCCTGGCCGCTAAGCTTCTCCTACGGCCGCGCGCTGCAGGCCGAATGCCTGAAAACCTGGGCCGCTGACCCCAGGGGCAACCGCGACAATGCCCAACAGATTCTGCTCCACCGCGCCCGCATGAACGGTGCTGCGGCGCTGGGAGAGTGGGACGAAGAGGAAGAAAACAGCTAAGCGCCGACTTATGACCGACAAAAACAAATTTCGCGAACAAGCCCTCGACTACCATCGCTATCCGGTGCCGGGCAAGATCAAGGTCTCGCCGACCAAGGCGTTGACCACGGCCAAGGATCTGGCGCTGGCGTATTCACCCGGGGTGGCGGCAGCGAGTGAGGAAATTCATCGTGATCCGGACGCCGCGCGCGAGTATACGGCGCGCGGTAACCTGGTGGGCGTGATTTCCAATGGCACGGCGGTGCTGGGCCTGGGCAATATTGGTCCGCTGGCTTCCAAGCCGGTGATGGAAGGCAAGGGAGTATTGTTCAAGAAATTTGCCGGTATCGATGTGTTCGATATCGAGATCGACGAGCAGGACCCGGACAAGCTGATCGATATTATCGCCAGCCTGGAGCCGACCTTTGGCGGGATCAATCTCGAGGATATCAAGGCCCCGGAGTGCTTTCATGTAGAAGAAGCGCTGAAAGAACGGATGGGTATCCCGGTTTTTCATGATGACCAGCACGGGACCGCGATCATCACGGCGGCGGCCATGATCAACGGACTGCAACTGGCGAATAAGAAAATCGACGAGATTCGTCTGGTCGCTTCAGGAGCCGGTGCGGCCGGCATGGCCTGTCTTGATCTGCTGGTGACGATGGGACTCAAGCGTGAGCATGTCGTGGTTTGCGACCGTGAAGGCGTGGTTTACGCCGGTCGCGAGACCGATATGGACCCGCGCAAGGCCAGCTATGCCGTCGAAACCGATGCCAGAACGCTGGGTGAGGTCATTGGCGGGGCCGATGTATTTCTCGGCGTGTCGGCACCCGGCGTGCTCAAGCCGGAGATGGTCAAGGCGATGGCTGATCGTCCAATTATCCTGGCGCTGGCCAATCCCACGCCCGAAATCATGCCGGACGAGGCACGTGCAGTTCGGTCGGATGCTCTGATTGCCACCGGGCGCTCGGATTTCCCCAACCAGGTCAACAACGTCCTGTGTTTCCCCTATATTTTCCGTGGCGCGCTGGATGTTGGCGCGACCGGCATCAATGACGAAATGAAAATGGCCTGTGTCCATGCCATTGCCGAACTGGCGCGTATGGAAGCCTCGGATGTGGCCGCCCAGGCCTACGGTGGCGAAGTACCGAAATTCGGGCCGGATTATCTGATCCCCCAGCCGTTCGATCCGCGCCTGCTCGTTCAACTTGCCCCGGCCGTGGCCCAGGCGGCGATGGATTCCGGCGTGGCGACCCGGCCGATCAAGGACATGGCGGCCTATCGTGAACGCCTGAGCCAGTATGTGTTCCGGACCGGCCTGGTCATGAAGCCGGTTTTCGATGCCGCGCGAAAGGAACCCAAGCGGGTGGTCTTTGCCGAAGGCGAGGAAGAGACCGTGCTACGCGCGATCCAGACCATTGTCGACGACGGGCTGGCCCAGCCCATTCTGATCGGACGACCGGCGGTGGTCGACATGCGAATCGAAAGGGCGGGACTGCGTATTCGGCCGGACAAGGACTTCGAGCTGGTCAACCCGGAATCCGACCCGCGCTTTAAGGAATACTGGCAGACCTTTCACCAGATCACCAAGCGTCGAGGGGTGAACCCGGACTCGGCCAAGGCCATTGTGCGTACCCGCAACACGGTGATCGCCGCGATCATGCTGCACCGCAATGAGGCTGACGCCATGATTTGTGGCGTGGTCGGCCAGTATCACAAGAAGCTCAAGTACGTTACCGAAGTACTGGGATTGCAGCGCGGATGCAACACGCTGGGGGCGCTGTCGGCCATGGCGACGGAGAACGAAACCTTGTTTGTTTGCGATACTCACGTCAACGCCGATCCGACCGCCGAGCAATTGGCCGAGCTGACCGTCATGGCGGCAGAGAAAGTGCGCCTGTTCGGAATTACCCCGAAAGTGGCGCTGGTGTCGCATTCCAACTTCGGCAGCCACGTTAATCCCCAGGCATCCAAGATGCGCAAGGTGTTGAGCCTGCTGCGCGAGCGCGCCCCGGAGCTGGAGGTCGAAGGAGAAATGCGCGCCGATGCGGCACTGTTGCCGCTCATTCGCGAGCGGATTTTCCCGGATTCAAGGCTCAAGGGCCCGGCCAACCTTCTGATCATGCCCGACCAGGACGCGGCCCATATCGCCTTTTCCATGGCCCGGGTCATCGGCAAGGCAGTGACCATCGGCCCGATGCTGATGGGGGCCGGACGTCCCGCCCATGTGCTGACACCCTCGGCGACCGTTCGCCGTGTGGTCAATATGACCGCCATTGCCGTGGTCGATGCCCAGAACTTCGAGCGCCAGCACCCTCAGACTAGCGGCGACCTGTTCAAGAGTCAAAAGTGATCTCACCACAGTTTGTCTGCAAGAACCAATCCGGCTCTTTGGCAGCTTGCATGACCCAAATTCGGGTCGATTGACTCTGACTGAACAGATTCGAACTATTTCCTGAATCACTCTACAATAGCGGATTGTTGAAATCCGATTGAGACAGGCATGGTCGAACAATACCCTCATCCCAAGGACGTGGATCACGAAGAAACCCGCGAATGGCTGGAAGCTCTGGCTGCGGTTGTGGATCGTGACGGCCCGGAACGCGCTCACTTTCTGCTGGAGCGGCTGGTCGAGCTGGCCCGGCGCTCGGGTGCTCACCTGCCGTTTGATCTGACCACGGCCTATATCAATACCATTCCGCCGCATCGCCAGCCCAGCATGCCTGGCGACGGAGCGCTGGAACGGCGCATCCGCTCGATCATTCGCTGGAATGCCATGGCCATGGTGGTTCGGGCCGGGCGGCGGGGCGGTGAGCTGGGCGGGCATATCGCCAGCTTCGCCTCGGCAGCGACGTTATACGATGTCGGTTTCAATCATTTTTTCAAGGGCCCGGATCACGAGGACGGGTCGGATCTGCTGTTTATTCAGGGTCATTCCTCGCCCGGTATCTATGCACGAGCCTTTCTCGAAGGCCGGATCAGCGAAGACCAGCTCGATCGATTCCGCCAGGAAGTCGATGGCGAGGGTTTGAGCTCTTATCCGCATCCCTGGTTGATGCCCAAGTTCTGGCAGATCCCGACGGTGTCCATGGGCTTGGGCCCGATTATGGCGATTTACCAGGCCCGGTTTCTCAAGTACCTGCACAATCGTGAAATGGCCAGGGCCGACAAGCGCAAGGTCTGGTGTTTCCTCGGCGATGGTGAAACCGATGAGCCGGAATCGCTGGGTGCGATTTCATTGGCCGGGCGCGAAAAGCTCGATAACCTGGTGTTCGTGGTCAACTGCAACTTGCAGCGCCTGGACGGGCCGGTGCGCGGCAACGGCAAGATCATTCAGGAACTCGAAGGCGTGTTCCGCGGTGCCGGCTGGAACGTGATCAAGGTGATCTGGGGCTCGTACTGGGATCCCCTGCTGGCGCGCGATACCAAGGGTCTTTTGCGCCGGCGCATGGAAGAGGCGCTGGATGGTGACTACCAGAAATACAAAGCCAACGACGGTGCCTATGTGCGCGAGCATTTCTTCGGGGCTTACGACGAATTGAAGGAAATGGTGGCTGATCTGTCCGACGAGGATATCTGGCGTCTGAACCGTGGCGGCCACGACCCGCACAAGATCCACGCCGCTTACCGGGCCGCCACCCATCACAAAGGCCAGCCGACCGTCATCCTGGCCAAGACGATCAAAGGTTACGGCCTGGGCAAGTCGGGCGAAGGTCAGAATATTTCGCACCAGCAGAAAAAGCTTGATGAGGATGGCGTGCGTTACTTCCGTGATCGCTTCAATGTGCCGATCAAGGATGAACAGATTGCCGAGGTGCCGTACTACCACCCGGGTGAAGACTCCGAAGAAGTGAAATACCTGAAAAAGCGGCGCGAACAACTTGGCGGCTATCTGCCCCAGCGACGGGTGGAATCCAGCGCGCTGCCGGTGCCGGAGCTGAGCGCCTTCGAATCGATCACCAAGGGTTCGGGCGATCGCGAGATTTCCACCACCATGGCTTTTGTGCGCTGCCTGGCGGTGCTGCTGCGCGACAAACACATCAAGAAAAACATTGTGCCGATCATCTGTGACGAGGCGCGAACCTTTGGCATGGAAGGCCTGTTCCGTCAGATTGGCATTTACGCACCATTCGGTCAGCTCTACGAGCCGGTCGATTCGGATCAGTTGATGTACTACAAGGAAGATCAAAAGGGCCAGGTCTTGCAGGAAGGCATTACCGAGGCCGGCTCGATGAGTTCATGGATTGCGGCGGCGACCAGCTATGCATCCAACGGTCTGCCGATGATTCCCTTCTATACCTTCTACTCGATGTTCGGTTTTCAGCGTATCGGCGACCTGGCCTGGGCGGCCGGTGACATGCGTGCCCGCGGTTTTCTGATCGGTGGCACATCGGGGCGCACGACACTGAATGGTGAAGGTTTGCAGCATGAAGACGGTCATAGTCATGTATTGGCCGGCACCATTCCGAACTGCATCACATACGATCCGACCTTTGGTTACGAACTGGCGGTGATCATCCAGGACGGGATGCGGCGGATGTATGCCGAGGAGGAGGATGTCTACTACTACATCACTGTGCTCAACGAAAACTATCACCATCCTGAAATGCCGGACGGTTGCGAAGAGGGTATTCGCAAGGGGATGTACTTGCTGCGCGATGCTGAGCAGCGGAAAAAGGGAAGCGGTAAAGGCAAAAAGGGCAAGGTTCAACTAATGGGGTCGGGGTCGATTCTGCGCGAGGTGATTGCGGCGGCCGAGATTCTTGAAGACCAGTTTGATGTGGCGGCTGATATCTGGTCGGTGACCAGCTTCAACGAGCTGCGTCGCGATGGCTATGCGGTCAGCCGGCACAATCGGCTCAATCCGGACCAGCCGGCCCGGAAAGCCTGGATTACCAGCCAGCTCGACGGACGTGACGGACCGGTGGTGGCCGCGACCGACTATATCCGGTCGTTTGCCGACCAGGTGCGCGAGTTCGTTCCTCAAGAAGACTACCGGGTGCTGGGTACCGACGGATTCGGTCGTTCCGATACGCGCGAAAACCTGCGCCGATTTTTCGAGGTTGATCGCCGGCATGTGGCCTGGACGGCACTGGTCGGGCTCAAGCAGAGCGGCAAGTTCAGTGATGACGAGCTGATCAAGGCCCGAGCGACCCTGGAAATTGATCCCGATAAACCATTGCCATTGTCGGTTTAGCACTGCCACCCCGACCCGAGCACACAAGATTGCCGAGAGTATTGAAGCCATGAGTAACAAAAAAGAAATTCGCGTCCCCGATATTGGTGACTTCGACAAGGTGCCGGTGATTGAAATCCTGGTCAGCGAGGGTGACCAGATTGAAGCCGAACAGTCGCTGGTGACCCTGGAATCGGACAAGGCGACGATGGAAGTGCCATCGCCGTCGGCCGGGAAGCTGATTGAGCTGAAGGTCAAGGAAGGCGATGAGGTTTCCGAGGGGGATGTGATTGGCGTCGTCGAGGTGGCCGACGGGGGAGAAGAGGAGAAGGAAGAGGGGGAAAAGGAAGAGGGGGAGAAGGAAGAGGGGGAGAAGGAAGAGGACGGTGATCGGAGGTCGGAAGTCGGAAGTCGGAAGTCGGATGAGTCGGATGAGTCTGGACAGTCTGCTGACGACTCCCCGGAAACCGGAAACCGGAAACCGGAAACCGAGGGTTCTTCCGATCTTCCCGCGCCACCGATTCCATTTGACGAAAAGGATCGCGAGCCGGGATCCTTGCCGCATGCCTCGCCGTCGGTGCGCAAGCTGGCCCGTGAGTTGGGTGTTGAGCTGGGCTCGGTCGAGGGCTCCGGGCGCAAGGGGCGGATTACCGAAGACGATCTCAAGCAGTTTGTCAAAACCCGGATGGAGGTACCGTCCGGGTCTGGCGGCACTGGTCTGAATATTGCCGAGTTGCCGAAAGTGGACTTTTCAAAGTTCGGCGCGATCGAAGAAGAGAAACTGTCGCGCATTCAGCGTATTTCTGGGCCGGCGCTGCATCGCAACTGGGTGTCCATTCCGCATGTAACCCAGTTCGATGAAGCCGATATCACCGAGATGGAGGCTTTTCGCAAGGCCAGTCAGGGTGAGGCCGAAAAAGCCGGCACCAAGCTGACCCCGCTGGTGTTTCTGATCAAGGCGGTGGTGGCCGGACTGAAAGCCTTTCCCCATTTCAATGCGTCGCTGTCACCTGACGGCCAGACCCTGATACGGAAAAAGTATTTCCATATCGGCGTGGCTGTGGATACGCCGAACGGATTGGTTGTGCCGGTGTTGCGCGATTGCGATACCAAGGGCTTGATCCAGTTGTCTGAAGAACTGACCGATCTGTCCTCCCGGGCCCGCGAGGGCAAGCTCAAAGGTGATGAGATGAAAGGCGGCTGCTTTTCCATCTCCAGCCTGGGCGGCATTGGCGGAACGGCATTCACCCCGATCATCAATGCGCCCGAGCTGGCCATTCTGGGCGTTTCGCGCGCGGCCATGAAGCCAGTCTGGGACGGCAATGAGTTCCAGCCGCGTCTGATGCTGCCCTTGTCCCTGTCCTACGACCATCGGGTGATCGACGGCGCTGATGCAGCACGTTTTACCCGCTACCTGGCCGGTCAGCTCGAGGACCTGCGTCGCCAGTTACTGTAGTGAATGAGGATCCTAGACAGACCGGCTTCGGCATGATGCTGGTCGCGGCCCTGGGGTTGCTGGGCATTCTGACCTGGTTTTTTTCCGACCGGCTGGATCAGCGCGCCAACCCCAATCAAACGGTTCAGAGTCAGCGGGTCGGCGAGCAAATCGAAGTGGTTCTTCAGTCCGACCGGCAGGGCCATTTTGTGGCGAACGGAAGCATTGCCGGTAACCCGGTGACGTTTCTGGTCGATACCGGCGCGACCCTGGTTTCAGTCCCCGAAGCACTGGCCGATCGGCTCGGCCTGGTACGCGAAGCGCCGATCGGGCTGCAAACGGCAGCCGGGCCGGTTCAAGGGTATCTGACCCGGCTGGATGAGGTTCGCTTAGGCGATATCGTCCAGCGCGACGTGCGCGCTGCGATCAACCCCGGTCGGCACGAAACGGTGCTCCTGGGAATGAGTTTTTTGCGTGAGCTGGAGCTCACGCAGCGTGATGGTGAATTGCGGATTGTCGCTCCCGCAGCGGTGCCCTAACAAAATGATGTGTGTCCCGGTTTCCCCGGTCACCGATTCCGGCCCGATGTTTCGCAACATTGGAGTTGACTATCGAGCGGGAGACTCGCCGCCAGACGCAACAAACAACTTGTCCGAGAAAGCTTCGGAGTCTAGACTCGGAGGACCAGAAAAAGGAGGGCTGATCGAAGCGGATGTCTGATTCAGCAGGCGATGTCACTGCAATTCTTCAGCGTTGGTCGGAAGGTGATACCAGCGCCCGGGATGCATTGATCGAACAGGTCTACGCGGACCTCAAGCGCGTGGCCCGGTCTCAGCTGGCCCGCGAACGGGCCGACCATACCCTGCAGCCTACGGCGCTGGTTAATGAAGCCTATTTGAAGCTGCTGGGTGTGGAGCGCATCCAGGCCAACGATCGGGTGCATTTCATTGCCGTGGCTGCACGCATGATGCGCCAGATTCTGATCGACAGCGGTCGGCGCAAGCGGGCCAGCAAGCGCAGCGCCGATCCCCCGCCCAGCCTGCTGCTGGGCATGCCCTCCGGGCAGACCAAGAGCATTGACCTAATGGCGCTGGACAGCGCCTTGCACCAGCTTGAAGCGCTGCAACCCGAGCAGGCCAAAGTGGTGGAGCTGCGCTATTTCGGCGGCCTGACCATCGAAGAAACGGCCGCGGCTCTTGATATGTCGATTTCCAGTGCCAAGCGTTACTGGCGGGCGGCGCGTGCCTGGCTCTATCTGCAACTCAACGAGACGCCCGAGGCATGAGTGGTCCCGAAGAACGTCCGACCCTGCCGGACGACAGCCTGCAAGTTCAGGCCATGGCATTGTTTACTGACTGCCTGGATCAGCCCCTCGATCAGCGAGAAGCCTGGCTGAGCGAGCGCTGTGCCGGGCAGGTCGAATTGCTCAACCAGGTACGCCGTCTGCTCCGGGCCGACGAGGACAGCACCGGGTTTATGGAGAACGGACCGGAACTGGTTTTCAAGACCAATCGGGTTGGCGAACGGCTGGGTGCCTTTGAACTGGTCAGCGAGCTGGCCTCGGGCGGCATGAGCACGGTGTATCGAGCTCGCCGGGTCGATGGTGCTTATCACCATGATGTCGCGATCAAGTTGTTCGGTGCCTTTCATGTGGACCCATCGGTGCTTCGGCGCTTCGATACTGAACGCCAGATCCTGGCCGCCCTGGAGCATCCGAATATTGCCCGTATCATCGACGGTGGCAAGGCAAGTGATGGTACGCCGTACGTCGTCATGGAGCTGGTTGATGGTGAGCCGATTACCCGTTATTGCGACCGTCACCGGATCGACCTGACAGGCCGCCTGAACCTGTTCGTCAAGGTCTGTCAAGCGCTGGCGTTCGCCCATCGCCGGGACATCGTGCACCGCGATATCAAGCCGGGTAACGTTCTGGTCAGCCAGAGCGGTGAGCCCAAGCTGATCGATTTTGGTATTGCAAAAGTCCTGCAGCCCGAGCGTATGGCGCTCGATCTTCCGGAAACGCGTCTGGAGCAGCGTCCGCTGACGCCTGAATACGCCAGCCCCGAGCAATTGACCGGCAAGCCGGTTGGCGTGGCCAGCGATATTTACTCGCTGGGTGTTCTGCTCTACGAATTGCTCACCGGCCAGCGCCCATACCAGGTGGCCGCACTCAGCCCGGCCGAGGCCGAGCGGGTCGTCTGTGGCACGATCCCCGCCGATCCCAGCCAGGCGATCGCTCGCGGACGGATGCCGCCGCCGGCCGGGCTGTCCGAGGCCGACCGTCTGCGCCGCCAACTGCGCGGTGATCTCGACCGCATCATCATGACCGCAATGCGCCGCGAGCCGGCAGATCGCTTCGAGTCCGCGGTGGCTTTTGCCGAGGATATCGATCGCCACCTGGCTGGCCAGCCGGTGCGAGCGCGTGGAGCCTCACGCTGGTACCGCACGAGCAAGTTCATTGCCCGCCACAAATTAGGGGTCAGCGCCACTGCCCTGGCATTCCTTGTACTGACCGGTGCCCTGATCGCGGTACAGATCCAGGCCAGGATCGCGCAGGAGCAGCGAGACCAGGCGCAGATCGAAGCCTGGCGTGTCGAATCGGCCAAGGCATTTCTGGTCGAGATGATTCGCCGCGCCGATCCGTACGAAAATGCCGAGTCGGCCACGCTGGTCGGAGCGATCAAACAGGCAATTCCGGATATCGAAACGCGCTTTGCCGGACAGCCCGAGTTGGAAGCCGAAATGCGCCATGCGGTCGGTTTCGCGCTACAGAATCTCGGTGAAGTCTCGTTGGCACGTGAACAGATAGAGCGATCACTCGAGCTGCGTGAACACTTTGGCAGTAGTCTGGAGCAGGCCGAAAGCCTGGATGCGATGGCTCTGATTTATTGGTGGGAGAGCGATTTTGACCGGGCTGCCAGTCATTTCCGTCGAGCACTGCTAGCGATTGAGGGCGTGCCGGGTCCAGCGGCGCAGAATCGTCGGGTGACAAGCCTGACCAACTGGGCTGGGTTGCTGAATGATAGCGGCGATTACCTGCAAAGCCGAGTTCTGGCTGAGCGGGCACTGGCTGAAGTTGATGCCGAAGAGGTGGATCCATCGACACTGGCGACGTTGTGGGCCAACCTGGCAACCGCTCGCGACGGCGCTGGCGATTGGGAAGGGGCGGTTGAGGCGTTTGATCAGGCCCTGCAAGTGCAGCGTGAAGCCACCGGGATCTGGCATCCCAACTACGCCATCGCACTGAACAATTTGGCCTTGTTGCAGGTCAACAGGAATCGCTTGGACGAAGCGATTACCCTGCTTGAGCAATCGGTCGAGATTCGCCTTCAGACGCTGGGTGAATCACACCCCCAAACCGCAACCGGGCTGATCAATCTGGCTCGAATCCAGACACTGACTGGGGATATGCAAGGCGCCGAGATCAGCGCTCTTCGAGGCCTCGATGTGGCAATAAACGGCTACCAGCAAGGCCATCCTAGAGTGGGTAAGGCACACGAGGCGCTGGCCATTATTTATCAGAAAACCGGCAGGGCAGAGCTGGCCCGTGAGCAAGCCGAAATTGCCCTGGGAACTTATCGCAATGCGGCCGGCGTCGATCCGGGCTGGATAAGTGAAATCGAAGCCTTGATCGCCAGCCTGGAAACTCCCTGAATCGGGCTGCGGGCCCGGCAAGTATCAGGTATCCTGCCGTCTCTGAGGCTTGTAACCTTGGCCAAATCCAGAATTCTTGAGAGACAATCACTATGAGTAACAAAAAGGAAATTCGCGTCCCCGATATTGGTGACTTCGACAAGGTGCCGGTGATTGAAATCCTGGTCAGCGAAGGCGATCAGATTGAAGCTGAACAGTCATTGGTCACACTGGAATCGGACAAGGCGACGATGGAAGTACCGTCGTCTCACGCTGGAAAGCTGGTTGAACTCAAGGTCAAGGAAGGCGATGAGGTGGGCGAAGGGGATGTGATTGGAATCGTCGAGGTGGAAGACGGGGGAGAGGGGGAGAAGGAAGAGGGCGGTGGTCGGAGGTCAGAAGCCGGAAGTCAGAAAACGGAGGACCGAAGACCGAAGACCGAAAACAAAGACCTTAAGTCGGATGATTCCGACCAGGCTGAAGAGAGCACGCCGGAAACCGGAATCCGGAAACCGGAAACCGTTGACTTCGATCTGGTGGTGCTGGGTTCTGGGCCTGGGGGTTACACGGCGGCGTTCCGGGCGGCGGATCTGGGTTTGAAGGTGGGGTTGATCGAGCGCTACGATTCACTCGGTGGAGTCTGTCTTAACGTTGGCTGCATTCCATCCAAGGCGCTGCTGCATGTTGGGCAGGTGATTGATGCGGCCGATCATATGAGCGACCACGGCGTGCATTTCGGTCAGCCTGAAATCGATATTGACCAGCTGCGTGAGTTCAAGAATGAGGTGGTCGAAAAGCTGACCGTTGGTCTGGCCGGGATGGCGAAAAAGCGCAAAGTCGAGGTGATTCAGGGCTGGGGCGAATTCAGTGGCGAGCACGAGATCACGGTTGAACAGGATGGCGATACCCGCTCAGTCAGTTTCGCCCAGTGCATCATTGCCGCCGGTTCGCGGGTGATCCAGATTCCGGGTATTCCCTGGGATGATGATCGGGTGATGGATTCAACCGGAGCGCTGGAGCTCAAGGACATACCTGATCGCCTGCTGGTCATCGGTGGCGGGATTATCGGACTGGAAATGGCCTGTGTGTACCGTGCCTTGGGTGCGGAAGTGATGGTGGTCGAAATGATGGACCAGTTGATGCCCGGTGCTGATCCGGACCTGGTCAAGCCATTGCAACAGCACCTGAAAAAACTCGGCGTGACGTTCCATCTGCAAACCAAAGTGGCCGAGGTCAAGGCAGGAGAGGATTCCCTGACGGCAGCCTTTGAGGGCGACAAGGCCCCGGATAGTGCCGAGTTTGATCGCGTGCTGGTGTCGGTGGGTCGGCGACCGAATGGTGACCTGATCAAGGCTGACAAAGCCGGAGTCAAGGTCAGCGAGCGTGGCTTTATCGAGGTTGACGGCCAGATGCGCAGCAACCAGCAACATATTTTTGCCATTGGTGATATTGTCGGCCAACCCATGCTCGCCCACAAGGCATCCTATGAAGGCAAGATTGCGGCCGAGGTCGCCGTCGGCCACAAGCGCGCGGCCGATGCCCGGGCGATTCCCTCAGTCGCCTATACCGATCCTGAAGTGGCCTGGGTGGGATTGACCGAAACTCAGGCCAGGGAAAAGGACTTGGACTATGGCGTTGGCAAGTTCCCTTGGGCCGCCTCCGGGCGTGCACTGGGCATGGATCGATCCGAAGGCTTTACCAAACTGATTTTCGACAAGCAGACCGACAGGCTGATCGGCGCAGGCGTGGTCGGCATGCATGCCGGTGATCTGATCGCCGAGCTGACCCTGGCGATCGAAATGGGTTGCAATGCCGAGGACATCGGCCTGACCATTCATCCCCATCCCACTCTAAGTGAATCGGTGATGATGGCGGCCGAAGTCTATGAAGGTACGATCACGGATCTGTACCTGCCAAGGAAATGATGGCGGGGGTGATGGGCTAAACGGCTAATGGGCCAAGGGGTGAAGGGGCTCAAGGCTCAAGGCAACCAAGAAACCAAAAAAACCATTTGCACTCGCGATCCGATATCAAGGAAGAATCATGAAAAGCCGTAGAAAATGCCGTCTCGGGCTGTTGGCCCTGTTGTGTTCACTGATACTGATGGTCGTGCCGCTGCATGCTGAAGTGACCCCGGCAGTGACCCCGTTAGAGCCGCTGGATCTGTCCGAGGCGAGCGATGCGGTGCGTGATGCCATCGAGCAGGCCCGTCAAGCCGTGCTGGATACCGCGCAGGCCAATGATTCAGTGCGCGCCCAGGTCTGGGGGCGGTATGGTGAAGTGCTGCATGCCCATGGTCTTTCTGATCCGGCCAGGAGCGCTTATCGCAATGCCCATAACCTCGCTCCCAGGGTGCTTGACTGGCTCTATCTGCTGGGTGTGCTGGAGATTGGTGAGGGTCGAATCGAGTCCGGGCTGGGTTACCTGGATCAGGTACTGCAAGCTGACAGCACGGATTCACCGGCCCTGATCCGGCGTGCCCGCGTGCGTCTTGACCAAGGCCAGATCGAAGCAGCAGCGCGGGACTTTGAGCAGGCGCTGCGCCTGAATCCCGATGCAGCCGCCGCGCTGGCAGGCATGGGGCAGGTGGCTCTGGCGCGCGAAAACCATGGTCAGGCTATCGAGTACCTGGAGCAGGCGTTGGCACGGGAGCCGGGAGCGACCCGACTGCATCAGCCGTTGGGTCTGGCGCATCGGGCGCAAGGTAATACCGGGCGTGCCCAGGCCTACCTGGAAAGTGTCGGTAATGGCGAGGTTTCTCTCGATGACCCACTGCTGGAACGTGTTCGGTCGCGCTTGCGCAGCCCCGAGATTTTCCTGGAGATAGCCCTGAATCAGGTCGAGAACGGCAATCTGCCGGCAGCCCGGCAGCTGCTGACCAACGCGCTGTCACTGGCACCTTATGAGCCGTTGATCATCGAAATCTACGGTAGTGTCAGTGCCCGCATGGGTGACTTCAATGAAGCGCGCAAGGCCTTTGCCGGTCTGGTTGAATTGCAACCTGACAATCCTAAGGCCCACTACCTGCTGGCCCAGGCCGAGGAGCTTCGCGGTCGGCTGGAAGCGGCCGAGCGCGGTTACTGGCGCGCCCTGGAGCTGGACAGTCAGCATTCGGCGGCGCGCGAGTCACTGGCGTTTGTTGAGTTGTCGCAGCGACAATTCGATGCGGCTGGCAACGCGTTCGCCCAACTGGTGCAATCGTCCGACGATGCTGAATCAAGAACACGGCTGCGCTACTGGCAAGCGATGGCCCATCTCGGAGGTGGCAAATGCATGGATGCTGCCAGTCTCCTGGATGAGCTTCGGCGTTCGACCGACGAGTTTGATCCCCCGATCATGGCAGCCTTGGTTCGCACTCGCGCCAGTTGCGTGGACGCGGATGAGGATCAATTGAGTGAGGCGTTTTCCTGGGCGGAAATGCTTTATCACAATGCGCCAGGGATCGAAACCGCGGCTACTTTGGCGATGGTTTATGCGGCAATGGATTTATTTGAGGATGCCGTCGAACTTCAGGCACAGGCCTTGTTTGAGGCGCTTAAGGCCGGCAGCGTTGATGCTCGACCGGATTTGCGCGAAAACATGGAGCGCTACCGCAACGAACAAAAGGCCGAACTACCCTTCGCCCCCAATCACCCCGTCTTCGGCACCAACCCCCAACGCCAGTAGCGTCTTGTCTCGTCTGCGATTGATTGTTGACTTTCAAGTGAATGCATAACAGTTTATTGCCACTCAATCTTGAGATCTTTATGTGACTGCGCGCAGTCGCGCAAATAGAGATTAATGAGACTCTGATATGGAAGGTCTTTTTTCTCGGCCAGATTCTTGAAATACGCGATAGTATCCTCATCCAGCCGGATCGTAACCTGCTTCTTGAGCTTCTTGGCGTATGGGTTCTTAACGGACTCTGAAAAATCGTAGTGATCACGCATGTCTATACACCTCATGAGTTTTTCGTTCTGGCTTGTCCGCCTTTCGCGCAGAAATGATTCGAATGGTCTCACCGTCTCTAACGCAGTGGCAAACCACCAGCAAACGAGAATGGATGCTCGTGCCAAGGAGTATGAACCGCTCCTCCTCATCAGAATGGTCTGGGTCAGCTATTAAGCGGCCGAACTCGTCTGTAAAAGCGGTTTTGGCCTCCTCGAACGAGACCTTGTGTTCTTGCGATTAGCGGCATCCTTGCGAGGATCCCAGTCAAAGATAAGATGACTCATGCATTACATTGTAGGTATAGCGTAAGTATTGTCAAGGTGCTGAGCCAGATACCATTCTCGCGGTGGGAACGCCGGTTACCCGGCGCCCCCCGCACAGTCCCGGACGTGCAGTTTTCCCGCATCCGGTTCTTCGGTTGTACTCGCTTTCGCGCGAGCGTGAGCTTCAGGCAAATATCGCATGCTGTTTCCTCCGTGAGCTGATCCGGGGCCGGGCAGCATTCAACAACCGTAGGGCTCGGTTGAAGGCGTCCCAAGTGAAGCTGGCGCGCTTGCCACCACGACGATTGAGCCACTTGAAGGCGCACTCGACCGCCCATTGGTAGAACCGCCACAGTGCTCTTGAGTTGCCGACCAGCCCATAGTAGTTGTAATGGCCGCGAAGCCGCCTGTTCAGACCAGCGATAAACTGCCGGCCCGGCAGGTGTCGGTTCAGCCTAATCCATTGCTTGATCTTCCGGTAAGCCCCTGCAGTTTCTTCGGGGCCGTGCGCCGGGTAACGCGGGGTGTCCCTTTCCGGTCCGCTCCCCAGAGGCTTTCGGCGCGTGCGCGACTACGGGTTCCTGCATGGCAATGCCAAAAAGCTGCTCGGGCTGGTGCAGTTGATCCTGCATGTCACGCTCGCGTTCCCGATGGAG